>JAKBPI010000006.1 GCA_021829645.1 Actinomycetes bacterium | reverse complement strand
CCGATTCAGCTACCAAAGCGCTGTGCTAATAAACTACTCCCCTCCTTTGCACTTCCCCCAGCGCTTAACTTATCTATTTCACTAAGTACATAATAAGGAAGGAAAATAGGCATGTCAATAAAAAATATACCTTTTGATCAGGTATTACTTTCCGTGAGAAACAATACCACTCACAGTAATTGTCTGTCACTATAAGTGTTTAGACTATTACTTTTAGATGTATAAGTTTTGAAAATTTTACAGTAACTTATTTTTTTCCATTTGCTTTCGTTTGCCAATGGTGAAACATTTACATCTAAAAGTCAATTACGCCGACAGAGAATCTACGCTAGAAAAAACTTTTATTACCTCACTTTGGTGACAAATTAACCCGGTATATGCCGTACTCACTTTGTGAGCAAAATACTTTTCTCGGTGACTTAATAATTGAGCCACTTGTGGTAATTTATGCTTTTTCACAGGTTTTAATGTCTGTGCATGTTAGCTTCAACAAAGTCTTTGCTGCCTAAGACTGCAGTGATTTCATCGCCATAGTTGGTTAGGTGACTCCACAAGTAGTCAACGGCACTATGGGGACAATAATCTTTCCACAAAGATTAAGAGGAAAATGAAATATCGCCGAGTGGAGCAACTGTTTCCAATTTACCTGACTTTATGAAAGCATCGCCTGATGCCCCTGAGAAGCCTACGTCAAAAGGACCGTCTGTTATGGTGCCAGATTTAATAGCAGACCAATTTGTATGTTTTAATTCCAGTACAACCTCACTCCCGGACTTTGCATGAGCACAAACAGTACAGGCAAAACTGGCTTTACCTACAAGATACCAATTGGAATTAGCAGAAAAAATGGTTTGTACCGTAAGGCCAGCAAGACCACTCACAAGCATTTTGACTTTGCCGGTGCTAACGTTGACTATCTCAACTTTCTGATTAGCGGCTTTGCCGAGCAAGATAGCTACAAACTTTGTATTCGGTTGGCTTACATCGTATTTCGGAACTTCGCTCACGACACCAAAAGGTTGTACGACACCGTCTGTATTCAACAAAAAGAGGGCATATTTCCCGGAAAGAGCACCTGATGCATTTTTAAGAGGAACTGATTCGATAGGACCAGCCTCTGACAAGCCCAAAATTTTTGCCTTATTTTGTGCAGTAGCAGCAATTGATTCATTACCAGATCCAGGGATGACCTTTGGGTACGTTGAAAGGGTCACTCGTATCGGTATGGGATTACCTGGCGGTAGTAATATTAAATGGGATACCAATCCGTTGGACTTTGACGTCTCACCCACAAAGACATCACCGGCAAATCCAGGTACACCACATGTCAATGCTCCACAATGTATCTCTTGCAAATGACGCGTACCGGAATCATAGACCCAGGCAATGTCACCGGGTCCTGATGGACGCGGAGTTAAAAAAGTTGCATAGTGTCCAGATGCGGACACCGCAACATCACTTGGAACAGGAACTGCATAGGTTGGAAAATTAACCTGTGTAGGTTGCGTTACCCCGCCGGCAACTATAAATACGGCACCCGAGCTCACCCATGCCATTGAAACAGCTCTTTCGGCAGGCGACAAAGAACTACTCGTACTGCTGCTGCTGCAAGCACTGACAATTAAGGAAAAAACTGATATCAACAGTAAGGCTTTCATGGCATTTTTCCCATGACGAACCGCCTCTATTGCCTTCCGAGAAGCACTTAAAGGAGACGAAACGATTTTTACGATTCTTTTACTATCCTTAGATGAGCTGTACAATGTAGACATAAAAATTATCCCCCAAACCAGAAAAATACTTTACTTTTAGAATACAGCACCAAAAGTTCCTTAAATAAAAATCTGCGAGTAAATTTGGTCAACAAATCACCTAAAGACTGAATTGGTACTCAGATCACACTTAATAAAAAATATAACACTTTCCTAGACAAACAAAATCTTTACACCACATAAAGATGAACACAGAAAGCCCCTTCTGCCCTATTCTTATCTTAGGAATTGGAGTATTGCAAAAATATTATACCGCTTCTAATTTGAGGAAACAGGCAACAATTTTCACCGCCAACACAAGGCAAAGCCCGGGAAAATATTTTCCCGGGCTTTGCCTTAGACTACATGTTTTAGGTAAAAACCTAGAACATCAAATTTTCCGATTAGCCAACTGGCTGAAGGTGAAGAACAACTACCTCATTCGTTGGAGCGTTTGGAGAACCTGACTCGTAGGTGTTCTTAGCGCTAGGCCAGTTCGTGTAGTTGGTGGAGTTGGCTTCCATGAAAGCAGCACCGTACACTGTCGGGATAACCGGGTAGTCAGTAGCCACAAACTTCTCAATTGGCAGAAGGGCTTTTGCTTCGCCTGCGGTAGTCGACTGAGCAGCTACAGCATTCAGCATCTTGTCTACTGCGGGGTTCCTCAATTGCTCGAAGTTACCGGCGGAAGAGCTGACGTTTGCAGCCAACCAGTTGTGGTAAAGGTTGTAGGGGTTAATCGAAGTAAGTGACCAGTGCTGTGTCAACTCAAAGCCACCGTCTGCTATGTCTGCATACCAACCGTTGTCGGAGTCTCCAACAAGAATAGCATTGAAGCCTACGGCACGCAGTTCTCTGACAGCTAGTCCGTCGTCTGAGTAGTAGTCAGAGTAGTTGGAGGGGTCAGATATTTGGAGTGTCAGTTCTTTGCCACCCTTGTAGAAGAAGTGACCCTTGAGCTTCCAACCGGCCTTCTCTAATACCTTTCTGGCAGCAGCTACCTCTGGGGTAACATTCTCTGTAAACTTCTTAGCAGCTGGTGTTAGGTACTGTGTGAATGCGGGCAGTGTTAGACCGCTGGCATTAGTAACAGGAGCTTCAAGACCAGACTCACCTATCTTACCAATAAGAGTTCTGTTGATTCCCAAGCTGATTGCCTTACGGACTGCCAACTGGTTCGTCGGGAACTTGTGCAAGTTCGGGAAGAAGGAGTTGGTGTTGACCGGAGCAAAATACAGCAGGTGATTCTTGCTGGTGTTACCAAATGACTGCTGAATACCCGGAATAAAGTTACCTTCCCAAGTGGCAGTGCCGTTTAGCAGAGCACTTTCAGCGGCTGAGCTGGAGGCGTATGTCGGGAAAATAACTTCTGGTACATGGTTTGCCTGCCAGTAGTGTGGGTTTGCTGTAAGTGTAATACCGGATGCATTGTAGTTAGAGAAAACAAATGGTCCTGTACCTACAGGGGCAGCATCGGTGTAAGTAGCGGGGTCGCTTATTTTTGACCAGATTGACTGAGGCACAATGTAAACACTGGCAATGGCCTGGAGGTTGTCATACTGTGGTGTGGAGAAGCTTAGCGTCACTGAGTCGCCGGACTGGCTAACGCCAGTCAAAGGAAGACCTGATGTGTTCAGAGCTGGAGTTGACTTAAGCAAGTTGTAAGTGTAAGCAACGTCAGCAGCCGAGAAAGGTGATCCGTTGCTCCACTGTACACCGCTTCTAATGGTGAAGGTGATGGACCTACCACCGTTACCCCACTTCCAGGCAGTAGCAAGCCATGGGTATACTATCTTGGTGTTGGCAGGGTCAAATTGAATCAGCGGCTCGTAGATAAGAGAGTTCATACCCAGAGTAGTAGATGCTGAGTTAGATTGGAATGGGTTAAACGTCTGGTTGACGCTTGACTCTTGGCTTGATTCCATAACCAACGGTGGAGGTGTTGCTGACTTGGTTTGGCTGGCAGACGCAGCGGCAAGACCGCCTGCTACACCTGTCACACCAAGCGCTGTTGCCATTACCGTAGCGGTAACGGCTTTCCTGGCTTGGATTTCTTTGAAGATACGGTTCATGTTGTACCTCTTTCTTTTTGTTATGCTGCGGGTTTATATTATAATGCAAGATCATTTCTGGAACTTACATTGGTTTTTGCCTATCTAAGATAGACTTTTTTCTCATGCGACGGTGCCGTCCTCTGAATCCCTTTCTGGCACTGCCGGTTGAGATGTTTTGCTATGCCCGTCAGTATCAAACTGATCGGACACATTATGCGAAATATGATTACTGCCTGTATGCTCACTCCCAAAAGCAGAATGTGCACCCTGAAGAGTTATCTCTGCTGTAGATTGCGACTTAGGGGAGATTTTCTTGAAAGATACATTGGGTAAAGACTGCTCAATATGCCAACAGGCAACCTGCCTATTTTCAGATATGGTGACAAGTGGCGGGAATTGCTCTTCACACTTCCTGTCGGCAAAAGGACATCTTGGTGTAAATCGGCACCCAATACCTGAGGTAAGAGCGCTTTCTGTTTGCCTTGGCTTTGTTGTCCCTGCGGTAAGCTTTGCATTTCGAATGCTACCACCCAAATCATCCGGATTTGGTGCTGCACTTACAAGTAGCTGAGTATAGGGATGGGCTGGATTTTGCGTAACATCCTCAGAGGGTCCTCTTTCAACGATATCTCCACCATAAATCACTACTGTCTCATCAGCAAAATAACGCGCTGAGGCGATATCATGGGTTACATAAAGCACTGCAAGATTAAATCTATCTCTCAAGTCATCTATCAAGCTCAACACTTCAAGTCGGATAGATACGTCCAACATTGATACTGGCTCGTCGGCGAGAAGGACTTTTGGTCTAGCCGCAAGAGAGCGCGCTATTGCCACTCTTTGCCTTTGCCCACCAGAAAGCTCATAAGGAAACTTATCAATAAATTGATCTGCGGGCAGTAATCTGACTTGATGCAACAAAGAGTAGATCTCTTTTTCGACAGCAGACTTTTTTAAATGCGGCTGATGGATTGAAATAGGTCTCTTTAAATGATGTCTAACTTTATGGATAGAATTCAGTGATGCAAATGGATCTTGGAATACCATTTGCACTTCACTTTTGTAAGCACGAAACTTTCTATTAGATTTGACATTCACGGAATTGCCGTTCAGGACAATCTCACCACTGGTTTTTGGAATCTGCCCTGCCAACAAACTAGCAATTGTAGACTTCCCTGATCCGCTTTCACCAACAAGGGCTACAACTGACTTTTCATATAAAGCAATATTGGCATTTCTTACAGCAGATATATAATCTTTAGACGGAAAGCCTAATTTATAAACTTTTGTTAGATTTTTGGCTTCTAAAACTAGACGTCCTCTAGATGAAGCAGCAGAGACAAAATCGCCTTGGTAGGATAAAGCAGAATAGCCCAGTTGGGTATTAGGCGACATCTGCTGATTCGTATCTGTAGGAAAAGATAGATCACTCATAGCACGAAACCCTTCTGGCTGGCATCTTGCTCCCCGGCAGCGTGTGCCTGAAAATTAACTGTACTGTCTACAAGGTCAGGAGCTTTCCATCTTTTATCAGAACCAGGGTCAGGGTGAAAAGGACAGGCTGTCAAATGTAGCACTTCGACTTCTTTTGAGACATTTATCAGATCGTTAGTTATAGATTTACATGCTGAGGAACTGTGTCTGCAGCGTTGGAAAAAAGGACATCCCGTTGATAATGTGCGCAAGTCCGGCGGAGAGCCTGGAATACCTGCCAAAGCCTTTTTAGGACCGGTCAAAGAGGGGAATGATCCTAACAAACCTTCCGTATATGGATGGGCTGTCTTGTAGTGAAGATCTTTTGCTGACCCCACTTCAAGTAATTTTCCGGCATACATAATAGCTATTCTATCTGCGAGTTCCAATAGCAAAGAAAGATCGTGGGTAATAAATATAATAGAAAAGTTTAGTTGATTTTTAATTTCTATAATCTGTGTAAGAATTTCACGTTGCACTACAACGTCCAAGGCCGTAGTAGGCTCGTCCATAATGACAATTTCAGGGTCAACCGCAAGTGCCATCGCTATCATTACCCTTTGGCGCATGCCACCAGATAATTCATGAGGATAACTGGATAAACGTTGACGTGGGATTCCTGCCAGATCAAGGAGCAGACCGGCTTTCTCTTTTCGTGCAGCTGAGCCCATGGGAAGATGTGCTCTAATTGCATCATCCAATTGGTCGCCCACTGTTATAACAGGGTTCAAGGAATTCATAGCACTTTGGAAAACAATTGATATTTCTCTCCATCGCAATTGCTTTAGCTGCTTAGCATTCAAGGCTGTGATTTCTACACCATCTTTAGGAGCTCTTCTGCCTCTATAGGTAACTTTACCGCCTGTGATTATTGCCGGAGACCGAAGAAGTCTGCACGCACCATACGCAAGCGTGGATTTTCCCGATCCGCTTTCACCCGCTAAACCTAGAATTTCTGAACGCTTGAGATCTAAGGAAACATGATCAGTGGCTTTCACATCACCACTTTCAGATCTATAGGCTATAGAAAAATTTTCTATCGACAGGACTGATGCATTAGGATCCACCTGATCAGATGACGACATTTCCAAAAGAAGATTTTTACTTTTTTTGGTAGTAAATATGTTAGTAAATAATTTTTGCATCCTTATCCTTTGGAATCAGAAGGAAACTTTACAAGAGTCAAGGGGTCTTTAGATCTGATGTCAGACCAAAAACTTCTTTTTCCATTAGTGGCCGATAAAGTGAGTACAGGAGTTGGATCTGAAGGACGCATAGCCTTCTTTCCAATCTTACCAAGTCTATTAGCATCTTTCAATCGTGGGTTTCCTATTTCGTCAAGACCATAGTTCATAAGTACAAGCCCCATACCAAAAACGGCTACAATAAGAGCCGGCGGCATATATTCCCAAATTTCACCGCCCAACGTAGCATCGTTGTTATTGGCGTTGAACAGAATACCACCAAGACTGGTACTGGCAGCACCGCCTAGCCCCAAACCCAAATACATCAAGCCAACAGATGCCGTAATCGCATAGAGAACGGTAAAAATAAAACTCGAAGCAACCAAGCTCACCATTCTCGGCAAAATCTCAACAACCATAATTCTAAAGTTGCTTTCACCGGTTTCTCTTGCTGCCGACACAAAGTCTTGGTTACGTAATGAAAGGGTCTGAGCGCGAATAGCTTTTGCACCCCATGCCCAGCTCAGGGCACTTAGCACAAGAGCCATCAGCAAGATCCCTCCTTGACCTTGTAAAAGCCCCAAAATCACTATTAGAAGCGGTAGAGCTGGAATAATCAAAATGATATTTGTAAAGAGTGATATCAGTTGATCTGCAGGACCACCGTAATAACCGGCAAGAAGACCTATTATTATGGACACCAAAGTGGATATCGTACCAACTATCAGCCCAAGCAATATAGTGGGACCTGTCCCCACAAGCAACTCTGATAATACATCTTCCCCTTGGTAGTCAGTACCAAGCAAGTGATTTGACGATGGAGCGGCATTGGGTATGGGGTTATTTAGGTTAGCATTTGGGTTGTAGGGCCTTACAAATGGACCTATGATCGAAACTAATACAAAAAATATTATAATCCCAAGACCAATTTTGAACTTAGTTGGCGATGCTCCGTAAGCTTTGATGAATCGCCTAAATCTTGATACTTTCCCTATGTTGAAATCAGGCTTCAGAGCATTTGCTGCCGTATTGTCAATATTTGCCGAAGGCACTATTTGTGTACTCATTTAGTAAGCCGCCCTTTTTCTGATTCTGGGATCAAGAATAACATATATACCATCTGCAATAAAATTAGCAAGCAGAACTGCCGCCGAGATGCACAAGAATAAGCCGGATACTAAGGAATAGTCATCCTGCGAGACTGCATTGAACATCATATTACCAGCACCCGGATAGGAGAATACTACCTCCATGATGATTACACCGGAGACAACTAGACCAAGAGCGTTCGCCAGTCCGGCTATATTCGGCAAAATGGCATTCCTAGCCGCGTATGTAGTCACAATTCTCCAGTTGGAAAGACCTTTCGCTTGGGCCGCGAGTACATACTCTTCGCTGACTGTAGTTATCATGACATTACGCATCCCAACTGACCATCCCGCCATACTGGCCAAAACCAATGTTACTGCCGGTAATATTGAGTGCTCAAGAGCCGAAGCTATGAACGGCCAATTCCACCCCTGCACAACATTACTTGACTCGCCTTGGCCTATTGGTAAGAACTGCCACTTTACAGTAAAAAAGTACTGAAGCAAAAGTGCCAAAATAAAATAAGGTATTCCTTGGAAGAAGGAAAGAACGGGGAGGGAACTATCCAACATGCTACCCCTACGCCAAGCAGCTATAATACCTATTACGGTACCAAGTACAAAGGCTATTAGCGTTGAAAAGCCAACCAGTAATAAGGTCCACGGCATAACTTGAACTATTACGGCATCTACTGTCAGATTTTTACTCGTAGAGTATCCGAGATTGCCATGAGCTAAGTTCACTACGTAATGCCAAAACTGGCTCATAATCGAGACTTTTTGAACACCGCAATGCGGTATATAAGTGCTTGTCTGCTTAGCTATAGCACAAATAGTTTGCGGCGTAACGGTTCCGCCGCCCTGTGTGAGCTTTACCAAAGCAGCCTCAACAGGGTTTCCTGGCATAAGATGAGGAATGGCAAAATTTATAACAAGCGCTACGAAGGCTGCTGCTATATAAAAACCCAACCTTTGCAGTATATATTTCATACTTTACTGTTCCCCTCTAAAGTTTTATAGACGCTTTGTTTGCCCTTTATATTTCTATTGTATTTCTATTGTATGAAGACTGTGGATTAAAACTTTATTTTGATTAGAATATCACAACTCATCAACTAGAATACATCTATAGCTTATATATATTATGCTTATTTAATGTTTAAGTTACTATTTTTTACTATAGTTACTTAAGACATGCCATTCATCAGGATACTCCGTTCGCAAAAAGTAAGAAACTACATCTAATCTCGTAATATTTGTATTCTGCTTAGGGAATCGTATCAGATTATATGTCATGGATACCATCTGTACCCTTATAGCTGCTATAGACGTGGTTTAGATGTCAAATATAACTCCTAAAAACACGGTAAATTCGAGTTATTGAATTTTACATCCCATATTGATGATGTTGTCCGACCAACTCAAAATTTTCTTCTCCATCAGAGCCTTATCAGACCAAACGGCTGTGAACTCTGTATCAACGGCTGATATCAACTGGGGATATGCGTCAATAAGCTCCCAAGACGTTTCAGATAACCCATCAGAGCAGTCAGGGTGATACTACATCAAGAGGAAGCAATCTGGGCGTGTGTAGCCTAAATCGCAGCATTATTAGATAGAAAATGAATTCCGCACCTGATTTTATACTAAAAATCAGTAAAGGCATACCATAGTCCGACAACTTAATTTGCTTATGACAAGATTCCCATAAAGTGCGTGCTTATAGCATACGGCTGCATTAGATTATATCTATCTGTGCTCAAGCAAAGCACCTGACTAGCACAAGTAGGAATTGCTGTGGAACACCGCTCAAAGCTCACAAAAAACTTAGAACTGATCAAATACGTGAAGTATGGTCTCAATCAAATTGTTTTCCCTCTCACAATTTTTACCATCACAGCACTTCTTTGGTGTTATCCGGCTTTCAGCCATGGTTTTACGTTTGGAACTTTTGATACAGCGTTGCGTGCAGGCATAGGCAAAAGTCTGGCATCCGTCGTTCATAACATCGTAGCAGGGGACCAAGCAAGACAGGGTGCTCCATGGGCTAACATAAACTATCAGGCTATTCATAGCGGAAAACTGCCTTTATGGAATCCGTACAGTGATCTTGGCCTGCCAGAATTAGCTAACTTCCAGTCGGCACCGTTTGATCTGCCTTCGCTTATCTCTTATCTCTTTCCCGTCAACCTTGCATACACAGCTATAGTCATTACGCGCATCATCGTAACAGGAATGGGCTGTTATGTTTTGACACGCACCATGGGTGTTTCTTTTTACTTGTCGATACTGGCTGGTATAGCAGCAGAGCTGGCAGGACCAACTGCCGGGTGGGCCGGATGGCCTCAAACCAACGTTTCCGAATGGTTCTGCTGGTTTTTGGCTTGCATAATTTTGATCTTACGCAAACCAACGCTAAAACACGCTCTCTATACCGTAGTAGTTATAGCTTTTTTGATAGCGGGAGGTTTCCCTGAAGTAATTGCACTGACAGCTATCGCCATCATGGTTTTTTTCGTCGTCATGGCGATCTATCAAATCCCACAACTGTTGCACAACAGGACAAATTCACCAGTTGCTTCTTATTCGGCGCTCGAGGAAGATAAAAGTCCTCTTTTTTCTCGTTGGCAAAAATTGTCGTTGCTGCTTTCAGAAAATAGATATTACGTTACATCAGTGATATTTATCGCAATATCACTGGTGCTTGCGATGATGCTCTCTGCGCCTACTTGGATACCCGCCCTAAAAACTTTATCCATAAGCGTAAGTGCCGTAAGATCGGTACAGCCGACACTGCCCATGAGCGACCTACTTGGTTTTCTCGATCCCATGTGGTTTGGTCTTCCCAATTCCGCACAATCATGGTTCGGTCCAATAAATTACTACGAAATGGCCGCTTTTGTCGGCCCTCTTATCCTCATAGGTGCTTTATCGGCTATAAAAAAAATCTTCCAAGATCAATACAGGATGGCTATCGTTCTTGCCAGTATCGTACTATTCTTTCTGATATTCGGAATAGCTCCCATACATTCCATAGCCGTTACTCTTCCCGTCATCAAAACTATTGCCTTCGGACGCGGATTGCTCCTTCTGTGTCCGCTGTTGATTACCTTAGCCGCTATTGGTTTGGAAGATATGAGGACACATTCTGCTCAGAATAGTTATAGGATCATAACAATTGCCGTCTCCTGCTTGTGGCTTGGCATGCTCATTTCAACTTACCTCAATAACTCCCTTACCAATAGCGAAAAAAGTCTGCGACTAGAAGGAATGTATATCTCTCTTTTACCTCTTTTAGCAGGGATTTTTTATATTTTAGTTATTCCAGAAAAAACAAGATTCAAAATTGTCAATCGGAACAAAAAAGTATTGTATGGTTTCTCAATAATTTTTATGCTGCTTGCCGAAGGTAGCGCCGTCATCTTGGCAAGCGCTCAAATCAATACATGGTCGGCATCCTATCTTCCTCAAAATAGTGCCATCTCAACGTTAATCGGTGATACCAAAGGAGCACTTATTGGCTTG
The DNA here is from genome assembly GCA_021829645.1 of Actinomycetes bacterium. Taxonomy (GTDB): domain Bacteria; phylum Actinomycetota; class Acidimicrobiia; order Acidimicrobiales; family Bog-793; genus JAJZMK01. The sequence goes on along the minus strand of JAKBPI010000006.1, from coordinate 68,651 downwards.
GGAGGTAACCATGCCCCGATGCAGGCTCCCGGACTCGGTATTTTCCCAGAATTAAATGCCGCATACGGCATAAGAGAGTTCGCCGGATACGACGCTACTACGCCCAGAGCGTTAGACAGAGAGTGGACTAAGGTTTCAACAGCTCCCGGCCTGGCACAATTTGAACTTACCAGCGATCAGACCAATTTTGCCCCCAATATCGAAAACTTAGCACAGGCAAAAGCTTTTGACGTTACATACGTTCTAGAGCCTCTCCATCCACCGCTTCGACTCATCACTGACGCCTCGACAAAACTGCGTACGATACTGCGAACGGAACTACAGACCCTTTCCCCTAACGCTAAAAATCAACTTATAGAAGGAATTATAGATGATATTGAGTGGAAACTTCAGCAACCATTACTGGCACGAGCCTTTCCTGCTGATAATTCTTACTTTATGTATAACTACCTGAAAGCCGTGGCCTTGGGGCTTAATATCAACCCTCAAGTACCCATGGCTTTTGGGATACAGGAGGCTCAAAAACTTACAGCACTCATTCAGGACAATACCGCAGCACAGTCTGCATTGGTAAAGCTTGTTACACGGCGTCCACCCAAAGGATTTAAATTTATAGCCATCATCGGTGCTGAAAAGCTATACGAAATTCCTGGTAGCAACGGTGCATTGCTACCCGACAAAAAAGATACGATCATGCGATCACTTACCTACCTGACTACGGATACCGCTTCCATCATTATCAAAATGACCCATGCGGGCTGGACCACATTGGAAATAGACGGAGAACCTGGGTGGACAGCGACTTCAGACAGGAAAACCCTACCTCTTCGCTACTTTGATAATCAGGAAGGCGGCTATTTGGCAGTGAAATTACCAAAGGGGATTTCCCGCGTATATCTCTCCTACTGGCCTCAATATCTCACACAAAGCATCGTCGCATTTTTCCTTGCCATAACGTTAATATTGTGCATAATTTTAACTCGTATAAAAAGAAAAATACCCCTTCGCCGCCGTAAGTCCACCACAAATGATACGCATAGCGGGAATCCGTCTTAAGAAACTAGATAATGCCGCCTTTGGTCATTTCTAACACATCCAGCGCCTTAGCCAAAGTTGCTTCGTCCAGGAGCCCCTTTTCCAAAATTACTGTTTTGATGTCTTTATCCGTTGCCAGAGACTCTTTTACAACTTTGGCGGCTGTTTCATAACCAAGATATGGATTGAGAGAAGTGACAATCGAAGGCGACGAGAGAGCATAGGTCAAACATTTTTTCTCATCAGCCTGTATGCCTTTTACACACTTATCGGCTAAAGCCGTCGATACAGAAGCCAGCAAAGCAACCGATTCCAAAATATTTCTCCCTATGACGGGCAGCATCACATTTAATTCAAAGTTTCCAGCGGAGCCCCCAAAAGCTACCGCTGCGTCGTTACCTATTACTTGTGCCACTACTTGAGCTACTGCTTCCGGAACAACAGGGTTTACCTTACCGGGCATAATAGAAGATCCCGGTTGGAGATCCGGCAGATGAATCTCACCCAAACCACACTTGGGACCAGAAGACATCCATCTAAGATCGTTGGCAATTTTATATAAAGAAACGGCTATGGTTCGCAGTACACCTGAAGTTTCGACAAGAGCATCTCTTGAACCCTGCGCTTCAAAGTGATTTCTTGCTTCACTCAATGGAAGCCCGGTTTTCTCTTTCAGTAGGGCTATGACCGAAGCTGCAAACCCTTTAGGAGCGTTCAAACCTGTGCCTACTGCCGTCCCGCCAAGCGGCAACTCACACAGTCTCGGCATGACAGCTGCGATCCTCTCTGCTGCGTAGGCAATTTGAGCGCTATACCCACCAAACTCTTGTCCCAAGGTAACGGGCGTGGCGTCCATAAGGTGCGTCCTGCCTGTCTTGACAACACTTACAAATTCACTTGCTTTTTCTTCAAAAATACCCTGCAGATGAGTTAAAGCCGGCAAAAGTCTGCTTTGGATATTGATGGCCGTTGCCAAGTGGATAGCCGTCGGAAAAGTGTCGTTTGAAGACTGCGAAGCATTGACCCCGTCATTAGGTTTGACTTTTTTGTTTAATCTCTCAGATGCGATATGGGCTATTACTTCGTTGACATTCATATTGGTCGAGGTACCTGAGCCTGTTTGAAAAACATCTATGGGGAAATCATTATCGTATTTCCCGTCTGCTATATCGAAGGCAACTTGAGTAACCATATCAGCTACATCAGGCTCGACTATACCCAAGTTGGCGTTGGTCTCAGCTGCGTACGCTTTAATAAGTGATAACGCGTAAACTATTTCAAGATTGACCCTTTGTCCGGAAATCGGAAAATTCTGCACCGCTCTTTCAGTCTGTGCTCCCCAGTGACTGTGAATCGGGACCCTAATTTCACCCATGGAATCCGTTTCGATCCTAAAATCGCCCTCGTCTCCGCCATGATCTTGGAATGAATTTACCACTTTTACTACTCCTTACACTATAAAAATTTTGCCCTTTAAGCGGAGCTTAGCTTATGCAAAAAGCTCATCACCTCAAATACAGCCACAAAGATTGTGGTATTACCACTTTCTTTCGCCAAAAGAATCCGAACATCCAAAAGAGGAGCGCTGCATTGTGACACTGCCACCAAGGTTGGGACAAAAGATAATCGAAGATCAAGTTAGCTCCTTGCTTCCCATATGCCGTAACGGCTAGCCTCATTTTGATATGACGAACTTACGATTGTCTCCGAAGTCGAAATTGTATACCTTGTCTATATCCCGGCCAAAGACAAGTCAAAAAGCACAACTTCCGGCCAAAATTATAATTACACTATTAATGTTTATATCTAGCTTTCAGATCTTTATACAACACAGCGCTTGGGGTAGCGGCACTCAGCAGACGCTACGCCAAAAGGCACTGTCTCTTAGCATCAAGATATCGACTACTCAAGCCCATCTTCAAATTCTCGATGAAGAGTACTTAGAAAATAAGATCAAACTAAGTACTTTGACGTCTGACATTACTCATACAAAGCTAAGACTGGGTAAAGAGCGTCAAGAGATACAAAATTCCGAATCCCACTTACGCCAAATTGCCATAAGTGAATATACAGACGATTCCGCCACATCCTCTGGAATAATGTCTGCCCTTCCTAACAGCGCTGTCACCGATGCAGCCTTGAAAAACACTTATATGGAAACAGCGGATAACCTCATAAAAGGGTATATGACAAATATAGAAATTGCTAAGTACAGATTAGGTATCAGTCTAAAGGTACTCGGCGAAGAACGCTTATCAGCTGTTTCCACAACTGAAAGAGTAAACAAGACCCGTCTCAGTGCGCTCTGCCTAACAAATCGACTTGATCAAGAGTATAGCTCTGTCCAAGGACAATTGGCTGCTATGGTTACTCAAGAAGAGAACTCAAAAGTCGCACAAAATGCTTTCCGCGAGACTCTCAATCAAAGCATTGGCCATACCAAGCCTATAGCAACTTTGACACATACTATTCTGACGGTAGATAACTTCTCGGCAGGTCTAAAAGCCGTGCAGGCTGCCGAATCCCAGATTGGTGTTCCATATATCTGGGGTGGAGCAGCCCCAGGTGTGGGGTTTGACTGCTCTGGCCTTGCCATGTGGGCATGGGCTCAGTCCGGCGTAATCCTACCGCATTCAGCAGAGTTACAGTATATGGATACAACTCGCGTTTCGCTAAATAATCTGGAGCCCGGTGATCTTATATTCTACGCAAGTGGCGGTTACGTCTATCACGTTATCATTTATGCAGGAAGCGGTCCTTATGGCAAGGACACAGCCATTCAAGCCGAAGAGGCAGGAACCGTGATAAGTTATACACCGATACCTCCCGGAGCGTATGCGGCAGGTGAACCGTAGCGGAGTTATAGATTTATTGAAACCTTACCTATGGTAATAAGAATTATAAAAATAACATCATGAGCCCGTAGGGATAAGTACAAATTCGTCATACAAAGCCCTGATAAGAATTTGAGAAATTTCCAAAAAGTGCTAACCTCTATTGTTGATGTATGCCGCTTTGATCGAGAACAGCTCCATAACATATGCCCAAGCTCCTGAACCATCCATATCAGGAGACGATATCTTGGTGAAAGTTGAAACAGCAGGACTAAACGCTGCCGATATTTTACAGGTGGCGGGATACTACCCACCGCCTCCGGGAACCGTAGAGGATATACCCGGTTTGGAATATTGCGGCACTGTAGAAAAAATGGGGGCGAACGTCACCAAATTCAAAATAGGTGACAGAGTAATGGGTCTTACTGCCGGCGGAGCACATGCGGAAAAACTGTCGGTCAATGCCGCTACTGCCTTACTTGTTCCGGACATATTGGGTAAAAAAGCGGGAGGATTCAGCGAAGCTTTTTTTACCGCCTATGACGCCTTGGTTCTAAAAGCGGGTCTGAAAGCCGGCGAAAGCTTACTTATAACCGGAGCCGCCGGAGGAGTGGGCATGGCGGCAACTCAATTGGGAATCGCATGGGGATGTCAAGTTACGTCAAGCGTAAAAACCGAAAGCACCAGAAAGCGTTTTGAAGCATACTTCACAGGACATAAAAATGTCATATCGTCTCAAAGAGATACCCACGACTCACTGCAAACAGCTTTTCGAAACGGCGCACAACTGACTGTATCCACGCCAGAAACGGAACATCTGTATCGAGAATACGATATTTTTTTAGAGCTACTAGCAGGAGCGCATCTCACAAAAGACCTCGCCATGGCCAAGAAAGGCGCCAGAATCGCTATCATAGGACTTCTCGAGGGCACGAGCTGTGAAATTGACCTGTCTCAATTATTAAAAAAGCATGTCGCTATATTTGGATCCACGTTGAGGTCAAGACCACTTGAAGAAAAGGCCTTTTTAACCGAGCATGTACGGCAATACCTTTTACCCCTGGTAATTAATAAAGACTTGGATATCATGATCGATTCCTCATTCCCACTGAGAGAAGTTGAGAGGGCATATTACCATTTCAAAAATGGTAAAAAACTGGGAAAGATCCTATTGGAGATAGACGAACATTAGTTGTCAAGCAACTTTAAGCAGAATGAATGTTGATGCGTTTTTCGCATACCAAAAGAGCGGGAAGTACCCAAGGAGCAATATCACTATAAGAAATTTGATACTCTTTTTTGAGCACTAGACTTCTTTCGACGGAAAAGATTTCCCCCTTCAATAAAGACTCCGGTTCTACCACAACCAGATCTTCTATTTCCGTTCTGCTTGGATTAAGTTCCAATAAATCTTCTTCTGACACGACACCCATGATCACATGGTCGAATTCGTATTCGACAAACGAGGATTGTTCGCATCTTGCCCGATATATAAAATTCCCAATTTCCTGCAGGGAAGTGTTGAGACCCAGTTCTTCACCCAATCTTCTTTGTGCAGCCTCTACAACTTCTTCACCTGGTCTCGGATGACTGCAACAAGCATTGGCCCACTTTCCGGGAAAGTGGTACTTATTGGATGCCCGCTTTTGCAACACAACTTTATTACTGCTTTTTGTAAACAAAAAGACTGAAAAAGCTAGATGTAGCTGCCCTTCACCCAGGTGAGCGTCTAATTTGGTTGCCGTAGAAACAATGTTTCCCCTGATATCTACCAAATTCACCATGTCGCCCAAGTTTTGCTTGTCAGCAGCTGGATTCTGTAAAACGCTTTTGTCTTCCAATACATAGCCTACAAACTCAAGAAAATTGCCTTTATTGGATTCACATTATCCGAAATTTATGTGATGCAAATCCATAAAACAACAAAAATATGTCAATTGTCTACTTATGAAAGGGTAGTTTTAAAAAGGGAGGCTGCCTTTTGTGACAAGTTCATCTAAGTACAGGGGAGGAACATAGAACATGGAATACAGAAGGCTTGGTAAATCAGGTTTAAAAGTAAGTGCTTTATCATTTGGTTCGTGGGTTACGTTTGGACCTCAACTTCATAACGATACGGCCCAAGAATGTCTTCAAACAGCCTACGACATGGGAGTTAACTTTTTTGACAACGCCGAATCTTATTCGGCCGGAGAGTCGGAAAAAATCATGGGTGCTGCGATCAAAGAATTGGGATGGCCAAGGCATAGCTACGTTTTATCAACAAAAGTTTTTTGGGGTTTACACGACTGCGTGAATATGAAAAATACCCTTAATAGAAAATACCTTTTGCAAGCCGTAGACGGATCCCTTGAAAGGCTGCAACTTGACTTCGTAGACATTCTTTTTTGCCATCGTTCAGATCCGGAAACACCTGTCGAAGAAACCGTTTTTGCCATGCACGATATAGTTACTTCCGGCAAAGCGCTCTATTGGGGTACCTCCGAATGGCCGGCGGAAGCCATTGAGGAGGCTTTCCAGATAGCGGAAAGACATCATTTGAGAGCTCCCGTCGTAGAACAGCCTCAGTACAACTTACTCGTGCGCGACAAAGTGGAAAAAGAATTTACCTCTCTTTATGAAAAGCGCGGTATTGGCCTGACAACTTGGAGTCCTCTGGCATCAGGTCTTTTAACAGGAAAATATCAAAAAGGCATTCCCGATGACTCCCGCCTGGCACTGCCGGGTTATGAGTGGCTACGTGATCGAATACACGATCCGGTTGCCATGGAAAAAGTTGATTCGCTCTTAGGAGTTGCCGCGGATGCCAAAGTGTCACTTTCCCAGTTAGCAATAGCATTTTGTCTTCGAAACAAGAACGTCTCCACCGTAATTACGGGAGCAAGCAAGTCCTCGCAAATCAAAGAAAATATGACTGCACTTGAGATTACTACTGAGCTTGATGAAGACATATGGCAAAGAATAGACTCCATACTCGGATAGTAAAGCTGATTCAGCGCTACAAATCCCTTTAAGAAAGCCGGATAAGCAGGTATTGGTTCCTGTATTGACCGGACAAATGGTTTTCCTGATTTCGGAATGCGACCAAAACTTGTTTACACAGAGTTCACATTCATGAGATAATACAGAAACTAAAATATACAAGTATTGACTCGTGTAAGGTTGGCGATTTTTTGGCATCGTGTAGTGTAATGTTAATGCCAAAGAATTACTGCAACACGGATAAACAACAACGTCTTTTGACGTCTAGACTTTAGGAGTAAACAGTGAGTTACCAAGCTGAATACATCTGGCTTGACGGAAGTAAACCAACCGCTCAGCTCAGATGCAAAACAAAGATAATTGAAGATGGCAAAGAACCTGGCATATGGGGCTTTGACGGATCAAGTACGAACCAAGCACCGGGAAGCAACTCCGACTGCGTATTGCAACCGGTATACGTAACCCCTGATCCAATCAGAGGTGGAAATAACAAGCTCGTTTTATGCGAAGTGTTGCTTACTGACTTTACCCCGCACCCAACCAATACCCGCTCCCTCTGCCTGGAAGTGGCAGAAACTTATAAAGATCAAGAACCTATGTTCGGCATAGAACAAGAATACACTTTCTTTCAAGACGGACGGCCTCTGGGATGGCCCTCCGTTGGATTTCCAGCCCCTCAGGGACCTTACTACTGCGGGGTCGGTGGCGACGATATCGTCGGTCGAGAAATCATCGAGCGCCACACTTTAGCCTGTATGGAAGCCGGCTTATCCATAGAGGGAACAAATGCAGAAGTTATGAAAGGGCAGTGGGAATTTCAAATAGGCATTCTGTCTGCTCCGGCAATTGGAGACCAAATTTGGCTGGGACGCTGGCTGCTCTATAGAATCGCAGAAGACTATGGAGTACAGGTAAGTTTGGCAGCAAAGCCAGTACCCGGGGACTGGAACGGAGCCGGAGCCCATACTAACTTCTCCACAAAAGCCATGCGCGAAGGCTACGATGCCATTATTTCTGGTTGTGAGGCACTAGCCAAAAGAACGCAGGAGCACATAGAGGGCTATGGTGCCGGCATCCAAGATCGTCTCACTGGTGCACACGAAACCGCACCTTGGCACACATTTAGCTACGGTGCCTCCAATAGAGGTGCCTCTGTGCGTATCCCTTGGGCCGTTGAAAAAGCCAAGAAGGGTTGGTTGGAAGACCGCAGACCCAATGCAAACTGTGACCCCTATGTCGTAGCAAAACTCATGATAGAAACCATCTGTGGAGATGCTGCCGGAAATCTCTAGCAGAATTTAGTCTTTCACAAGTACCGGTACCCAGTCACGTAACTTTGTGACTGGGTACCGGTACTTTAATAACATACTTTTCTACAATCGTACTGATGCCACTGCCAAGGTGCCCTTTGCCGTTATCTATGGCGTTAGAGCCACTTAGAGTCTTTTGACGGTAGCTCTCCTGTCATAGTCACAAATTCTGCTACATCCCTTAATTTCTTATTTAGAATCTGAGATTTTGAACGCAAAATCCCAAAAGCTTGTTCGGCAGTGATGTGGTTCTGAGCCATCAGAATGCCTTTCGCCTGCCCTATCACATCCCGGGAACTCAATGCCACTTCCAGTTGAACGGCATTGGCAGTGAGCTCTGCAATTTTATCCATGGTCCAAATGCTCCAAGCCGCCGTCTTGGTCATGATCTCTATAGAGTACAGTTCTTCCCCGCTCAATTTACACATGTCAGCAAAATAGTACAAGATAACCAACACGGTCCCATCCCCGATACGGCATGGTACGGCTAAAATTGAACTTATAGCTACCTCTTTGACTTGATATACAAACTCAGCATTTGAATACTCATCGAAATTATCTAAGTCGTATTGCCTTGATTCAGATTTTTCTGCCGCCTCCAGCAAAGGACCACTTCTGGCATTAATCTGCAATTCAGTGAGATAAAGCGACCTTTCATCACTTGAATAGCACAACTTTGCTGAATTTTTCTCCAGCAAAGTTAGCGATAGAGATGGCGCCACGACAAAAATATTAGAAAGTGTACTTATAATTTCTCTTGTCACACCTCCTTCAATTCCACTCGGTATGCTAACCAGCAAACTTGTAATAAACTCAGCCAAATCCTGCTTGAGAGATGTCATATGCACCCCGGGTATACATGAATCACCCTGTGCGCTCAAGGTGCCGCTTAGAGTAGGATACTCTTTTTTTTGAATTGCTATAGCTATTAGTAAAAATATTTAGCCCACATCTAAATATTTTTTCAGCTTTTCACATAGCATCGTAGCAATCTCACGGAAATCCCACTGCTTGGTCTCCAAATACTAAAGCGGTATAGCAATGATAACCAATACCTGTTACATACCGTGATGAGTTACTAACCCCATTACTCCGGTGAGTATAAAACTAGATTTAATAAAAAAATAGATTGATTACAGTAATTATCGCTTATATTGTTAATGTGGCTAGCGAGCATTACGAGAATCTACTCAGACAACACCGTCTGCGAGTGACGGCTGTCCGCCTAGCCGTAATGGAAATAATTGAAAATTTTCCGCATTCTGATACCGATTTCATAATTCGTCAAGTGAGAAAAAATCTGGGTTCTGTCTCTACACAGGCAATTTATAATGTATTGGCTTCCCTATGCGATGCAAATCTAGCAAGAAAAATCGAGCCCGCCGGGAGTAGCACGCTATACGAATTGAGAGTTGGTGATAATCACCACCATGTCGTTTGCAGAATCTGTAAGTCAACACAAGACATAGATTGTCTCATAGGTGAACGTCCTTGCCTGCATCCCAACGACACCAAAGGGTTTTTACTGGACGAAGCAGAAATAACGTTTTGGGGCATCTGCCCAATATGCCAATCCGCATAATAACCAAATAGAGATTCTGCAAGTTTATTTCAAAGTCCATGCAGTAAAGGTATTTATACCCAATACATAAATATATATCGATATATGATCGATATTAACTACGTTTTACTATAAATCATGTCAGTTCCATTTCTGATTAAACTGCAACTGCCTATTATATTTAAATCAGATATTACCTTTCTAATACCCGTATTTACATAACGACATTATTTAGCTGTCATGCATATAATTTTTTAGTTTTTTATCCATCAGAAACCTCGCCTACGATCCGGATAGTCAAATCAGATGCTGCTGCTTCGGTAGATTTTGGGGTAGGTAGCGAGAATGCTTGATGCGGTCTCGGCTTCTGTCGCACCGGAAAATCATCCCCCCTCTCGACTGTTCTATGATACACATATGCTAATTTTTAAACATAATATTAAGTTAATAACTACTATTATATTCACTGCGCTCTTATTTCTTTTGGCCGCATTCTTCGCAACACATGCACTGGAAACACCCACTCGTGCCGCAACTCAACTCCGACCTCGCTCCGCTGCGAACCATGTCCCGCATACAACCAAAGGGCAGAGTGCCTGGATAATTGAGCAAAATCTTTTGAGAGGCAGTAACGCATGGAAAATAGATGGCCCGGTAGCAGGGGACAAGCTGGAAGGCTTTTTAAATACAACTTATTCCGCTAATAGACAAAATATAACTTTTTACATATCCACAATCGCCAATGAATACAGAATTCGGGCTTTTAGAATGGGCTACTACCAAGGTAAAGGAGCTCGTCTTATTTGGGTATCACGACTGCTAAAAGGCCATGCCCAACCCGCTTGTACGATCAAAAAACAAGTCAATATGGTGAGTTGCGACAATTGGAAACAGTCCTATAGGCTTTGGCTATCCAAAGCATTTGTACAGGGTGACTATCTATTTGAACTCGTTGCCAAAAACAACCTCAAAAGCTACATACCTCTCACCATATGGGATCCCACAAGCCATGCGACTTATATTATAAAAAATGACGTGCTGACATGGCAAGCCTGGAATTCATACGGCGGATATGACTTTTACGCTGGTATTGGTAACTGCTCTGGCGGTTATCCCCTCTGTTCGCGGGCAAGAGTTGTTTCTTTTGACAGACCTTATGACTATGGCAACGGAGCAGGTGATTTCCTAATAAACGAATATCCTTTGGTTTATTTTGCAGAAGAACACGGGCTAAATGTCACTTACATAACAGACATCACACTTATACAGCACCCCCAATTGCTTCGTTACCACAAAGCTTTACTTTCACTCGGACATGACGAATGTTGGTCCTACACTGAGCGTGTGTCCGTAGAAAATGCAGCAAAACTGCACGGGCTAAATGTTGCCTTCTTCGGAGCTTCTGCCATGCTTCGCCACGTCAGAATACAAAGCTCGCCTATGGGGAACGGCCGCGAAGAAGTTGACTACAGAGATTCCTCTGCGGATCCCATGGATGACAATGGCCGTCCCGAGTATCCGATGCTTGTCACGGGAAATACTTGGTCTTCACCCCCGGCAGACTGGTCGGAAGATAACTTCGTGGGTGAAGAATACGTAGGATTTGTACAAAGCGACGAACCGGCACAACCTGTTATTATTAAAAATGCCGATTCATTTTTATTTAGAGGCGTTACTTACGATGGCAAAGCCATTTTTGCCGGAGAAAAAATTCCTGGCATCATTGCCTCGGATTTTGACAGTGCCGACCCCTATCTCGATATACCAAGTCTAAAGATCGCAACGGAGTCCCCAATCGGACAAAATGTCGCTTTTTTTCAATCCGGCAACGCATCAAACGGTTTTGCCTACTCTGAAATGTCGTATCACTTTGAAAAGCCTTCCGGCACACTGATATTTGACAGCGGCACCAACAACTGGATTCAATCTCTAACCCCTTGCCCGCATACTGCCAAGTTTTGCCCCGCCGAGTTTAGCCAAAAGGTAACTTTAAATTTACTGCTACGAATGTCACAATAAACATCTTCCCGTACGACAGATACCTGCCGTCACATACCGTCTCTTAGAAGAATCCAGACGGGGAAAACTTATCTCTAGATATACTTTGGATATATGACACAAGAGTTAGCAGTGACTCATTTATTTGGCACTAAAAAAGCTCTCTTTGCTGATTTAATAGATTCCCTTCTGGAAGTGAGTGTACTCGGCAGTTTTTCCGACGCGGGCTACACGGTACGCTCCAAACTTTACGGTTGGGATACCTCCTACCCCGTACACGACGTGACAGGAGGTCTCGGCAAAGGAAAGGATGCGCCGCTGACGGCGGTCATCACCGGATTTTCGAGCGGCATAGGTTTGGCTACATCTCTCGAACTTGCCCGCAACAATTGGCAGATCATAGGTATCGCCAGCAATAGAGACCGTTGTGCCAACGCCTTAGAAAGCATCCGTGGGGCTCAAAGCAACTTGCCGGCCGGACAAGAGGCCCAAGCAAATATTTTTACTTGCGAGGGAGGCTATGAAAATAACGCTTTGGGAAAACTTCCCTTGGGTACTTCCTATGCCATAACCGCAGACGTAGCGGAGCTTTCACAAATTGATCAGGCGGTAAACGTTATCAAGAAACACAATACAAAAATTGACTTACTAATTCACTGTGCAGGAAAAATATATCCGGAAATGTGCCTTACCCAAAACGGCTTTGAATCAACTCTGGCCCTACACGTCCTAGGTCCTCATCTCCTGACAAAAAGTTTACTTGAACTAATGCCAATAAAAACTACCGGCTACTTACCGCGCATCATCTGGGTATCCTCCGGAGGTATGTATGCCGTAAAGATGGGGCTGGATAAATTGCTCTATTGTGGTAAAAGTACCTACAGATCAACTAAAGCTTACGCATATGCCAAGCGTATACAGGTCGAACTGGCCGAAATATGGGCAATCAAACTGGCGGAGGAAAACCGCCTAGCCTTCTCTATGCATCCCGGATTTGTAGACACAAGAGCCATTCAGGAAGGCATACCTCTGTTTACAAAATTAATGAAACCTTTTTTACGGACACCCTTGCAGGGTGCAGATACTCTTATCTATCTGGCACTATTGAATCAAAATGAAGCGTTGAGAACTCTAAACGGCAGTTTTATGCTGGATAGGAAACCGCGATCGACATCGAAACTCAAGAGTACCATTAGTTCGGTGTCAGAAAAAATATTGACTTTTGAAACTGTAGAAAAACTTATCTCCGATAGAGAAGTTGAATGAAAATAGCCGTAATAGGTTCCGGCATATCAGGTTTGTCAACAGCCATATTTTTGAATGAAGATCATGATGTACACCTAATCGAAAAAGACTCTCGGTTGGGCGGACACGCCAACACTGTCAATATCGCGATACAAGACAAACCGATCAGTGTAGATACCGGATTCATCGTTTACAACGAAGTGAACTATCCGCTGTTTACCAAACTGCTCACCCACTTGGATGTCGTATCGCAACCTACAGAAATGTCTTTTTCCGTATCTGAGGCCAAGAACGGGTTTGAATTCAGGCCTACAGGCTTGAAAACCCTGTTCCCTTCATTTAAAAACTTGACCAATTCTTCTTTTCTATACATGCTATTTGAAATACCTAGATTTAATGAATCGGTCAAAAAAGCGATATCGGAGCAGATCACCTTAGGAGAATTTATACAAAAATACAACTTCTCCTCATTCCTTTCAAAGTATTACATCACACCTCTTTCTGCTAGCATCTGGTCAGCTTCGACGGAAGACATCATGTCAATGCCTCTTGTAACTTTCGTCAACTTTATGACTAATCACGGTCTTCTTTCTTTCAGGCATCAGCTGCAGTGGAGAACCATACCGGGCGGATCCATAAAATACGTTGAAACGATCGCCTCTTTACTCAAGAATAAACCCAGAACAAATACTGATCTTCTCTACATAGAAAGAGACGAAAAAGAAGTAAGGCTGTATTATAAAAATTCCCCCGAAGAAAAATTTGATGCGGTATTTATAGCCACTCACGCAGATACCGCTCTTCGACTGCTCAAAAATCCGACAGAGGAAGAGACCCGAGCTCTTTCCAAATTCAAGTTTTCTAAGAATAAAGCTGTTCTTCACTCAGATAGTTCCCTTCTCCCTGCCCACAAAGCAGTAAGGGCGAGTTGGAACTTCCACATATTGACACAATCCAGAGAAAAGGTAACAATCACTTACCTCATGAACAAACTACAGCCTTTGGAAACCAAGGCGGATATCTTGATCAGTCTGGGAATGGATCGGCACATAAGAGAGGACTTAGTTATCGATTCTTTTGATTACGAGCACCCCATTATTGACCATGACGCGCTCAAGGGACAAGCCGACATAGAGGCCCTGCAGGGGACAAAAAATACATATTACGTAGGAGCTTGGCTTGGGTATGGATTTCATGAGGACGGTATCAGAAGTGCCGATAAAGCCACCAAAGAATTTCTACGGCGCCATTTCAACCATAGCAATTCTTTTTTAGATTGACACGTACTCCAGGCAATCCAATGAACATGAATGCCTGGCTAATAAAAAGATATAATTAGATTGACATGGGGACTCGGATCACAAGTGACCAAGAAGATAAGCGGGAGCAGCATTTGTCTTATCCACGCGACGGAATCTACTTCGGAACCGTGCGCCATAGAAGAATGATTTCTCCCATAAGCCAATTCCAATATAAAACATCTATGGCTTTTTTGGAAATTCAAGGTGAGTCTATATCGCCCCAAACTCAAGACAAACTGTCAGAGTGGTCCAAAAAAATGATCAGGTTTTACCATAATGACTATTTACCCATGTCAGATTTACCCTTAGAACAGGCCATCCGCCAAACAGTATCCGATCGGTTAGGATTCTACCCTACCGGTAGGGTATTTCTTCTTTCCCACCTGAGAACAGCGGGTTGGAATTTCAATCCCATCAGTATCTATTATGTATTCGCGCCGGAAGATGAGCATAACCTAGAGGCACTGGTCATGGAAGTCACCAATACCCCTTGGAATCAACGCTATTGCTATGTAATGCCCGCTGGAAAAGAAAAGACATCTAAATATACATTTGACAAGAAACTCCATGTATCGCCTTATCTTCCCATGGATGTCATCTACAAAGTGATCGCCAGAAATCCAGGAGAGAAGTTAAACCTACATTTTGGGCTACAAAAAAACGAAAATAAGATTTTTGATGCTGATTTATTCTTAAGATTTGAAGAATTGAATAAAGATACCATAGCAAAAATGCTGATAAAAACACCGCTACCGCCTATGAAAACTTCCCTATCTATATATTGGCAGGCGTTGTTACTCAAAGCACGCGGAGCAAAATGGTACAGGCATCCGGAAAAAATAGCGGAGGGGCACAGTGTTGAATAGAAGAAAAACGGCGCGCGATATTGCGGCAAGAGCAGTTGTCTTGAAAATTTTGGGGAGATTAAAAAACGGAGCGGTGATCATCAACGAAAACGGACGTCGCCATGTGTGCGGGAGACCTGTAGCCGGAGAAATTATACCTAAATTAGAGATAAAATCACCTCAGGCTTGGAGTGAGATAGCCAAGTACGGCAGTTCTGGTTTTGGTGCGGCCTATATGAAGGAGTGGATAGATTGTGAGACCTCCGACGAATTGGTTACTTTTTTACGAATCATAGTTCGCAATCTGGATCACATCGAAAAAGTAAGTACTTTTACCAAGAAGGCAACTGCGCCACTAAGAGCAGTGCTTTCGCAACCTGTTGGTAAGCAAGAGAAAAGAAACACCGATAAAAAAAATATCTTGGCCCACTACGATCTTGGAAACGAGATATTTTCCGACATACTCGACTCCACTATGACATACTCTTGTGCCATCTTTTCCACCCCTACAGAAGACTTACAGTCCGCCCAAGAACGCAAACTGGAACAAATATGCCGATTGCTCTCTTTGACTCCAGCCGATCACGTCATCGAGATAGGCACAGGCTGGGGAGGATTTGCTATTTACGCAGCCAGTAAGTACGGATGCAAAGTTACCACCACCACAATTTCGGACGCACAGTTCCAATACGCAAAAGACAAAGTGCGTCAAAACAATTTGGAGGATTTAGTCACGGTTCTCAATACGGACTATCGCGACATCAAAGGTGTTTACGATAAGTTGGTGTCCATAGAAATGATCGAAGCAGTAGACTGGCGTTTATACAACACGTTTTTTTCCAAATGCTCTTCCCTGATAAAAGAGGACGGCATTGCCGTCTTACAGGCAATCGTAATTGCCGATCAAATCTTTGAGAGGGCCAAATACACAGAAGACTTTATCAAAAAATATATTTTCCCCGGCTCCACCATCCCTTCCATCACGGCACTTTTAGATGCCGTCACAGTTGCCAGTGATCTTAGACTCTTTTCCTTATATGACATAGGCGCCAGCTATACCTTGACTCTCAAAAAATGGCGGCAAAACATAGAGCTCAAGCAAGATACCGTAATTTCTGAAAAATTCAATGCTGAAATGTTTAGGCTTTTTGTGTTCTATTTTTGCTATTGTGAGGCCGGATTTGCGGAAAGAAGAATAAGTGACATCCAGGCTGTCTTCACCAAACCGGCCTTTAGGAATATTACATAGGCACTTGGCTAAGTTTACTACTTTTTGCGCAAAGCGGACTTGACCGCCTGGTCTCCGCTAGGTAAAGAAATATTACTCGCTAATTTCAATTTTTGCATTACTACTATTAAGACCCATGAGAAATCTATTTGAAGTTTCCCTAAACCGTGTCGTGCCGACCTGGGGAAAGCGTGATGGTTGTTGTGCCACCCCTCTCCAAAAGTGAGTAGAGCCACTAAAAATTGATTTCTCGAATTATCTTTTGTCTTATACCTGCGTCTGCCAAATTTATGACAGATTGAATTCACGGCAAACGTTGAATGCTGAAAAAGAAAAATTCTGACAAGGCCAGCCCAAACAAACATTTCCAAACCCAATTCTACTGTTCCGCCGAATCCATAACCTAAAGCGAAAGGCAGTGCCAACGACAACGTTACCCACAATAAATACAGCTTATCCACTTTCAGCAGGTACTTATCTTCATAAATATCCGTAGCATATTTGGAGGTTCTATAGAAACCTTTTTCGGTGAACATCCAGCCGACATGGGCATGCAGCAATCCCTTAAGCATGCCAAAAAAAGAGTCGCCGGCTAAATTTGGAGAATGAGGATCGCCTTTCTTATCCGAATGCATGTGGTGAATACGGTGATCGGTGACCCATTGAGTAAGAGGACCCTGCAAGGTCATGGCCCCCAGAATAGCCAAGACGACACGGACCACCGGATGCGCTTCAAAAGATCTGTGTGCAAACAGGCGATGGTACCCTATGGTTATGCCTAGCCCTGTTAAGATATAGAATGCACCCGCAACATACAGATCTATCGAATGCAGGTCTGTGCCCCAAAGAATTTTGGCTGCACTTAGGATTCCAAAAATAGGTACCAGGACCGCTATAAGAGTCAATACCCTGCTCCAAAAACTCACTTTAACGGACTGTCTTTCTGGCTGTATAGCTCTAGGTTTACTGCCTCCCATAGCTATGAAAGTCATACCTGTTTGCAGGGTCGCTTTTGTGGAATTGTCGTTACCGTATTTTCCAGTTGTTCCTGATTCCAACATATAGTTTTCCCTCGGAGATCTTTGCTATTTTATACACATGACTTAGGATATTTTGAATGGTTTTATTTAGTCGAATGAATATAAAAATACTTTGTGCGACTTGATTTCTTTACCTAACCTTTACTAATAAGCCGTATAGCTTCTTACAACAAAAATTACATCTTTTGGATTCCAAGGTTTTTGTAAAAGTCACTTCTGTCAATCTTATTTGTTAGACATAAATAAGGTCGGTTCGTAAAGAAAAAATAGACTGGATGGGAAGGAAATCACCTGGCTTCACCAGACCTATCAGTCTCAAGTAGCCTCGCCTAAGAATTATCCTCTTCAAAATTCTTGGAATTTATCTTACCATAAGAGTCTTCGTAATCTTTTACGGCTTGATACAGTTCCTCTAAGCGCTGCTCGTCACCACTGGCAGAATTGCCTTCTTGGGCTTGATAAGTTATGGTTCCTATCTCCACTAATACACTTTGAACGCGCTTTTTAGCTTGCAGAGCTTCCAGCTTTGCCTGACCCGCTTTACCTGCTTCCTGTGCCTTGTCGGCCAATTGTCCTGCCTGCAATTTCACTTTATCCATAAGTCCCATACAGACCTCCTTCCTAACCAGTATAGAGTTAAACTCTATGAGAAGCCGGATGCCGCAGATATAGTTTCACCTACGAGAGAAGTCCTAGACAAGAAAAGATACGACTACTCAACAGTAATCGAAGACAAGTCCTGAATCCGGCTAAGAATATCTACAGCTTTATCGGGAGTAGCCATGAGGGCTTTCTCTGGGATGAGCGCCACTAAATTACGTTCTTTATATTGGTCGTGAGAAACACCAAAGAACAGCTGTCTGCGATGGTCCAGCAATTCTTGGCGACTATCTTCTAGATAGCCAAAAAGCTTTGCTGCCAGTAAAATGTCAGTTATAACAGGAGCCCTCCCGAACAGAGAAGCCCTCCTGAGCGCAATGGCTGTTAGCCCGGCAAGAACGTCTTTCTTGTCTTCTTCTGGAGTTAAGATCAATTTGTCACTCACCCGATTAGCCAATTTGAGCGCAAAACCCTGATCGGGACCCGTATCACCCATCCCTGAGCGATAAGACAAGCTATAATCTCTTGACAATTCAGCCGGACGGGAAAATTTCCATGGCTTTGGTATGTCAAGGCGGTATGAAGGACGCGCTTCTGCTCCTTGTGTGATCGGGGCGAATTTCGGCTGTGCCATACTATTTATCTCCTCTAACAATCCAACTTCTGTAAATTATCACTACGGCAAAACTTTATTTTCTCAGTCCGTAGACCAAGGCATCCACCAAAGCTTCCCAAGACGCCTCTATGATGTTATCAGATACGCCTATAGTCGACCAGCTTCCTTCGGCATCCGCACTGTCAATTAAAACTCTGGTAACGGCTCCCGTGCCATGGCCGGTATCTACCACCCTCACGCGATAGTCGGTTAAGGCAATATCACTTAGTTGTGGGAAGTGGGGAATCAAAGCTTTACGCAGAGCTTTATCCAAAGCATTAACCGGTCCATTGCCGGTTGAAGTGGCCTTGATATCTTTACTTCCGATTTTCAAATTGACACTAGCTTCGGTTGTAAGGACTCCGTCCTGCTGCCATGGGTGTACCGTGATACGATTCCCATCGGTTCCTGCGCCGTCTTCTGTAGTGTCGGTCTGAAGTGATGTATTATCCTCTTTACGCGTCCAGCTGTTGACCACAGTAAAAGACTCAATGGAAAACAGCACGTCGTCGTAACCGGCAGCAGCCCTCATCAAAAGTTCCAACGAGCCGTCGGCAACTTCGAAATGATACCCCTGATATTCTAATTCCTTCAGTAAACCGAGTACCTTAGTAATGGCGGCGTCATCTATTTCAAGCGAAAGTTCCTTTGCTTTCATGACAACTGTAGACTTGCCTGACAGTTCGCTCAGTACCACTCTGGAGTTATTGCCCACCAAAGCCGGATTGATATGTTCGTATGCGTCTGGTCGTCGGGCAATGGCAGAAGTATGGATCCCTGCTTTATTGGCAAACACAGCAGTGCCGACATAGGGTTTTTGGGGATCCAAACTTATATTGACTATTTCTGAAACATGGCGAGCTACTGACGTAAGTAGCGTAATACGTTCGCGCTCGATGGTCTCCACGCCCATCTTGAGACTCAAATTGGGAATTGTCGCACAGAGATCAGCATTGCCCGCTCTTTCGCCATAGCCGTTGATACAACCCTGGACCTGCCTTGCTCCGGCTCTTACCGCTGCCAAGGAATTGGCTACCGCACAACCCGAATCGTTGTGGAAGTGGGCACCTATGGTAGCAGACGTATACCGGCGGACTTTGGTTACTATCTCTTCAGCACTTTCTGGCAGCATACCGCCGTTTGTGTCACACAAGACGAGTCCCTCTGCCCCGCTTTTTTCAGCAGCTTCCAGAACTTTGAGTGAAAACCCGTCTTTCAGAAGCATGCCGTCAAAAAAATGTTCGGCATCCAGAAAAACTTTTAGACCTTCCCCAACGAGGAATTCCACAGAATCCCGAACCATGGCCAAAGCTTCATCCAAATCCGTACGCAAAGTTTCAGTCACGTGCAGAGAGGAAGCTTTGGCAACGATACAGGCGGCCGGTACGCCGGCTTTCACTAAATGAAGCAAGGTAGGATCGTCAAAAGCTTTTATACCGTGTCGTCGCGTCGAACCAAAAGCAACCAGTGTTGCGTGTGACAATTTAAAATCACCAACTGCATAGCGACGAAAAAACTCGGCATCCTTGGGATTTGAGCCCGGCCATCCCCCCTCTATATAGGCAACCCCCAGCGCATCAATCTGGCGTGCAACATTGATCTTGTCTTCTACAGAAAGGGAAATACCCTCTTGCTGCGAACCGTCTCTGAGTGTCGTGTCATATATCTCGACACTTTGTGGCAGTTCAACTTTGTCAAAGGTTACATGTGCTTCGCTATGTGAATGATGCATGATTGCGATCTCCGTATTGATGATACTCCCAGTTTAGCAGAAGCGATATTGCGGACCCATCCGAGACAAAGAAGGGCAACTCATAGAGTCGGGAGGGTTAAAAAATAATCGCTGTGACAGAGAGGTAAGTACTAGTGTTTGGCTAGTGTAATCCAGTCTTCATGGATGCCATAGCTACCACGGCAACAGGCGTCATAAGCTTGGCGTAATTGCTTGGTGATCTTGCCGGGCACTTCACTGCCTATTCTTCTGTTGTCGAGTTCTCTGATCGGCACTATTTCCGCTGCCGTACCGGTCAAAAAAGCTTCGTCAGCCAAATATACATCTGCCCGACGAATGAGTTGCTCTTCGATCTCATAGCCCATTTCAGTGGCCAATATCCTGACAGAATCTGCCGTAATACCCTGCAGAGCGCCAACGGCTGATGAAGGCGGCGTGATCAATACCCCATCTTTTACGATGAATATGTTCTCTCCGGTGCCTTCGGAAATATAGCCTTCCATGTTCAACAGCAGGGCTTCATCGTAACCTGCACGCAGAGCTTCCACTTTGGCTAAAGAAGAATTGATGTACATTCCTGTTGCTTTGGCAGCCGTGGGAAGCGTCCTGGGATCTTGACGCACCCAAGAGCTGACCATAACCGATATACCGGACTCCATAGCCGCATCGCCTAAATAGGCACCCCACGGCCAC
This sequence comes from Actinomycetes bacterium, assembly GCA_021829645.1. GTDB lineage: Bacteria > Actinomycetota > Acidimicrobiia > Acidimicrobiales > Bog-793 > JAJZMK01. The sequence goes on along the minus strand of JAKBPI010000006.1, from coordinate 47,592 downwards.
ATCGCAACCGCAGCATTGACTTTGCAGGGCAAGGGATTGAGACCCATCTCACCATAGCCCAAGTAGAGAATAGGTCTGATATACCCACTTTCAAGACCGGACTCCGCCACGGTTAAAATAATGGCTTCTTCTAACTCACCCTGTGTATAAGGGGAGTCCATGGAAAGCAGTTTTGCGGAATTGAGTAATCTCGTTACATGTTCTGAAAGTCTAAAAATCGCCGGTCCATTATCCGTTGGATACGCTCTTATGCCTTCAAATACAGCGGTTCCGTAATGCAGAGAGTGGGTCAGGACGTGAATTTTGGCCTCGGCCCAATCCACCAATTGTCCGTCCATCCATATCTTACTGGTAGGTTGAATAGGCACCTTATACCCTTTCCGCTACAGCATCCCCTATTTCGGTCGTAGACCAAGCCCGACTATCTATCTGGTCAGATACACTAAGAACGGCTTCTTCGACTCTTTTTGCAGCCTCGGATTCCCCCAAGTGTTTTAACATCATAGCAGCAGACCTAATTGCCCCCAGCGGATTTGCCTTTTTTTGACCTGCTATGTCGTGAGCAGCGCCGTGAACTGGTTCAAAAAGCGAAGGGCCGGTTTTTACCGGATTCAAATTGGCTGAAGCAGCTAGCCCTATACCTCCGTAAACGGCCCCTGCTAAATCTGTCAGAATGTCACCAAAAAGATTGTCCGTTACGATAACGTCAAAACGGCTTGGATCATTCACCAGATAAATCGTTGCAGCATCCACGTGAGAGTAAGACGTTTCCACGTCGGTAAATTCTTTTGAAGTCTCTTCAAAAATACGTTCCCAAAGACTTCCCGCATATACCAAAACATTGGTTTTGTGAACGAGTGTTAAATGTTTTCTTTCAGTGTCTCTGGCGAGTTCAAAAGCAAATCTTATACATCTTGCCACCCCGTGATATGTGTTCACAGAACCTTGGGTAGCCACTTCAAAAGGGGTGCCGGGGCGCAACTGACCGCCTTCGCCTGCGTAAGGGCCTTCCGTATTTTCTCTGACCACATACAATTGATTGCCGTTGGACAGAGAGGACTTGGTGCCGGAAAATGGACGTAAGTTGATGTACAAATCTAATGCAAACCGCAATTTAAGCAAGAGTCCCCGCTCCAAAATCCCCGGAGGCACTTCCTTAGATCCTATGGCAGGGCCTATTGCTCCGAGTAGAATTGCGTCAAATTTCTTCAAAGACTCTAGTGTCTCGTCTGACAAAACTTCACCGGTAGTAACATAATGTTTGGCTCCAAGCTCAAAATCAGTGGCTTCAAAGCTGACACCTGCAGCCCTCACGGCTTTCAAAGCTTCGTTTGTTACTTCCGGACCTATTCCGTCACCGCCTATAACGGCTATTTTGTAGTTACTCATTAATTCTCTTTCTCTTCTCTTTACATACTAATATTTCAGGCCTCATAATCGGAAAATATTGGTGTTTTTATGGTAAAAATCTGTATTTTGCTGAAAGCCTTGAGGATCTGTACTGATTTCATCCTTCCCGACCTTTTATTTTCAGACTTTTTATGGGACAATATAATTTATGAACTTCCTTACAGATGAACAACGTCATTTAAGGGCTTCCGATCAGGAACGTGACGAAGTTATTGATCATCTCAAAGTATGTTCGAGAGAAGGGCGTATCAGTCTAGATGAGTTAAGCGAAAGAGTACAAAAGGCCGTTACGGCCAAAACTCTTGGAGAACTTCAGGATCTCTGTATCGACCTACCCGACGACCCCACTGCCTCTCTTGTCAAAACTCATGACGCAGAAATAATGGATTTTAGTGATACTCAACTAAGTGATGACGAGTTAGAGGCTTGGAGACAAGACAGGCAACTGAGACATAAAAATGTCAAAGTTGCCATGTTGTTGTCTTTTGTAGCTTACTTCATGATAGCCTCAATGACTCCGGGTCCCATGCTCTCCAGAGCGTTTGGAAGTCTTGTGATAGCAGCCGTTATTATTACAATTATCTTCTTGAGAAAGCTCAAGTAGATTTCGTCCACACGAGCAAAAAACTCCAAAGACTCTTCATAAATCTTTAGTAGCATATAAAATACATTGAATCGTTTATAAAAATATTTGACCCGTAAGGTTGATACTTCCGATACCAACCTACAGCGGAATACATAACGAAAAGTGTACAACTTAAATAACTCTCTACAAAACAGACGGGTAGACACATGCCAACGACACAACTGACACAAGAGACATACGATAGATTGTCGTCCGAACTGGAGGATTTAACCACCAGAGGCAGAATCGAAATCGCCAAGCAAATCGAAGCTGCCAGAGCTTTGGGTGACCTATCGGAAAATGGCGACTACCACGCCGCAAAAGATGCTCAAGGAAAAATGGAAGCCAGAATACGTCAGCTACAAGCCATGCTGGAGGACGCAGAAGTTGTAGAAAAAAGTGACGACAAACCTACCACAGTCGAAATAGGCACCGTAGTAAGCATCCGCTACGAAGACGACGGCGAAGAAGAAAGCTACTTTGTGGGTTCTATAGAAGAAAAGCGTGACGGCCTTACCGTTTTGTCACCAAATTCTCCTTTGGGTAAAGTCCTTTTAGGTCGGTCTGTCAACGAACACGTATCCTACATGGCTCCCAACGGTGAAATAAAAGTAATCATTCTCAATATCGAATAACATAAAAGAAAATGCTTTCCCCTTACGGAAATCTTTCTTTTCGATATCTGAAGTAAATAAAACTTAGTTAAAGAAATAACCACAATCGATATCCAATAAACTATATGTTTATATACCAAGAACCAGTGAGGAAAATATGGGTCTTACTCTTTCGGAAAAAATTTGGAAATCTCACGTAGTCGTGCCTGCTGAAAAACCAGGTGATAACGAAATTATCTTTATTGACATGCATTTAATCCATGAGGTGACATCTCCTCAGGCTTTTGCAGGTTTGCGCAACACTTCACGAAAAGTACATAGACCGGACCTGACGATAGCAACCGCTGACCATAACGTTCCGACGACAGACACAGATAAAGAAATCAAAGATCCTATAGCAAGACTGCAGTTGGAAACCTTGGCAAAAAATTGCGAGGAATTCGGTATTCGCTATTTTCCGATGAGGGACAAAAATCAAGGTATCGTACACGTTATAGGGCCGGAACAAGGACTTACCCAACCCGGTATGACAATAGTCTGTGGCGACAGCCATACTTCCACCCACGGAGCATTTGGCTCGTTGGCATTTGGAATCGGTACATCTGAGGTCGAACACGTTTTGGCCACGCAGACAATTACGCAAAAACGTCCAAAAACCATGGCCGTTGAAGTGGAGGGGACGCTTCCGGAAGGCATAACGGCCAAAGACATTGTTTTGGCTATCATAGGCAGACTTGGAACCGGTGGCGGCATAGGTCACGTTATAGAATATAGAGGCTCCGCTATTAGGGCTTTGTCTATGGAAGGACGCCTCACTGTATGCAATATGTCCATTGAAGGCGGCGCACGAGCCGGCATGATTGCCCCCGATGAAACAACTTTTGCCTACTTAGAGGGAAGACCTTACGCACCTAAAGGCAAACTTTTTGACGAAGCCGTAGAATACTGGCGGGGATTGCAAACCGATCAAGACGCCAGCTTTGACAAAACGATTACCATAGACGCCACCCACATCAAACCCGGTGTAACTTGGGGCACAAATCCGGGTCAGGTAACGACAATCGACGGTTGCATACCCGATCCCGACTCCATCTCAGATGAACATGAGAGAGAAGCTGCACGAAGAGCCTTGGAATACATGGCGCTGCGACCAGGTACATTGATCAAAGACATAAAAGTTGATACCGTATTTATAGGATCCTGCACCAACTCGCGTATCGAAGACCTCCGCTTAGCCGCCTCGGTAGTAGAAGGACACCACGTAGCAAAAGATATCAGGGCACTTGTCGTACCCGGATCCATGAGAGTAAAAGCCGAAGCGGAAAAAGAGGGACTGGATAGAATCTTCACTGCCGCCGGATTTGAGTGGCGCGAAGCCGGCTGCTCTATGTGTCTCGGCATGAATCCCGATACTCTATCTCCGGGTGAGCGTTGTGCTTCTACCTCAAATCGCAATTTTGAAGGCAGACAGGGTCGCGGGGGTAGGACACACCTTGTTTCGCCGGCAATAGCGGCAGCAACTGCTATAGTCGGTCATTTCGAGGAACCCAAAAATATCTGATGCGCACCCGCATTAAGCGGGCTACTCAAACTTTACCTACTCCCGTCGTTGGTAGCCATTCTGGTCTGCTCTTTTCGAACGCCGCAATATCCTGTTCGAACTCCAGGGTGGCACCTATATCGTCCAGTCCTAACAAAAGTCTTTTTTGAGCTGCTTCGTCCAGAGAAAAAGGTGCTTCATAGCCAAGATTTGGAATTTCCACAAGACGCTTTTCAACATCGACGGTGATTTCCAACTCCGGGTTACTTAGCACGCTTTGAAACAAAAACACAGCGGTGTCTTCTGCTACTTCAACCGGTACCAGACCGGATCTGGTCGAGTTGTTCTTAAAAATATCGGCTATCTTAGAACTTATTACTGCCTGGAATCCATAGTCCGCAAGAGCCCAAACCGCATGCTCTCTGGATGATCCCGTCCCAAAATTCCTGCCAGCTAAAAGTATGTTAGCTCCTTGAAATTGAGGTTGATTCAAGACAAAATCTGGATTGTCTCGCCACTCTGAAAAGAGTCCGGCTCCGAAGCCGGTTCTCTCCACCCTTTTCAACCATTCACTCGGTATGATTTGATCGGTATCCACATCAGAACGTTCCAAGGGAAGAGCTTTCCCCGTCACAAATACGACCGGCTTCATAAAAAATCACTTTCTCTAAATCACATTTTTCAACTGTTGTCTTGATGGAAACGATTTACAGCAGATACTACAGCCTGAAGGCCTGCTGCTAAAATACTTTTATCGCGACCAACACCCCACTTTATATTACCATCATTTTTCTTGACTTCCAAATAAGCCACTGCCTGCGAATCCGATCCTGACGAAATAGCGTGTTCACTGTAATCTAAGACATCCAAGCCAAAGTGAAGAGTTTCATTGACGCCATTGATGAAAGCTTCTATTGGCCCGCTCCCGGTACCCGAAATCGTCTTTGGTTCGCCATCGAGGAGTACCTGAGCCGTGACGATATCTTTTTGACCGCTTGAGGAAGTCTCATAAGAAAGTAATTCCAAATAGCTTTGATTGGCCAAGTACTTATTTTGAAAGATATCCCACATCTGTTCCGGAGTAATTTCGGTGCCCGTATCTTCTGTAACAGTCTGGATTGTTGAAGAAAACTCTATCTGTAATCTTCTGGGGAGCCGAAAGCCGTGTTCGGCTTCCATGATATAGGCTACTCCGCCTTTACCGGATTGAGAGTTAACCCTAATGACAGCCTCATAACTTCTGCCGACATGGTGGGGGTCTATAGGCAGATAAGGGACTTCCCAGTAATCATAACAGCTACTGATCGCAGCCATGCCTTTCTTAATTGCATCCTGATGCGAACCGGAAAAGGCCGTATAAACCAAATCGCCGACATAAGGATGTCTGTGATGGACAGGAAGTCGGTTGCAGTGTTCGGCTACCCGACGTAAGGCGTCGATATCGTGCAAGTCAAGCTGCGGATCTATCCCCTGAGAAAACAGATTCAACGCCAGAGTCACCAGATCCACATTCCCCGTACGCTCACCGTTACCAAAAAGGCAGCCTTCCACTCTGTCAGCTCCCGCCATGACGCCAAGTTCTGCTGCGGCTACGGCAGTACCTCTGTCATTATGAGGATGCAGACTGATCACTACATTTTCCCTGTTGGGTATGTGGTTGTGGAAGTACTCTATCAGGTCGGCATAAATATTTGGTGTGGACATTTCTACAGTAGCCGGCAAATTGAGAATTACACGCTCGTCACCCGATATTTCGAGCGCCTCCATAACCCGTCCGCAAATCTCTAAGGAAAAGTCAATTTCTGTACCTGTAAAAGATTCCGGACTGTATTCATAGCTGATTTTTGTACCGGCCAAACTCGACTCCAAGTCTCTGCAGATTTTTGCGGCATCAGTAGCTATTTTGATAATGCCTGCTTGGTCTAATCTAAAAACCACCCTCCTCTGCAGTTCAGATGTAGAATTGTAAAAATGCACTATAGCTGACCTGGCTCCTTCAAGAGATTCATAGGTCTTTTCAATCAGCTCTTTCCGGCATTGAACCAGTACTTGTATATTGACATCTTCGGGAATAAGATCTTTTTCTATCAGTAGCCTTATAAAATCAAAATCCGGTTTAGACGCCGCCGGAAATCCCACCTCAATTTCCTTAAACCCCGTCTTGACAAGTGAATTAAACATGCGTAACTTCCGCTCCGGATCCATAGGGTCTATCAAAGCCTGATTCCCATCACGTAAGTCAACGGCACACCACAAAGGAGCTTTTTCTATAACTTTGTCAGGCCAGGTTCTATTGGACAGCCCTACTTGAGGATACGGACGATACTTATCAAACGGCATTTTCTTCACTTCTGCATTCGTTGGCATCATAATCCCTCGCTTTATTAAAATATTACAACCGATCTTTTCTGATCTTGAAATACTTATTCACCTCGTCCGCAATAAGTATCTTCATCTATCAAAAACCCTTTTTAATTGAAAAAACCCCCTGGCTGAATGCACAGGAGGTAGCGACAAAGTAACTTTGTCGCTATATCAGTAGTAGGTTGGTGACTGCTGTATATATAACCATCATTTTCTATTGTAGCGATTGCAAGTGTTCCGGGGAGGTGTTTGGAGAAATATTTTATTAGGTCTCATGAATCAAGGAAAGTGCGACGCCATCTAAAATATCTGTTTCTGACACCGTTATTTTATCCTGACGCAGGATCTCCATTACTTGCTCCAAAATCAGTACTCCCCCTAAGATAACATCTGCCCTACCTGCCTCCACATGCAACTGCCGTACTCTCTCCTCCACAGAAAGCAAAGAGAGTTGGATTGCCATCTCACTTACAAACTCTTTACTTAAGACGTGATGATGAGTTTGGGCATCGTCATAGCTCATTATCCCAAGATTCATACGTGCCAGAGCAGAAACGGTTCCGGCTACCCCCACCAAGACTTTGACATTCAAAAACTCTTGATATCGGGAAATAGCTTCAAGCAGTAAGTCTTTTATATAATTTTTAGCAGCTACAATATTTTCGCTGCCTGGGTGATATGTGTTGTCACTTGCCAACGACGAATTATTTGTCAAAGCAAATCTTTCACTGATACGGACACAGCCCATAGCAAGCGAGGTAAGTGCTTTAATATCTTTTCCGTCACCGAGCACAAGTTCTGTTGACCCACCGCCTATGTCGACCATAAGATAAGGTCCGTCTTCCGGGGGTAAACCCATGGTCGCCCCACTGTAGGCGAGTTTACCTTCTTCTTCGCCACTCAAAATTTCCAAATTGCAGCCAAGAACTTCAGATGCTCTGTTGATAAACTCATCTGCGTTGAGTACATCTCTGGCAGCAGCCGTAGCGATTGCCCTTGCTTTGACGACCCCGAAGGAATCCATTAAACCCCTATACTCACTAAGCACGGCAATGGTTCTCTCTATCGCGCTCGGCGCGAATGCCTGAGTACTGTCAACTCCTTGCCCCAAACGCGTAATCTGCATTTTGCGCGTCAGCATATCTTTGCGTGAACCCAACACAAGAAGCCTTGTTGAATTGGATCCGCAATCTATCGCCCCTACCGGTCCATCCAGCTCTTCAGTCAACAATTGCGCACAATACCTTCCAACCGTGTCTCCCGTACCGGCCAAATAAGCAGCCAAATGAGCGTGTAGGCACTTAACACCGCGCCTGGAGCCGCCCACTCCTCCACTCGGACGAGGTCCCGTATAGCCGGTCGGCAACAATTTATCCCGCTCCCGCGCATATGTCAAATGATCATTTTCAATTACTTCGGGGGGAAATGCAGTATTGATCATTTTTATATATCCTGCTGCCTCCAAACGCGAAACAGCCTCACGCTCTCTTTTCCCAACCAGCCAAAAAAGAGTGGGCATAGGTGTTCCGTCGGGCAACAAAGGAGAGTTTTTAATTACTACCGGAGAATTATTCCTATCGCGCACCACGACCTGAAAATCACCTTCCGGATACCTGCCAAGTAAAGCTGCGACCTGTTCTATGTCAATGGCGGAAGGATTAAACATATCGCCTAATTTATACCTTAGATTTTTACGGAAAAATATTTCCTGAGATTGGGTCTAACGATTGGGATTTTTACTCATACTCGGTTTAGGAAAATGGGTCTTTTTGATGTACTTTGATTTCAAACCAAACGGCGTCTGCAATGACTAAAAAGATTTTGACTTCCCAATCGAGAACAAACGAGATTCGAATGCGGTGGTGAGAACCACCAGGAAAAGAGGGGTTTTACCACAACAAGCTTTCCTGCAGACAGAACTTCCGGATCGGTTTAGCTAAGAAAAACGACTTTTCGGTTGACATCGCGCCTCAGAACAGTTGTAGTCAGGGAAAGTGCGCCGTGTCTCATTGGAAAGTTGGAAATTCCCTAAAGATTGTTATTGTGTAATCGTTTGGCATAATTCATAGTATGATATTTTCTCGTGAAGAGGCAAATCGCCATCCTATCAGGACTTGTACTGACTGCTATATTAATCGGCAGAGCAGGCGCACAGACTCAAAAAGCGTTTGTCAAAACCCAAGCTACAGATTTTCTGGCCACAACGATACCCCCTACATCGGGTACGTCAATATCGCAACTTCAGATTGAGGCAAACCGAATTTCGGCTTCAATCGCAACAGCCAATACCCAAGCCAACCTCATCGGTCTGCGCTACCTGGCTGCTATGCAAAATATTCACCATATTAAGCAAAAGCTGATTAGCTTGTCGGTTGATATAACTCGTTATTCAAAACTTGTATCCCACACACAAAAAAAACTTTACGAGATAGCAGTAAGTGACTATACGTCATCTGGCAACAGCAACACTTTCCTGCTGCTTCTATCAGGGAACTTTGATCAAGCTAATATTACGAATGTCTATCTCAAAATAGCTGCGAATCGACTCTCAACAGAAGAAAACATTTTCCAGATACAAAAGCGCCGACTCAACACAGATCGAGATGAAGAAAAATATAACTTAAGTTTGGCAGCCATAAATTTAAGTAGAGTAAAACGTGACAGGAGCGAGGTTTTAGCGGAACTCAATAGTGAGCACCACCTCCTATCCGGAATCAAAGGACACTTAGTTCAGTTGGTTGCCATCCAAACAGCCGCCAAAGAGAGAGCGCAAATGGCACTTATCCGTTTACAGGAAGAAAAACTGCTGCGGCAACAGCTGGCGGCCGAAAGAAAGACTGCAAATCATAAGTCGGCCACGCCACAGACGTCTTCGACATCGCCACCCGCCAAAACACCGGTAGTCACCACCGCTACTCCTGCTACCGCCCCTCCAAGCATCAACCCCACCTTAGCTCAAGACTTCGCTGGTATAAGAAACTGCGAATCCGGGGGGGTATATACTCTCAATACCGGAAACGGTTACTATGGTGCATACCAATTTAGCCTTCCTACGTGGTCAGGGCTGGGAGAACCTGGGTTGCCCAATCAGTCACCGCCACCCACCCAAGATGCAGCGGCATATAAGCTTTACCAGCAAAGCGGCTGGACGCCCTGGCCGGCATGCGCTGCCAGTCTAGGCCTGCCATAAAACACTTTCGATATCCGGCCTCACCTAATCGTCTATAAGCGAGGATGAGAACTTTTATCGCATATTCCAGGTAAACGATAGAATCAGGGATTCCCGTCAATAAGTCTTCTGAGAGCATCGGCATTTTCGGCATTTCTCTTTGCCGCTATATCCAAAGCAGAACGCAGATTATCCATCCATTCAGCCATAGGAACTTCTTTTTTACTTATAACAACTTTTCCGACCTCTTTGATTACATAAGGTCTTGGACCGGAATTCTCAATATCCAAAGACAAAATGGAGTCGTCAAAACGGATTTTGACAGACTTCACAACCCCGGGCAAACCTTTCAGCTTATCTTTGAACGATTGGTTGCTTTCTACCTCAAGCATGGACCCCGGAAACAAATCAGTTATGGTTTTTACTAGCACACTCCCATAAGCACGAATATCGGCGGAATCGTACCTGATCGCTGCTGCCAGCATATCAAATCCATTCGGTTGGCTTTCCGAGGCAGAAAACGAATTGTCGTCCATAACAAATCCTACTTTCGTACAGTAAAGTTTGGCACTACTTTTTCTACAAACCAGTGTGGATCAAAAAGCCCACTTCCAAAATTCAACTTCGCCTAACATTCTTTGCAACACACTCTTTGATTTTGATTTACCGCTTCCCACGGTTTGATTTGGCAAGAATGGCGATCCTACCAGGGCAGATGAGTCACCTTCCACCAATTGTCCCGAAGATATTTTAGGTCGGGTGATACCGGCAGTGGATTCTGTATTACCCGGAAAAATAATAGAATACTCTTTTTGACCTTTACTGATCAGCCCATATTCGATCCTGGCTAGATGCTCGACGTAGGGCATTTGGCGCAATAGGCCTACTTCCGCCGACAATTGCCTATTCTGAGCATTGACATATGTCAATTCTGAGTTGGCAGAGTTAAGATCTGCACTCTCCTTGGAAAGCTCTGAGGTATGAATTTGTGTCAACAAAAGTAGGGCAGACAAAACGACGGCTGCCACCAGTGTAATTCTGGCTAAAAAGAGTCTGTTCAGTTTAGACCTACCCTTCTTTTCACTTTAGCGGAACGCTTTTTCCCCAAGAAACTCAGCTGCTTGACCTAGCTCTTTTTCTATTCTCAACAGCTGATTGTATTTGGCGACCCTGTCCGATCTGGCAGGAGCTCCGGTTTTAATTTGGCCACAATTGGTGGCAACTGCCAAATCGCTGATAGTTACGTCTTCTGTCTCACCCGATCTGTGAGACATGACAGCTTTATAACCAGAAGAAATCGCTAAAGATGTGGCCGCCAGAGTTTCTGTCAAAGTGCCTATCTGGTTGACTTTGACAAGCAAGGCGTTGCAGATACCGAGCTCGATCCCTTTTTGTAACCTATCTGCATTGGTAACAAAAACATCGTCACCTACAAGCTGTATCTTACCCCCCAGGGCTTTAGTGTGCTCCTGCCAACCGGAGTAATCATTTTCTGCCATGCCATCCTCTATAGACACGATAGGATACCGGTTGACCAGATCAACCCAGTAATCAGACAGCTGGCTGGAAGTCAGACTGCGCTTTTCGCCTTTTAGTTCATAAAGACCGTCACTGTAGATCTCGCTGACTGCCGGGTCCATGGCAATGGCGATGTCCTTACCCGGCTCTCTGCCCGATGCTTTGATGGCCTCCACGAGAATGGCAATGGCCTCTTCGTTGGAATCCAAATTGGGCGCAAAACCGCCTTCATCCCCCACCGTAGTCGCCAAGCCTTTTTTCTGCAGTACTTTTTTCAAAACATGGTACACTTCAGCTCCCCAACGCAAAGCTTCGGAAAAAGATGGGGCTCCATAAGGGACGACCATAAATTCTTGAAAGTCGATATTATTGTCGGCGTGAACCCCGCCGTTCAAAACGTTCATCAGCGGGACAGGTAAGACATGAGCCGAAACCCCGCCGACATAGCGATAGAGGCTCAAACCTAACTCTTCGGCAGCAGCTTTGGCTACGGCTAAGCTTACTCCCAAAATAGCATTGGCTCCCAACCTCTGCTTATTTGGCGTACCGTCCAAATCGATCAAAGCCAGGTCTATTTCACGTTGATCGACAGCGTCCATACCTTCTATAGCCGAAGCGATTTCACCTTCCACATTGGCAACGGCTTTCAGCACCCCCTTGCCGTCGTAGCGATCACCACCGTCTCTGAGCTCAACTGCTTCATACTGTCCGGTAGAAGCTCCGGAAGGAACTATTGCCCTCCCAAACGCACCGGAATCCAGTTCACAAATTACTTCGACAGTAGGGTTACCCCTTGAATCCAAAACTTCTCTTGACGATATATGCTCGATGGTACTCATGACTGCTCCTTCAAACTCTTATATAAAAAATATAGCAAAACTTTTGTTAAAGCTACTATTTCGACAATATGCTGTCGTGAAATACATGGTATACGTAGTGCATTTGACCTGAATAGTCAAAATAACCGTATTACACCATAAATACTATCTTTTCATGCTAAGCCAGAAGCTAACTATTCCCGACTTTCTTTTCAATATTTTTTGCGTATTTTGTAAAATCCGCAGCGGAGCGGCGCATCAATTCTTCCGCGTCCAAACCCATAGATGCGGCATAACGCACCATCTCAAGCATTAGGTCTCCAAGTCTTTGAGTGTTTCCACTCAGAAATTCAAAAAATAAGTTTTTAATTTTTTCTTCATTTTCCTGATTCAAAACAAACGCCGCATCTATACTACGCATCTTTCGTTCCAATTTTGTTACATACAATAGAGCGGGCAGAGCAGCGGGAATGCCGTCAAAGATGCTTTCACGCTGCTTTTCTGTCTTTTTTATCCGTTCCCAATTGCTCTCCATCTGCTGAGGAGAATCAGGGTTTTTGAAAGCCGGATTCGACTTATCCTGTACTTTTTCGTCCCTTACTACGCCAAGAATATGCGAGAGGAAGGGTGTGAGTTCAAGATCATCTCCTTTGAATATATGCGGATGTCTTCGTATCAGTTTTTTACAGGTAACGGTAACGATATCACTTATGTTGAAAAGATTTTCTTCGTTGGCAATGGTGGCGTGGAAAAAAACTTGTACTAATAGATCCCCCAGCTCCTCACACAGATGCTCAGCTGAATCAGCCAAGTCTCCGTTAACTTCAACAAGCTCCGCTTGTATAGCGGCGGTATTGTCGTCCACTTGCCGCTCTTGAAAAGTATCCGTGTTATCCAAACCGTACTTTTCTTCCAATTCGCTTATAGCTTCTAAAACCTCATAGGTTTCTTCAAGTACCTGCCGCGACAAAGACCAGTGAGTCTGCTCTCTATCCCAAGGACAGCGGACACGTAAAAATTCTGTTAAGTAGAGCAGCTCATCAGGATAAGATGAAAAGCCTGTAAAAGGCAGGTAGACACAACTCAAGTGGTCGACATCGAGCGTTCTGTCTAAATCTTCAACTTTGGTATAGACAACTTGCTCATCGTCGTGACCCAAGTGGTGCAAAATAACCGCCGTGCCGGCAGCCAGCGTTCCCTCGGGGTCATCCCGTTCCAAGAGAGAGAGCTTTATCTCAGAAAGCATCTCTTGATTCCAACATTGACCGATTAAAGTAGGAGATAAGCCCAAAGGGTGCTTAGTCATAAAATATTCGGCTTCCACCAGGGAGAGATGACTCTGAATCGGATCTATTTTCAACCTCTCATAGGCGAGATCCAAAAATGAGAGTCCGCTAACCACATGACTTACTGTATCTTTGTCGGCAAGAATCAGTTCAACGCTGCGTTCCAAAATAAGCGGAGAACCCGGTACTGCATACACAACACGTCCATAACGGTTTGCTTCGGTTATGACATGATCCGCTATCCGCTTATATAACTCGTCAAAACTGGCAGCTTGAGAGTACATATGGTCAAGGGACACTGACCCCGCCTCCATCCAAGGCAAAGCAGCCGAATGCCTTTGTGTTCTTAACAATTTGACATCTTCGCCATTAAGGTAACCAAGAGCTTGTGCGGTCATCAAGTCAGGACCGGCAGGTCCCATACCGACTATGATAACTTCAGCAGCATGACTAGACATATTTTCCAAACGGGTTACAGACACAAGTAATGGCTACAGCGGCAACCTTTGATCACGGAGTAACACTTGCCGGGTTGGGAACCAAAGATTGAGCGGGACCCGGAGGTGCTGCCACGGAAAAATGACCCCCGTGCTTCTCCCAAGTGCCGGAAGGTAAATCTACCTGGGCTTTGCTTAGATAATTATTGAGAATAGATTGGGCCCCGGTTGATCTGTCTTGTACAATTTGCGTAGCGACATCAACCTCGGTGGGAAATTCCTTTGAAGTAATGGTGAACAGCAGATATTGACCGTTATCTTTCACGATTGAACTCAATTTGCCAACTTTTAAATTCTGTAAAGGTTTTGCCAAATTGGCAGGAAGAGTTGAGGTTGCAAAACAACCCAAAGCTCCTCCTTGAGAACCTGTCGGACTCTCGGAATACGTAGACGCCGCTGTGGCAAACGGATCACCTTTGATGATTTGCTTTCTTACTGTTTGCATAGATTGTGCCGTGGGTGTCTCAATTACTGACACGCAAGAGAGATCGGTCAAGTTCCGATGCGCTGCAGCGTATTTCATTATGCCATTATTTACTGTAGAAAGATTGGCTAACTTCAATCCTATAGCAGCTTCGGCTTGATAAATACCCAGTAAAGCTTGACGAAACGTTGGTCCAAACGCAGCCAGCACGGCCGCCCCGGGTGTAGGACATGCCGTACTATTAGAAGAAAAGGCATTGGCAAGTAATCCGCCTGCTACTTCAGAGGTCAGAGTTGACTCACTTAACTTCATTTTTTTGACTGCCTGACTGAATATCTGATTCTCGATAAGCACATCCAGGATGTTGCCGACAAAAGAGGTGTTGTAGGTTCCAGATCCCCCTGCCCCTTCAATATTACGATTACCTATTAGACAGGTATACGACTTATTTCCAATAGCGTCTTGGATAGCCGATGAAAGGGTTGACGTTGAAATGACGGTACCATTAACTCTTGCGGCATAGGGAGAAGGGTCGGCGTTACACGAGGCACCCAAAAACCCAGCCAATAACAAAATTGCCAATGGAAAAATGATTTTTTTCACATCTTCGATTCTATGCCAAGAATCAGTCGTTAATCGATCACTTTTATAATAAGTATGCTTTATAACTATCCTGTTACACGCGATCCGACGTCTCCATACGGCTTACTGGCTCTATGGTTTGAGTAAGAACATATTTATTGACTGGCATTTTATGGTTTTATAATGTCTAAGAGACTAAATCAGTGCCGGAACTCCAATCCGTCTACAACCGGCAGCACTATCATCATGGTGCTTTTCTGAAAAATAGTAGTAAGATTTATCGCATTGGCTGACACCAACACCTTTTTCGTGTAATTGTTGACTATGACTTTTGAGGATGAAAACAAAAACCTGGATACAACGACCTCGACGACAGAAAAATTTGACTTTATCGTTATAGGTGCCGGCTCAGCCGGTTGCGTCTTAGCTAACAGGCTGAGTGCAAATCCGCGACATAGAGTACTGCTCCTTGAAGCAGGACCCAGTGACACCCATCCACTGTTACATATACCAGCCGCTTTCCCAAAATTTTTTGAATCAAACCTAGATTGGAATCTCAAAACCGTCTCTCAGACTAACTTAGGAAACAGGAGTGTTTTATTTCCTCAAGGGAAAGTTTTGGGAGGCAGCTCTTCGATCAATGCAATGTGCTGGATTCGCGGCATGGAAGCCGACTTTAGAGAATGGGAAGAAAAAGTCGGTAGTGATTGGGGACCCGAAAACGTCTACAAGTTTTTCCATAAAACGGAAAAACTTGTAGCAGGCGAAGAAAACAACGCCGGGGCCTATGGAACAGATGGTTTGATTAATATTTCGGCACAGCGCGACCCCAGAGATATCACTTTCAAATTCTTAGAGACAATCAAAAACTCCCCCCTCGAGCAAGACCCAAACAGGCATAGAACAGACGCCAACGGCGGGAATCTCTCGCTCGTGACGCAGAGAAAAGGACGTCGTGTATCGGTAGCTGATGCCTATCTTAAAAAAGCGATGAACCGCCCTAATTTAGTTGTCCGAACCGGAGCTGTCTGCGATAAGATTCTATTTGAAAACAAAAGAGCCACAGAAGTGATCTATTCGATTGGCAGATCGAGACTCCTCAAAGCTTCCGCTCGCTATGAAATTATCCTTTCAGGAGGAGCTCTGAGTACGCCGGCCATTCTCATGCGTTCAGGTATAGGTAACGGTGATGACCTTGCGGAACTGGGAATCGACGTAGTGCACGACAACAAGGAAATCGGAGCAAATCTCCAAGATCATATCACGACGGGTATCGCCGTTGAAACACAAGGTTTTCAGAGTTTGGCACGGGCAAATACACCCAAACAATTTCTCAAATACTTGCTGCAGAGAAAAGGAATGCTCACTTCGCCAATCTGTGAAGCATATGCATTTTATAAATCAGATGCGGATTTGGAAACACCGGATATGGAAATGATGTTTTTGCCGGTAGCCTTCTTGGGAGAAGGGAAAGGTATCCCGGATCTGGACGCTGCCACACTCGCCACTGTTTTGCTCTGCCCCAAAAGCAGAGGAAGCGTCAAACTTACATCTCCGGACTATCACGATCCACAAATCATAGACCCAAACTATTTATCAGACGACGACGCAGAAGACAGAGCACGTTTGCAAAAAGGACTTGGTTGCTTGCTGGATATTTTAGAAATTGAACCCCTAAAGTCAACGGTTGGCAAACTCATCGCCCCCGACAAAGGTATCTACAGACAAGAAGCCAAGGAAGAAATCGTCAACGATGCTATAGAAAATTTTTCACAAACCCTATATCATCCGGCAGGCACATGTCGCATGGGTAAAGACGACCTGTCTTGCCTTACCCCTGATTTGAAAGTAAGAGGAGTTAAAGCACTGCGGGTAGCCGATGCTTCCGCCATGCCATCTCTTGTAAGAGGACATACGAATGCAGCTACGGTTATGATTTCCGAACAGGCGGCTAACTATATACTCAACGAATAGGCTCAATCCAAGTCATATTCGATCAATGTTGACTACCCCTTTAGAAGAGCAAGCGAAGTGGTCATTTCCACTACGGATGGCCCCAGCGTCTCATAGGAAACGGTTATTTGGTATTTTGCGTTTCTGAGTGTAGTTGTGTAATTTGTATAATGCTCACCATAAGGCTTAAACCCCAAATGCTCCAGCGAAGTAATATAGCGTGTTACATCTGCTGTGTTTTGTGGAGCCGTGATTATGATCCAGATGTAGTTGGGAGTTCCCTTTGTATAGGCCCCAGATAAATTACCGGGAGGCTTAGGGAGCGAAGCGGGAAATGACGAAGGTATGTAATGAAGAATCTTGGGTAGTGTCGTGGTGGTTGCTTTTGCGGTATGAATGATCGGCAGGGAAATAGGCTTTACATTACCCACGGACGTTACCGTAAAACTAAAGTCAACAAATGCCTGTTTTCTCGGCGTATGGATGTTTGAGTTATACCAAAGTAAAACACCGCTTTTTGCGTCAATGCAGGCTGTAGGTGATGCCGATACGGCTTTTTGTACTATGGTATATTTATTACCCTTCAAACCGTCAGCCAGACAGGTTCCGGTCTCTTTAACCGAGGTGCCTTTGGTGTCAACTTTACTCAGTAAAACTTTTGCCCAAGCATACTGATCTGTCTGACTGATATACAAAAAGGGGGATTTAATGTTAAAACTTTGTGGTTTTCCGCCGGTAACTTTATATCCTTTACCGCCAACGTAAAAAATACTTTCCCCTGGCTGCGTTATCTCAAAATTGCTCTGAGAGTACACCCTGCCGCTTAAAATAGACCGTTTCCCTCGCTCATACGTAACAGAGGTAAAACTGTAGTTTGCCAAACCCGCTAACCGGGCAGCAGAAAATATCGGTGCGGCTTTCTTTGTCGCATGCCCAACCCGGAGAGAGTGACTACCCATATCATGAGAACTGCTGTTCAAGACACCGGCATGAGTGGAAGCTGCTGCATTGAACGGCGATAGGACTATCATGCCTGACGCTACACCTAAAGCAGAAGCCAGAATTAATTTATTCACTTTAAACTGCATGGGGCATTGCTCCTGACTATTATTTGTGGAGATAGCGTTCCCCCACATAAATCCGATACCATAGTGTATACAAAAAGTATATTAGCCTTATGATCAGTATAGGTATAGTCAGTTATCATTTAAAGAAAGTGTCGCAAGATAGCTTAAAACATTCTCATAATCAGTGGTAATCGGCATGGCCGGCAAAGAGTTGGTTAGATAAGTTTTATACTTTGCTGTGTTGAGCCTCGGATCTAATATCGCAATCAAACCCCTATCGGTAGACCGTCTTATCAACCTCCCCACACCTTGAGCTAAGAGATTAGCTGCTTTTGGTAAATCGACAACCATGAACCCGGCATCACCGGCTAATTGTCGTCTTGCCATAAGCAATGGGTCATCTGGTCGCGGAAAAGGAATTTTGTCAATAATAACCAGTGAAAGAGATTCTCCCGGAACGTCAACGCCTTGCCAAAAACTCATAGTGGCAAAAAGACTGGTATCCCTTTCTTCCCGAAATTTATCAATAAGAAATGTCCTGGAATAGCTGCCTTGCACTATGAGGTCTGTAGAGACTTCCGGAAGACAAAACGCATAAGCCTCTTCCATAGCTGATTTACTGGTAAATAAAACCAGAGCTTTCCCTTGGAATGCCTTTAGAAGTTTCGCGATTTCCATGTACTTTAGTTCATTCAGATCTTTTTTACGCGGATCAGGCAGATGTGAAGGAATGTAGAGAAGTGAATTGGACTTATAATCAAACGGGCTTTGCACTTCAACGGAAGTAACTTTGTCTTGGGGCATACCAAGGCGCGAAGTAAAGCCGACATCCACGGTTGCGCTGGTCATTATCGTAGGTCTACATATAAAAGTGTCTTCCGGTAAGAAACGAGACAGATCTAATGGCATGCCTTCCAATTTCAAAAAACCGGCTTCTGATTCTACATAAATCACAAAGTTATCATCTTGAGTAAGGATATGCTTTATGTCAGCCAACAGTTTAGTAACTATTTGAGTAGCACGAACTGCTTTATCAGGTAATTTAGGACTTTCTGAGCCGTATGTATCCGTATTATGCATTGCAGCTAAAGAAGGTGTCTCTTCTAAATCATCGTCAGATGCAGCAGATGAGGAGAAAAAACCGTTAATGTACTGCATAAAAAAATTCAACAGAAATTTAAATCTTTCTGCCATAGTCTCTAAATGGGCAATAAAGTTAACTTCGTTTTCTGTTACATTCTCATGTAGTATTCTGCTGCCTATAAAAAGCTTTAAGTAGGCATCAAAAGTAGACACAAGCTCTGGAAGCTCTTCTGATAGCATAGGCAAAATTACTTTTAAATATGCAGATGGATCTCTATCTTCAGGTAAAGGATTAGCTGGTAAGTTATGGTCGTAATCAAATAAATCCCTAATCTCATCAGAAGCAGTATGCAGCTCAGAAATAGCGTTTCTAAAACGCCTTGAGGTTATCGTAAAACCCAGTGTCGTAGTCATAATGTCTTCCAATTCATGAACTTCATCTACCACGAGGACTTCATAATCAGGTAATACTTTTCCATGGGCAATATCTAAGCAAAGCAAGTGTAAATTAGAAATAATAATTTGAGCATTTTCAGCTTTTTTTCTTGCTTTTTCTGCAAAACATATATCTCCCTTTGGACAGCGTCGAGCCCCTATGCACTCATCTGCTGTAACAGAAATCCGTTTTGCGAGATCAGTAGTTATCTCTATGTCAAGTTCAGCTAAGTCGCCTGCTTCTGTGAATGTCAACCATTCAGATATCTTATTATATATAGAAAAATAATTACTTGGCGTATAAGAAAATAGTTTCCCGCTTGATCCGGAAGGCAAAACTTGCTCTTCAAAAGATTTTCTGCATAAATAATTTGACCGTCCTTTCAGCACGGCATACGGTATCTCAAGCATAAAAGATTTTAAAATCAATGGTAAATCATTATTAGCAAGCTGATCCTGTAAAGTTTTAGTTGCGGTAGCGATAACCACTTTTCTCCCTGACAAAATAGATGGGATCAAATAAGCAAAAGACTTACCCGTACCGGTACCTGCTTTGATAACCGAACAGTTACCATTTTTAATCGTAGCGTCTACTTGGTGCAGCATTTCAAGCTGACCGACCCTAACCTCAGCATTAGCCTGTAGATTGCGCACAACTGTTGAAAGTCCTGATTCTAAATTGTCATTTGAATTCTTTTTAGTCATATAGTATTTTACCTACTGCTATAGTTATTGCGATTTGCAGAATTCCTCAGTTAGCATTGAAGTAAAATCTTGAAAAATTTGAATTACTTGATCACTTGGAAAAAGGAATAAAGAACATGAAGAGGAAGTAACAGGATACAGTAAAAGACATTCTTTATTAATATACCCCAACGAACTGACAGATAAGGAGTGTAAGCCCAGACGCAAGCACGCAAGCACAAAATTTACTTTTTCCGCCAAAGAATCTGATAAAAACTCTTTTTGTTGCATCGTTGATAAATGAAAGTAGTCAAGTATTTGTGCTTCTCTATCATTTATGAATATAGCATCAATGCTACTTTCGAAAGTAAAACTGCCAACAGTAAAGAAGGCGGGTATTTCCTGCAAAATATTATTCGATTGCGCAACATAAGATACTAAGTTTTCTTTATATATCTGATATGCTGAAATAATATTTTCATCAAGAAAACGACTGCTATAGCGTTCAGGTTTTTGAAAAATACTATCTTTGCTAGTTGCTTTTTCCCTTATATACAATTTAAGCAGTCTTTTTATTTGCTCTGTGGAGGTAGTGCTTGTAAATACGGAATGCCCAAATTTAGCAGTGGATATATTATCACTACCAATTGCCATTAGAAGTTGGTGGGAGTGAGACAGATGACTAAAAATTTTAGATTGACACTCTGAAGTAATATTTCTAAAGAAATTTATATTTGTCATATCAAAAAGTAGATTTTCCCCCTTATGATAAGGTAGCGTATTCTTCCAATCTACAATATTCATGTTTTGCAAAAAGCCTGATTCAGCAGTAGTAGAAAAATTATTATCTGATATAGTTTTTTTACTCTCTTGCAATAGTCTAGTTTCTATCTGAGTTTGGCTTATCTGAGTAAAATCGTCATTGAAGTCTTTTACTTTTGTCATCAATGAATCGTCTGATTCAACTATATTGTGAATAACTTCTGCAAGCGATACCTCCACATGACTTGATGGTTGATAGAAAAGTGAGATGACTAAGTGATCCTGAGCTCTTGTTGCCGCCACATAGCAAAGCCGATACAATTCGGCTCTTGATAAATATTCGTATCGAATAGTTGCTTCATCGTATCCGGAGGTTTTCATCTGATCATTAATCTTTATATGAATACCTTTATTGGCAGAGGTGTCGTCAAAAATAATATTTGCTTTCTCTCTCTTTAGTGCTCCACTTCCCAATTCTGCCATAATCACTATCGGATATTCGAGACCTTTTGATGCATGGATTGTAACTATTCTGACTGCATTGTGAACTACTTGATCATCCTCAAATAAATCTGCTCTTGGATAATTATCCTTTTCAGCTTCGATAAAATCAAGTAAATCGTCTGGTAATGCGCTTAAATTTTTTCCATAATTAACAATTTTATTTATGATATAGTCTAACGCCAACTGAGATTCAGCAGGATATTGAGATATTTGTGCCAAAGGATACACTCCCGTCGTATCCACCAATTTGGCCATCATATTAATGATGCCGTACTGCTTATATATACTATTTAGGTGCTGTACACGCTGAATGGCTAAAAGTACTTTTTCATACGCTGAAATATCGTACTGGCCAGTGGCGTTAAGGTAAAAATCCTCTGAAGTAATTATCTGATCAGATATACCTTCAATATCTTTCTTATTTCCTAAATACCAGACTCCGCCTTGAGATCGGTAATTGTGCAAATCGTTATCGCTGCATCCAAATAGTGCAGAACGCAAAGCGGCATAAACGTAAAACTCCTTATAAGGCATGACAACTGCCTTGATGCACGCTATTAGATCTTGCACCAACTGATTCGAGAAAATTAAATCAGAGGAAGGCAGTTGATAGGGTATAGATTCTTCCTCTAGCACGCTACGCAACTCGTGCAAACCTGTGCGCCGTGGAATAATTATAGCTATATCGCCAAAGGTAGCTGGTCTTTCTAAGTTTTTTTCACCCACCAGCCATGGCGAAGTAACGACTTCTTTTATGAGCTCTGCGATTGCTTTTGATTCTGCTTTTCTGCGCTCTGAAGCAGACCGGTCCGTATCAAACAATTGTTGCAAAAAAACTATGTTAGATTTTTCTACTGTCCTGGAAGGTACCAATGCCTGAAAAGCCTCTCCTGAGTTAGATGCAGAAGTCTGGCTCTTTTCATACCCCAACGCCGGATCATAGCTTTTCGACATTTCCTCTGGCTCCAAGACAAAGCCCTCTCCGCTATCCTTAGTTACCAGATCGCCATTTGCCTGGAGAAGGTGGGTAAATATTTTATTTACAGTTTCTAGAATTTCAAACCGTGATCTAAAATTAGTGACGAGTTGCAGCGGAGCATCCTTGGCGATTGTATTTCGTACTTCTCTATATAAATCAATATCTGCGCCCCTAAATCTATATATTGACTGCTTAGGGTCACCTACATAAAATAGTCTGCTTCCTTGTGTACCATCCGGAAGGTTAGACAATAATCTAAGTATGTTTACCTGTAATTGATCTGTATCTTGAAACTCATCTACTAAAATATACTTATAGCGCTTCGCAACTTTTTCTCTTACTTCTATATTGGTTGCAAGCATCTCGTGACAATAAACTAATAGATCCTGAAATCGTAACTCACCTGCCAGCTTGCGTTCATGGCTTATCTTGGTTGCTTCATCAAGAAACCAGGATGCAAGCATAGGTAATACAGAATCAATAACAACTTGCAGTATTTTTTTACGAAAATTAAATACTTCTTGCAATATATTACGTATATCATTTATATCTGTACCAGGCCAATTGGTTTTATTACCAATTCTAGATACCTTTTGTTCCCTGATAAGTAAAAGCCACTCAATAACCTGAAACAGAGTTGGATCGTTAGGCAAAAGTTTTTGCCAATATATAAAATTGCGAAGAAGTATGAACAGTCTGTCATTTTCTTCGGTGCAAATATAATTTTTACAGCTTACAATTAGAGTACTTATTTCATCTATTTTTGGTGCTGTACTCACCATAATGTTGTTTTGAAACTCAGAATCAAACTTTACATACTCTGTCTTGGTCGACATATAAAATTTGTCATTACACTGTTTCCATAATTCATCTAAGTGATAATTGCTTACCCCCAATGCCTGAGATGCAATGAGAATATTGCGTAACTCCGGATTTTGAAGTGACTTGTAGAGTAGCTGGCGCAATTGATTTTTCAGTCTATATTTTGCAGCAGACTCATCTACAACAGTAAATCCGAAAGGTACGCCAATACTATAGCCATCACGCATCAGTAGTGATTGTGCAAATCCGTGTATAGTGGTAATAGTAGCCGTGGGTAAGCCCTGTAATGCTCTTGCAATATTTTGATTATCTTTGTTGGCTAGAGACTCCTTACCCAACTCGGTCTCAATCCGAGCACGCAATTCCTGTGCTGCTGATTCTGTAAAAGTAATGGCGGCTATCTCATCTATTTGCACAGTATCTGTTTTTAGTAAATGAATAACTTTACTCACCAAAACAGAGGTTTTGCCTGTACCTGCACCTGCCTCTACTAAGAGATGTGCACTCGTATCAGAGATTGCTTGCGCTCTTGCCTCTGTATCAATTAAATCGCTCATAACTATTTATCTACCAAAATTGTCATATTGCACCAGATTTTACTCTGATATGTTTAGATATTGCTCTATACGCTCTTCAGATTTCAATACTGACCATGATGTTCTTTGAGCATCGCTGCATACAGACCTATAATCACAACTTCTGCAATTTTCATAAACTCCTTGTGATAGTTTCCCCGGGTTTTGTGGAAAAACACCTCTATCCATTAGACGGGATATCTCACCGATAACGGTATGTATTTCAGTAAGCATATCTTCATCTACTGATAATTCGATATTTTTTTCTGGCTGCGCAATAAAATCATAAACAGCCAAATATTGTTCTAAATTACTTTTACTCCTATAGATATCCACATAAATAGGAAGTTGTAAAAGTGTTCTTACATGCCTAGAATCACGCTTAAGCTTTTGATATTTATCAGGTGAGCCAGTTTTATAGTCTATGATACAAAAAGTATCTTCTCCCAGCCTGTCTACTCTGTCAATTGCGCCTGATACTCTAATACTCGTCACGGCACTCGTTTGCTCTTCACCTTGAACTTGCATGATGGGCACATCAGAAAATTTATACTCGCCGGCCACAGTACTACGATAGCCATCGAGAATAGAATTTAGGTAACGCTGATTCCAAAGCAAAAGATGATAAAGCCATTTTTGTTTTATATTGGCAATGAAGTCTTTCAATATACTGTCGCTATAGCTGTAAAGCTTATTGAATTCCAAATCAGCAATTACCGACAACACTCCTTCCAGACGTTCAGTCATGTCAGCTAATCCTGAGTCAAGATAGGTGTATTCATCTATGATTTGTTCACCATAGCAATTTCGTAACGCCGATATAAAATTTGCCTCAGGCGTATTAAGACAATTGGAGGATTGAATTATCTTTATATATATTTCCAAAATCTTATGTACGGCTATACCAATTTGGCTACGAACCGGTGCTAAATAGTCACTACTATATTTTTCACCTTCTAAGTTTAAAATATCTTTTAGAAAATATGAAAACGGGCATTTCTGATACCTTTCTAACGAGGTTGCAGAGCAAAAAAAGTTCTCTCTCTCCAATAATTTTATAACCCCAGGAAGATGCCCGGTATATTCATTAAATTCAGCATTCGACCGCGCCAACAACGCTTGTAGGGAAAAATAAATAGCAATAGGGGTAGCTGTCGTAGTTGATACCCAGAGATTATTATTCACAAAACTTTCCTGCAGCAAATAGCTGACTACGTCACTGTAGCTATAGGGTGGAATTTGATGATGCTCTTCTATAAAATCTCTGCAATTATTTGGAGAATAGGTAATTTCCCTAAGAGGTAAAAGCGAAAGTAAAGTTTTAGAAAACGATACTTTGTCCTTCGTATAAAACCCAAAACGTGTATAACTGAATCTTGATACTTGGCTATCAGTTACATATTTATCGAGTATTTGTTCCAGCACGGGTCTTGGATAAGTGTTATCCAAGAGTTCCGATGAGCACCCCAGAATTGCCACATACCTAAAAGGCATGCTGCATGCTTCTTCAATAGGAGATACGTAGATATCTGAAGCACTTATATCTGCTTCGTACGCTAGCAGGTAATCGATCACATCAGGTAAGCATTGAGTTGTACAATTTCCTATGTCTGCTGCATCTTGAGTAATTTGACCTAAAATCATTTGATAAGTTGCGTAAGACGAATTCCATTTGCCCTGATCGTTTTTGAGACACTCTAATAACTTTTCAATATAGCCTTCTATCCACGCAATGGCTCCCGGCAGGCTTTCTGGCATTTTGTCTTCTTCGAGACAACCGGCAAGCAGATCCACTATGTCGACCAAAACAGAATCAAGTTCATTTTGCCTAATAATACCGCTGATATTCCTGCGCCAAAAAGCTATCGATCCTATGTCTTGTGCAAGATTAACCACATCGGACAAAATATCACCATAGGCAGACCACAGTGATATGTCACTCAAAGCAAAAACTTTTTCTAAAAGTTGGACAAGCTCTCCACTCGTCACTGCTTTGGGATCAATTTTCATGATCAACTTGATAAGCTCTAGAAAAGTATTCTTCTTTACCCGAGTATTCTTATATGTACCAAAACCTACTTGAAAAAATTCAGATTCATATTGGATAATTGCCTTGTAGTGCTCGGTTCCAAAGTAAACTACTGCGCATTCAGAAGGTTGTGCTCCCAGGGCAAAACACTCTGCAATCCAGCGGAAAGCTGCATGAACTTCTTCCATGGTATTGCGATGACTAAAAATGTCATTAGAAAATTTATCATCTTCTTGGTTATTTAGAAAACCTTCCGTTACTCCGGAGTTTTTTTCTTGATCTTCACCTACCTGATCAAAAGTATTACTTTCACTTAGCATGGAGCTGCTTTGCGAAAGCATTTCTTTCTCTAGGGAAGTATCATTTTTACCGCTCTGGCTACTATCAAAATTACGATCAATCTCAGAATACTTTTTTTGCAACTTTTTAGTTATATCTAGATCGCAAGAATAAGTTAAATTAATTATACTCGTATAAAATTTTTTTTCTACTATCGAAATATTATTTACTTTAAAAGCAATGTACTTTGTTTTATATTTGTTAGTGTACTCTCCGTCTTCACTTACTTTTAAAAGTAAATGGTTCACTACATCTAATTGATCTACATAATTTGGTTGAATTAATTGATAAACTTGACTTATATATTTTATAACTGTCTTACGCGGCAAGTACTGAATGATGCGTTCAGCCAATATATCTTGATTTTGGTAACGAATATACTCATAAATGCGTACTAAGAGATCGATACTGAAACTCAATTCCGGTAAAGTATTTTTAATGCACTGACATGCATAGAGCAAAGTGTGTCTTGGTAAAAAATCTTTTTTATCATCAAAAAATGACTCTTCCCAAAAATTCTTTAAGAGACTTTCAAAAGTCATGAAGTTCACATTGAATAAAAGTTTTTCTACACTAGGCGCATTACCATCAACAGCGTCTGGCAGAACATGCTTAAGATTTTCACTGATTGCTATTTTTAAGCGGGCACATGTCGATTCTCTATCGGCAATCGTCACAATTCTGGCAAATGGATCCGTACTCTTGATATCAGCTATCCGTTCGATAAGATTTTGTATCGATTTTGGTATAAAAGAGGTTTTTGCTTGCCCCCTACTCATGGCAAAGGATACTTGTCACTAGATCACTGCCAGGCTTTACGTATATCTCCATAGGTATACATAAGTTTATCTTATGCTTGTTACGGATACCTACCAACTCTTAGGGATACCTTTTCATTGCAGAAAATTTGCACCACAGAAAGCTCTAAAGTGTGAATCATCGCAAGTCAGCCTGAAAAATGTTTACTAATATCTTAATTTAGATATGTAGTCCGCATTCCGTCTTGTTCATACCTGGCCACCTGCCATCCCTGGGCGACTCTCCATCTTGAGTAGGTCTGGTTGTGGGCGCACATCCAATGGATTTGTAGCCTACAAAAGTTAATGGATGCCTCGGCAATTCCCACTTTTCCTCATATGCAGTTACATCTTCATCTGTCCATGCCGCCAATGGATTGATCTTTACAATACCCTTTGCATCGTCATAAGAAACGATTGGCGCATTGAGCCTTTCTGGGGTGTCTACACGCTTTATACCCGTTACCCAGGCCGTAGCAGTTTTTAATACATTCAATAGTGGAAGCACTTTTCTCAGTTGACAGCAGTCAGAACTCCCACAAGGGGAGACATCATCGGCTAAACCAGAGGTGACTATCTCTACATTTCTAGAATACTTTTTCTCTATTCTTTTCATATACGCTATTGTCTCCGGAAAGTGGAATCCGGTGTCTAAAAACACGATTCGAGCATTTCCCAAAGCTTTGTATGCGATATCCACCAACACGCAGTCTTGAAATGAGGAAGTGATGACCAAGCCGTCCGCGAAACGATTTCCGGCCCAAGATAAAATATTTTCTGCGGAAGAGTTCTCAAAAGAAGAGTTGATTTCACTCAGTTCACTTTTTAAAGTACCGATTTCTTTGGTTTGCATCGACATTCTTACTCACACTACTTTCTCTAAAACCATTACCTGCTTTTTCTTGGTTTAGGCCGCACCAACAACAGACTAAAGTCTAAACTATTTATCGAAATTGGGCAACCGTTTCTCCTATCTCAAGTATACCTGACTATTTTAGTCATATTTTGATATCTCAGATATTATAACCGTCTATGCTGATTAGATGACGGTTACTCCTACCTATTACCCAATTTTTTTAAACTTAACTAATAAAAAATGTCTTATCGTTGGGGGAGGCAAAGTTGGCCTTGAAAAGGTCATGCCGCTGCTAAAAGCGGGGGCGGACATAACAGTTATAGCTGAGAACTTTATCGATGACTTTTTTGACCTTGCCGCATGCCATTCTCAACTACAGCTGCAACACAAGACCTACTCCTATGGCGAAGCACAAAAATACTATATGGTAATAACGGCAACCGGTAAAACAGATATTGACTACTCCATTTATAGAGAGTGTCATGAACATCAGATTTTAGTGAATGCAGCAGACTACATACCGGGGTGTGACTTTATTTTACCGGCACGTTTTCAATCCGGAGATATTCAAATCGCCGTTTCCACCGCCGGATCAAGCCCGGCACTGGCAACTTGGCTCAGGGATCGGATAGCGAACTACCTAGGAGAAGGCATCTCCCTCTTGGCGGAAATGCTCAAGCAAGCCAGAATGACCCTAAAAGAAAACAATGGTATGCCTACCAAAGAAAAGTGGAAAGCTCTGCTTGACAGCGGACTACTCGAAGAGATAAATCAAGGCGATATTGAATCTGTCAAAAACAAAATAACTCAATTTCTCCAAGAAAACTTATCTTCTCAACAACAGTAGCCTGAAATTTTTGAGCACTCAGATGCTTACGGTCTCTTCAACAAAAGAGAGAACATTGCAGTTAGCTTTTTTAGTGTAGAAGAGTTACCCCAAAGCCTAATATGAAATCCTGATACAAAATATAGACCCTAAGCCATGAAGGCTTCACAAAAATAGCCTACAAAAAAGTTATACTCTTATCTGATAACATGATGATTACAATCAAAGCAGCACGCCAAATTGACCAAGCTCAGGGAGCCTTGTAAGTGCCTTACACAACCGATAATCAATTGCCGGACAAAGCAAGTGTCCCAAAACACGTAGCTATTGTGATGGACGGCAACGGTAGATGGGCAAAAAAGCGACAGCTGTCGCGTACGCAGGGGCATGCCGAAGGCGAGAAATCCATTCTGGATGTTATAGATGGCGCTTTGGAGGTGGGGGTGCAGTGGCTATCTCTGTACGCGTTTTCTACAGAAAATTGGCGCAGGCCAGCTGAGGAAGTCCGCTATCTCATGTACTTCAACGAAAACTTACTTCTCAAACACAGAGATGATCTGCATCAAAAAGGAGTCCAGATCCGTTTTGCCGGGAGAAGAGACTGGCGAATACCAAAAAGACTTGCCAGTAACATGGACGAGGCTATGTTACTGACCAAGCACAACAAGAAATTAGTTTTAACGATCTGCTTTAATTACGGAGGAAGGGCAGAAATAATCGATGCAGTGAAGCGCATCGTTTCAGATGGCCTACCGGCAGAAAAAGTTAACGAAAAAGCCATTGAATCGCGTCTGTATTATCCAGACATGCCCGAACCTGACTTGGTTATCAGAACTTCTGGAGAATACCGCATATCCAATTTTTTGCTTTGGGAGATAGCCTATTCGGAGTTCTTTTTTTCTGATATGCTTTGGCCAGATTTTCGTCGTGAGCACATGTATCAGGCAATATCGGAATTCCAAAACAGAAACAGAAGATTCGGAAGGGTAGAAAAAGATGGATGACGAAACAACCGAAAATGCTCAGAGCGAGCCAGCAATTCCACCTGAAACAGGTTCAGAATCCGAAAACACGACATCGGGTTCGCAACAGATATCTTTCACGCAACCATCCCGTGATAGCCTTGGGTCATGGATTTGGCATCATATAGGCATAATCCTAGGTCTCGTCATAGCACTATTAGCAGTTGCCAGCGTAGTTTTTTTAACCATAGCCGGCTTTACAGATGCTTTGGTGCTGCTCATAATCATCGTTTTTGGTATGGCAATGATTATCATGGGTGGCAGAATTAGGAGTAAATAAAAACCCATGTCCTCCTTACAGGACATTGCCGTTATCTTACGTACGTATAGAATAGGTGAGGCGGATAAAATTGTTGTCCTCTTCACTAAAGACCACGGAAAGATGCGAGCAGTTGCCAAAGGATCGCGGAAAACCACCAGCAAACTCGGGGCACGCCTCGAGCCTCTAGGCCTAGTAAATGTCATCTTATGGCAAGGACGCAATTTGGCAACGATAACGGGGGTGGACGTTATTGACAACTTTGCCGAAGTACGCCACAACCTGGATAAAATCATGATGGCTACTACCATGCTTGAAATCATTGATAAATCAACACTTGACAATCAAGAAAATGACGACCTATTTCAATTGCTAACAAAAGCCTTAGCAACTTTAGATAAAAATTTCTCTCCCGGAATTTTAGGAGCTTTTTGCTTCAGAACTCTGATGATCGAAGGTTTAACTCCTCAGATAGACAACTGTTGCTCTTGCAATACTACAGAAGACTTAACGGCATTCAACGTGACAGTGGGTGGCGTGCTTTGCAAGAATTGCCAAAGCGGACAACTCATTTCGCAACAAGCGTTAGATACTCTTAAACTAATATTCAGCGGACAACTCGCCAAGGCCCTTCACATGTGCTCACACGTACCGGAACTGCGAAATGAAATAGAGTCTTTAGGGATAAACACGCTTGAACATCATTTGGGACAAAAGCTCAAATCTCATCTCAACTTGACAACATGGGTATAAATATCAAGTAAACTGCCTCACATAAAAAGCGACAAAAAGTAAGTGACACCATGGCAAACAACAATGAAAATCCGGAATTATTTGAAAAAATAGTCAACCTTGCCAAGCGCAGAGGGTTTGTATTCCCTTCTTCTGAAATTTACGGAGGCATCAGGTCCACTTATGACTATGGGCCTTTAGGTACCCTGATGCTTCGCAATGTAAAGGGTGCCTGGTGGAAAGCTATAGTTCAAGAACGTCTCGATGTTGTGGCAATAGATGCTGCCATTTTAACAAATCCAAAAGTTTGGGAAGCATCAGGGCATTTAGCCACTTTCACTGATCCGTTAGTAGACTGTCTTGAATGCAACGAACGCTGGAGAGAGGACCAGTTGCCGCTCAACGAAGACGGTAGACCGTTTTGTCCGAATTGCCGATCCGTGAATCTCACCGAAGCAAGACCCTTCAATCTCATGTTTAAAACATTCGTCGGCCCAGTCGAAAGCAGCACATCTGTCGCATATCTAAGGCCGGAAACAGCTCAAGGCATGTTTGTAAACTTTACAAACGTTCTCAACACGACAAGGCGCAAACCGCCGTTTGGAATAGCCCAGATAGGCCGCAGCTTTCGCAATGAGATCACGCCCGGCAATTTTGTGTTTCGAACCAGAGAATTCGAGCAAATGGAGATGGAATACTTCGTTCCCCCTGAGGAAGCCGATCACTGGCATGAATATTGGTGCAACGAGCGCTATAGCTGGTACATAAGATTTGGAATAAAACCGGAATTGATCAGACTGCGTAAGCACGACAAAGAGGAACTCTCTCACTATTCGGCAGCCACATCTGATATAGAGTTTCTTTTCCCTTGGGGATGGGGCGAGCTGGAAGGCATAGCCAACAGAACAGATTACGACCTTACTGCCCATAGTAATCACTCAGGAACACGTCTTGAATACTTTGATCAGAACAGCCAAAGAAAATACACTCCTTACGTAATCGAACCTGCGGCAGGAGCCACAAGAGCCATGATGGCATTTTTACTTGCAGCATACGACGAAGATGAAATTGCCGGAGAAAAGCGCACGGTACTGCGCCTTCACCCACAAATCTCTCCTTATCAAGTGGCAATCCTGCCTCTTTCAAAAAAAGAAGAACTTACAGACTTGACAGGACGGATTTTCCGAGATCTAAGTAAACAGTTTATGTGTGACTTCGACGATACACAGTCAATAGGAAGGCGCTACAGAAGACAGGACGAGATAGGTACTCCGATCTGTCTGACAGTTGACTTCCAAAGTCTCGAAGACGGCCAAGTGACTTTACGCGATCGCGATACCACAGCACAAACCAGGGTTGCCATTGAAGATCTTGCGAACGTCATCAACACCCACCTTACCGAGACCCAGTCAACAATATAAATATTCTCAACACACCGCACTAGATCAGTAAGCGATTGTATATACCCTAAGTTACGAAAACCGACTTAAGAGTTAATTGCTTGCGCCATAAAGTAGCTAATAAGAACTATTCTGCTACAATGAGTCAACATTGCAACAACTGGCAACTTGGTGATCGACACGGGTATAGGACAGCAAAGTGAACAACATCATTACCTATCTAAAAGACAAATATTTTTTTATCGTACCCACAATATTATGTACTGTACTAATAGCTATAGACCTGAGAACACGAAGCTTATGGATAGATGAAGGAGCCAGTCTCTCCATAGCCTCACAAAGCGGACACGCCCTCGCTGCTGCTATTGCACGTGACGGCGGGAATATGCTGCTCTATTATCTGCTCTTACACGTGATAATAAAGCTTTTTGGTGACGGAGCTGTTGCTCTTAGGATGCCTGCACTCGTAGGTGGTGTTTTAGCAACACTCGGCATAACACTCGTATGTGCGAAACTGTTTAACAAACTCATCGCTTTTTCCTCAGGGGTACTCGCTTCGATAAGTTTACCTTTTATTTATTGGAGCCAGAATGTAAGGAGCTATACGCTCATTGAAGCTTCCGTTATATGGTCTTACTACTTCATGCTCTTAGTCATTGAAGCAGATCAGACACAAAGAAGAGCATTTTGGTATCTTTTTGGATACGCCGCATGTACCCTACTAGGGGCATACATGAGCTTCATAGCAATTCTGGCTGTAATGCCTCAGCTGCTACTCTTAGTTCAATACAGGAAGCCGATAAAAAAATTCATAATAGCCTTAGCCATAGACGCCGTCTTGTGTATACCGCTTGCCGTGTTGGCAATCCAGAGAGGCAAGGGGCAGTTATATTGGATACAAAAACCAAGTTGGCAATCGACAACCCCTGTAATACAATTTTTTTCATCTGTAGGTGTCGATAATAATTTTATTCCTACCAAATCTGCAAATTACTTAATTCTCTTGACTTATATACTTATGATACTGGCAATATTACTTGGAGTTATCATCCTCTTACGCCAAAACCACAGAGTTGTATCTGCCGATAAATCCACAAAAAAGCAGGCTAATAACAAAATTATTATTTATAAAAAGCGTAATGCTTCGATCGCTGTAAACAACCGATTTGCATTTGGCATTCATCTCATACTCTGGTGGCTACTCGTACCGTCTTTGTTTATCGTAGTAGAATCTTGGCTTGGACAGTCCCTGTATAACCCAAGGTATTTCCTTCCATTCATCCCTCCCCTTTCTGTTCTTATCTGTATAGTATTGCTGTCTGATATTGTCAGTAGCAAGATTGCTAGATACGTCAGTTACGCTGTATTCCTTGTCATATTAGGCCTGCGCTTAGCTTCCCTCGTTCCCACATATGGTGTTTCTCCTGAAAACTGGGAAGAACCGACTGCTTACCTCGCTAGTCATGCCCAACCAGGAGACTGCGTTGCTTTTTACCCCGCTGATGTCAGAACATTAGTTGTATATTATATGCAAAAAAATGCCGGCAAAGACGCCCGTGCCGAGCAGCTTCTAAAACCCATTCTCCCCACCACACCACTGAGTAAAATGCCTTCTTATGTGGAAGACTACTACACGTTGACCGCAAAACAAATCTCTACAGACTCAAGCTTTTGTAAACGTATGTGGCTGATTTCCTCTCATCAAGGTGTCCCCGACTCAACACATACTTCCGATGTCAACTACCAGAGATTTGTAGAGCTGTACACTAATATGAAAAAGGAATATCCGCAAATGGGCAACAGCGTATTTGGTTGGTCCGCACCGGTCAACGTAACCCTTTTCCAGCGGTAATATGCTCACAGAGCAGCCTGACGTTGCGGGATCACAAATAGGACATTCTGCTTTCCAAAGGGTAACACGGTAGTCATATTACCTATACTCTGTTAGAATTACTCGTTGACATATTTGTCTTGATCTACAAGCATCTGAGTAAATGGCAATTGAACAGACAGACATACAAAAAATCCGGTCGGAAGCAGACATTGCGGCCATCATAGGTGAACACACGGCTCTAAAGCGGGTAGGACGCCAGATGGTCGGTTTGTGCCCTTTTCACTCAGAATCTACACCGTCTTTTACGGTTAACGCAGAGCTTGGGGTGTATCACTGTTTTGGATGTCAAGCTTCCGGTGATGTTATAAATTTTGTATGCGAAATCGAAGGTATCAGTTTCGTAGAAGCCATCTCCAGACTTGCTGCAAGGTTAAATATTGAGATAAGTACCGAAAGTGATACCTCTTACCATAAAAGATCCAAGTGGAAAGACCTGGCTTCTGTAATGTCTGTGGCCGTTGAGTTCTATCACGAACAACTTATGCAGGCAGATGCTGCACGGATGGCAAGGCGCTACCTGCGACAAAGAGGCTACGACTCTGCGATTGTCAGACAATTTAAGCTCGGTTATGCTCCAGCTGACTCTACTCGACTGTCCTTATTGCTAATGGAGAAAGCGGAATTAGCCGTTGAAGCCGGGTTGATTTCATATAGCACCTATCAAAATAATTATGTAGATATTTTCAAAGATAGGGTTATCTTCCCCATATTCGACAGTGGCAATACTCCCATCGCCATAGGGGGGAGAATTCTGCCGGAAGAATTCAGAACGATTACCGCTCAGGTTGGTCCAAAATATAGAAACACCAAAGAATCTATCCTTTACAGCAAACGAAAAACTCTATACGGACTCAATCTTGCCAAAAAGGAAATGTCACACGAAGGCGTTGCTATCGTCTGTGAAGGCTATACCGACGTTATAGCCTTCCACAATACAGGGAAGAGTATGGCAGTAGCAACATGCGGCACCGCACTGACTGAATACCACATCAAGACCCTATCAAACTTTGCAAAAAAAATTATTCTTGCTTTTGACGCCGACTTGGCAGGCCAAGAGGCTATGGCCAGACTGTACGATTGGGAAGAAAAGCATGATATTTCACTCATGGTTGCCAAACTCCCTACCGGCAGTGACCCAGCAGAACTGGCGCTTTCGGACCCCAATTTGTTGAGGCAAGCGATTGATAATGCCCAGCCTTATCTGGGCTTTTTGGTTGATCGTTACACTGCCAATGTTAGCGGCCTTCACCCCGAAGAGCGTGCTAAGGCCGCCCAAAAGTCTTTACTGGCTATCGCCTCACACCCCAATAGTCTGGTTAGAGAAGAATACCTGGCTAAGACTGCTGACCTAACCAGATTATCTATTGCAGATTTAAGGGCCCAATTGCAAACTATCATCGAGAAACCCTACCGTTCCGAAGTTCCTACCGACAGAAAGCGCCAAGCGGCAGAAGGCAGTCACTATACTCCTCACCGGCAAAATTTCGTCCGAGAATCGGATTCGCAAGGGAGCATTGCACAAAAAAGAGAAGACCGGCAAAGCGGTAAAGACCGTGGGAAAAATCCATACGGAAACATACAAAAGGTCAATCAAACCTCCTCTCTATCCGTTAGTAAAAGTGATGAAAGTAGTCATTCACAAAAGAAAAATCCTCTCTCCAAAGGCAGAGCCTCTTCGAGGGGACCGATTGCCGGTGAGGTTGCCCTCTTGCTAGCCATTCATCAACCAGAAAGCATCGCTCACAAGCTGGCAGCACCACTGTTTACAGACGAGCTTCAGCAACGTGCATTCATTGCACTGACAAAGGCCTTAAGTTTTATGGATGCTACTCAGAATTCAGAGGAAGACGTAAGCAGATATTTATATCAACTGAGTGTGAAAAGAATACCGGAGGGCACGAGTGCTGATGACATCATTTCTTCACTTTGCATATTATCCGTAGAGAAAAAAATCGACTCCCTTCTTCTGGAGGTCAGATTAGCTAAAAGTACGGAGTCTCTTAATCACACATCCGAGGAAATAGGATTTGCAAAACACGCACTCGAAATTATCAAAGCAGCTCAAACCAATGGGGTTCATACACGTGATTCAGTAGATGCCAGAGAAGCTCTGGTAAGTTGGCTTAGCGATGGGGTGCTACCAAACTATGGCATATGACTCTCAACAAAATATTTTGTACATGAAGCAATTTAGTAGTCACCATGCATCTGGTAACTCAAATAATATTACTCAACAAAAGTATCTTTTCGAAAAAAAAATAGTACATCTGCAAATAGAGCAGTCTAATTTTGTTACTGGCAATACATATAAAATTATTGATAACAATCTAGCATTAAATACATTTTTTCAATGGAATATACTACCGGCAAAACAGGTGAACCGTGCTAACCGTAATACTAAAAACACCTCTTCTATGCAAAAACAAAATATAAAAAGAGTAAAAAAAGTAACCCCTCTTACAGCAAATCTGGCACCAAGATATTCAGATTCTCAGAACATTGTGACAATATATCTATCTACAATTGGCAAGATGTCTCTTGTTTCTAAAGAGACCGAAATAGAATATGCCAAAAAAATTTACGACGGGCAAAAGGCACGAGAAGTACTTGAAATCTTAAAAAGTAACAACTGCAAATCTTGGCGACGAGACATCGAAACATCCAATATAGACACATCTGACACCAAGGAACTAAACGATTTTGAAGACTGTACAGACGAAGAGCTTCATAAAATCATCGAAGAAGGAGCAACCGCTAAAGAACTGCTTGTCAAATCCAACTTACGCCTTGTTGTATCGATTGCAAAGCATTATCAAAACCAAGGTTTGCAACTTATAGACCTCATCCAAGAAGGCAATATGGGATTGATGAAGGCAGTAGATAAATTCGACTATAGAAAAGGATTTAGGCTATCTACGTATGCCACATGGTGGATAAGACAGTCAATACTCCGAGCTATAGCCGAGCAAGGAAGAGCTATTCGCATTCCTTCACACATGGTTGATATGGTCAATAAATTAAATAAAACCTCTTATCAATTGGAGCAAAAGTTATCAAGAGAACCAACCATGGATGAAATAGCCGAAAAAATACACTGTACTCCAGAAAAAGTATTAGAACTACGTCTAATCGCCACAGTCACCACTTCCTTAGAAGCCCCGGTAAAGCAAAACGAAGAGCATACATTGATTGAAATACTCGAAGCAAAGGCTGATGCCATCGATAATCTGGCAGATAAGACCCTTCTTGACCAAGCATTAGACGAAGCACTCTCTACACTTACTCAACGCGAACGAGAAATCATCAGGCTCAAATTCGGCTTGGATGACGGCAGAGTAAGGACTTTAGAAGAAGTGGGGAAAATTTTCAATATTTCCAGAGAACGCGTACGGCAGATAGAGCATAAATCCATAGAAAAGCTACGCCAACCCGGCTTATCCTCAATTTTACGTGACTTTCTCAATGATACCAAGATGTTATGAGCTGCTCTTTCTTCGACTGTCATCGTTACGATTTATTTGAGCTTTAATAATTTCGTTATTATTTAAATAACGAAATTTGACAGATTCATATTTTGAATGTAGATATAGTGGTATCGTTTCTTAGTGAAATATGCCGCCTTACGGCATTTTTGCTTATTCCGGGGTAGCTCAATTGGCAGAGCATGCGGCTGTTAACCGCAGGGTTGAGAGTTCGAGTCTCTCCCCCGGAGCCATAAATATCGTAGGTCGGCCATTCAGGCTAAAAAGGGGCCGTAGCTCAGCGGTCAGAGCAGGGGACTCATAATCCCTTGGTCGCAGGTTCGATCCCTGCCGGCCCCACAGGGTATTTTTGCGACAGGCAATAGTCGCCAATTGGATGTCAAAGACTGTTATTAGCTGTTTATAAAATCCATACCCTACTAGCCGGTACTTCTTGATTTTTCTCAAATCCTTAGATGATAGCGATACGCTGAATTGGCAAATCCTGCAACTCTATATGCATCTGCCCACAAAAATTGCCGGTCGTTCTCGTGGCTCATAACGATAGCCTTAAATATACGGTAAAATCTACTTATCGGAAAACAGAAAAGGTTGTGCACGAAATGGGCTTCGATCTACAAAGTATACTCTCGCAATACGACAAGCAAAATTTTTCTTTATACTCTGAATACATAAATCCCCAATTGGTACGAGTCCTGCGTAGCATAGGTTTCGATAAATTTTATACGCATGGACGGGGAGCTTATCTCTACGATGCAGACGGAAACGAATATCTGGATTTTCTGTCTGGCTTTGGCGTTTTTGCTCTTGGTAGGAGTCATCCGGCCATAAAGAAAGCTCTCCATGAAGCCTTAGATGCGGACCTACCCAGCCTTATTCAACTAGACGCCGCACTGTTGCCGGGAGTCGCGGCAAAAACTCTCTTGGAGCACTGTCACGAGGGAATGCAACGAGTATTTTTTACCAATTCTGGTGCCGAATCGGTAGAAGCGGCCATCAAATTTGCCAGAGCAGCGACTCAAAGAGAGAAAATACTCTACGCCGATCATGCCTTCCACGGCTTGACATACGGGGCCCTTTCAGCCAATGGAGGACAGGACTTCAAAACGGGTTTCGGGCCCTTCCTGCCGGGCTTTACTCAGGTACCGTTTGGCGATATAAAATTTGTTGCCACCGAACTCAAAAAAAAGGATGTTGCTGCTGTTCTTCTGGAGCCGATACAGGGCAAGGGCGTCAACATGGCCTCTTTGGAATACTTCAGCGAATTGTCTGCTCTCTGCAAAGAAGCGGGTACTCTGTTGATTATCGACGAAGTGCAAACGGGTCTGGGGCGAACAGGAAAGCTATGGGCTCACGAACACTATGGATTGCATCCAGACATCATAACTGTTTCCAAAGCCCTTTCAGGAGGTTTCATGCCTGTTGGTGCCATGATCTGCTCCAAAGAGATTTCAAACAGCGTGTACAGCTCAATGGACAGAGCCGTTGTCCATTCGTCTACATTTAAGAATAACCAACTGGCTATGGTAGCGGTTTTAGCAACTCTAAATACTATTACAGAAGAGAACTTAGTAGAAAACGCCCGTTTGACAGGACTGGCTTTTGAAAAAGCCCTCGCTCCTTTGGTCGAAAAATATGAATTGCTCCAAGAAGTACGAGGACTTGGTCTCATGATAGGGTTTGAATTCGGAAAACCAAAATCTTTTGCATTAAAAACCAAATTCCAATTGCTGGAAAAAGCCAGAACAGGCCTCTTCTCGCAATTAATCGTTGGGCCTCTTTTCACGAGACACAAAATCCTGACTCAAGTTGCCGGAGACGCTATGAATGTTGTAAAAATTTTGCCTCCCCTTGTTGTAGGACAGAAAGAAGTAGATAGATTCACCGAAGCTTTGGACGACGTACTGAGTATAGCCCATAAAGGCAACAGGCTAATATTTGACTTTTCTTCCACACTTCTCAAAGGAACACTCAAGTCCAAAAAGTAATTCTGATCTATCTGCACCCTAAGAAGCCAGAATTCTAGGCCTTAGACTACGCAGAGGTCCGTAGATGTTCCAGTGCTTTGGCAACCCTGTACAACTCATCCAGCATAGGTTTAACAGCAGAATTAGTAACGTCGTTTGGAATAAATTCACCGTCGCTATTCGTCATTTTATCCACGAAGGGAACAACGACTCCTTCCACGACAGGGAAAGCTCTGAGCTGTATAAGCACACTTTTTGCCATATGCACGGCACGCAGTCCACCCGATACCCCTCCATAGCTGATAAAGCCAACCGGCTTGTATGCCCACTCCTTATGGAGGTAGTCTATGGCATTTTTAAACGTAGCGGGAAAACCGCTATTGTACTCCGGCATTACGAAGCAAATAGCATCTGCTTTCTCTATGACGCTTGACCAATTTTTGGTATGCTCATAAATATAATTCTGTAAACGAGGATGTCCTGGCTCGTCAAAAGGCGGCAAATTGAGCTCTGCCAGATCGGTAACGCCCACCTCAAAAGCCTGATAGTCAGAGGCTTTTTCAACAAACCAGTCGGCAACTGCTTTACCTTTTCTATTCTGTCTTGTACTTGCAATAATAGTTTCTAAGCGCATATGCTTTCCTCTTTATAGTGTTTACAATTTCAATTTTTACTCTGTTATGATTTGAACAATACTCGTTGAGTAAATATTCCTGAACCAACAGTTGAGGGGAATCCATACTACATGCCAACCGGTCGAACAAATAATAAAATCCTCCGCAACATCGTTCATACCTTTGATGAAGTGCCCGTAAAACTCCTTTTTTCGGAATTTGTCGGAACGGCATTGTTAATTCTTTGCGGTCTGTCAATTGTAATTATCAATTTTGGCTACAAGACCCCCGTAGCGCACTGGATACCCTCCATCGTCATCCGTCAGATCCTGACAGGGTTTATTTTCGGTTCCATTGGAGCGACAATTGCTTTCTCCCCCGTCGGTCAACTAAGTGGGGCCCACATCAATCCTTCTGTGAGCTTTGCATTTTTTCTCGAGAAAAAGATACATTTTAAACTTTTTGTCGGCTACACCTTGGCACAATTATCAGGAGCCGTCATCGGCAGTTTGCCTTTGCTTTTCTTTGGAGATATGGGTCAGCATATCGACTATGCGGCTACACAAGTTGGCTCTTCTGGCGTTATAGCGGCAATAGCCGGAGAGGCAGCTGCAACATTTTGTCTCATTATGGTCATATTCCTTTTGATAGGATCCCACACGCTGCGACGCTTCACTCCACTTGCCATACCGCCTCTGTTTGCCATTCTGATCCCACTTGAGGCCAACTTATCTGGTACCAGTACAAATTTAGCAAGAAGTCTTGGGCCGGCACTGATAGCGAACTACTGGTCAAATTTTTATGTATATATCGTTGGACCGTTTTTGGGAGTAATCCTCGCTGTTGGGGTAAGGAAACTTAAAATATTTAAGTCATTTGAAGTAGAAGTCGCTAAAATCTATCGCTTTTCAAAAGATCCTTACCACGTACTGGGAAGGTCATCCTTTGACTAGATACTCATTGACCACGCTTATACCGGGCTGACCCTGCTCGGATTCCAAAAGTGACGAACTCGGATAGTAAGTTATGGCAATGCCGCCTCCACCTTGTGACAAACCGCTACAGGCGTAAATCTGACCTGTGATGTCAACGCTGTTACCAAGACTCACACTGCCTGGCGTGTACAAAAAGAGATGCACCCCAGATGCTATAATGGCAGCACCAGACCCGGTAATGTCAATGTTGGCACCTGTGGAACCAAATGCCCCGCAACCGCTTCCCGATGCGGTACCTACTCCCGAAAATACCCTAAACGCATACGTACCTGTCGATGTGGGTCCCAGAGGTGGTCCAAAACCTGGAAAACCAAACCCCTCACAGGTACTTTGTGTAGCTTGGGTATAAAGACAGGCTTGGCCGAAACCAGCTGACCCTCCTATGTCTATACTTCCGACATATAAATTAACATTTTCCTGAAATAATATATTGCCGCTGACAGTAACGTTATTGCATGCTTGGGCATTGATGGTGAGCGTTGTAGTTCCGGGGTAAAAAAACCTGAACTCTTGTACGTCTTGTGCAAATAATTGTGTAAATAGATTACATGATGTGATGGACTCTGTAATATTTTGACTTCCAGTTACAGGCATGGGGGAGGCTTTTGGAAATGTAGGAATAGGAGTAGCATTACCGCTTACATCCGGCAAAGTTCCTTGAGACGTCCGGCCATAAACAGTCACAGTACCGGTAGCGTTATAGGATACGCCTTTTGCTACAGTGTTTGGATATGCCAAATTCAAATTGCCGCCGTAGGCATATACATCAGTACCGTTTGCGCCTACAGGCAATCCGGTTTGCGATATATTAATATCGGCACCATAATCTATAACGTTACCGGCCACGTATCCGGCATTATTGATGGTTATCCCTGAGTTACCTGAAGGTGCATTTTTTAGCCATGCCGTAACACTGCCGGCTACATTACCAGATACCACAACCGGACCGCTTGACTCAATATTTCCCGCTATATCGCAAGGAGAAAGAATTTGAGCGCCGGAATTACCAGCTAATACACTTCCTGACACGGTTGTACTCGCCGAA
The DNA here is from genome assembly GCA_021829645.1 of Actinomycetes bacterium. Lineage (GTDB taxonomy): Bacteria > Actinomycetota > Acidimicrobiia > Acidimicrobiales > Bog-793 > JAJZMK01. Next base: position 5,624 of record JAKBPI010000006.1, on the reverse strand, counting down.
CACGTGAAGTAAGGAGATGACACGTTAGCAGGGCCGACACCGTTTCCGCTTGCTATACTGTCACGGTTATTTAGCAAAAGTGGAGCTTCTGTAAGTATTGCCTCATCTGGCACAGCTGAGGCTCCACTGTTCAAAGCCAGATTTTCTTCCATGGTGACTATGTTATTTTTAGCCATGGGACTGTTGTCAACCATGGATCCGACAGATATCGCAACAGCTGTCGTAGGGGAACTGCTTTGCGTTCCCAGAGTAGTTGCTATTGTACCGTTTCCGCCTCCACCGTTACAAGTTTGCATTCCGCCACCGCTTGAATAGCTAATGGTTACCGAATACTTCGTGGGAGTACCGCTATTTGGCAACGTACCGCTAATAGTACAAGGGTAAGAGGAAGGTCCCTGGGTAAAAGCCGCTTCTATAGCCGATACGGTGGCAGCCAAACCGGCTTGAGAGGCTAAAGATGCCTCCGAATTTACGGCATAATTGCCGGATTGGCTCACAGAGCCAGTCGTTATCGCCAAAGATGCTGCACCTGCTATTGCTAAAGCTGTACATATAATCAATACGATAAGAAGAGCGCTGCCCTTGTCTCGTGTGTCCGTATAGTCTTCAAAGAAAAATCTTTTCTTCTGCTCATAAGCAAAACGGGGGTTGGGCATTGGATCCGGCAATATCCTCCACGATAGAGCAAACCTCTTATCAGCATTTTCTCGGGAGGAAGGTGCCCTTTGAAACCCTGAAAAGCCACTTCGCCAATTTTGCAATTTTTCTATCGAGTCCTCAGCCGGACAATAAGCCTTAGCGTCAGCTACCTCTTCTGCGTGGCATTCTTTCACCAGATGGGCTTTTTGTATAAAGTTGCCGATGAGTCTGTTTATTTTCAGCCCGTGCCAGGATATCATAAGTTCTCCACTTGTAATCACTTAAAGTAGTTAACTAACTACTTTAAGTGATATTTTAGCGACTTTGTTTCCCCTTCATGTCGTTTTTGTCATTCCTGCCGGTGTATTTCGCATTTAGATTCGCAAAGCCAGATTATGACTAACGGCTCATCTCAAAAGGGGTTTGACACGATGAGTGCATTTAATTTCTTTCGAATGCGCTCTGCACTGACTTTTTGTGCAGTGCCGAGTTCCTGCGCCCATAGGGATACTCTAAGTTCTTCAATCAAAAATCTAATCTGCCATAATTCAGACAGGGGATGCCTCAAGACGCCTCGCCCATAGATATGGATCATGGATATTTCATATGCGGGAGTAACGGAAATTTCTTCATGCGGCAAAGTGGTAGAATTTTCCTTAAGGTTGCTCTTCCCGAGCGCACGGGTATCGGGATCCACTGATTGAGCGTTAAAAAAGCTCTTGGAGAAAGAATCAACCGGCTTCGGACCAGATTCCCCAATGCAAGGCGGCCAAGCAGCGCTTCCAGAAGACAGCGGCATCACATTCAGATATTCTCTGGAGATCTCATTCATAACCGCTACCCTTTCAGTATCTTTGGCAGGATCAACTGACAGGGAATCAATTCGTCTTTTGATGCCGTTCAAATATCTGGATAGATTAGGCATATCTTTATAGCCGGTACAAAGTATGAAGCCTTTGTGTACGAGTGAACTCAGAGAAAATTCTATATCCAAAATTGACAAGCGCAACTTGCCACTTATACTGTTTTTCATACTTGCGATACGCCTGGATAACTCGGAATAGACACTTAATGCGGAAACAATACAAGAGAAAAAAGACTTGTAGTTCTCAAGTATAAACCTGACGGTTTCACTTAATAAGTCTCGGTATTCTTCCTTATCGAATATCTCTTTGCCGTATTCTCCGACAAAGTGGTCGATTAAAGCTGTTTTTGTTTCAGCTAAAAATTCTTGCTCTGTATAATTCAGTAACAGCAAAAACTTCTTGGATAATTTAGTGAATAATTTATCTGTTATTTGTGTGGAGATATTAATTTCGTAATGCAATAGCTTTCTCATACCATATTGCATCAAAATTTTCCGCAAATCCTCGCTCTCAACTGCTACGATCTTCACCCCCGCATAGCCTGGGGATAAAGTGGGGTAAATAATACTCTGCTTTTCATTAATTGAACCAGGGATCTGATCCCATACCCAAGTAGTAACTTCCGAAGTGTCGATGTATCGTACAAGCTCTATATTTAGGGAGTCCCTAAAATACGGTATGAAATGACGCTGTAAATCACTTAATGAATTACCTTCCCCTAAAAGGACCTCGCCTTCATATACCAAATACCTAAACTTCATATAGTCGGGAATATTAAAATGTATGTTGCTTCCTGCTTCGATACTGTACTTATCGTATATATAATCTAAAATCAAGTCAAAAATATTAGTATCTAGCTGCAATAAATTTTTACTTACCAAGGTGTTTATGTAAGTAGCGATCCCATGGACTACTTCCTCTATCGGAGTAAGCAAACGGCGCTTTTCTTTTGGGAATGCTTTAATAATAAGCCGAACTAACTCTTCTCTATATGCCTCGATAGAGTAGCTGAAATTGCCTTCATTGAGCATAAAGAGATCGCCAATTGGTATTTGAATACCCATGTTCCCTACTGAACTAGTAGAAGAATCAGGGTAGACAATTGGAAAATTAAATTTACCAATAGAGTAGTAGCTAGGAAATCCCTGTTTACTGATACTAGCCCTGTACTTTTCAAGAAACTGTTTCGCACTTTCAGTTAGATATGTTTTTCTTTCTATGTGATTTTGCTTATACCAAGATTCAAACTGTGACCCGCTAGCTATATGCTTTGGTAGTAGCCGGTTATAAAAAGCAGCTAACTGTTCTTGTTCAATCTTTATAGATTCAGTGTCGTAATAGCTTACGTCTCCAGAAAAAATGTGCCAAACATCAGTTAAAGCATCACATTCTGTTTCCCAAACTCTTTCGCACAATGCGTTTTTAATGAACTCAGAACGCGCTAAATTAAAATCAACTTGCCGCAAACCAAGAAGTCTGTTTTCAAAAAGAACGAGTCCGTAGAGAACAGCTTTTTCATGTAGCATAGATTCACCCCTCGCAGGATCCCACCAATAGGGTGAATAGCGATGTTGTATCTGCTCTTTTGCTATCTTCAACACCCAAGACAGATGAATGTCTGCGGCAGTATAAGCAAACGCCCTCGAAGTTTCAACTATCCCGGCGGCAACAATCCACTTTGGTTTTTTTTGCGCTACAAAAGATGACTTTGCTAGATAGAATGAAGTGTTTTTAACTCCTTTATAGATTCTTTTCTTTGGATCATAGCTACCTATGTGAGAAATGAGACCAGATAATATCGCTTTGTGTATTTCTTCATAAGAAGGCGCAGTTTTGTTTCCTGTACGAAAACGCATCATCCTACATATTTGATTTATCTGGCTAACCACATCCTGCCATTCGCGCACCCGCAATACATTCAGAAATTCTGCTTTACATCTTTTCCTGAACTGATTGCTCGTCAAGCTTTCCTGGAGTTCCACAAGGTAGTCCCATAATTTGATAATAGAAATAAAGTCTGACTTGTTATCAGAAAACCTGGCATGATAGCCTTTCGCGACTTCTTCTGTTTCGGAAGGAACCTCACGCGGATCTTGAATCGACAAAAAGGCCACTATGACTATTATCTGGCGAAGACAATTGAGTTCAATGGCTTCCAAAAGCATCCTAGCCATCCGAGGATCCATGGGAAACTCTGCAATGGACAAACCCAACTGAGTTATGGCAATCTCCCCTTCTTTGTCTTCTATGGCCCCAATTTCTTTTAGCGTGCTATATCCCTCTTGAATTGCTTTTTCATCCGGCTGATCCAGAAAAGGAAAAGCTCTGATATCGCCTAAGCCGATTGCCGTCATATGCAACAACACGGAAGCTAAATTTGTTCTCAATACTTCAGGTTCCGTATACTGCGGCCTACTTTCATAGTCCTGCTGCTCATATAGGCGTATGCATAAACCTTCACTTGTTCTGCCACATCTTCCCGCCCTTTGGTCAGCAGAGGCTTTGGAAATAGGCTCTATGGGAAGTCGTTGTACTTTAGTTCTATGGTTGAATCTAGATATACGCGCCAATCCCGAATCGATAACATATTTAATATTCGGTATTGTCAATGAGGTTTCTGCGATATTTGTCGCAAGGATAATACGCGTAGATGCATGAGGGGCAAATATCTTATGCTGTTCGGCAGAACTCAAACGGGAATACAGTGGAATGACCTCTCTGTGTTCCAGATTGCTTGCTTTCAGTAAAGAAGCGGTGTCTCTGATATCTCTTTCGCCGGGAAGAAAAACCAGAATGTCCCCTTTTGGATAATCGGAAAGCTCGCGGATAGCTGCCAGCACTGTCGAAGGTAAATCGACATCTTCAGACGTAGAATTTTTACCCCTCTGATATGTCGTACTTTCTTCAAGTGTATTACTTTCATTTGCATAAAAGTACGGCGGCCTATATTCGATATCTACCTTATAGCTTCTGCCAGAAACACTCACGATAGGAGCATCGAAATGTCTGGCAAACTTTTCAGAATCAATAGTGGCGGATGTAATAATGACTTTTAGATCAGTTCTCTTATCCAGAATTTTTGCCAGGTACCCAAGAATAAAATCTGTATTGAGATTCCTTTCATGTGCTTCGTCAATAAGCAGCGTATCGTAGCTGTTCAAGTAGTTATCACTTCTGATCTCGGATAGCAAAATTCCATCCGTCATTACCTTGATAATGGTATCCTCGCGATACTTGGCATCAAAGCGAATATGATAACCGACTTCTTGACCAAGCTGTACGCCCAGTTCATCAGCCAGCCTTTGAGCTACTGCTTTCGTTGATATCCTTCTAGGTTGCGTATGACCTATTAACCCAAAACTCCCCCTATCAAGTTCAAGACATAGCTGCGGTAATTGAGTAGTCTTACCGGATCCTGTTTCACCTGTCACAACGACAACTTGATGCTCAGAAATAACCTGTAGCAATTCATCGCGCTTATCGAGAACGGGGAGATGTTTTTCAAATCTGCGCGAATTGGCTGCAAGATATTTAACTTTTTGTGCTCTTTGCTCGTTGAGCCCAATTTGATGACTGCTAAGACTATTCATGCCAATTGTTCCGTAACACCTCTAACAATTTAGCCAATAATTGGGTTACCGTAGAGAATCTGGTCAACAGCCTTACATAATTTATAAGCCTCTAGCTTAAAGATACCGCAAGCCACTCCGGATATGTAAAATAAATCAATTGCTTTGTTTCTTGGAAACGATTAAGGTTTACCCAGAGAAAACAAATATTATGGTTGCAAAGCCCACTATAAGTCCTATAATAACTATGAGTGGTAAAAAATACCATTAAAATCACAAGGAGTGATAAAATGAAGAAAGCTCTGCTAGCTTCCGTCGGTGCCATAGTTTTAATGCTTGCATCGCAAACTGCTGCGACGGCATCTGTCAACAAAGACGTACACAACCCGTCTTCTCTGGCTCATTCACTTGCCAGTAAGCCACGAGATCACCACGGCTCATCTGGCAACACACGTATAGTCAGGTTCAAGTTTGTCGGTAGAGTAGCTAGCTACCAGCCCTACAGCGGCTCATCCGGAACGAACGGTTCCATCACTGTCACCGTATCGGG
>JAKBPI010000054.1 GCA_021829645.1 Actinomycetes bacterium | reverse complement strand
ATATAATTAGGACACTACATTTACTTTTCCAACACTCCCCAATTCATCTAACAGGACTTTTGAAAAAATGGGATATGAAAATAGGCCGTTTATGCTAAAACAATAGGAGATTTCTGGGAAAGTTGGGTCACGGTTATCCTCAACTACTTTGACCATCGCCTTACCAGTGCAGGTGCCGAAGACATCAACTCGCGTATTCAAGCAGTTAAAGTGGCTGCCCGAGGTTTTAGAACTAAGGAAGGATTCAAGACCGCAATCTACTTCCACTTAGGTGGACTTGATCTTTATCCCGCAGCTTCATGACCTGGGACACCCACACAAAAGTCGGTAGCGCCGAAAAAAAAGAACTAATCCAACTAAGAAAACACCTTAGTTAGGTACGCTTTATTCAAAAAATGCTAAGTCACATATAAAAGCTGTGTGATATTAACTCTTGACAAACATACCGCTTTTGTAATCTCAACTTCTTCGCTAATTAGGGCTGGAAAATATTTACCCAGGGCAGGCTACCCCATGAACCATTATCATACCATGGGCTACCTCCTATTTGAGAAGTCACCCATTGTGGGTTGCCGAAGTCACCGCCCTCAGTAGAATCTACTGTAACTAGATTTGTACAGTTACCATACTCACTACACTCGTTGTTTATTATACTTATATCACTTGAAGAATATGCTTGTGGGGCGGGGTACCCATTAGATAAAAAAGTATTGTAGTCAGCAACAGTTTGAGCTTCTGTACCAGCCCAACCATTTACACCGGCTTCAACAAAGTACCAAGGCTGTCCACCATCACCACCCATTAATGAATTAAGGTAATGGTTTAGTGTTTCGCATTGTGTAACACTAAAACCATAACCTGGCTCTTCGTCCATCATAAATCCACCCCATTTTACCTGAGCATTAGAAGCATGAGTCATAACATAATTATTAATTTGGCTAAGCAATACAGCGTAGGAGTTTACGCTAGCACCACATCCGACTACTGTTATTTCAGTTATAACTTGAATGCCTCTGTCAATCTCACTCACCGTTTTGTCTTCAAGACTAGTTTCACTAATGCCACTCTCACTATAACACGTATTCGGTAACATAACGCCCCCTTCTTCTACGACTGCATTAGGGCTACTACTAGAGACACCTAGACCGTAATAAGATGGCCATGATAAACTAGATGTAGTTGTGTTAAGGGCATAAACTGTATATTCTGGACTTTGTGCAGAAGCCGGAGATTGCAGTAAGGCAATAATGGTAACAGTTGGAATTAAAGACGATGCTGCGATAGCTAATCGTAATTTATTTCTCAGTTTGAAATACTTAAATGCATCCTTCTTGAAATTGATAAACATCTCCTTTTGAACATAATAGCTTTTAGTATAGAACTACTAGTTAGCACTACCAGAATTGCTAACCGGATTAGTGGTTGTGGTTGAGTTAGTACCAGAGTTGCTCACAGTAGTCGTTGTATTACCACTACCAGAATTGCTAACCGGATTAGTGGTTGTGGTTGAGTTAGTACCAGAGTTGCTCACAGTAGTCGTTGTATTACCACTACCAGAATTGCTAACCGGATTAGTGGTTGTGGTTGAGTTAGTACCAGAGTTGCTCACAATAGGTTGTAAAGGTGACTCACAAAAAGATATAGCAGAAGGAATAGGATTAGGAGCTGGAGAACTAAGTGCTGTCAAAGCACTTACTGGCGGTGGAGTAGGCACAACAGGAGGATAATCACCACGGAGGATGTTGTCCAAATCATTAAGTTGCTTTACTCCAGAATTTGACACACCTGCAGGTTGTGATGAATACCAAGACTTGTTTTGAAGGTCAAATACAAAGCCATTAGTATCGCAGTCATTCATAAATGACAATATATAGTCTCCAGGCGTACCTAGTGTACCTATATAGATAAGGCTATTTTGTGGATAGGGTGGGTAATAAACAGTAAAGTTGTCAAAATTATGTGGGGTGTTGGGATTTAGACATGCTTGATCATTAGCAGCACACTGTTCAATCGCTACGATAGCTCCACCTGTTGCATAAGTATTGATTGCCGTGCCGTTTTGAGAAAATGTAGTATTAACGACACCGCCGCTTGCAGTGTAAATCCAATCATCTATCCCCTGTATTCTAAAACAAGGTGAGCTTGTGTCTAGATAATTCTGTCCAAACGCTTGGGTCATCTCTGCTTGTTGACCGCTGGAGAAAAAGTTGTGGTGACCGCTGGATGAAAAGCTGGCACCGCAATTGATCAATGTAGGAGATGGTGGTCCACCAGTTGGTAGCGGAGCAAGGGTTGGTATTGGTCCACTATGATGATAAGGAGGAATGGGAATTAAGCCTAACTCCTCATCGCATTTCTTGGTAGACATTCCTCGTGGGCAAACATAATGGTTTTTTCCTTGTAATGCCGTTAATGTTGAAGAAAGCTTTTTAGTAGTACCTTGCCTTCCAGAAGAAGTTGATACTACCGATATAAGCCCAACAATAACCAATGCAAGAACAGAAATAATAATTAATGGTTTCTTTCTTGCTATTTTATTTAAAGTACTAACATCGCTAGCATCCGAGGTATTTTTGTAAAAAAAGTGTCCTTTTGCCACATTCTACCTCCTCTAAGTGAGGATAATACCAATTTATATGTTGTGCACTCTTTTTTCAAGATATTTCAGAAATACAAAGATTGACGTATATCTGAATATATATTGATGAGTTGTCCAATCGCTAGCCATCTGCTAAGAGTAATAAGTATCTCGATGATGATATAGTAAAACTTTTGGCGTAACTTCAAACAAATGTTTACTCTACTGCGGGGCTCCCCGAAAATTGATCCACTCGTAATGTGAGTAATCCGACCATAGGCCAAAATGGATATGAAAGGATGAAGGCATATGAAAGGCAAGGAGCACACACCAGATGAGATCATCAAGAGGCTCAAGGAAGGTGACCGGATGCTCAATGAAGGAAAGTCGACAGCCGAGGTAGCCAGGCAGTTCCAGATCACAGAAACCACCTGGTACCGCTGGAAGTCGACCTACGGCGGAATGAAAGCCCAGGATGCGAAACTGCTGAAGGAGACTTTAAAGGAGAACCGACGCCTGAAGACAATAGTTGCCTACCAGGCACTCGATATCGTGATGTTAAAGGAGATCGCCCGGGGAAACTTCTAACCCCGGACCGGAGGCGTCAGGTGGTACTTCACCTGCACAACCGGTTTGGGTCTCACAACGAAGGGCCTGCAAACTCACAGGTCAACCCCGTTCCACGCAGAGAACGCTAAAGACAGCCAAGGACCTCGACGTTTAGATATCCGAGGTATTGAAGCTCTATGGCAAAGACAATCCCAGAAGGGGCTACAAGAAGGCATTCCGCCATCTCTTAGATCAGGGCTACGCCTTCAACATAAAGAGAGTTCATCGTCTCTGGAGAGAGGCAGGTCTCAAGGTGCCATATAAGAGAAAGAAAAAGCCCAGTTCAAGAGTTGGATCCGAAATGGGTACCCACCAGCCCCTATATCAAAACGTCACCTGGGCCATGGACTTTCAATTCGATGAGACTGAGGACGGCAGGATCATAAAGATCTTAAACGTCATCGACGAGTACTCCAGAGAGGCCCCGGCAAGCTTTGCCGACCGGTCCATAAGGAGTGGCGGTAATCGGAGTTCTCGATGTGATCATGGCCATAAGGGGGGCTCCAAGGTACATACGATGCTACAACGGCCCCGAGTTCATTGCCAATGACCTAAGCAATGGTGTGACGATGCGGGCATCACCCTGTATCACACCGATCCCGGATCACCCTGGCAAAACGGCAGATGCGAGTCGTTCAATTCGAGACTTAGAGACGAAGTGTTGAACAGAGAGCTCTTCAACAACCCGGCAGAGGCGAGAATACTTCTTCAAGAGTTCCTAAAGGACTTACAACCTCTATCGTCCCCACAGTTCCCTTGGATATCTAAGTCCTACCGAGTTCTTGACGCTTTTTATACCTGAACAGCGTCTGATACTCACCAATTCCACCCGGCGAAAAGGATGGATGTCCAAAGGGTACCTACAGGCATCTCGACAACAGAACCTTCAGCTGGTATCCTGATGGGTGGTTTACTTACATACGAGGTGGACCGGGAAACGGGGGCCCCTCACTAAAGTTCAAAATTGTATATTGATGTGTTCAAATTCGTGCTTAATTCCAGTCTCAAAACTCATCTCAAAACCCTTAGAATCTGTCTCAAAACTCATCTCAAAATCAAAGTCTCATTACTAAGCCTGATACATGGTTATGAGACAATCTGAGCAGTGATCCAGATCGAAAAATGAGGTAAAAATGTCAACAGGTGGGCGGATTCAAGTGGACGGTAATTATCAAGCCAGTTGACGCATATAGCTGGAAAAGTTAGGCCGTGTTTCTCCTTTCTGTTTGTTCCAAAGATGGCGGTGTGATCCGGGTCTGGGTTGTTGGCGTCCAGTCACGGCTACTGCCTGAAATCCACCTTTCTGGCCTCTTCCTTTTGCGCTTTCATAGAGCG
>JAKBPI010000053.1 GCA_021829645.1 Actinomycetes bacterium | reverse complement strand
TCACGTCGCGTACTTGAAAATGTCGTACTAAAAAAACTAATTAAAAACAGGGGAACAATAAAAAATATCATAATACCATTATATAGCATTAACGACCCCTTATCACTCTATTATGCGAACCTCTTTAAGTTCATCATGCGCTGACTGAGCATCGCAATGGGTTCTTCGCTTCCGTTCGTGTGAGCACACTGAAACGATTTGAAAAGTTATTTAAGCTTCTCAACTCTACGCTCTCTTAGTTGGCTTAGCACTAGCTAGTGCTCACCTATAGCCGGTAAGAAGAAGGACTGAAAGGATAGCGATACAGCACCCATTAGGTAGACGGCGTTATGAAGTCGGGGTTCCGCAAAACTGCGCTGTAGAATGAAGCTCGCGGCCAGATCGAGGATACCCTGCACACCTCGCCTAGGGCGGTTCGAATCCGCTCACCTCAGAATAAAAATCACCTAATCCATATCGAGCAAGTATCCTAAAGGAGAAAGCGACGGCTTTGGCACAAGACGATCACTCAGCTATCATAACTGACTAAAAATATAATATGAGTGATATCTTTTTAGATCATAAGGCTCAAAACAGTTTACAGACTACAGTCAGCCTCAAAAAAGGTCGGCAGAAAAGCGCTTTGAGAATTACCAAATTATTACCGTTAGCAAACTTAATCGCATACCCTCTGTAGTGATATACGTACACACAGCATCCATCAGCATCTCTATTATATTATTTTAGGCATGATTACTTAAGCGATAAAGTACCGTGAATAAAAAGTTTTTTGTATATTATTAGCAGTTAAGCTAACTATTTTTTATTCCGATAACTTCAATACCAAAAAGTAATGTATCTACAGTTTTAATTTTAGATGAAATAATTGTAAATAAAGTAGCTTCTCTATACATAGGGATTCCACGTCACTAAACTCTGTAAGAAAGAAGGGCCATAAAAATATACTTAATACCACAATAAGTGGTTATATAAATACCTAATGAGTATTTATTGTATTAAAATCTTTCTTCTAAAATAGATTAAACTACCTTGAGTGGTAAATGCCTAGTTACCCTTTTCCTTTTGTAATCATGATACAGCTATGGTATATTGTGTTTGAAAAGACTAAGCAACCAGTCTTCAGCCTTGCATCTTCCAAATACTTTTCTGTAGTTTTATAATGACAGTTATTATATTCCGTGAAAGGACAATCATATGAGGTATGACATACATCATAGGAAAATATCCCATCGTTTAAGTGCAATTACTACCGTAGCAACTACTGCTACCCTAATAGGACTACTCGGAGCAACTACTTCAGCATGGGCAGCTGGTAGTGGTTACGGACCCCCTGTTGTGGTTACCAAGGGTGTGGCTCAGGGATTCAGAGGGGTTGTGACAGCTGTAACTGTCAACGAATCCGGTAAAGTCATCCACATCAAAAACCATGGCATTAGTGCGATTCTCCATGTCGGAGGATGCAGAAGTAACTTCCAAGTCATCGTCACCAACACATCGGCTGGTGCTATTGACAAATCGCATTACAAAAATGTTCCAAAATCTGTTTTCAATGGGAAAGTTATTTACTCCATAGGGGTACTCATACAAAGCGGTACAAGAGAAATTGCATCCTGCAAAATAGAAAATTTGGATGTTTACAATAAGACGTTCAGTAGAAATGATTATGTCCTGTATTACAACTCGCGGCTCCAGGCATTTAGCTCTGCTCCTAAATACCACGCTTCCGTATCTAAAACCATGTAATAGCCAAATTCAGAACAGACACAGAAATCGTGGTTGTAGGACCAAATACACCAAAGAAAACGATAAAGAAAAAATAAATCTACTCTCCTTATAGGAAACAAGTTCACTGCCTTTATCAAGATAAAAGCAGTGAATAAAGAACTGGACAGCAATTAGACTATTGATAAGAAGTAGTTTTTTGTCAATAGTTCTGTGTATCGTATAAAGCTTTTTGATATTACTGCTGCTAGTTTTACTTAAGAACTAACTAACCTTTTGTTAATTGACATACAGATATCAACTTACATTTATTTCTCAGTATTGAGAGCATCATCTAAAAGTTTGAAATAACTACCATTACGAAAAGGAATTTTTACTATGAAGTCATATTGCAACATAAGAAGTATTGCTAATTGGTTCCCATTAAGAAAATTGTCAAATACGCATTTTACTAAAAACAGGACTGCACTTCAACTATCCCTTATTATTTCCGCTGGGGCGTTGCTCGCTGCTTGTTCAAGCTCAAGCCCATCGGCTGCTCCGCACAAAATTCACAAAAAGACTGTTTCCGTAAAAGTAATCCCTGCGCCAAAAGCACTGTTGTCCGCTGCACCACCACAGCCTGATGGCTCTGCTTGGGTACTGAGCGGAACAAGTACTGCAAAAACAATCACTGATATAGACCTGAGCAACGGGAAAACCATTTCCGCTGTAGGTATAGACCCCAATGCCGACTCATTGGCCGAATCTTCTACTGGCATACTGGTAGTTGGCATTGCTACCACTAAAACTGGTGCAGTTCAATTGTTGAATAGCAGCACCGGTGCCATGGAAACCACAATTCCTGTAGGTGCTCCCGTAAAAGATCTAGCATTTGGCAGTAATGGTACGACGCTATACGTCTTAAACGGCAACACCACTTCGGAAAGTATTACCACAATTGACACTGCCACAAAAAAGGTAGGAAACACATTTGGGACAAGTTTGGGAACCATATCAATAAGCACCGACCCTTCGCAATCAGCAATTTGGGGATTAGGAGCAAATGGTACGGTCAATGAACAAGGTCTTCCCAACGGTGGCGTTGCTATAACAGCTTTCCCCACTGGAAACCCAGGCATTTCCATTACCACTTCTCCAACCAACGGTACCGTATATGTTTTGAAAGGTACCCCTGCGGGAAGTAATATTGCAGTTATCTCTCCCGTTACGGATGCCATTGAAACTGTTCTTCCGGCTGCTGCTGGCTCTATTGCACTTGCCACATCCGTCAACGGACGTACCCTATATGACTTTGTGGGAACTCCATCCGTAGGAAACATACAAGAAATAGCTCTGCCGCCTTCTGGAAAATAATATAACCTTATAGGGGTCTCTAATTTTAGAGACCCCTATAAGCAATTCACACAGCAAAATTGCTATGAATATAATAAAATTCTGATCGAGCTTTTATATGAATAACTATTTGTCGATCGCAAATCAATAATTGGATAGTTCTTACAAATCTAAAGCAAGGCATATGGACAGTACACCACAAAATGCAGACTTACAAAACGAAGATGCATGCCCTGAACCTGTCAACAATTCTCTAATCGATACCGGACAATCACAATCTATTGGTATCAATCCAGTTGAAGCTCTTCCAACAAACAGCAAGTGGGCTGAGTTGATCAATTATCATAAGCTACATTTTGCCAAATCAATATCTTGGACTTTGGCCGGTGCAACTTTCATCAACTGGTCAATTCAACTTCTCTCGGGCACCACTGTTTATCCCGCAATAGCCCTTTTAGTAATATTGACAGGTATATGGGGGCTAGCGGTAATAGCTTCTTGCTGGCTACGCCCATTTTTCGAAATAAAAAGCAAATACATAAGAATCTTTTTATTCAGCTCAACTGTTGCTTTTTTCGTCGTATGTTTTGCTACATGGTTTTTTATTCAACTGAGAATGTCCCCCGGTTACGGTACAGACGAAATAGCCTTTAACCAATACGCAGCATCGTTAGTCAGTCACGGTATCAATCCTTACACCCATTCCATGCTACCAAGTTTTGACCTTTACAAGGTATCCCCGGATGGTTTCACTTATCACCTGAACGGAACACCCGTAACTGCACTCTCCTATCCAGCTCTATCATTTTTGATATACGAACCATTTTTGGCTTTCGGCTGGTCTACTCAAATGGCCATAGTAGTAAATGTGATTTTCTGGATTTTGACTTGCATATGCCTCATCGTGATACTGCCTTCAGACTACAAAGGATTGGCTATCGTGCTTGGCAGTATATCTTCGTATGCCTCCTATGCCATAGGAGGGGTCACTGACGTTGTTTATCTACCATTTCTGATGTTATCTGCCTACACTTGGCCACTTTTTGTTTACGGAAAAGGTTGGAAACAATACATAAGTCCTGTTTTATTTGGTATAGCAATCTCAATAAAACAAACGCCTTGGATAGATGCTCCGTTTTTTCTGGCCTGTATCATTTTAGAAACACAACTAACGCAATCTTGGAAAACCGCCATAAAGCGTGGGGGTTTATTTACCGGTATCACATCTTTAGTGTTCTTGATACCAAACATTCCATATTTACTCCTCAATACTAAAGCCTGGTTTAAAGGAATTTTGACCCCTTTTGCCAAAGGTATTGTACCGGCAGGTCAAGGTGTCGTTGGTTTTAGCATTTTTCTACACTTGGGAGGAGGTTCGCTTTCGGCATATAGTCTTCTTTCCATAGCTGTTTTTATCCTACTCCTCGTCCTATATATATTTACTTACCCACTGATGAGGCCCATAACTTTTTTTCTGGCGAGTTTGATATT
>JAKBPI010000030.1 GCA_021829645.1 Actinomycetes bacterium | reverse complement strand
TCGCTCTATGAAAGCGCAAAAGGAAGAGGCCAGAAAGGTGGATTTCAGGCAGTAGCCGTGACTGGACGCCAACAACCCAGACCCGGATCACACCGCCATCTTTGGAACAAACAGAAAGGAGAAACACAGCCTAGCTTTTCCAGCTATATGCGTCAACTGGCTTGATAATTACCGAGACCGGTTGTTGTTTTGATCATGTAGCGCCAATCATTACGGTCCATATTCAAGCACGAGTTGTACTACTAACATACCTTCAAGGATCTCTCTAAGAACTTAGAAGAACAATTGCTTAGTATATGAACTTGGTAACACCAAAAGGAGGTACTCAAAGATAGGAACTATTCCCCGATGAGATTTGAGCCGGAATTGAAGGAACAACTAAAGGCAGCGTAAAAAAGTCTACTTTGATTGGGAGCCTCAGACTAAGAGGAAGCCCGGGACGGTGGATTTAGGGCAAAAGGCTAGAATTTCTTCTTTATAAAGATTATTGATAAGAGAATTGGGGATTGTTTTGTCGCATTTTGCTCTTTTTTGGACACTCATCCCGGTAACGAAGTAGCGTTATGGTGTGAAGTTTTCTCTAGAAAAATTACTGGCAGCCTGTGACGATCAACAGAGAGAAGCAATCGAGTCAGAACAGCAGCCTCTTCTGGTGATGGCCAGCGCTGGTTCCGGGAAAACCAGAGTACTTACTTATCGAATTTACCATCGAGCCGTTCTTCAAAAAGCTGCTTTGAGTCATATGCTGGCCATTACTTTTACCAGGAAAGCGGCTACCAATATGAAAACGCGTCTTATCACATTTGGACTTCCGAACACAATCACAGTCGGCACTTTCCATGCCGTAGCTTTATCTTGTGTCAAGGATTACTATGCGGATAAAAGAAGAAGTCCGAAAATCCTTACCAACAAAATGTCTCTGCTTGCTGAAATATTGGCGAAATACCCGGATTTAGATATGACGCTATCTGCTTCTTCCTCTTATAATCAGAAGACTTCTGGTGTACGGAATCGAAAAGTTTATTCCACAACGCAATACATGCGAGCACTGGAACAAGAACTTGATCTTATCGCATCCAACACAATATCTAGTGATACAGATCCGACAGCCGCACTAAGACAAAGTCAAAACCCTCATATCCCGAGACATGTTATCGACAGTGTCTTTAAATTATACAGAGAAGAAAAGCGTAAGAGATTTTTGCTCGATTTTGACGACCTGGTTGTGCATCTCGGGGATCTAATCAAATCTGATACAGAATTTGGCGATCTCATGCGCTGGAAATATAGGCATGTCTTTGTAGATGAGGTACAGGATATGACTTTAGCGCAGTTAAATCTACTTAAAGTTATGCTAGGCGACAACAACGATCTGTTTGGGGTGGGAGACACGCGGCAGTCCATTTACGAATGGAACGGCGCCGTCAACAATATAGAGGTTACTTTTAAAACTTACTTTCCTGACACACATACCATCAATCTATCTACCAATTACAGATCCACACCGCAAATAGTAAACGTGGCCTCTTCTCTAATCGACGGTTTACGCATCTCATCCAAACAGGAAAGTGGCCCGCTGCCAACAGTCACCTCTTATCAAGATGCCGACAGTGAAGCACTGGGGATTGCCAGGGCTATCCGATCCATGAAATTTAAAGTAGCCGGCTACCACGAGATAGCGGTCTTGGTAAGAACCAACGCTCAATGTGAACTAATAGCGGATGCCCTAGAAAAACTTGGCCTACCGGTAAAAAAGAACGTTTTGGCTTCACTTTCTCTTCTGAGAGATCTCGCTGTAGAATTTACCGACTCAGCTGCCGGATTACAGATGATGTTACGGGATATGGAAATGCTACTGACAGAGATATCGAAACGCTCCGCTTTTGATTACGACTTTCAAGGGGATGAAGATATATCCGAAGGAAAAGACATCTACGAGAATATCTCTTTGACTTTTCCTAACTTAAACCGAGAACAGATCAAAGGACAAGAACTCAAAATCATTGACAATATGCACGTATTGTATAATTTAGGTAAGGATTACATTGAATTTGAAGCTAACCCAAATATTTCAGGTTTCTCATACTGGGTATCTCTTTTAAGAAAAAACGATGTTGCTGACGGCGAAAGCGGAGTCGTACAAGTCCTTACATTTCACAAAGCCAAAGGTCTTGAGTGGAAAATAGTATTTCTGGCAGGTTTGGAGGAAGGACTCGTGCCCATTCAGGGTGCATTACAAAGAGACGCTTTAGCAGAAGAACGCCGTTTGTTATACGTTGCCATGACTAGGGCTACACATGAACTTCATTTATCGTATGCTCTGCGGAGATCTCATACGGAATCGCAACGCTTAAAATCAAGATGGCTGTTGGATATCGAGAAAGCAATTCAAAAGCAGAGAGCGCTCGATACCCTGACTCCAGAAGAGATTAAAAAGGTATTTCAAGATACTAAACAATTGTTAAAAAGAGACCCCTACTAGACCCAAGGGTTTTGCAAGTATTTTTTTAGAAAAGCCACTCCAACGACAGAGATTCTGTATTGTTAATGTATGGTTATACGCAGTTCCAGACACATACCTCACATCATATCTGACCCTCCCCGGTCGCTGCAAAATGGCCATATGCTCGATTTGGTTAATAAAAAGGTAGCCACACATAATCGCCTACTCGCTGAAAAGTCCATTAAAGAAAAGACCAAACAGCCAGCCGGCGCCACGAAAGCACCTGCATTTATTCAACAAAAAAAAGTTTTGCCTGAGGTTGGCAAAAAAAAGCAACTCACCGGAGCAGAAAAAGCCTTAAAAGCAACACCTAAATTGACCAAGCCCACTAAAACACCACATAAGATCGCATCTCCATTCAAAGGTAAAAAAATTGCATCTCCTGCTTTAGGGAGCAAGCCGGGACTCAAAGTAAAAAAGTTACCTCATACCAATTTATTAGATAAAAGCGCTAAAACCCCCATACCTCCTCACGCTAAGTCAGATGACACCCATTTGGATCTCAAGAAAATAAAGGATCTGCAAAAACTATCGGGCGGAGAGAAAAAGAAAACCAAATTTGGCAAGCTCAAACAGAAGGCTATTCTGAAAGCAGCTATGCCCAAATCTCCCAAGCCCATACATAAGTCACTACTCGCTTACACAAAACCACCAGAAATTAAGCCTCGATAAAAATCATTCTGTAATAGCAATGTAATAATTTGATCGTTTTTGAGCGCGACGCAGTTCGAAAAAAGGGAGAGGAAATTCGAACTACGTCATTGACCCGCAGCCACGCCCTTGGTATGGGTAGAGGTCGCCTTACTATTAAGGATACAGTGGTCGAAAACATCTATCGGCGATTTCTAAAAAGTGACACAAAATCGCAACGTAACCGTTTTCGATAATATGATAACATACCGAAACTTTGAAAAAAAAGCTTATTTGAAATATATATGCCACAATTAGTGGCAACTCTGCTTTACTGAGTAACGTTAACAGAGTTTTAATAACCTACGTTCAGCTTATATTAAAGTTGCATTTTATTAGTTATTGTTAAGCAGACATGCAAAGACAAAGATCACTATTAGTGGCTCCTCCAATTCAAGAAGACAAAAATAGGGCGAGGGTTTTGCTAGGATGTAAATATGCAAAGAGTTGACTCCAGGGTAATTATCAATACGGGAGACGGTAAGGGTAAATCATCTGCCGCTTTTGGAATCATGACAAGAGCATGGGCCAGAGACTGGAAGGTTGTCGTCATCCAATTTATTAAAGGAGGCAAATACAAAACAGGTGAACGCAAGTTAGCAGATCATTTGGGTATTGAATGGCATACCATGGGTGACGGTTTTACTTGGGAATCAACAGATATCGAAAAAACCAAAGAACTTGGCATCACGGCTTGGGGAACTGCTGCCAGCAAGCTCAAAGCAGAATACAACTTGGTGATATTGGATGAACTGACATATATTTGTAAATTTGGCTGGGTAGATGCTGAGGAAGTAGCGACTGCGCTTAGGCAAAGATCGCCGAAAACAAATGTGGTCATTACGGGAAGGAACGCTCCGCAGCCATTATTAGATGTTGCCGATACCGTAACCGAAATGAAAAAAATAAAGCATGCTTTTGATCAGGGAATATCGGCTATGAAAGGTATCGAATTTTGAAATAAGCAATTCTTATTTAGAAATTCTTTGAGTAAAAAGCTCATTTGTATCCAGATCTTCGTAAGCAGAAAAAAAGCGGCTGATCATTTCTAAGCAATACTCTTCTTTCTGGAATACTCGAAATGCCAATGTATGCAGCCAGGAAACAAGTCCGAATGCGGGAGTATACCGGATCAAACAAAAAGCTTTTTGGAAATTGGGAGCCTCTATAGACAATACAGTCAGTCGATCTAAGTAATAGCGTACTAATTCTTCCAAGTTGTCTTGACGTGACTGCGAAGAAAGCGAGCTAAGCAAAAAATATCCTACGTCAAAAGACCAATTTCCGTATCGCATTAACTGTAAGTCTAAAAATCCCAGATCGCTCTGAGCCACCGTATAGGTATTACCGATATGCGGATCACCGTGTAGCAACGTTTGTACGCCTTCTCTATATAGTAAAGAACTCTCTTGAAATTCACGACTGAGTGTCAAAGGCCTTAAGTGTTTGGTTATCGTCAGGGCATGCTCTGTATTCTCCAACTTCTTGAATGCTCTCATGAGGTTGAAAATGGAAACCGTAGCGAAAGGCTCCTTCAGCTTCCATGGTCTGAGAAAACTCTCTTCTTGTCGTAATCCCCACTGCGAAGCGTGCAGTTTGGCAAGTTCATCGAGTCCAGATTTTACTTCTTCAAGGTTGAGCGTTTCAAGTGGAGTATGGCACTTTCCAAAACCGGAGATATCTTCTTCGGCGAGTACTGCATAAAACTTTCTTCTATTGCACATTCCCCCATACAGATGTGGGTGTCGAAAAGGTAAAGACGTTTTTTCTTTTGCCAAGAGCGATTCTGTATATAAAGCGCCGAGAGACCGTAATGCTAATCTGGAAGATAGTTTATCGGATACTTTTACAAAAACCGAATGTGGGCCTATTCCTTTATCGTACTCCAATTCTAATAGCAAGGAAAGATTGGTGCCCGCATGAAATTCTTTAACGCGAAAAGACTCTATTTTGATATCCTGAAAAGACTGTTCAAGTATTTGGGAAACGATCTCCGTATTTAAATTCCCGAAAACCTTCTTATTACCTTTATCTCCCATAGCGCTAAAGTAGCAGCAAAAACAAAAACTTTTCAGGAGAAGATAAATTAAATAAAGTGATATAATCAGCGGCAAATGTCAACAGAAGAGAAGCTCCATGAAAGCCGTTAACCCTCCTCCCCTACTGATCGTTGTTTCTGGACCAAGCGGTTCAGGCAAAGGGGTAGCACTGCAATTTCTAACCGAGTGTGGTTTAGAAAAGGTTGTAACTTATACGACCAGACAGCCCAGACCGGGAGAAATGGATAAAGTTCACTATAATTTTATCAGTGAAGAAGAGTTCGTTATTCTAGACCGGCAAGGTCACTTTTTGGAGTACAACAGAACTTACTATCGCGATATATATGCCAGCCCGGCAGAGGTGTTGTCTTTTTCAGACGAAACTCGTAACCAAGTTATGGAGCTAGATCCCGAGGGCTATTTTTTTGTCAAGACCAATTCTCTTCGCAAAGTTGTCGGTCTTTTTGTCTTACCACCCAACTTGGCAGAACTGCAGTACAGGATCACAAATCGCTCTGAAAATTCTGAGGAAGAGCTGAAAAGACGTATCGCTTTGGCAAAGCGACAAATTATGAATGCCTGGATGTACGACTACGTAGTATCGAATGATGAAATTGATAACTTTACAGGCAGTCTGTCCAAGTTAGCAGACACACTTTTGTCGCATCAGAGGAGTTTGGAGTTGTTAGGTAAGCTGGTCAAAGATATCAGAGAAAACGGATAAAAGTTCAAAAATGCATAAGCGACACTTTTTACATCAAGTATTTTTCCACCCGAGTCTTTATATTGACAATTACGCTTTATACTATCACTTATAGTGTTGGAAATTGAAAAAGAAAATCAAACTCAAATGCAAAGAGAAAAGCCTTTTTCTTCTCTCGAGGCTGTTTTTGCAGCCTGTAATAATTTTGTATCTAACCTTGCTACGGTTATCCTTGGCAATAGCGAAGCGCTAACTGCGGCTACCGTAGCAGTGTTTTCAGGCGGACACCTCCTTCTCGAGGATGTTCCGGGGGTTGGGAAAACCACCATGGCTAAAGCCATGTCAAAACTGATAGGTGGCAAACTTGCTCGCATCCAAGGAAATCCGGACCTGCTGCCATCAGACATTTTGGGAGTAAGGATATACTCCATCAAAAACGAAAAATGGGAATTCCATCCAGGACCAATTTTTTCCAACATCATACTCTTTGACGAACTGAACCGTACCCCACCGCGCAGCCAATCAGCATTGCTGGAAACGATGGAGGAAAGTCAAGTCAGTATAGACGGACAAACCTATCAATTGCCCAAAAACCATTTGGTGATTGCGACCCAAAATCCGATAGGACACGGTGGAACGTACCCTCTTGTGGAAAGCCAGTTAGATAGATTTTTGGTCTCGGCCAGTATTGGTTATCCTGATCTGGACACAGAAACCTCCTTAGTACAGTCTCGCGGTGCCGACGAAGCTCTTTCCCTCTTAAAACCTCTTTTTACCGCAGATGAACTGAGTGTATACAGAAAAAAAATTGCAGAAATATATGTATCGGATAAAGTTGCGCGTTACGGAGTTGAAATTGCCGCTTCGACACGCCGGCTTCCAGAAGTTACTTTAGGGGCCAGCCCAAGAGCGTCAATTTCTATGATTTCTTCAGCGAAAACATTAGCGCTACTGCATCAAAGAGATTTTGTGATACCAGATGATATTATCAGTGCGACAAGACTTTGTTTGACACACAGACTTATAACCGTTGATCCTGAAGCAAAACGTGTCGATACTATCAAGTATTTATTGGAAAAAGCTCTCTCTAAAGTGGATATCCCGCTTTGACGTATAGCAGATATTGGTGAATTGCAGATGAAGGCGACTTCCGGATTACCCAAACCACAACACTCTCTGCTTTTATTTGCTGCGATTTTTATCTTTCTTCTCGGCTTTTTCATAGCTGCCCATGAAAGTGGATCCGGTTTTGTACAAATTGTAGGTGCTGTCTTATTCTCCATGGTACTTACAAATGCCGTGCTGTCCTTTTTCCATCTTAAATCTTCATCAGTCACAATAATTTCGGTTCCTACAGATGCCACGACAAACCAAGAATTCAATATCGTATTGAGAGGAACAAAAAATACGTTTTTGACATTGCCTGATGATGAAAAGAACTCCTTCTTTTTTGGCGATGAAGAAAAAGAGTTTTCGATAAAGCCTTCTTACTGCGGCCTCTATCAGAATGCAGAATTCATTTTATCCTCATCCTACCCTTTTGGAATTATCGCCTTACAAAAGAAGATCACATGCAGCTTTCCTAATCAGGTATATGTTGCCCCACAAGAGCTCAAGACACAAGAGACAGATCGCAAGATTGAGAGTATTACAAAAGAAGCTGACTTTGTCTATCGCAACAGTAATTCTGGAAATCTAAAATCTATTGTAGACTATCAACCAGGGGATTTGTTATCAAGTATTTCGTGGTCAAAAACAGCACAAACACAACAAATTCTTGTCAAAACGCATGAAGAGCAAATGGGTAGTTTGAACTGCAGAATTGAAATAAGTATTCCTAATATTTCAGACTTAGATGCGATAGAACATTACCTTGGAGAACGTCTCTATATGATAATAGCAACGATGGAAAAAGGATTTAACGTAACTTTACGAGCACGGAAGAGCGATTCTTATACTGATTTTCAAATTAGTAATAAATTACAGGCAAAGAGATTGATTGCATCTCTGGTATCGCAATGTATTGATTAACCATGAGATTATTCGATGAACAAAATAAGCTAATCGAGAAAGTTAAGCAAGCTAACAGACCTCTAAGTCCAAGTGACAGTGTATTTGCCAGAGTTTTGATAGCATTGGCTTTAATAATAACCAACTTTTCTGCTAATCAAGTTGGTGAAATCAGTACGTACACATTTTATATAACAACACTCCTTTCTCTGGCCGGTCTCGCTGTCTCATATCACACTAGACATAAACCTTGGCGCTATACCAAAATCTTGATCGCTATTTTAGTGATGGTAGTGTTTTCTGTTTTCATCACAGAAGTCCTAAGAAGCATAGGAGAAGCCAGCCTTGCTTCTGTAGAGCCTCCGCTTGCTTCGCTGTTTATTTGGATTCAAGCTCTTCACTCCCTGGATACACCAGCGAGAAGAGATCTATTATTTTCCGTGGCGTCATCTACAGCCTTGCTCGCCATAGCGGCTACACAAGGTATTACAACATCCTTTTTTATCTACATAATCATCTGGTTTGTTGCAGCAGCGTTAGCGTTGGAGTCGCTATATACCACAGCAGGAAATAGCATACATAGGCATAAAGTACATATTACTTCTAAATCTAAGAAAGCAGAAGATTACGCGAAGTTTCACGATATACAAGAAGTGTCTACTCCAAAAGAAAAACAATTTATCAACAAAGATAATATTTTATACTCTTTACAAAGCAAAGTACGCTACATAGTATTGGCTATTGTTATAGCTTTTTTTATAGTTATACTTTTACCGCCTGCTTCTACAACCCCTTCTATTAAATTGCCTTCTTCTATATTGAATAGAATTAGCCTTGCTAATTCTGGTTCTCTCTATCAAGGGAAAAACGGCAGTGAACCCTCCAAGCCTGGTAACGTTAACGCGCCTATCAGGGTCGGAGGATACAATGGGTTTAGTAATTACTTGGATACCGCCATCAGGGCCAGTCTTTCCAACAATATCGTTATGCATGTGAGGGCAAGTGATCCGGGGTATTTTCTAAGTATGACCTATGACAAATGGAACGGCACCACTTGGTCAAATATCAACCCTGCCGCAAAGCTAACTGTATTAAATGGTAGATCTCCCTTTTATATAAACTCCGGAGATTTAAGTGGACAACCACTGCTGGCGGCTTCTGACATATCCCAGACAGCCACCAATGTACAGACTTTTTATATTGAAGAGACCATGACAAATGTCATCCTTGGTACAAGCGAACCTTCAAGTGTTTGGTTTCCTTCTTCAAAGCTTTACTTGAATCCCTCTGATTCTTCCATAAGAACGAGCATAGCCATAACACCGGGTACTATCTATACAGTTGTCTCATCAGATACCGAAATGAACGGCAATGTTCTGATCCAGGATAACTACAGCTTAAAACAACTTCCTATGATTCTGCGATCCGAGCTTGCCAACTATATGGAGCTTCCCAGACCATATAGAAGAGTAAAGCAGCTCACGCTGGCCATTACCAAACACAGTACCAGTGTCTATGCTAAGGTAGAGGCGCTTGAAGAATGGATGAGTAAACATGTCCGATATTCCCTCAATATCCCTCCCCTGCTACCCAATCAGGATACTGTAAATCAATTTCTCTTTCATGACAGGGTTGGTTACTGTGAACAAATTTCTACGGCGCTTGCTGTTATGCTCCGCTCTATCGGTATCCCCACACGAGAGGCCGTCGGATATGTTCCTGGAAACTTTAATCCCCTTACCGATTTATATGATGTAAGGCAAAATGACGCACATGCTTGGGTGCAAGTGTGGTTTCCAAAATACGGATGGCAAAACTTTGATCCAACAGCAAGCGTACCTTTAGCACCACCAAATCCCGGGCTAGTCATCTTGAGTTATTCTGCTCATGCGCTAAAAACTATCTTTTGGCCGATAGGGCTACCTATTATTCTGGGAGCGATCTTAGCAAGTTATGCTTTTATGTTTTTTCGGCGACGCAACGCACCTCTTGTATTACGGTTGATAACACTTACGGTGGAAACGGGAAAAACAGCTACCGTTGACAAAAGATATGATGAGTCACCGGGAGAATATTATAGACACCTTAGAAATAACCTAGATTGTGTAGCTCAAAACAAAGTTAGTATCCCACCACGACGATTAACTAACCGCAGTCATACACGAACAGACATGATAGAGTACACAATAAATTCTTACCTTTATGCCGATCGAGATCTGGATACAACATCTAAGCTCGAAATAAAAAAAGAGATTAAGCAACTAAATAAAATACGGAAGAGGCTAAAATATAAAAAGTATTTTAACAAAAACCTTATAGTTGCTCAGAAAACATAACCTTGGATGAATACACAAACCCTTTTACTTTTTGGCATTAGCAGCGCATTACTATCAATACTAATAAGCTATCTTTTAGTTCATAATATAGAAAAATTTTTTGCAGCAAGACAATTTTCAGTCGTAGGAATTGGCTTATTATCCGCCCTAGCTGCCGATACTCCTGAAATAACATCTGCCATGACAGCCGTCATCGCCAAGCAACCTGACATAGGTCTAGGTGTGATCATTGGTTCAAATATTTTCAACTTTGCCGCACTGCTCGGATTACCTGTATTGATAAACAAAACTATATTATTTGAGCGAAGTACCCTAATAAAACTTGGCTTGCTCTCCATAACAAATGCCATATTTGCTATCTTTGTTGGTTTGCATTTTCTGTCTGGTGCGATTTGGTTTGCATTTTCTATGGTAACAGTTATACTTTATCTGCTATTTATATCCGATAAAAATCCTCTCTCCAAAAAAGGTATTTTTCAAACTACTCGACGCAAGAACAAAAAAATACAACTCAAAGAAGATTCTGTTGAGATAAAGATTCTGCAAAGTGATTTTTATTTTTCAATTTTAAAAATTAGCGGAGCATTAGTCATGGTTATTATCTTAAGCGTTATAGCAGAACACAGTTTTGCACATTTAGGAGGCAACTTCCACCTGTCAGAGGAAATAGTGGGCGGCATAATTCTGGCAGCAATAACAAGTCTTCCAAATGCCGTGGCGGCCGTTTATTTAGCAAAAAATGTCAGCGGAGATGCCTTACTCAGCGAAGCGATTAACTCCAACACAATTAACGTTATTGCCGGAGTACTTTTCCCTGCCGCTGTTTTTTCTTCTGCACTAAGCGTGCCTAATAATATTTCACTGTTATGGTTGAATTTAATGATCCTTACAGTATTACTGATAGCGCTCTACATGTATAAAAAAATCTCATATCCTATCGCCATAATACTTATCTTAATCTATATGAGCTTCGTGGTATATGTTGTTACGTAACGAAAACTTCCACCGATAGGGAAAAGCAAGGCCTGTAGTTATCATATCTACTATCTATCCAACAAAGTATCGGCGTAGGGACGCAGCACAACTCTTGCCCGAGATGGAAAGCTCACTCTGGAGTTCGAAATTACGGCAACTCATGAAACAGTGGATTCCCAAGAGGACTACAGTCAAGTTAATGCATGGTATCTTTTTATAAAATACCTGCACTTCATATGGATTGCGCCTCCCCAATATTGGTAGACACATCTTTATCACGTACATACAACATGAAAGGATATATTTATGTCAAAAAATAGAAGAAAATTCACTCTAGATTACAAAGTAGAAGCGGCCTATCGAGTTATTGATACTGGTAGGACAAGTACTGAAGTAGCGCAAGAACTTTCTATAAACGAAGCATCACTCAGAGCTTGGGTAGAGAGGAAAGAAGACGAATTGAAGCTACTAAGGGGTCTGATTCAGAGCCTCTTTCGGTTGCCGAAAGAAAAGAATTAATTAAGCTAAGAAAAGAAGTAGCTGAAAGAGAAAAGGATTTGGCTTTTCTAAAAAAAGCAACAGCGTACTTTGCAGCCAATCAACAAAATTAGACAAATACAATTTGATATTTACAGAGTGCGCTAACTTCACAGTTTCTAGAATGGCAAGGATCCTAGAGGTGTCTAGAGCAGGATTTTATAAATGAGATCTAGAAAAGATTCAAAAGTTCAATTGCCTTCGGAAATAAAACGCAATGAATTAGATTCCAAAATCATTGAACTTCATACAAATGCTAAAGGAACATATGGACAACCAAGAATCTCCTTAGATCTAGTTGAAGCTGGGATACACGTTGATAAAAAGACGCTACCTTCAAAATGAATGCCTTGGGTATTGAAGGTATTTCTCCACGTACCTTCAAGATAGTTACTACTAATTGTGATCATGAAGCAAAGTTCCCTGACGATTTGGTAAATAGAGAATTTGATCGAGGAGCCTTAGATAAAGTTTGGACATCAGATATCACCTATATGACAACCGGAGAAGAACCAGCTTACCTTTGTGTAATTAGAGATGAACATTCAGGGAGGGTCTTAGAATGGGAAATTGATAATCACATGAGAGCAGAATTAGTAGACCAAGCTCTAAGAAAAGCAATCTTTGTAATAGGTTTTAATTGTAATGGTACGATCTTTCACACAGACAGAGACAACCAATACACCTCCAAATTGGTAATTGAAACCTGTGAAGAATTTGGAATCATTCGTTCAATGGGTAAAACAGGTTGTTGTTTTGATCATGCAACCGCCGAATCATTTTGGTCGATCTTCAAACACGAATTTTATTACCGTCATACCTTCAAAAACATCGAAGAACTAAGAGCAGGTATTGAATGGTTTATGAATTTCTACAACACCAAAAGGAGGTCTCAAAGATTGGAAACATAAGTCCAATGAAATTTGAGTTATCATTACAAGACCAACAAAAAGCAGCATAAAAATGTGTCTACTTAAAACGGGGAATCTCATATGTCCAGGAAAGAAGAGGCTTTTAATCGGTCAAACAACGAAGTTTTATTAACTATAAAACAAAATAGCGGAGAAATGACACGGTTCAATAGGGAAACTTATTGAACCATACCCCAAGTCGATACGGAAATGCAAGAGTTAGGCGTTGTCCCGCAAGAGGCTAGCGCCACTCTACTCAATTCTTGACCTGATTCAACTACAAATCAACCGCGAGATCTGGAGAGCTATTTCGCACAATCTTCCCATCAATTTCTTGCGCTCTACCCTGTTCTATCAATAAATCACAGGCTGAACGCATCGAGGCAGTAATACCCTGTGTCATGCGCTGCCAACCGTAGGCTCGTGTTGTTTCTATGTAAAGTCCTTCTCGCGTACTGCCGACAGTAATTTGGAGAATAGTATTCATAGCCTCTGTAATCTCCTCTATTGCAATGTGGCCGATTTTACGCCTATTAGGTACTCGTACTATAATTTTTTGCCATCCAGTAGGATAGAGGAAGTCTCCTTTTTGGATAATCTTATTGCGTAAGCAGTTTATGCCGTAGTCGACTTCTCGCCTAACTTTTACGGTTGCTTTTTCATTGCCATAAAGCGGTGCAAGCCTTTGACAGAGCAATTCATAATGAATAGGATACTCGTTATTCACATATTCCATAATGCAATCAGCTATCTCCAAACATCCTTTGGAGTTGCGTGGCAATAAGTTTAAACTTGTTGTTTTTGCTTCTGCAAAGCTGTAAGGATTTAGTTGTTCAGTAATACTCACCTCCTTTTTATCAACAGATACAAAGTCGTCACCCTCTAACTCATCGTCTGACATATTAACTGGAGACTCGAATTTTAAAGTATCACCATATTTAGCGATTGCATCATCAATTGTGGCAATAAGTGCCTCGCCGGCAGTCCGTTGGTCTTTGATCCAGTCAGTTGACCATATACGATAGATATTCCATCCCATGTTTTCAAGAACTTCTTGACGCAAACGATCCCTTTCTCGTGCAGTCCTTGCAGAATGGTATGCTGCTCCGTCACATTCAATACCAAGAACATAAATTCCGTTGAGGCTCGGATGTTTTACCGCCATATCAATACGGTAACCTGAGCAACCTACCTGTGTTGCAACTTTATAGCCTTTTCTGTCAAGGAATTTGTATACTGCTTCTTCAAATGGTGAGTCATGTTCGGGTGCAGCAAATTCAGTAGTCTCTCGTGAAAGTACTTCTACTCCATTGATGGCAAAATCGATATATGACTTAAGCAATTTAGGCCCATCTGATGTTACTTTTTCGACATCAATATCGGTTGGTAAAATTGAGCCGACAAGCTTTACATTATATTTAGCACGGGTAATAGCAACATTAAGTCTGCGTTCGCCACCTGATTTGTTTAGAGGTCCGAAATTCATGTGAAAAACGCCGGCAGAGTCTTTTGCGTATCCAATGCTGAAAATAATTGTATCCCGCTCGTCACCTTGAACGTTTTCAAGGTTTTTTATAAAGAATGGCTCATCAGAATCTTCCTTAAAAAAATGTTCAAAACCCTGATTCCTAAAACGCATTTCACGAATAGCGGTATCTATTGCCATTTGCTGAACTTCACCGAAAGCAATAATCCCCAAAGACCGTTTCGGATGTTTTCGGAAGTGCTCGAAGACCATTTCGGCTACTTTTTTTGCTTCGATTACATTTCCCTTTTTCCCACCACGGTCATAGAAGCCATCGCGAACATGCACATACTCGACACCGTTA
This sequence comes from Actinomycetes bacterium, assembly GCA_021829645.1. Lineage (GTDB taxonomy): Bacteria > Actinomycetota > Acidimicrobiia > Acidimicrobiales > Bog-793 > JAJZMK01. Next base: position 10,989 of record JAKBPI010000030.1, on the reverse strand, counting down.
TCAGGTATTTTATCAATGTTTGCAGGGAATGTGATGAGGTTGTTTTTGTAGATTTTTGTGTTTGAAAAAGCAATAAGATGTTCGTGCCTACTTCTGTAATGCCAAAGCAGCGTACGTTCTGGTAAAAGTCTTGCTTCGTCAAGAAGAGAGTCATAAGCATCGGTGTCATCAAATTCGTCTTCATCATCTGTGTCGAAATCACTATCCAATGAAGTCGATACAGAGAAAAAGTTTGTCGGTGGTAATTGTTTACTGTCTCCGACGATTATTACCTGCTTCCCACGTGAAATAGCACCGATTGCGTTTTCGGTACAGACCTGAGATGCTTCGTCAAAGATTACTGTATCAAATTGATATGTTTCTGCTTTGAGGAACAGACTTACGGAGAGTGGAGACATCATCAAACACGGCTTTAAGGTCAACAATAAATTCGGTATTTTTTGGAAAAGTTTTCGTATAGGCATTATTTGACGTTGTTTGCCGAGTTCCCGCTTCAAAATGTTAATTTCATCAACACTGTTTGTAAACCTTTGTAAAGAAGGCAAGTCATTAATGAGTTTGCTCCTGATTCGAGCTTTTGCTATTTCAAACTGAATTTTATCCAGTCGTGCGAACTCATTGATAGTATTTTCATGCGTTTTGCGCCGGAAGTTTAAAATAGCCGGATAATTTGGTAATACTGCATCAAGCCAGAGCCTAAAAAAACGCTTCTGGAATACGGGTGTTATTTTAGAGGCCTCAATATGTAGTTCTTCAATTTTACTTATATAGTCAGCTAGTCCCTCTGCTCTGCATTTTTCTTTTGAAGTATGGAAATCGATCCATTCTTCGAGTGATGCCAGTCTGTTTTGGCAAGCTATTAAGCGGTCTTGGAGTGCTGCCATTGGGATCACTTTGAACTGGTTAGTATTTTCAAATAACCCAATAAACCAGAGAAACTCACTATCGAGATTTTTAGTGAGCATTTTCAACTGCTTTATTATATTTGTATATTCACTTGAGGGTATTTCTCCAGAGCATACAGATTCAACGAAACGGGAATTTAGTTTTAGGTGACTGACATAATTTCTGAAAGTGGCTGCCCAAGTTAATGCACTACGTATATGCTCCCAACCTGTATCAAATCTTTTATATAGGAACTGATAATGGGCAATTAGTGTGTTTTCAGATTCCTCCGATTTATTCGCTATTTCAAGTAACTGTTTGAGCAAATGAACACTATCTAACATTGAAGAGTTTGCCAATATATAATTTTCTATTTTTAAGAAATCAGATTTCTCATCTGTAATCAGGCTGGCAAAGAGCTCGACAAAACCTCCTTGGTTTTGTGAAAACCACTGTTTTAACTCCTGAACTTTACAGAGAAGTGTTATGAGATCTAAGACTTGCTTGTCAGACACCTTCTTCACTTCCTTAGATTGTGCCCGAATAAGTTTTTTGTCCGCCTTGTAATTTTTATTAAAAAACTTTAAAAACGATGTATAATCCGTTCTGTAGCGTGTCAAGACCCCGTTGTAATCAATAGCGAAAACCGTATCCTCAAAGGAAGCGGATATTATTCCGATGATTTCGTTTAATTGGTTTGCCTTAACGCGAGCTTCGTTAAATAAAGCCTTGGCAGAAACAAAATTTGTGTTCATATTTGAATAGGGCAAGTGATGTGTAATGGATTCTGTCAATTGATTCAGTTCGTTCTCAATCGCTTCCGCTGTTATAAGCTTACTCGTTGGCGACAATTCGATAGTTGCATCATTTGAAGCAATAGCTGAATATCGTACCTCCAATTCTCTATGCTTCTCCCAAAACTTATTTTTAACCGCTTCATGCTCAGATACCTCTTCAAAAAGCGGTTCGATGGTGCTTTCAAGAATCCAAGCAGCAGGAACAACAGGTGCTTGTGCAGCGACCTCAACAATTGGAATAATGTCCATAATAGCTTGATAGGATGGATACCAGTCTAACGACATTCTATCAAACAAGGTAATTAATTCCTTTTGTGCCGCTTCAACTTTAGGTATAAGCGAACCAAGTTTTTGCCCAACATCATGACGAAGCTCATGAGATACAGACTGTACCGTTGCTCCGTACCACGGGTTGGCTTTATAGTCATCGGACATCTTTCCAATCGTGGAAGTAAAATACTTTAGGAGAGAGATAAAATGGTTAAAGAGTTTTGCATCAACCTTTCCAATATTCTCAATCTTGAATATTACATCGTCATACGATTCCAAGTCAGCAAGGGCACCGTTTACTTGATAAATGGATTTCCCGAGAGGCTGAACAACATCAAATACCTGTGAAGCGTATGCATTTAGCTCTTCTTTAGTGTTTTGCAATGAATCAAGTTTCTGATAAGCTTCATCACTCAGAGTAGCTTTTTTCTGTGTCAAAGCAAGAGTTTCCCCTAATTGGTCAAGCACGGCGCGTTTATTGGCTTTATAGTTGTGAAGAGGGAGACAAAAATCATTTATGCCTACACTTGTTAGCCTCCTATGTACGACTTCAAGCGCAGCCATTTTTTCTGATACAAAGAGAACCTTTTTACCATCTGCAAGGCATTCAGCAATAATATTTGTAATGGTTTGACTTTTCCCTGTTCCCGGAGGGCCTTGTAATACAAAACTAATGCCCTTTTTGGCGCAAAAGATAGCCTCTTGTTGACTTGAATCCGCATCAACTACCTGGAACATTTCCAAAGGTGTAAGTTTTTTATCATAATCAAAATCTGAAATGTCATCAGGAATTTTATTAGAGGCTGAAGCGTCTCCGCTTATGGCACGCACAATTGGGTTTAAGGCAATTACATCTTTATGTTTGCTCAAATCATTGTACATATTTATTTTTAAGAACGAGAGTAGACTCAAACTTGCTTCTTTTACAACTTCCCATTGATTGACTCTACATAAGTGGGAAATTGCGGAGAGGGTTTCCTGCAGGTCAGCGCCATCTTTGTAATTAGGGAGAACAATTCCGAAATCATTTTCAAGTTTATATGCCAAAGTTGGGTTGATCACAATTTCATCTTCATAAAGACTGAGAATATACGGAGATGATATCGATTCTATTTTCAACGATGCCGGTACAAGCAAAATCGGCGAATTAAACCAATAATCTGAGTCCTGAGATTCAGACCACTTAAGAAATCCAAACGAGAGATACAAAATATTAACACCCTGCTCTTCAAGAGCGGTCTTAGCCCTATCTCTTAGAGACTTCAGTGTCCTTTGAGTCTCATTGGGATTTTGGTTTGTCTTTATCGGATAATAATTTTCGTCGTCTTCCTTTTCGCCCTTTTCATCAAAATCACTATCGTCTATGATGTTTAGAAAAGTAAGCTGAGCCTCTTCGACATTTGGGAAAATAAGAGGCTCCTCATTTTGGACAAAGGAATTATACAGATCTAAGCATTGGGGAGTATGTATTTTCAGACTTGAGCGCTTTGTTTCTCGATAATTCAACAGACGATTACGCTTACTTAAGTCAAGCAGCCTGTTTTTCCATGTTTCGATTTTAATATCCACATCAATATTGGGCATAAATAAACCTCTGATATTATAATTCATAGTTATCGACCATGATTTGATTGAGCTTGTCGATAATTATAAGCGTTTGCTAAATAATTTCTTTACGGCAATATCGTTCTGCTCACAAAAAGATATCAACACCTGCATCGTCAATTTGTTGGAATGAGTCTTGCTGTTCTTTCAGCGATTGATTGTGGCGAAACTTAGGCAAGGAGCGGGCCAAATCTTCTTGGCTCATATTCAGTTTTGTGTGTATCATTTTGACTTTTGCAGGAAAATCCACTTATTTTTACCTCTTACCGACAGTATATAGAATATGTTATAACTTTTTTCAATTTGAAAGGATACTTTTCGCATAATCCAGTTGCTATCTCAGAAAAGCTGTGGTAGTGGCGTTGCTGAAGGGAGATGATCTATGTGAAAAGGCTAATAATCTCCTGAATTGACATTATCACCTATATCGCGCCGTGTGGCCACTCAGCGTTGGGGTAAAAGAATTACCTGCCGAGCCGATAAAAACCACTGTATGGTCACAATTGAGGCTCAGTAAGAGGAAACGTCGCATATTTTTATCTCTGAAGACATGCCTTGGTCTGCAACAAGGCGCAGGGTTGAAATCCTCCTATCGCGGACTTGACGCCATCGATTTCCGTGTGGCAGCAAGGAGTGTGCTTCTGGTCGGCAGACTGAAAAGCGACCCCACTGTCAGTGTCGTAGCTCATGATAAAAGCAGTCTAGCGCCGGAAGGTAAATCCATCGCGTTTTCACTTGATGCGGAGAATGGTTTTCAATAGATTGGTTGTTGCGACATCTCTGTAGATAATATTATCTCCGGAACAGGTTCGGTGAAGACCAAGACAGCGCTGATGGAAGAAGAACTCAGAAGGATACTCACAGAGCCAGTTCCAGTGTAGGAAGTGTTTAAGCGGACCAGCCCGAGCTTGATATCTCTGAACGTACAAGTTAACATTGCAAAGAAGAATGTAGGCATTGACACGATGAGAGTCGGAAACCCTTGGCATTGGCGGCTTTCTGATTCAAGGTTGTAAGAGCGCAATGTCTTATACACTATATGGGGATTGTCGTCTGAGACCCGTGGTCGGGAGTTCGTCGTAGTAATGCCTAAGTCATAACAGAGCGAAGGAGCGCCGTTCCTTTCATGGGAGAGCCATTATCTGAGTGAATGATCTTTGGAGCACTCCCTCCCTCTCGAAGCGTGGCACGTCGGATGACATCGGACAGGTACTGCGATGACTCGCGGCCATAGACCTTGCAGCCACGAAATGTCGGTGACCCAAATATCTCCGATAGCCGCTGCCCGATGCGATGGAATGTGACGCTTCTGTGGCTTTTGTGCTCGAGTTCGTCGATGTTGTTCATTGTGAGCTCGCAAAATGCGAAAGAACGTTGACTCCGATGCAAGGTAAATTCCTTGGTCTGAAAGTGCCGGCACAATTTGTGTTGGAGGAAGTGAGGAGAACTCCTTGGAGTGACAGACGTCAAAGATGCCCCGGTACTCCTTAGCAGAGAGTGCATCTAGTGTGTTCACCCTGAGGCCTCCAGCGTTCAAAGATCCGAAGCGACAGTCCTACTTCCAATACGCATTTCTTGAGGCGGGCACCTCTCTATTAGCTTTCTCTACGAGAACACCGCTGTTCGGCGATCGATGGTGAGGTCACTGACCCTCGTTGTCCCCCCAGATCACCTCGGCTTTTCCCCGGAGTAGCAACAGTGCTGCAGTCTCTGCCAAGGCCTTCTCTTTACGTCGAAGTTCTCGCTCGAGCGCCTTTGAGTTTGCTCGTTTCCGGTTCAGTTCGTTGCGGATATGCTGTGTTGACGACTTCGCATATTTTCTTCCACTGCTCAAGATCCTCTTGAAGGATCTCATTGTTCCTGCAGTACGCACCGACCTCAAGTTCAGCCATTGCCGAGGTTGGACAACAGCGGCAAACTTTGCAGCAAAGGAACGTGTTCCCCTTCTATCGTGCGCAGAAAGGTGCTGCTTAGTGCGTGAGAGCTTGGAACTCCATCCATAAATGGTGTTGAGGGGAATCCCCGTCTTATAGCAATCGCATTCATCGCTCCTGGAGTTGACGCTCCTCGTTCTTTGATGCTCAGTAGCTTCTTGAGTGATGCGTCTTTTTGTGCCTTGGTATAGGCCTTCATGTTTCCTCAACGTTCTCCTCCTGACTTGTTGGTCATCCTAAAGGTCCGCACGTCAACTATCTTGGCACATAGGGTCGGAGCTTCTTTATCCCAGTAGCGTTCTGTAATTAGAAGATACTTCTTTCCTCTTTTGGTATTTATCTTCAGCTCTATACTCATGGAAACAACTATATTAATTAATAATCACATAACATCACGAGTACTGTTATCTACAAGAAAGACAAAAAAGTAATACATCAATCAGGGACTATAGGTAGATATTAGGGAGTTTGGTTGCCAAAGAAGGGCGGGTGAGAGTCAAAATAAGTATATCGTGCTCAACTTTATAAATAAGTAACCAGTCCAGGGTGACGTGACACTCCCTGTGCTTTGAGCAAACGCCGCTCAACGCATGGTCCTTATTCTTTTCGGCAAGTGGTTGTCCTGATGCCAGCATTTGAATGACTGCCGTAAGAAGGCGTAAATCATAGCCTCTCTGCGCAATATATTTTAAATCACGCTTAAAGCGACTGGTCGGCTTCATTTCATACATCGGCTAAAAGATCCTTCATCATCTGGTCGACATCGGTATAGCCTTTAACCGATGGGTCACGGCTGATGCGCTCAGCCTCTTCCATGGCGGCAATTGTATCGGTATTCGGAGCCTCAAGAGCAATGTCAAACGGAATTCTCTGCTGACGCACAGCCTGACGCAGGAAAATATTGAAGGCCGTCGTCATGTTCATTCCAAGATCAGAAAATAGCTGTTCAGCCTGTTTTTTTAATTCAACATCCATACGAATGGTTATATTCGTCGTACCGGACATAATCGAGAACTCCTTTACTTTGGTATATTCAATATATTATACAATATGTGCATTGTAAATAAAATGCACATATTAGCGTTATTACAATGGCTCAAATAAAAACAATCTGAGGAGGTGTGACGGTAGAAGTACTAGTGCTTGAAGATCGGCCAAAATGACTCCGAGTAACAAGGTCCTGTTCTTCCCATGGACCGAACCATATGAGCGCCTTGTATAGTGCTTAGACCTTTCGATCACAAACTGAGCACCCCTATTTGTATATAGGATCGCATCGGTGAGTACTTTGTTTCTGATGACAATGGCGTATTACACGGAATCGGTAATGAGTTTGTCTCTCATGTGATCTGAAACAGAGAACCCAGTACCAAACCCGAGTGTTTATTCTTCACTGCACAGAGATATTCAAAGACTGATCCGGTCTTCAAATAAGTGATATCTGAGGTGACAACTGCTTTTGGGCTTCCTTGGTGGTGTTCCACTAGATCCAGTATCAATCAGTAGATTCGGTATCATCATTTCTTTGCCTTGCACGCTACTGCCGACGTTGTGGGTAATCCTGTATTCCTTATAAAATACCTCTACTGCATATCGGTGCCAGGAAAGAAAAGGCTCCAATCGGTCAAACAATGAAGCTTTATTAGCTATAAAACACAATAGCAAAGAAAGGCACGGTTTGATAGGGAAACTTATTGAGCTATACCCAAACTGATACGGAAATGCAAATAAGCGAGATAGCATCCTTACTATATGCCTTACTTTTTTATTTTTATATTTACTTGATTACGCTTCCCTGCCAAAGGCAGTAAATTTTCCGCTTCGCCGAAACCCTGCAGTCATATGGCTTGATACACGAACCTAGGTAACCTTGTTTCGAAAGAGTATCATCGTCTAAGTGTACGATTCAAATTTCCTGCCAAGTTACTCAACTTTAGAAGGAAATAACCAATCGCACAACATAAACCTTCCTTCGTATATCCGAGTCATACCTCACATACTATTTGTACCATTTTTAATATATTATATAAAATGGTACACTAGCTATTGATATATCCCTAACTTATGCCTATTATATAACTGTCCCAAATATATATAATTTTAAGGAGTGGAACAGATAAGCGCATTTGATCTGATACCCAAACTTGTCCGTTCAAGCTTGGAAGCTGATAAAAAGAACATTGAGGCGACGGCGCTCATGATTGCAAGGAAGATAAAAAAGGATTACCCTGCAACCGCCGAGGAAATAACAAAAGCATTGGCCTACTCAAAACTTGATAGCCCTGTAACCCGCTCAATTGATATGCAGCCGTTGCCCGTTGACAAAGAAACGAGATATTCTCTTGTAAAAATCGAAGAACCGATTGAGATGCCCGATCCAATATTAGAGAATTTTATCAGGCAGCAGCTTGAAGACTTTATAAAGGAAAGACAAATACTCGAAGATTTTTTGAGGGAAGATATCATTCCTCCTAATAGCATATTGCTTGATGGCCCTCCCGGAGTCGGCAAAACTTATATTACTTATTGGCTTGCATATCGATTAAACACACCAATAATAACCCTTGACTTAGCATCGTCAATTTCAAGTTATCTTGGTAGGACTGGCCAGAATATCCGAAACGTTTTCGATTACGCAAGATCACAGAGAACAATCTTGTTCTTGGATGAATTGGATGCCATCGCAAAACGGAGAGATGATGCTGGCGATTTAGGTGAATTAAAGCGCTTGGTAAATGTGTTATTAAAAGAATTGGAGGAGTGTCCTTTCTCCTGCGTGATTATCGGTGCCACTAACCATCCTGAGCTTCTTGATAAAGCTATATGGAGGCGATTTGACCGAACCTTAACTATTTCCATGCCTGATGAGCGTGAGCGCCGTTCTTTGCTAATAAGGAATCTTGGAAAATTCGGTAATGAATTGAGAACGGATACGTTGGATTATTTAGTTAAGCATACGAAAGATATAAATGCCGCAGATATATGTAAACTAAGTGAGCATATAAAACGGAGAGCATTCCTAAGCCCGAACGAACCTCTTCAAATAATTGCATTATCGGAAATATATAAAATAAAACCTTTAGCAACAAAAGAAGATAAGACAAATATCTGCAGATTACTAAAAAAAGAATTTTCTGGCTTGAGCCTAAGAGATATCTCGACGATAACCCAAATACCATCCACCACTGTCTCAAGATATCTCAGCGTAAACAGAAAGGGGGGCAAAGAACATGCCGAATGAAAAGCATCCAATAATTGCTAATGGCGAGTTATATGTTGAACCAATCAGGAAGAAAACTGGCCCTATGGTAAAGGAAATTCCTAATGAGTATCTAATTGCAAAACAAAATATGATTCGCTATATCGATCATATTTTTGAGCAGATACAGACGCGAGAAGAAATATTTTTGGACAAAAAAGTGATATGTGTTCGTATGGAGCCAAAATTCGAAGCGAAATCTTACGTTCCTACTTCAATTATCCCGGCTGATGGGAGCTTAGAAATAGTCGGTGGTAGGAAATATAGAATTGAACCTACAGCCGAATCTGAAGAAGATATAGACGCTAAGCTATACTTTGTTAAGGCAACAGATAGCGGATTGAGTACATTAAAAAACACTTTGGAAAAAGGACTCAAGGATAGGTTTGCATTATGGAGAAATCAGATCGGCTCCATCCGTTCCATGGATTTGCTTTCTCGGAATGAAAAAATCATGGGGTTTCCTGAAGATTGGGATTCTGGAACTGTTGAAATAATATTCCATCCTATGGCTACGGAAACAGAAAAAATGACCTCTGTTTTTCGCAGCACAAGCAAATTACCGGAAAACCGCATGATTATTCGTAGTTACGATGGCGGCCCAACTTTTATTTCTGCAATATGCTCCAAAGATGAACTAGCGAAAATATCGGCATTAAACCCTTTAAGATCTGTTCATCCAATGGGGCAAGTCAACATTGCGCCTATCAGAACTATGTCATCAAATAGTGCCCCCCAAGCGCCGGATGCAGAGAAGAAGTCAAAGATTAAAGTTGGTGTATTTGATGGTGGAGTCGCCGAAAACGTGCCTTTGTTGTCCAAATATGTAACCGCCATCGATTGCGTTTCTGAACCAAAAGATGCCGGGTATGTAGAACATGGTACTGGTGTTTGTGGAGCAGTTTTACATGGAAACCTTGTCGGACGTAGTTCGACAGACAAATTGGACATACCGCCCGTATCGGTTGAGAGCTTTCGCGTATTGCCCGTAAAGAATCGTTTTGATTTTGAGCTTTACGAGGCTATTGATGCTATTGAAAATGTTATAGCAGAACAACCTGACATTAAACTATATAACCTGTCTTTCGGCCCGAAGGGGGCGATTATAGATGATAGCATAAGTCGCTTCACCTACGTCCTCGACCTTTTAACCTACCAAGTTGCTGATGGTGATATAAACCCCTTAATCTGTGTTGCAGTTGGAAATGATGGCGAATATGATTATCCACATAACAGAATTCAATCACCATCAGATATTGTTAATGGGCTTGGTATAGGAGCATATACCTTTGCCGCTGACGGCTCAAAAACACGGGCATCATACAGTTGTGTCGGCGGCGGCAGAGAAGGTGCCAAAATTAAGCCTGATATACTTGAATTTGGTGGAAGTATTGACAGACCCTTTGTATTAGTCGGAACAAAACCCAACACGTTATCAACCTCTCAAGGGACAAGTTTTGCTTCACCACTTGCAGTACATAAAATTGGAAAGCTGATAGCCAAGAGTAACAGAATTATTCCTCATATTGGTCGTACTTTATTAATTCACACTGCACAAAAGTGTAACGCATTAACGCAGGATGAACAGGGGTTTGGATTTTGTCTTGACAATGTTGATGATATCCTTAACTGCGAAGATAACAGAGTTACAATCCTATACTCCGGTGTTCTTGATTCTTCTCAAACAGTCAAATTGCCTATTTTCGCTCCAAAGATTAATGATGCTAAAGGAAATATCACCACAACATGGACTGTCTCAACTATCGTCAATCCAAATGTAAACGATTCTGACGCTTATTCCTGTAACTGTATTGAAGATACCTTTATTCCTCATAATATGACCTACAAATTTACTAAAGGAAGATCTAACAAAACGCTTAATTTACTCAAGCCAGACCATGTTATTCAGGCAAAGGACTTACTGGATAACGGCTATACCAAGTCGGAATTGCCTGTAAGTCACCCCTCGAAAAAATATTGGAATGAGACAGATTTGCGAGCTGTGGATTTGAAATGGGATACCATAATCAAAAAATTTGTAACGATGAGGGGTTCTTCAATGTTGAGTCCAGCATTAACACTGCATGCCATCGGGCGTAATGGGTTCGATACACAAAAGATTAAATATTTTGCAGCTATAACTATTGATGCCCCTAAATATAGCGGTGCCTTGTATGATGTTATCCTCCAGCAATATCAAAACTTGACCCCCATTGAAATCCGCAATATTAATCGCGTA
>JAKBPI010000005.1:64355-85783 GCA_021829645.1 Actinomycetes bacterium | reverse complement strand
ATATAATTAGGACACTACATTTACTTTTCCAACACTCCCCAATTCATCTAACAGGACTTTTGAAAAAATGGGATATGAAAATAGGCCGTTTATGCTAACACAATAGGAGATTTCTGGGAAAGTTGGGCCAGCCTTATTCATGATCGCCAACAGGCAAGCGGACTTTGAGTCTAGCGAAGGACAGTGTCAGCCAGGTAACAGGACGTACTTATCGTATATTTAGAAAGCTTGGATGATAAGTGCGCCCCCGGCAGGACTCGAACCTGCGACCTGCTGCTTAGAAGGCAGTCGCTCTATCCAACTGAGCTACGGGGGCATGCTCTATGTACGATCATAACATGATGAGCCATGGTGGTTTATTGATATGGAAAGGTGTATGGCGTAGAGAGTTTACTTGTGCAACGTCCGATCAACTGTGTTGCCGTGTGTACGTCGTATACAAATACTATTAATGTTTTTATTCACCATTTGACTTTTAAAGGTGCTATTCATATACACATGGAGTCAATGTTGCAATTGAGAACCAAGAGTGCTTTAGTTGACTATAGATATAAAAACTTTCGCTAATTTTTTAAATTACTTGTCTTCAGTTGAGGGATGGTTGTTGTGATACATGAAATTGATGCCGCCATAGAGTCTTTTTTAACTCAGGAAATTTTAGGAACGGCCGGAGTAGAAGTTTCCTTTGATGCCCCCAGTAAAGAATGGGCACAAAAGCGAACAAGCCCAATGGTGAATACCTACTTATACGACATTCGCGAGGATGCCAATCGTCGCCAAGTCGGTGTTTATGAGTCGCGCAACGAGAAGGGAGAGCTGATAGCACGAACCGAGCCTCCCAGGTTTTTCCGTCTTTCTTATATGATTACGGCTTATGCATCGAGACCTCTTGACGAACACAGGCTTTTATCGGCAATCCTTCTGGCATTTTTGCCCCACAAAGTTTTCCCGGAGCGCTATTTGACGGGGGCGGTTGCAGAATCTGCTCTCCCTGTTTTGCTGGAAATAGGGAGAGGTCCTGTTGAGAATAGGCAGATATCAGACGTTTGGACGGCTTTTGGCGGAGAGCTGAAAGCTTCTCTTGATTTAGTAGTAACAATGCCCATACCCTCTGATGCCAAGATGGTCGATACGCCATTGGCAGAAAGTGGCGTTGTATTGCAAGCATTTGGTACGACAGGTCAAAATAGCGTGGCTTCACACAAAAAGACAGATGAAACGGGACATGACACACGCTAGCCCCCCCACCCGATCACAAGCATTTCGGGAAGTAAGTCTTTATCTGCATCTTTTATTGGGGCATGTTGATGAAGCCGTCAAGAGACGTAAAGCGATAGACGAAGATCCGGATAACAATTTCCGAGGACTTTATATTACCGAAAAAGACGTCACCAGACTGTTAGCCGGTGGCTGGCCTCTGCTTTTGCCTGATGGAGACGAACTTTTATTCACTAAAGCTATCAAAGAAGCTACTCAAAACCAGGGGAGCCCCATTAGCAGACTCCAAAAGTCATTTGGCATCCAAGCAGATGAAGTTGCTCTGTTGCTCATTGCTGTGGCTCCAGATATCGACAGAAGATTTGAAATGTTGTATGGCTACCTGAATGACGACGTGACAAAACGCAGGGCTACCGTGGGTTTGGCGTTGGAATTGGCCGGTTTGGATGTGACCGATCCTGTCGCGCGCGGGCTTTTGGATTACAGCTCTCCTCTCATTGGCTATGGATTAATCGTCATAGAAGACGGTGAAAGACCTTTTTTGACGAGGTCACTAAAAGTACCGGACAGGGTAACCGCTTTCCTGCTGGACGATACAAGAATAGATTCGGAACTCCTGCCTTTTCTTGACGATTTTTTGTACGCATACGCCGGGGAAGAGATTGTTTTAGAAGTTGAAGTCGGGTATGTAAATGCCGCAGTCAGTGCTCTTGTAGCAGGAACCGATCTTATTTATCTGCATTGTCTGCATGGTGGCATGGGCAAAGAAATCGCATTGGCTGCTTTACAAAAGGCCGGTTTAGGACATGTATCTCTGGACATGTCGCGCTTTCATCACGATACGAATTATAAATCTGTTGCTGATATAGCTGGGCGAGAAGCCCTGTTGTCCGGATCGGCTATGGTTGTTGGTCCGGTTGACAGTGTAATCGGCTCCAATCGTCAACTTGAGAATGAAATAATTCGCTTGTTTACAGAGCAAAAAGCGCCTGTAATCCTTTACGGTTATCGCAGTTTTGATCCTAAATGGAGCAAAAAAATAGCATTGGTTATTGAACTTGAACATTTGCCTTCCGAAACAAAGCTTATGCATTGGCAACATTTTGTTTCTTCCGCAAATGGAAATGAGTCAGCTGATACCAAAAAAGTGTTTTTGGAGAATCCATCAAGTCAAAATATGACCTTGGAACAGGTGTGGAGGACGAGTAGGTCGGCCAAACTATACGCTTTAGCCAAAGGCTCCCCGCTGGACAAGGAAGCCGTCTCCAGTGCCGTAAGGTTTGAGAATACTTCTAACTTGGAGCAATTCGCCAGGAGGATCAAACCGGAAGTCGGATTGGATGATCTGATTTTGCCCCAGTCAACCCTGGATTTATTAAACGACCTGATTTCCAGGGTGAGATACAGAGAGATTGTCTTGGGTGAGTGGAATATGCGACCGGGGGCAGGTCGCGGTCGCGGTATAGCCGCTCTTTTCGCCGGCGAATCAGGTACCGGTAAGACTATGTCTGCCGAAGTTATAGCCAATTCGTTGGGTTATGAGTTGTATACGATCAATCTTTCTACTGTCGTCGACAAGTATGTGGGCGAAACAGAAAAAAATCTTGAAAAGATTTTTATTGAACTGGATCATGTCAATGCCGTCCTCTTGTTTGACGAAGCGGATGCAATTTTTGGAAAAAGGTCAGAAGTAAAAGACGCCCATGACAGATACGCCAATATAGAAGTGGCGTATCTTTTGCAGAAATTGGAAGCTTTCGACGGATTGGCACTGCTATCTACCAATTTACGTTCCAGTGTAGACGAAGCTTTTACCAGGCGTTTGGATGCAGTGATCGAGTTTCCCATGCCGAATCAAGCGCAAAGGCTGTTGCTGTGGCAGAGATTTCTTGCCAAGCTCCCCGTTGACAGCGATGTTGATTTCCAATTCTTAGCCGGTCAGTTTGAACTTTCAGGAGGCAATATAGCTTCTGTTTGCCTTACCGGAGCGTATATGGCGGCCAGTAAAAGTGCCGCATTGTCCATGTCAGACATTATGATGGCAGTTTATCGCGAGTATAAAAAACTGGGTCGACTGACAGTTCGGCAGGAGTTTGGTCAGTGGTTGGATATTTTGGATAAATAAAGTTGATCAACACCCTGATATATTTCGCAAGGTTGTGCAGGGCCTTAGACCAAGAGAGATTTTTGGTTGGCAATGGTAAACAATGTTATGTATAATAGGATTGGCAAAAGTCAAGTGAGGGTTTGCTATGCATTTTGATGAAAAGTTAAACGAATCAACCCAAAAGGCCCAATCCATTAAGCAGGATACCAAAAGTAGCCAGTCGACAGGCGAAAGCCTGGCTTTTGGTAACACCAACCCACTGGGGAAAATGCCTATGAACAAGCAAATGTTGCTTGGGTTGCAGAGGACTTTGGGGAATTCTCAAGCAGCCATGCTGGCCGAAGACTCCGACAAACACGATCATGCCGAGCATGAATCTAAGCAAGGATCCTCAATCAACCAGGTTTTATCGACACCCGGCGTGCCCCTAGAGAGCGGTACCAAGCAAACGATGGAAAGGGAATTGGGAGGCAATTTTTCCGACGTTCGGATGCACGTAGATAAAAAAGCAGCTGAATCCGTACAAGCCGCCGCTTTTACCGTAGGGAACGATATTGTCGTACACCCCAACCATTTTACACCCGGATCCATGCAAGCCCAAAGAACTCTGGCCCACGAGCTCACACACGTTAAGCAACAAGCCGCTGGTCCGGTTTCCGGAAATCCGCATCCGGCAGGTGTTAGCGTTTCCGATCCGTCTGACAGATTCGAAACAGAAGCGGAACGAAAAGCCAATGAGGTGATGGGGAATATAGCTCATCATAATGCCGGCTGACGTAACAGGTCTACAAAAGTTAATCCGGAAGCCGGCTTAGTTGAAGGATTCTTTTCCTTGTCTAAATCTTTGGCATACTTCCTTGTCAAGTGCCAAAAAGAAAACTGCTTATTTATTTTGTGCCCTTTAGGGACAGTTTTTGTGCTCTTTAGAGAACTTAATTGCTTGCCACGGGTGCTTAATTCGGGTAACAATAGAGACTAAGGAAATTACCGTTTGGCATAATTTAAAAATCAATGAAGGGAGCACTAATGCCTAACTATCTTTCTCCCGGCGTATACGTCGAAGAAGTAGATTCAGGTTCGCGTCCGATAGAAGGGGTGGGAACAGCCGTTGCTGCCTTTATCGGTTTGGCAGAAAAGGGGCCGTTTAACACGCCGCTATTGGTGACCAACTGGAGCCAATACATGCAACTCTTCGGAGATTTTGTGGCAGGTACATATCTCGCTCAGGCCGTTTACGGTTACTTCCAAAACGGTGGAGGTGCCTGTTACGTTGTTAGGGTAGGTTCAGGCGGAGAAGAAAAGTCAGCCGTAGCCGAGTTGACTTCAGGAGCCGAAAGCAGTCTTATGGGCGCATACAAACTGAAAGCTCTGGATGCGGGGGCCGAAGGAAACGATATTGCTGTGGAAGTAGCCGACAGTGCCCACGCCGGTGAAGACGGAGCGTTTAAGCTTGTCGTCAAAAAGAATGGTCAAACCGCCGAAACCTTTGATCCCGTGGTAACGAAAAAAGGCAAAACAAACGTAGTTACCGTAGTGAATGCTCAGTCCCAGTTGATAAGGATCGAAGAGACAGCAAAAACCGCAATTGAGGCGGTCAACAAGGGAACTATCACCCTTGCCGGTGGCGGTTCTGCCGTGCCGACGCGGATGAATCCAGCAGACTATATAGGAGACTCAGCGACAAGAAGCGGCATCGGCGGTTTGGAAGCCATCGATGAAGTTACCATGCTGTCGATTCCGGATTTGATGAGCGCTTACCAAAAAGGCCTCATCGATTTAGAAGGTGTAAAAGCAGTGCAGCTGGCCATGATCACGCACTGCGAATTGATGGGTGACAGAATGGCAATCTTGGATCCGCCACCTGCCCTCAATGCCCAAGAAATCAAAAATTGGCGCGTGGAGGAAGCCGGCTATGACTCCAAGTACGCTGCACTATATTGGCCATGGATCAAAGTTTTTGATCCAGCCAGTGGGACAAATGTGAACGTACCCCCCAGCGGACATATGGCAGGTATATGGGGAAGGAACGACGACAGCAGAGGCGTACACAAGGCGCCAGCCAACGAAATCGTTCGCGGTGCGATCTCTTTGGAGATCAACATCACCAAAGCCGAACACGATTTATTAAACCCAATCGGGGTCAATGCCGTTCGATCATTTCCAGGTCGTGGTATCAGAGTTTGGGGTGCTCGAACCCTCTCAAGCGATCCCGCTTGGAGATACATCAATGTTCGCAGGCTCTTTAATTACTTGGAAGAGTCAATTTTGCAAGGTACCGACTGGGTAGTTTTTGAACCAAATGACCCAAATCTGTGGGCAAAAATCAGAAGGACAATTGCGGCCTTTTTGGTCAACGAATGGCGCAAGGGTGCTTTGTTCGGCTCCACTCCGAACGAGGCTTTCTACGTCAAGTGCGACGGCGAAACTAACCCGGCAGAAGGTATTGACGCCGGGCAAGTTATATGTGAGATAGGACTTGCTCCTGTCAAGCCAGCCGAATTCGTTATCTTTAGGCTTTCACAGTTTTCGGGCGGGACAAGTCTCGTAGCGGAATAGCAGAGTCGCTATAACAAGTATCAAAATATTCGAAACAACAATTGGGTCAAAATATATAAATATATAAGGAGGAAATATTATGGGACTGCCAATTTGGGATACCGGTGTAGGTTGGTCTTTCGGTTTGGAAATTGACGGGATCGAAATAAAAGAGATTCAGGAAATTGACGGGATTAAATTGGAAGTTGATTCCATAGAACTCAAGCACAACACGTCGGATGGAAAATACATCAATAAAATGCTTCCCGGTCGTAAGAAGATAGGTGAGTTCACGCTTACCCGAGGTGTGACCAATGACAAAAGCTGGCAGAATTGGATCAGCCAAGTTTTTGAAGGCAATATGATGGGTGCCAGAAAAGGTGGACAGATTAATATCTACGACTATATGGGCATACCGGTTAAGTCTTTCAAATTCGTAAACGGATGGGCAAAGAGTATTGAGTATGGTCAGATGAAAGCCGGTGAGGCTACTATCCTTACAGAAAAGCTGACTATTGCTCATGAGGGTATCGAGCCGGCGTGATGAGACGGGGTCCGGGATCTTCGCAAGCCGAAGCCGCCGTACAGACGCCTGAGGCAAACGAAGAATCTGAGATGGATGCGATTGTTGACGTGGCACCAGTCCGCCAAAATAACCAAGTTGCGGAAGTGCCGGACAGGTTGCAAACCTCTTTTG
The DNA here is from genome assembly GCA_021829645.1 of Actinomycetes bacterium. Taxonomy (GTDB): domain Bacteria; phylum Actinomycetota; class Acidimicrobiia; order Acidimicrobiales; family Bog-793; genus JAJZMK01. The sequence goes on along the minus strand of JAKBPI010000005.1, from coordinate 79,226 downwards.
ATTTTGTTTTGCCTCGCGGCTATGTGGACAAAGAAGGCCGTTTGCACAGAACCGGTACGATGAGGCTTGCCACGGCTCGGGACGAACTTTTGCCGCTGCACGACGACAGGGTAAGGGCCAATCCGCCCTACCTGACCGTCGTGCTCTTGGCAAGAGTAATAACGAGATTAGGTGATTTGGAAGCGGACGCGGTCAACGCCAATGTAATAGAGAACCTTTTTGCTTCCGATTTGGCTTTTTTGCAGGATTTATACCGCAGGGTTAATTCTGAAGGTCATACTTTGGCGGCCGTTAAGTGCCCTGCATGCGAGGAAGAGTTCTCGGTCGATTTGGCTGGTGGTCGCCTGGGGGAATCATGACGTACGCAGCTGACAGGTTGTTTCAAGAAGTTGCGTACGTGGCTTATCATTTCCACTGGGGATTTGATGAAATAATTGACTTGGAACACCCGTTGAGGCAGAGACTGATATCAGAAATTGCTCAAATAAACAGGCGCATGTCAGAGGAGGTCTGAAGTGCCGGAAAGTAGGCACCAATGAAGTTGTGGGGCCGCAAAAGGCGCTTATATCAAAGCCATGACGCGACTAATGCCCAAGACGGTCAGGTAGCTCAGCGCGACTCCGTGGCAAACACTCGTGACGTAATAGGTGCGACTTCACAGAGTTGGCGTTCTCTCGATCCAATCAGGCTTAGTGTAGGACAAATTGTACCTACAATCAATTCTGATTGGGGTCGTACGCTGTCTGCATGGCAGGATCCCACGACAACTCTGTCGCCGCTTTCTCACTATAAGAGCCCATCGGCTCCCCATGGGGAAGCCGAGGGTCTTGCTATAATCAAGTCCCCGTTTACTCCGCCGGCGACAGACAGTGAAGACTACGGTATCCATGCCGGCTCAGATTTAGCGCTACCGCACAGACAAGCCGCTAATTCTTTATCTGCGGGGAACAGGCCGGGTGCACCTGTGCAACGAATTTCCTTTGCGGCGCATAAAGCCAACGGGCAAAATAAGCCCGACTCCCCCTCACCGGGTTCAAAGCCGATAGTCGGCTACCGTTCTCTGCCAATTGACGGAAAACTCCCTCCGGTGAAGGTGTCCGAAAATTTCTCTCCCGAATCTTCTGGTCCGATGCGGCAAACCCCCCGTTTTGAAAAGGAATCCACAACTTTCCCGGACGAAGCTTTGCGATCTGATACCTCCCACCGAGATACTTCGGTACAGCGAAGCCTCTCGCCTGTCCGCTCTCAGAAAACTCAGTCATCTCCCGTGGCGAGTAGGAATGTTATTGTTCCGAGAGATAATTTGGTGAGAGCTCAGCGCAGTACGCAAATTTTTAGATTTCTGAAGCCGGTACAACTTTTGGGGATAGGGCAAAAAAATGCTTTGCCAATAAAAGATATTCCCGCCGGCCCGTCTGCTGAACTGCCTTTGGGCTCAAACCAGACTCAGACTAAATCTTTTTCGGAAAGCGTGTCGACAACGCCTTTGGCCGGTAAGTCGACAGATGTTTCCGATATACGCGAAACGACGCCTCTCGTTTCCTCCAAAGAGATACTGTCAACTGTTACTCAAAAAGATGCCGGTACAGCGGATGTACAAAAGGAAGCTGAAGGGGTAGCAGCATCTGATTTGCCTTTGAATATTCAGCGTGAGCATTTAGGAAACCAGACTCCAACGCTGCCTTTGAAGCTTGGGTCACCGATCGATAAGATCCCCGATTCTGCTGTCAGTTTTGCTAACTTGGGGTTAGCAAAGACGGCTCAGCGAGTACCTTTTATAATACCGGAACGTCAGCAAGAAGACGTTGCCACAGTTCCGGATACACCAAAGAAAGTCTCTCCTTCGCCACAGCGACCTATTCCGTCTCTCGGGCCAGTTCCTTTACAGAGGCTAGATTTAGCGAAAAAGGCAGCTCCTGTTAAAAACTCTGAGGGTATGTCTCGGGGTTCTCAAAGCAAAGCAGCCGACACAGCGGGCTTTAGTGGTGATACGCGCAAAGCCGACGTCGCTCCATCGACAGCAGCGCAGCCGCTTATTACTACCGGCAGTAATGATTTGCCGTCGGGGGATACTCATGCCGTTGCTTTAGTGGGATTTAAGAAAAGTCTGATCGATAACGATTACACACAAGACCCTTATGCCAATTTTAAACAGCCTGACGAGGGGAAATCTGCTTCGCCTTTCCAGGCAGCAACAGACCCAACTCCTGTATGGCAGCGAGTCCCTGCTCAACAGAGCGGCCGGCAGCTTTTCGCTGACAATCAAGCCGGATTAAACACCGCAGCCGATTTTTTTTCAGGGGCACCTGGATTCAATTCTCCCACTCAAATGACCGGAGGTACGGTTCTCCCTACTCCGCAAGGTTCATCCCTGGTCGGTAAACCGTTTATTCAGAGATCCGTATCGCCACAAACACCCCTAACGCGTGACAGGGCAGTTGAACCCAAAACTTCGCCTTTGGCATACAGCAAGCCGGTTCTCCCAAAATGGGATACACAAGTTTCCCCGGTCAACATAAGTGTCCAACGTTTACCGGAAAGCCATAGCACCAACTTAGCCTCCGCCGTGCGCAGGGATGACTCATGGCGAACACCGCAGGCTTCAGTAGGTGCCGTAGAGCCCGGAAGTCATTATGTACCAAATTACGGGAGTACTGTTTTTTCTCTGAATTCAGGAAATCAACTCACTCGCAATGTGACGAACGTTGAAAATTCCCAGGCAGCTTATAGGCAAAATACCATTCCAAGTCAAAGTGCCGTAAAGCTTGAGCCATTGCGCTATCCGGTACAACGTCTGGCAAAAAACTCTCCGTCGCAACCTGTGAGTCAAAAGTCTTTCGAAGAGAATAGGACTGCAGTCCCTGTACAGCGCTTCTCGCTGTCTCAGCTGTCTAAAAAGTTTTCTTCGGTTGGAAATACATTAGGCAAGCAATTGTTTGGCGCCGGGAGCGTAGATACTCCTTCTGATACGCAAGATGAGTCAGAAGACAGCTCTTCACAAAAAACAGACGGACAGCAGACCTCAAACATTGTTACCGATCTTTCTCAAGACGATCTTCGGAGGTTGGCGGCAAGGGTTTATCCGCATATAAGTCAAAAAATTAAAGCCGAGATAGAAAAAGACCGTGAGAGGTCAGGCATGATCACCGGATTACATAGGTAGGCATTATGAGCGATCAGACAAAAGATACCGTAGTAGGCATATATTTTTCTTTAGAGATAGACGGAACAGACTTGGGTATTTTCGATACCTGTTCTGGGTTAGGGATAGAAATAGAAACAGAGCAACGACAAGAAGGCGGAGTTGGAATTTTTGTTCACCAGCTTCCCGGAAGGTTTAAGTACACTAACCTTCAAGTGACCAGACCCATCGGGTCGAATACGGCAAAAACCATGGCTTGGCTTAATAAAATGAGTGCGCCCGGCATCAAGCCGACTTCGGCAAGACTTTCAGCATTGGCTCCGGATGGCAGTATAGTTTTTGCTTGGTCTCTGGTGGGTGTAATACCTGTTCGTTGGACCGGTCCCACATTTAGCTCCAGCGACCCTCAGCCTGCTACTGAGACATTGGAGATGGCATACTCTGCTATTATGCTTGATCCTAGCGATACTAAAGACGATATCTTTAAGAGTCTGGCGTGAGGTGTGACAGATGAGTGATCTATCGAATGCGTTAAACAGTTCAACAGCCGGCAATATAAGCTCGACCATGAAGTTGGAAAAAGCCTATCTGCTGATCATAGCGCCTTCTTCCCCCGCGGGTGGGGCGTTGGCGGCAAGCTTAGCCGGAGCCATAGCCGCAGAAGGTGTTACGTCCGCCAGTAGCGCTTTGCAGGGTGCCAGCAGTTCTGGGGGAAGCGGGGGACAGGCCGCTTCCATGGGCGAATCCACTTTGGCAGCCGGACAAACAGTTGCCGGTGGAAATCTTGGAAACAAAATCACGTTTTTGTTTAACCCGCTTAGTTATACCGTGACTAAAGAAGCCGTTTGGGAACGGCCAAAAAATGTGGGCTCTTCATCCACGGCGATTCCTATTTGGAAAGGGGCCGGTCCTCGCAAGATGGATGTAGAGGTCTTTTTGGACGCTACTTATACGGAAAACGGCGGTATTCAATCCGATATCGATTTGTTGTTTGATTGCTGTAAGCCCACGATGCTTTCCGTGATGCTTATGAAGCCCTCACCGCCCTTTGTGCTTTTCGGATGGGGTCTTAATACCGGGTTTTTGTCTTTTATGTCAAGCGTTGTTGTGGAGTATACGTTGTTCCGTCCGGACGGCACTCCAATAAGGGCAAAGTGCAGTCTAAGTATGGAAGAAATTCCTTTGGCGATGGCAAAGCAGAATCCGACTTCTGGCGGTACGGCCCGGAGGGTTCGCTCGATTGTCGCCGGAGACACTTTGCAGTCGATCTCTTATGCCGAATATGGCAGACCGACGTTATGGCGGGCGCTTGCACACGCCAATAACATAGAAGATCCGATGAAACTAGAACCCGGTATGTCTCTTTTGATTCCGCCGCTCAGTGAAGCAACGGCAAAGTCTTAGGAGTAAATAACGCATGGATACACATTGGACCAGTTCGGTTACGGTTTTGCTGGAAGGCACTCCGCTGGACCCTACGATCGTCGACCAACTGAACAAAGTCAGCGTGGATACCAGTATGCATCTACCGGATATTTTTGAAATCTGCTTCATCAATCCTGGAGCCAACGATCCGGCCACTGACATAGTGGATTTGGGCGGCTTTGTTATAGGTTCGGAAATTTCGATAATTGCCAATGCCGGTGATACCGAAGGACTCCCTCTTACGGTTGGAGAAATCACCGCTATAGAGTTTGAATATGATGTCGACGGCGGTAAAACAACTATTAGGGGTTTGGACTTTTCCCATATGTTACAGCGGGGGAAGAAGACGAGGTTTTTCCAAGATATGCTAGCTTCTGAAATAGTGGAAGCCATCTTGGGAGAAAACGAAGTTGTCCCCGGAGAAGTGACGCCCACTGATAATCCGATACAGTACATCGTGCAAGCCGGAGTGACGGATTGGCAATTCATACAAAAGCTGGCCGGCGACAACGGATATCGGGCTTGGATGGCAGACGGGTTTTTCAACTTTGCACCGATTGAACCCCCTGCGTCTGGTGACGTACCAGGTACTTTTGAAGTCTCGACTCCTACGCAAATTGTCGTCGGACAAGACATCATGCGTATTAGAGCCGTAGTGAGAAGCAACGAGCAGGTTGAAGACGTACAGGTTATGGGCTGGAGTCCTCTCGACGGAGCGCCTGTAGTGGGAGGGTCCCCTGCAGAGGTGATTGGCACCGAGATTACTACCCAACCGGAAGAACTTTCCAGTGTGTCAGGCGCCAATTCTTTTGTGCACCTATGGTATCCGACGGATAATGAAGACGCAGCAGAAACCAAGGCGGCTGCCATGGGAAACCAGATAGCAGAGTCTTATGTATCCCTAGACGGCGAAGCGGTGGGCAACCCTGTTTTGAAAGCAGGTATTCCCATCAATTTGATCGGGGCAGGAACTATGTTTGACGGTGGGTACACATTGACTGCAGCCAAACACATATTTGACGCGGACCACGGTTACGTTACGCATTTCAGCGTAACCGGCTGGCAGGACAGAAGTTTGTATAGTCTGTCATCCGGTCATCAAAGCGGTTCCGTGAGTGGCGGAGCCGGTATAAATGAAACGTTCAGGATTCCAGGCGTGGTGTCGGCAACGGTTGCTGACACAAGAGACCCTGAAGAACAAGGACGTGTGCAACTTACGTTTACGTGGATGGGTGACGAACCTGTCTTGACCGACTGGGTGCGTTGCGTACACTTTGGGGCCGGAGAGGCTTTCGGGTCTCTTTTTGTCCCAGAGATAGGTACAGAGGTTTTGGTGGCCTTTGAGATGGGCGACCCGAGCAGACCTTATGTTTTGGGCGGTCTTTATTCACCGGTTATTGAACCAGGGGCTTCGCCGGAGTTGATTGACGACGCAACCGGTCTTGTCACGGAGCGAAGGATAAGCTCAAGATTTTTACATAACGTCACTTTTTATGATTCCGAAGAGCAAAGCGGCATCATCATTCAAACCGGTGACGAAGTGGCCGGCATTTTCTTAAATGCCGAGGACCAGTTGATAAGTATCTATAACGCCGAAGGCAATATCGAAATCAGCGCTACTGACATAGCGATCATAGCGGAAGGCGATCTATCTCTGGAAGCCACCGGCGAGTTGTCCCTTTCGGGGGCCTCCGTTACCATCGAGGGAGAAGGGGATGTAGAGATAAACGGCGCTTCCGTGGCTATGGAAGGCGACGGCGATATATCGATAACCGCTCCCGCGGTGGCCATCAACGGATAATGGTTTGCAATTGTGAGAAGTATATATAGGAGATATGAGTGGCAGGCGAGTTTATAGGTTCGGGGTGGGCGTTTCCTCTTCGTACGACGACAACGGGACAGATTGCACTTGTTTCGGGTGAAAAAGAAATTGAAGAGGCGATTACGCTCATTTTGTCGACTTCGTTTGGAGAAAGACCGATGCGTCCCGAGTTCGGTTGCGGTATTCATGACTATGTTTTTGCAAGCGCAGATGCGACGACCGCCGGTCTTATTTCCTATGAAGTCAGAAGATCTCTGGCCAGGTGGGAACCGCGTGTCAATGTGGAAGATGTTGTTGTAAGTTTGGATAATGCCAACAGGGGAGTTTTGTATATTGATATCAGGTATTCCATCAAAGGAACAAACGATCCCAGAAACTTGGTTTTTCCGTTCTATATCATTCCTGAGGAAGGGTAAAAAGTGTCTTTAGAAGCTCCGAATTTAGACGACAGGCGTTTTCAGGATTATGTTGACGACGCAAAAAGGTTGGTACAGCAGCGCTGCCCCGAATGGACGGATCACAATGTATCCGACCCCGGAGTAACACTAATTGAAACCTTTGCTTTCATGGTGGATCAGCTAACATATAGATTGAATAAAGTATCTGATCGCAATTACATCAAGTTTTTGGATCTCATTGGGGTACAGCTCTTTCCGCCCTCGGCAGCACAGACAACCGTCACCTTTTGGTTGAATGCTCCTCAGGATCAGCCAGTGGAAGTTCCTCGTTCCACGGCAGTTTCAACTAAGCGTGAAGGCAGGAAAGATCCTGTTGTTTTTGAAACTTCGGAGAATTTGACCATCCAGAATGTCAATTTGCTAAAAGTACTTTCAGTCGGTGTAGAAGGTCTGCCTATTGACTACAGCGAGATATTGGGCATAGACTCTTTTACTTGCTTTGGTCAGATTCCCATGCCCGGCGAAGTTTTATTGCTTGGTTTGGATGAAGCCGCCCCATCCAATGTGGTGGCGCTCAGATTTGAATGTCATATTGAGGGTGTCGGCGTGGATCCATCCAATCCTCCCCTCATATGGGAAGCTTACGACGGAGGAAAGTGGCTTGCCTGTGAGCTGGAACAGGACACCACAGCCGGATTAAACCAGCCGGGCGATATAGTCTTACACATTCCTCACGAACACGAAGTTGCCGTGATCAATAACATGCGGGCTGGGTGGCTAAGGTGTCGCGTCGTAGAGCCTGAGGAAGGTCAGCCATTCTATTCTTCCTCACCACATATAGAAAACGTGGGTGCATTCACGATAGGCGGTACGACAAAGGCGGTTCATGCCAACATCGTTGACAATGAAATATTGGGTATTTCCGAGGGGATATCCAACCAAGAGTTTAGCTTGCAGTATAAGCCAATCATAGCTTCTGACACTCCACACATCATAGAAGTGTCAACCGATGAAGGTTTCGAAGAGTGGAGCGAAGTCGAAACATTTGCCGGAAGTTCCCCTACGGATAAGCGCTTTGTCTTGGATAAGGCTGAGGGAAAGCTTGCCTTCGGGCCAGCTATCCGCCTCGAAGACGGTACATTCAGAAATTACGGTGCAATTCCCCCCAAAGGAGCGGTCATAAGGATCCGTCAATACAGAAGCGGCGGGGGTCAAGCCGGAAACGTGGCAAGGGGAGCTCTTTGTGTGCTGAAATCGCCGGTGAATTTTATTGCTTCCGTAGAGAACCGTGAGTCAGCTGCCGGCGGTGTTGACGGTGAAACACTAGAAAACGCAAAAACCAGAGGTCCTGTATCGCTTAGGACTCTGGGGCGTGCCGTTACCATTGAGGATTATGAACACTTGGCTAAAGCCGCCGCACAGGGTGTGGCTCGAGTGCACTGCGTTCCTGTCATGCACGATCATCAAGAACGCGGTGTCAGATTGCTTGTCGTACCTGCAGTCGGGGATGACGAAGATGCTACGATGCCGTTTGCCAGATTGGCTCCGTCAAAAGAGCTACTGGCGAGTATAACCGCCGAACTTGACAAGCGCCGTACGGTGGGGGCAAGGGTAATAGTTGAGCCTCCTTTTTATCAGGGTATTACCGTACTTGCCGAACTCCGTCCCCGTCTATTTGCGGATCCAGATCGGGTTGCCGAAGATGCCAGGCTAGCTTTATATAAGTATTTACATCCTGTCTATGGCGGAAGTGAAGGAACGGGCTGGCCGTTTGGTAGGTCGGTACACTCCGGCGAGATTTATGCTGTTTTGCAGCGCGTACACGGAGTAGATCTTGTCGAACAGGTACAGTTGTACTTAGCCGATCCTTTGACCGGTGACAGAGGACAGGCGATTCAACATATAGAGTTAGCAGAAAATGCTCTTTTGTTTTCCTATGGACACGAAATAAAGGTTCTTTTGCCATGAGAGCCGCCAACGACGAGGCTATAGCTACGTACTCATTCGGGGCACTCCTCCCGGCAATATACCAGCAGGACAATTTCACAATGCGTTTTATGAGCGCTTTTGATGCCGTTCTTGCTCCGGTACTGAGTGTCTTGGGTAATCAGGAGTACTATACCGATCCCTCCTTTGCTCCTTTGGATTTTTTGTCTTGGTTGGCTTCCTGGGTGGGGATCGAGGAACTAGATGAGACTTGGCCGGAGGAGAGTAAAAGAGATTTGGTGAAAAACGCCACCGAGCTGTTTTCGATTCGAGGTACAGCAGAGGGTCTGAAAAAACATCTGTACATCTATCTTGGTGTAGAACCGGTCATAGAAGAAAGCGGCGGTTGCCGGTACTCCGAAACTCCCAATGCGGAATTACCCGGTACGGATGCAAGCATAATCACCATTCGAATCCCCTCAAATACTCCTCGCAGTATTCACAAAAAGAAGCTGGACAACATCATCACTGTCTCAAAACCGGCTCATATGGCGCATAAAGTTATTTTTGAAAGTTAAACATGATTATCTGTAAAGTCTGTTCCGCCAGAAATGAAGATAACGAAGAGTTTTGTCACTCCTGCGGGAAGTATCTGCCTTGGCACGGCGATCAAGTCGTAACTGTTGCGCCTGAACAACAGCCGGAGGAAGAAAAATATATTGAGCCTTATCCCGAAAAGCACTTAAGTTTTTGGCAAAGAGCTGCAATTTTTTTGCATATATCGTCGGACTCTTCCCGCGCAGAAGTAGAAAATACCGACCACACGGATTCCGATCAAGAGGAAAGCAACAGCCGGACCGAGGTAATTTCTGAGCCATCAGCCCTTGCAAGACACGCTAATCAGTTCGGCGGATATGTTCGGCATAAAGCAAATAATATGCTGGCCGAGAACTTTGATGTCTATATGGCCAGCCAGGCTATAAAAGAGAGACGCCAAAAAGCAACATCAAATGAGGTTACTGATGCTTCTGACATTGGGGATAGTTCGGATTCCTACGAGGGAGTTACAAGCGGAGTAGCGAACACAGGTGCTACAGATGATAATGCGGACACTTTGAAGCCTGAAGAAAAAAATGCTTTACCTAACGAATCGACTTCAGAAGTTGATACCGTAGTGCTAACGATTACTCCTGCCGATACGGATGTGGAGAATCAAAACGACAGCAATCAGGCTCCTAAAGATACTTTCGTAGCGGCAAGAAAGCCCGGAGATAAGCCGCCAACGACGAAACCTTTTGTCCCGGTAACACCAATAGCTGCGGTCGGTGGGGCGGTTCCGACGGTCCGCTCGAAGAGCACTGCTCTCAGAAAGCCAGACGAAATACTTGCAGCCTCTAAAAGTAAAAAAACACTGACACCTACCCCGGAAGAAAAAGAAGATACACCTCAACCTGGTGATATATACTGTCTCAGATGTAACCAATTCAATTCTCCGTTGAGGATATTTTGCAGACGTTGCGGTTATGAATTAAGCTCTCCCGTTGGAGAAAATGCTGCCATACCATATCAGTCTTTGTCGTGGTGGCAGAGACATTGGCACCCGGATGTCAGATTAGTTAGGGCAGGAGAGCGACCAGGCCGGTGGGGTAAGATAGTTTCTGGAGCCGGTAGCCAAGGCAAGGTATGGCGTATTACGGGAAGAGTTGTTTTGGGTACCTTGGCACTCGTTCTTCTCTTCTCTCTTGTCGGACCTTTCGCTCCAAGTATGCAAAATTGGTTTCTCAATCTCTATCACAATACCGAAAACAGTGTAAACGTAACTTATACACAAGTTTTTGCCATGGGTGCAAACGCTACCAGTTTTAATCCCGCCCACCCACCTGCTTACGCAGTAGATGATGCCGATAACACTTGGTGGCAATCAGCCAATTATCCTAACAAATCAAAATATCCCGGAGTCGGGGCCAGACTCACAATTCTATTTGCTCAATCTGAAACCATTAACAAAATAGGGTGGCTTGGTGGGGTGGCCGGTACCCCTCAAGATTATTTATCAGAAGCAAGGCCACGCGAGATAAGACTTACATTCTATCCCAGTAAATATCATGTTATTGAGTACTTAAAAGATACACAATCATTTCAACAATTCAGTGTAAATCCAGTTAATACCACTTCAATCGTATGTACAATATTGAAAGTGTATCCTTCGGTTACCGGTCATGCGGTGGCTATAACCGAAATAGAGTTTTTTCAGAGGGTTTAATTAATATTTATTTCCTAGTATTTGTTTTAGGTAGCCAAAATGACATCAGTTGCTTGTTTCGCTCGGGAAGTGACTTCAAAATTAGACCGTCTTGCACTATACTCACATAATGGAAGGTCGCGGAAAAGATCTCATGTCTAGATTGCGAAAACTCGCGCCTCTGTTCTTTCTGTTTCTGTTGACAGCCGTTGTGCTGCCGGTATTTTCTTCAACTAACAGTGTGGCAGGAGCCGCTTCCGCTAGTGGACTCGGCCAGCTGGATCAGGGTTTTGGTGCTCCCAGCGGAACCTCCGGTGTCAGATCGGGCATAGCACAGTCTTCCGGTCTTGCATGTACCACGGGGACAAGCGGACTGGCCTATGCGACTGATTCCGGAGTACTGACAGGTATTGCTGCCGTGGGAACCGAAGAATCTGCTTCTGGGAGCTGTTCGTCTACCGCTACCACCGGGATAGCGGCTTTATTTTCCAACTCCGGCGTGAATCTGTGGACAAATGAAAATGTCTTCAGCGCTTTAAATTCGGTCAAAGTTTTACCGGGTTCGTCTGGTGCGATCGTGGCTGTCGGAAAATCTGCTTCAGAGCCGGTTATAGTGCTTTTATCTCAGGCAAAAGGCAGCGAACTTTCCGACAGGACCGTAGCAGTAAGTTCCGGACTGATTCCGTCCCAGGGTTCTTTCAGTAGCCTGGCGGTTGGACCGCAGACTAAAATACAATCATCTTCGGGGTCTGTTATAAACGTTGATCCTGTTTATGCCGTAGGGAGTATAACCAGTTCTAACGGTACAGAGCTACTTATGGCAGCATATGGAGTTGAAAATCCAGATTCTTCTTCTGCTACACTCATACCGATTAACGGTTTTGGCAATCAGGGCAGCACATCCAATCTCTACATAGCTTCTATGTCACAGCCAGGGGTCAATATCAAAGACGTTGCTTTGGGCTCGAGTGGGAATATCTATGTGACCGGCAATGCTCAAGATGCGATTAGCGGATGTTCATCCAATTCACAATTGGGATTCGTACTCGATTATCAAACTCAAAGTACTGTGTCTGCCGGTGTATACACCTATTCAGGAACGAATCCTAACAATACTTTTGGCGCTGGCGGCATGTACTGGTTCAAGCCCGTAGCGTTACCTTCCGGGCAAACATTTACTTGTTTTGACACCTCTCTCAACTATGTTCTGGTTGATGCGGGAACATCATCAGGTTCTATTCCACCCTCTATTTTACTGGGTGGGTACGAAAGAACTGCGAACAGCGCTACGGTTAACTCGTCTGTGGGAGTTTTGGCGGGATTGAATATTGATGCCACACCGGATAAGGCATTTGGAAGTTCCGGGACAGTGCTTGCTGCGGGAGGCACAAATTCATTGAATGAAATCAATTCTGTTGCTTACATACCGACGCCAGGGCAATCTGCGGGTTCACCGGCCGGCATTATAGTTTCAGGTACCAATTACCAAAACGCAGATGGCTCAAGCAACTACGAACTCGGGGTGTCTCATTATTCGCTTACCGGAGTACTCGATACTACTTTTGGAAATGATGGAGTGTCCCTTATTCCTGGCTGTACCTCACCTGACAGCACGTGCGGACAGGAAGTAGGAGTCCAGCCGGATGGCTCTATTAACTTAGTAGGGCAGCTCAATATCTCCTATAAAGGCTTGAGTGTCGCACAACTTACAGATCGGGAAGTGGAACTGGCGACCACCACACCAAACGTTTCTGTGTCTGCTTCACAGACACCCTCGGCAGACTTTACCGTCACTGTCAGTGCTCCGGGCAATTCGGGACTCGTCGGTATTCCGGGAGGGGTAGTGGCTAATTTTACAACGGTCAACGGGACAGGTAAAGGGGGGTACAATTATCAATCATCGTCGGGAAAAGTAGTTTTTCCATGTAATGCCTCAGAAGAAAGTATTGCAGGTGGGTCCATCACGTGTAATAGCAATTTGAGTGCTACAATTGCTATACCAACAATCTATCCTTCCAATGCCACTGGTTCAGCATCTTTTTCTTTACAAATTACGTCTGTTAAAAATGCGGGCACGGCTTTCTCCTCTGCAGCCGTAAATATAACATACCCGCCTCCACCCCCTGTGACGACCACCGTTGCCACTCCTACAACTACCGTTGTGACTCCTACAACCACCGTTTCAAATACTACTACCACTTATTCACCGGCTCCCGTAACCACTACGACGCTTATAAAAGCTGCAAAGACTATAGTACCTGGTCAAGGATATTTAGTTGTGACAGCAAATGGTCAAATTTTGCCCTATGGAGACACAGCCTCTCTTGGTTCCATTCGTTCTTTACATCCAAAAGGACAAATTATCGCTATGAAAGCTACACCTGGCAATAAGGGGTATTGGGCGGTATCTTCTGCCGGGTTCGTCTATACATTTGGCAATGCCCATAATTACGGAGAACCTGCTTCGTTAAAAAAGAAAAAGAAAATGAGCGGACTTATTGTGGGGTTTGCCACGACTGCAAACGAGAAGGGCTACTGGCTACTTTCTTCAACCGGAGTGGTTTATACCTTTGGCAATGCCCATAATTACGGGCAACTTTTTCATAAAAGATATGTAGGGAGACTAGTAGACCTGTTTTCAGCAACTACGAATAACGGATATTGGATAATCACCTCAGAAGGTAGAGTATATCCGTTTGGACGGGTACGGAATTATGGTTTTGTCAAGCCTAAGACTCTACACGGTACGATAACAGGAGGAGCTGTTTCTTCAGCGAACAAGGGCTACTGGCTACTTTCTTCAACCGGAGTGGTTTATACCTTTGGCAATGCTCATAACTATGGTTATTACGGACATACGTATGTCAAAGCTAAAAGTAAATCTAGCAAAAAAACCATAAAAACTATTACCAAAAAGATGATTTCTATGACTTTATCAGCAGCGGTAAGAGAAAGAGCTGATTTCGCACCAGACGTAAACAAAAACAATAGTAGAGATCAACTGAAGAAAAAATCAACACATACAAAAAATACTACTAAAACAAAGAAAATCATAAAGACTTATTTTGTAGCCATAGAACCGACAATAAATTATAAAGGCTATTGGATTCTCTCTTCTGTGGGAAACATATTTCATTTCGGCGATGCTAAGTTTTACGGATCGCCAGCAGCCAAGCATCTTAAAAATATAAAAGATATTGTGATAGTCCCATGAAAAATACGTTTAAGATTTTGGCAAAATGTATAGCGTTTATTGGTCTTGTGGGAATACTGTGGCTTTATATATCCAAAGGTCATGAGGCATTCGCCTCTACGGGGGTTAGTATATCTTGTGCCTCTGGATCCATCAATGTTTCCGGAACTACTTCCACAGCCCTTCAGGTATCGCTGCAGTCAGGCAGCATAGATATAAATGGCAGTACCGGTTGGACTAGCGACACCGGATGCAGTCCGACCGGTAAGTATACGGCTGTTAATGCATCTGGAGTCTCAAGTGGAACAATAGCGTTTTCGACTGACGGCTCTTCTGGTATCACGTTTGTTGGAAATGGAACGTCATCGAATCTTACTTTTACCGATACGTCAGCTAGTTCTGGGGATATTCTGAATTTGGTTTCTTCACCAACTTCAGTCGCGCCTGATAAGGCTACTGTCAACAATTTGCCGGTGCTAAGTTTCTACGGTATAACAGGAGCGATTCAAGCAGGCTCTGGTAAAACCAACGCGATTGATATGTCTCCCAGTATGGCTGCTACCGTTACGGTTAGTGGCAGTGGTGTGAGTATAGCCGCAGAAAACTTCACCGGATTCACTACACTTTCCGGAGGCGGAACTTCTGCTAATGCAAGTACCAATACATTGTCACTGCCGACTTCTTCGGCAGTTACACTCGGAACGAGTACCGCTACGGTTACTG
>JAKBPI010000005.1:0-64345 GCA_021829645.1 Actinomycetes bacterium | reverse complement strand
GCAGAAAACTTCACCGGATTCACTACACTTTCCGGAGGCGGAACTTCTGCTAATGCAAGTACCAATACATTGTCACTGCCGACTTCTTCGGCAGTTACACTCGGAACGAGTACCGCTACGGTTACTGTTTCTACAACTCCTTACACATTCAGTAATTTTGAAACGGTAACGGATACATCCGGAGGAAGTCTGACGGCTTCCTATAGTGCAGGGCTTGCTCTCGGTGTTTCTCTTTCCGGAGTAAGTGTCGGTTACAGCCCGGCAGAAAACTTCACCGGATTCACTACACTTTCCGGAGGCGGAACTTCTGCTAATGCAAGTACCAATACATTGTCACTGCCGACTTCTTCGGCAGTTACACTCGGAACGAGTACCGCTACGGTTACTGTTTCTACAACTCCTTACACATTCAGTAATTTTGAAACGGTAACGGATACATCCGGAGGAAGTCTGACGGCTTCCTATAGTGCAGGGCTTGCTCTCGGTGTTTCTCTTTCCGGAGTAAGTGTCGGTTACAGCCCGGCAGAAAACTTCACCGGATTCACTACACTTTCCGGAGGCGGCGGAACAAACAACAAGATCATTGTTGATAATCTGACCGTCCAATTATCCGCTACACCCGGATCAGGCACGGTAACACTCGGTCCCACCTCGACAGTTTCATTTAGCGGGTTCTTGCAAATCGTCCTCAACGGTTCCGGTAGTACGGATGCGTTATCTCTTCCTTCCGGCTACGCAGGCACATTGTCTGTTGGAGCAACCGGAACGGCTTCACTCAGTATTACTTCTGCTACTCCTGCGATTACGATTAGCATCAGTCAGTACGGTACGATTGAAGGGAATTCTTCTATAGCGGTAGATCTTCCTGATTTAGGTGCCGCTACATTGAACGCGGATTACGCTACTTCTGCCATGTCGCTCAATACAACATTTGCACTGACTTTGACAGGCTTTACTTCATTTTCTGCCCCTACAAGCGGAACGGTTGCATTCTCTACAGATGGCTCTTCTCCCGTGGTCTTTGTCGGAAACGGAGCTTCCTCATCTCTCGCCTTGACAGGATCCTCCACTCTAAATTTGATATTATCCACTGCTCCTGGTACTGGTTCTGTTGAGTTAGGCTCAAATCAGGTGTTGTCGTACTCTGATGTCCTGGGTGTCTATACAGGCAATTCGAGTGACATCCTAACAAGTCCTAACAGCGCTTCGACCTTTACGCTTACAGGCACAGACAGTGTGGGCGTAACGCTAAATGTCAGCGGTACTTCACTGGGAACAGTAATCGGTATTTTTAGTTTGTCTGCCGGCGCTCCGAACAGTATTTTTATGGCCGACTCCACTCCCGGCTATTCATTCACGGGCGATTCCGGTTCTACGCTAAACTTCTCCAACGCCAGTGCCGGGGTCACTTTTTGTATGGGTAGTAGCGGTATCGTGAACTTGTCTGGCTACGGCTGTTCTTCGACTACCAGTAAAGATTCTTTTACCGGGATTACCTCTCTTGTAGGTACTAATTATGACGACAATTTTATTGTCGGTCCAGGCACTTGGAGTATTAACGGTGGTTTGGGAGTCAATACGGTGAGTTTTCAGAATGCATCAGTATCTACGGGCGGTTTGATTGTCAACCTGGAGCCTGGTGCGACAACTCAGGTCAGCGGACTTGCTTCTGGCACAGAGGTAACCTCAATAAGTAATGTATCTAACGTTATAGGGGCCAATGCTCCGACGACAATATATGAAGGTACTGGTTCTGAGTATTTAATGGGAGGTGGAGGAGCTACCATATTTTACCTAACTCCGTACAACGGTACGGCAGTTATCAATGGCGGCGGCGGTGACATGACCATTAATTTGTCGCTAGCCAAATCACCCACTTCGCTCAATCTCTCTAATTCTGATTTTCAAGAAGTGGGAGGAAATCTTGGGGAAGTAATGATAGTTGCTAGTCCCGTGGAAAATATAGTTGGATCGGTATACGGAGGTATTGAGGTAGGTGGAAGTGGAAGTGGAACCATTTCACTCAATACGGCTACTTCTACTTCCTCCGATTACGCATCAGCGGGGACAGGAAATTATACCGTCGACGCTTCAGGAGCGATCGGTAACGAGACGTTGGTAGCAGGCAATGGAAATAACGTTTTGATTGGTGGTGCAGGGAATAACTTTTTTGCCCCTGGGTCTGGCCAACTAACTCTTAAGTCTAGCGAAAACGGGACAAACTGGCTTGATTTTGCCGATTCACCTACTTCGGTGGATGTGAATCTCAGTTCGTCTTCGACGGCTGTTACGCCACCTTCCGGAGGGGCCCCAGTTCAAGTGAAGGCTGGAATAACAGGAGGTTGGCTCCAAAGCGGCGTTACTGAGACTATTTCGATATCTATCAACAATGTCATTGGTACAAAATTCTCTGACATTATAGTGGCAAACAACAACAACGACAACATTTTTGCTGCCGGTAGTGCTCTTATCATACCCGGAACAGGTGATAACAATATCGTGTGTGCAAGCGGGTCATCATGTACCGTTGACTATCAAAACATGCCCATCGATACCAGCAGTGATGCTAAAAGCGGCGACGGAATTACGCTCAATGCTAATGGTACGGTTGATAAATGGGGGGTCGGGGGAGCTAATAACCCCGCTATCGATACGTTGTCTGGAGTCTCAACGATAGTCAGTACTGAAAGCGGTAACGACATTTTGATTGCTAGCAGTGCAGATCAAACTCTGATAGCTTTAAATGGTAAAGACCTTTTGCAAGCATCTTCAGCCGGTCATGATATGTTGATAGGAGGTAACGGGCAAACGACATTTGAGGCAGGTGTTCCCGTGGCAGGTACGCAATACTACACTGGTGTGGGTTATGATACCATGATCGGAGGCACCGGTACGGCATACTACTTTACTTGGATCGTCAATACTCCCGGCGATCCTACTGCTGTTACACCTAACAACGATGTAGTAATTACCGGAGGAGGGGCCTCGACATTGTATGTCGATTCGAGTACGCAGGTAAGCGGGCCAAATAATCAACCTCTTACGGGGCTTAATTCAATTGAAGAAGTATTAACTGGTTTCGCTCAAAATGGTCAACAAATTATAAAATATCCACTTGAACCTGAATCGGGATAAGTATGGCTTCCGCAGTTTTATTGTTAAGTGAACAAAATTTATTCGTAGAACCTGGCGGTGTCGTTTCCTGTCAGGTTCAAGTACATAATGTCAGTTCTATAGTCGAACAGTTTCACGTAGAGGTAGTAGGCGATACCGCACAATGGGCAAATGTGGAATCAGAAGTTATTTCACTTTTCCCTAATACGAGTAGAGAGACGGTCGTGACTTGGGCTCCGCCTAAGGTATGGTACGTTCCGCCTGGTAAAATTCCCTTTGGTATTCGTGTAGTGGCTGTTAATAATCCGAACGGAAGTGTTACAGAAGAAGGTCTGCTCGAGGTAGGTGAATTCCGGGATCTGAAAGCAGAATTGATTCCGGAAGTCACGATCGGCAGAAGGCGCGGTAAACTCGGTTTGGCCGTAGACTCTTTTAGCAACGTACCTGTTATGGCTACGGTTTCAGGGCGCGATCAATCGGATACTTTACAGATATTGCCTAAACCGCGTCAGTTGGAATTGTTGCCAGGCACTACTGTATTTACCAATTTACGTATTTTGCCAAGAAGACGCTATTTGCGCGGACCGCAGAGAAATTCCAGGTTTAAGGTAACGGTATCGGCAGACAACGTTGAACCAATTGTCTTGGACGCTACTATGCTTCAAAAACCGGTTTTACCCAAGGGGTCATTTTTGGCGTTGGCGGCTTTGGTGGTTCTGGGAGTGTGGCTACTGGTTCGAAATGAGATCAAAAATGCCGCAGTTGCCGCCATCCAACCCCAACTGGCAAATCAGCAACATCAGAACATAAATAATCAAATGAAGCTCAATCAGCTTTCCAAAACGGCTACTAAAGCGAGCAAACAAGCCAGTGAAGCCACCAGAAAAGCATCTATCGCCGCATCAATAGCAACCAGTAAGGCAACTTCTACCACAACTACTACTTCCACCACCACAACTACTACTTCCACCACTACAACCACAACCGCGGCACCGACAACTACTACCGCGGCACCGACAACTACTACCGCGGCACCGACAACTACTACCGCGGCACCGACAACTACTACTTCCACCACCACAACGACTACATCTGTAACTTCTTCCACTACAACCACAACCGCTCCCCCTACGGCTGCCGGTAGTCAATTGACACCCGGTCCCTACTCAAATGCAATTTCGGTGGCCGCAGCCCCCGGACAGGTATCGCAAGGTTTGTTTGTTATACCGACCGGTAATGAATTGGACTTGACAGATATCATCATTGAGAATCTAACACAGGTCAATGGCAGTACCGTGCAGGTCGGTATTCAGCCCCCAGGTGCACCATCACCCAAGTATTTTTTCGAGATGTCCCTTAGTCAGCTAACTTCTCAGGATTTCCCCCTTAGTACCCCACTGGTTTTACCTCAGGGGTCGACATTTGTCATAACCGTAAGCTGTTCGGGCGGAGGTACAAGTGCCTGTGGCACAAACGTATACTTTGGTGGTACGGCGCAGTTGTTGTCCGGAGGCTAAACTTTACCTTTTATCTCGTTTGGCGTGTGATATAAAGCAGCAAATGCTACTCAACAGTAGTTTGGAATTGCCCCGGATCTTCAATGGTTATCACGCCTCCCCATG
Organism: Actinomycetes bacterium; assembly: GCA_021829645.1. Lineage (GTDB taxonomy): Bacteria > Actinomycetota > Acidimicrobiia > Acidimicrobiales > Bog-793 > JAJZMK01. The sequence continues at coordinate 59,609 of JAKBPI010000005.1, read as the reverse complement.
CGCACATACAGGTTGACAGGTCGTCCAGTGCCGGTTGCCCGGCCAACAAAACAGTGGGTGCTCCGGGTACCCACGGGGCAACGGTAACTGGGATACAGGGCATAGGGGTCAATACTCCCAGGGCTGCTGCTGTGGCTGCTATCACCTCAGGGTTGGCTTCACTGATGCACATTCCAAATGGCATGATATTGAGCATGGGTACAAAGTCCATAATGGTGGCCGCCGGTGTGGGACAAACGACACCCGTATCTGGAAGCACATCCAAAACGGATGGTGCCATCCCGAAAGAACAACTCATAACCGCTCCGGCGCAAACTAATACTCCCATATCAGAGAACTCCTTGATGGGTCGGCACAGTATTTAAAAGTAACTTTTTGACGCTGAGAAGTTTGGATTTTTTCTTCTCAACCCAGGATTTGTCAGCGACGGAGGCTTCCAGCCGGAGTCTGCTTCGTTGAGGTTTTCTCCGGGGGCTACCACTTTATCAATTTCGTCCAAGAGTGAATCGTCCAATTCTAGATCGACACCTCGTAGGATGTCTTCAAGTTGATCCATGGTACGCGGGCCGATTATGGCTGCCGTAACCCCGGGATGCGAAAGAGTGAAGCTCACGGCCATGTGTGTAAGAGGCATGGCTGCCTGAACGGCCAGGGAAGCAAGGGCAGAGACTTTTTCTAACTTGAGTTTGTTTCCCGGAATAGAGGGATCAAATCTGGCTGGCAGCCTGGCAGCTCTTCCTTGTGAGAGATCTATGTCTTCGAATTTGGTATATTTACCGCTCAGCCATCCTCCTGCCAGCGGCGACCAGACTATTGCACCCATGTTGTATTTTTGGCATGTAGGAAGTATCGAACGTTCTATGCCTCTTGTGAGTAACGAATAAGGCGGCTGTTCACATATAAAGCGTTCTAAATGACGTTGCTGAGCTATCCACTGTGCTTCTACAATGAGTTCTGGATCAAATGTGGAGGATCCAAAAGAACGTATTTTACCTTGGTGAACTAAATCTGTCAAAGCGGAAAGAGTTTCAGCGATATCTGTTGTCGGATCCGGCCTATGTATTTGGTAAAGGTCTATGTAGTCGGTACCGAGTCTTTTCAAACTCGCTTCGACTTCGCGGGTAATCCATCTTCTGGAATTTCCACCTTCGTTGATATCATCCCCCATGGAGCCATGGACTTTAGTGGCCAGGATAATAGCATCTCTTTTTCCTGCAATTGCCTTACCGACTATCTCTTCAGATTCTCCTCCGGAGTATACGTCTGCCGTGTCAATGAAATTTATGCCGTGATCTAAGGCGTAGTCTATAATTCTTATACAGTCTGCCGTATCCTGATTTCCCCATTTGCCGAACATCATTGCTCCGAGACAGTACTCGGATACCTTCATGCCGGTGCTTCCTAAAGTTTTGTAGCGCATATGATAAGTCTAGCCTTGAAACGAAACTCTGTCTAGACATGAAAATTTTTATGCAATCGTCTAATATATGAGTGTGACGACTTTACAGCCCAAGGCATCTAAGCAAAACATTGTTGAAATTTCCGGACCTCGTATCAAGCTTTCTCGCTTGGTGGGAAGTCATCTGGTAGATTCACAAGGTGACAAGCTTGGTAAAGTCAAAGATATAGTAGTAAGACCAGGCGGCGAAACGCACCCTCCAATTGCCGGAATTGTGGGTCAAATAGGCCATCGTGAGCTCTTTATTCCCATTGAAAGAGTACGTGAAATAAAGGAAAGCAGAGTTGAGCTTGCCCGGGACTCCGTGAATTTAAAGCAATTTGAACGCAGGCCAGGCGAACTTTTGTTGGCCCGCGACGTAGCGGGCAGACACCTGATCCATCTGAGCAAAGCACGGCTCCTTAAAGCAAGAGATATAGAAATGGGTCATTACGGTCAAGGTTATGTACTGCTTGGTGCCGAACCGGTGGCTTCGTCTCCAATTGGTTATCTCTACAGAAAATTGACAAAGCGAAAACGTACCGGCAATACCCTGATCGATTGGTCGGATGTCGAACCGTTTGTAGGTCATGTACCAACGGCAAGACTCAGGCTACCTTACAGGGCTTTGGCAAGACTGCGCCCAGCTCAGATAGCCGACTTGGTGGAAGCTGCATCACACGAAGAAGGGGAAGAAATTATAGAAGCCGTGGGCCATGACAGGGACTTAGAAGCAGATGTCTTTGAAGAGCTTGACCCGGAACATCAACGTGAGTTCATGGAATCAAAATCCGAAATAGAGGCAGCGCGAGTTCTTTCCCGAATGGCTCCGGACGATGCCGCCGATTTGATTGCTGACCTTGATCAGGATCAGAGACTTCCTCTGTTGGAAGCTTTGCCTGCGGATCAGCGTGATAAAGTACGAAATCTACTCCATTACCACCCTGAAACAGCAGGGGGCTTAATGAATCCCGATTTCTTGCAGGCAAAAGCTCATGATACGGTCGGTACCGTACTGGATATGATTAGAAACAGTGATCTGTCACCGGAAGTGCTCAGCTATGTTTATATAGCAGATGAAGACGGAATACTGACCGGAATGCTTCCGTTGGTTTCCGTGCTACAGGCAGAGCAAGAAAGCCTGCTAGGTGACTCAAGCGAGCAGGAACCCGTCACGATTCTACCGGATGGAGACGTGGGGATGATACTTCATACTATGTCTGATTTTAATTTACAGGCCCTGCCTGTCGTGGATGAGTCACAAAAGCTCATAGGTGTCGTCACGTTTGATGATGTTCTGGAACTCCTTTTGAACTCAGCGTCTCTTCGTCGCAATCTTGGTCTACCGGCTGCAGATGACCACTGATAGTTTTGAGTAAAGGTCACCACCTCTTTTCAGGTAAAATTATTTCAAACTTAGTATAATAATAAGTTAACACTTCTCAGCCATATAGGTAATTGCTGCTGTTATTGGTATTTTTTAGTCTAAACTTATTCGGCAACGCCTTGTTGCTGAGTCATAATAAAGGATTTCTTTCAGGAATATTTCTGTTATCCGGAAGGAGGGCAATATGTCAACAATCAACTCTGGTGAATCTCAAAACGAAACCGCTGTTTTGGATACCGCTCATATAGGTGACATTCAAGGTGCTCTCGGGACAATAAGAATAGGCGATTCTAGTGAAAGACGTACTTGGCTAAAAAAGTTGCTGACTCTTCTAGCGATCGTGGGGCCCGGTCTCATAGTTATGGTTGGCGATAATGACGCCGGAGGAGTGGCGACATATGCACAGGCTGGACAAAATTTCGGGCTTAGCCTGCTGTGGGTCCTGCCTCTTCTCATACCGGTCTTGGTGGTAAATCAAGAAATGGTCGTAAGGCTTGGAGCAGTAACCGGAGTTGGGCATGCACGCCTGATAAACGAAAGATTTGGCAAATTCTGGGGAGCGTTTTCTGTGGGGGATCTTTTCCTGCTGAATTTTTTAACAATTGTTACTGAGTTTATTGGCATCAGTCTCTCGCTCGGCTACTTTGGAGTAAGTATTTACATCTCTGTGCCTATAGCTGCCTTGGCACTGATAGCGATGACCGCATCCGGGAGTTTCAGGCGGTGGGAACGCTTTATGCTCATTTTTGTAGTAGCCAATTTTTTAGTGATTCCACTGGCTATTTTTGCGCACCCACACGTCGGACCCATTATCCGCGGATTTGTGGTTCCCGGTGTAAAAGGCGGGATTAACTCGACTTCGATTCTGTTCATTATCGCAATCGTAGGAACGACAGTAGCACCTTGGCAGCTGTTTTTCCAGCAGTCTAACATCGTTGATAAAAGAATTATCCCTCGTTGGATAAACTACGAGAGAGTTGACACAGTATTAGGTTCTTTGGTAACAGTTTTTGCAGCTACGCTTATCATCGTCGTCACGGCTTTTGCATTTTTGCACACAAAACTCGCTGGACAGTTTGTCAATGCCGGTGCAACGGCAACTGGCCTCGAACACTATTTGGGTAATAGTGCCGGTCCCTTATTTTCTATAGTGCTCCTGAATGCATCCATCATAGGAGCCGCTGCCGTCACACTGTCTACATCTTATGCCTTTGGCGATGTTTTCGGTATTAAGCATAGCTTGCATAGGGGATTCAAAGATGCCAAACAGTTTTATGCTATATTCACGCTCTTGGTCATAGCTGCCGCTGGTATTGTGCTCATTCCCCACGCTCCTCTTGGACTTATTACAACTTCAGCGCAGGCATTAGCGGGTGTTCTTTTGCCAAGTGCTACAGTATTCTTGCTTTTACTATGTAATGATACTGCGGTACTTGGGCCATGGGTGAATAAGTTGTGGCTGAACCTTGTGGCAGCTGTTATAGTAGCTATTTTAATAGCTATGTCATTGGTCCTCATGGCGACTACCATATTTCCTAATATAAACGTATCGATACTTATGTATTCAATGGCAGTCACAATCGTGGGTAGTGTTCTCACTGCCCTTGTTGTAGGTTTGCGTGCCAGAATTAAATCAGCAATGGTCATTGTGGAAGGAGATACTCACAACGAAAATAAACTCACTTGGCGTATGCCGCCCCTTTCCCTACTGGAGCGTCCGCATTGGTCAAGGAGTAAAAAAGTAGCCATGTTCGGTATGCGAGGTTATTTGCTTGCTGCAGTAATTCTTCTGGTGGTAAAAGCCGTTCAATTGGGGATAGGGCATCACTAGTATCCGTGGAACTCAAAGTAGCTTTTAGTATATATAGAGGTAATCCGCGTTCCGGCGGACAGGGCGTCTATACCCGCTACCTGACAAAAGCGTTACGTGATCTTGGTCATGCCGTAACTGTGTTCTCAGGGCAGCCGTATCCAATATTGGCAGAGAGTATAGAATTGGTTAAGTTACCAAGCTTGGATATGTACAGATCCGAGGATCCTTTTCGATGGCCCAGGCTACGTGAGATAGAAAGCATGACTGATTTTGCGGAAATAGGTATCAGACTGTTTGGGGGTTTTCCGGAACCGAGAACTTTTTCGACGCGTCTGGCGAGAGAACTAAAAGCACAACTGCGTACCTTTGACGTACTGCATGACAATCAGTCCCTGGGTAACGCCATAGCTTATGTAACCAAAGACCATTTGCCGGTAGTGGCCTCTGTACATCACCCCATAGAAGTGGATAGAGAAATTGACCTTGCACTCACTACTTCTATAAAGGACAGACTCGGAAAATACAGGTGGTACGGATTTGCTGCTATGCAGAGAACTGTGGCTAATGAACTGGAAAGAATCATTACGGTATCAGAACACTCAAAATACGACATTATGAAATATATGGCGGTTAAAGAAAAAAAGATAACTGTTATCCACCCCGGTGTAGATACAGAAGTTTTTTATCCAAGAGAAAAAACTTTTAAGAATCAAGGCCAATTTATAGCTGTGGTAAGCGCAGATGTCCACTTGAAAGGACTGGCGGTTCTCATAGAAGCCATGGGCTATGTCGTAAAAGAAAATCCGGAAGCGCGACTGGTTGTGGTAGGCAAGCCAAATCCCGAAGGGCAAAGCTACAAGATGCTGGAAAAAGATTCAAACCTAAAAAGACATATCCAATTTACTCACGGTATTTCCGATGAGGAATTGGCTAATTTATATAGAGAATCGCAAGTGGCTGTCATTCCTTCTCTTTACGAAGGATTTTCTTTACCGGCTATTCAGGCTCTGGCAAGCGGCTTGCCTGTGGCAGCGACCACAGGCGGAGCTTTGCCGGAGGTATTGGGAGAGAGCGGGCAATGTGCATTGCTGGTTGAGCCGGGAAATCCCGGGACGTTGGCTAATGCTATGCTTTGTCTAATGCAAAGAGAGGACTTAAGAGAAAAATTGTCTGCTGCCGGTTTGCAACGGGTTAGGGAAAATTTTACTTGGCTAAAAACTGCTGAGAAGGTAACCGAGCAGTATCTTTACGCGATGGATCAATTTAACTTTTACCGACAGAACAGATAAGATGCTTACAGTCAGGTCAGATCAACTTGGCTTAAACGGCCACGATCCTGTTTTGGATCTTGGGTGTGGGCAGGGTAGACACAGCTTCTATCTGTCAAAGTCAGGGGAAAAAGTTATTGCTTTTGATCTGGACATTAAAGACTTAAGGTATGTAGACGGCATATACAAGGCAATGCATGCAAGTTCTGAGATCGCCGGTCAAGATTTACCTGTCCTGATACAAGGGAACGCAAGTAGCCTTCCGTTTGAGGAGGCATCCATGCAGTGCGTTATCGCTTCTGAGATATTGGAACATATTTTCGAGGACTCTTTGGTGTTGGCGGAGATAGCAAGAGTTATGAAGGTCGGTGCAGTCTTGGCTATAAGTGTACCAAGGTTCTATCCGGAGCTGATATGTTGGGCACTGTCCAAAAAGTACCATAGCGTGAAAGGAGGCCATATTAGGATTTACAAAAAGAAACAGTTGCTTGCTTTATTGTCCCGGCATAATTTTGATGTCACGAGTGTAGAGTATGTTCATGGTTTGCACAGCCCCTACTGGTGGTTGAAATGCTTAGTGGGGGTGGATAATGAAAAGAATTTGGCGGTCAAAGCGTATAAAAAAGTTTTAGAGTATGAGATTATAAAGCACCCGCCTATTTTTAAATACATAGGAAAAATTTTAGATCCGGTCCTTGGTAAAAGTATAGTTATATATTCAAAGTATATGCCAAAAGATATGTAAGCATATGTCATATTTAGAAAATCAAGATACAGCTCCATTGTTGAGCGAGTATGAAATACAAAAGACCGCTAATTCAATTGTGTCTATGCAGACAAAAGAAGGGGCGATAGCAAAAACACTGCATGGCTCTATCGACGTATGGAACCATTTGGAAGCCGCCATGGCGCTAACGGTTGCCGGCTACACAAACGAGTCCGAGAAGGCTTTACTTTGGGTCCGCTCCGCACAAAATGCTGACGGGTGGTGGTATTGTGCGTATGATAGCGACGGTGTGGCGTCGGATAAAAGTGCGGATACCAATCAGTGCTCTTATGTGGCAAGCGCCGTACTGCACAATTTTATGCTGACAAAGAATCAAAATTTGCTGTTCCTGATGTGGCCGGTTGTCGTTAAAGCTCTCAATTTTGTGACCGGCTTGCAAGATACGGGGGGATGCATTCCGTGGACACTGGAGTTTGGAGCATCAACACCTCCTGCATCCTCGCCAAAGTCTTTATTTGCGGCATCGTGTTCTGTGTACCACAGCTTGAAGTCGGCAATCAGGATAGCTGATGTACTGCTGGCTATGCCTGACAATATACCCGTACCTGTGCTAAGTGTAACCGGAAAGTATTATGATCGGCTTTATATCAGTAAACAAAAGTTGACGTATGTCATCTCAGCCACTGCGTTGCGTGAATCGCTGATAGGGTATATGGTAAGCGCAAGGCATTCTGCTTGTTATATCGACAAAAACCTTTATGCTATGGATCATTACTACAGTATTCTTGCATCCATTATTACGGAAGAAAGTTTGGCAAGACTACAGTCGGCACGCAGTAATTTTATTGCTGACGACTGGGGTGTGAGATGTCTCAGTGATAAAGATTGGTTTACCTCCGCAGAGACGGCAGAGTGGGCCATAGCGGAAGCATGTCTTGGCAATAGCCGATTAGCAAATGAGCTTTTTGCAACAACCTTTCGGCATAGACTCCATGACGGATCATACCTGACCGGTGATGTTTTCCCCGGTGGTAACAGTTTTCCACCCGGGGAAACATCTTCTTATTCCGCTGCAGCCGTCATCTTGGCCAACGACGTCATAAGCGGAGGTATGACCAGATTGTTGTTTTCTGACTATGAGGGCAAATAAGTCTTTATTTTATCGTTGAGGCTTGAGGCCATAGTGCGGTTTACTATCAGACGTTCTAGATTCTGTGCAGCTAGACGTTGGCGTCCGCCTTTGACATTTTCGCTGATAAAAGCGATAATATCATCAATAGAAACTTCATGAATTTTTTCCGGATTACAGGCAAGACCACCTATACCGCTCAGCATGCGGTCAAGAGCATTGTCAGGAAATCTCTTGGAGACGGATGCGTAGTTTTCTGAAATAAATCTCCATGTTGACACGCTTACTTCCCTGGAAGAAAGAAGAGCTCCCAAGAGGAAAGGCGCATCTTGGCTTCTGATGGTATCCAGGGAGAGTCCGTAGAGTTTTTCTGCGTATTCTAAGTTTCTTACGCGTGCCAGAGCGTTTAGATGGCGTTTTTGGTCGAGAGGATCTATAGGGTTTAAGGCTCTTTCCAGAATCGAGTCAAACTCTGCCTTGGTTGCATGTGCCGCAACGATATCCAAAATTCCCGAGAAGGTGTCGTGATCGGGCTCGGCTTCCCCGGCTCTTTCTGCAGCAAAGACACTGCGACTATATTCAAGTGTCGCGCTTTCTTCCCCCAGATTACCCAAAGCAACGAGCAAAGAGGACCTAAGAAGGGGAGTATCCTCTCCTTCCCCGTCTCTTCGCTCGCGTCCAATTTTTTCAAGTTGGGGTGAGAGCACGGAACAGATGAAGTCCCGGAGGGATGGTCTATCTTGTTCAGAACAGATATGGGAAAGCAGAGAAAGAGCACCTATGGCAACAGACCAGACATGAGGATCGTTTTCTTTTTCTAATGACTCCAGTAAATTAATGAAACCGGATAAGTCAGCTTTTCGGGCGATGACAAGGCTCCATATGTCCGATACAAGGCAAAATTTTTCTAATGGGGAAAGGAAGTCCCAATGTGAAAAAAGAGATTTCTCTGTTAAGTGATCGTAGCGGACTCGATAATAGCCCGTTCCCCGATTGTTGGCTACGATAAAGCCGCCTTCTGTACTCATGGCATAGGCTTCGGTACCGATGACCGCTTTTGAAGGCGGTGCAGACAGATTATTGCCGGTGCTAATGATGGCCGGTATCAACCAAGTGCTGCCAATGGCAGAGTATTCTTTGCCGCCTTCGTTTGCCGGCAGGCGACCTATAGGGGCTGCGTCCGCTTTTTCTAAATAGGCAAAGGGTTCTTGGGTAATTTCAATGAGATGATCCGACGAAGAGTCGGCATCCGACCTCTTGACTGAAAGCAACGGTAAACCACCTTGGAAAATGAAAGAATTCATGATGTCACGTACAGGTATGTCGTCGGCTTCTGCCTCTAGGGCATCCCACAGGTCGTGTGTTTCCGTATTGCTAAATTTGTGTAATTGTAAATAGTTTCTTATACCGGAGCGGAAGTTATCTTCTCCCAGATACTGTTCGATCATCCAAAGTACGCTGGCTCCTTTTTCATAGGTGAGAACGTCGAACATGGCTGCAGCGTCATCCGGGTGGCGTACTTCAATTTCAATAGGTCTGGTGCCGTGTAGACCGTCGACACTCAACGCGGCAGCTCTTTCTCTGGCAAAAGCATCAAAAGGACGCCAGTCCGGTTTGAAATCGGCTTGACATTTCAAAGACATGAAAGTCGCAAAAGCTTCGTTCAGCCAAATGCCGTTCCACCATTTCATTGTTACCAAGTCGCCGAACCACATATGAGCCAATTCGTGCTCCACCACTTCACTGAGTCTTTCCAATTCGGGTCGGGAAGCTCTGTTGGGATCGGCCAAGAGGATAGCCTCTCTAAAGGTTACACACCCTAAGTTTTCCATGGCTCCGGCTGCAAAGTCAGGGATAGCCAAAAGATCAAGTTTGTCTCCGGGATAGGGGATAGCAAAATAGTCTTCAAAGTAACCTATAGCGTGCTCCGCTACTTCTAAAGCTGTTTTTGTCAGATGTAACTTGCCGGGGATACAGACGACTCTTATTTCGGTGTTGCGTACTTTTTGATAGGGGGTGGCCTCTAGCTCGCCGACTATAAAAGCTACGAGGTAAGTAGACATTTTGATTGTGTCTGCAAACGATACCCGCTTGTAACCGTTGTCAATTGCTACAGAAGAGATCTCGCGTGAGTTAGATACGGCGGTCATTTCTTCCGGAACTTCTAAAGTGATCGAGAATACTGCTTTGAAATCCGGCTCGTCAAAACAGGGGAATGCCCTTCTGGCGTCGGTTTGCTCAAACTGTGTAGTGGCAATGACGTGTTGCTTACCGTTTTCGTCCGTATAGAGAGATTTATAAAATCCTCTGAGCTTATCGTTCAGAATTCCCGAAAAGTTATAAAAGACAGTGTACAAGTTGGGCTCTAAGTCTACGGGGGATATGAGAGCCACTCTTTCTTCGGCGGTTTCATAGCGTAAAGAGCAATGAATGGGTGAGTATTCGTCAAGATTGTTGTCTACTTCACTAAGAGATACTTCTCCGGCAAGGATATATGATTCGTGAAGAGTCAAGTCCAAAGCGTTGATGACAATTTCATCTGCCGTTTCTGTAACATTGGCGGTCACGGCCACGCGGCCTGTGAAAGTCAGTGAAGAAAAATCTGGTTTAATGATTATTTCGTATCGGTTCGGAATAACCGATTTTGACAATCTGTAATCGATATCGTGAGCCATGACGCGAACTTAGCGCGTTATCAAGCTTTTTGGAGTGCAAACTGACATATTTTTTACGTATTGTATTGATTTTGGAGCCAATCACCGCGGATAGATAGGAAATTTTCTTTTGGCAATGTAGCCGGATGGGTCTATTTATTATACTGAATCAGCATACTAGCTTGGGAGAACATATAAAAGTGATTGAGAACGGTTACATGCACAGTCCTCTGGAGAGTTTCCATATTGCCCATCACGCCAAGATGGTGCCTTTTGCCGGTTGGTTGATGCCTTTGAGCTACGAAAGCGAGAGAACGGAGCACACGGCTGTCAGGTCAAAAGCGGCTCTTTTTGATTTGTCCCATATGGGTGAAATCGTGGTGGAAGGCAAAGAAGCCTCCTCTTATCTGAACTATCACTTGGTGAGTGATATAGGGTCCATAGAAGTCGGTCGAGCAAAGTATACCCTGTGCTGTGAGCCAGACGGCAGTGTCCTGGAAGACCTTATCGTCTACAGAATCGAGGACAACGCCTATTTGCTGATAGTGAACGCGTCGAATACTCATGTGATGGCGGAAAGATTTTCCGGGCAGCACGGATTCGACGTTGTTGCAGAAAACGTATCTCAAAAGTATGCACTCATCGCACTGCAGGGTCCTTTGGCCCTTAAGATCCTGGGTACTCTGACCGACGAAGCCTTACCGGACATGAAATATTACTCAATCGTACAAATAAACATACGTGGAATACAGTGTTATATAGCCAGAACCGGTTATACCGGGGAGGACGGATTCGAAATTCTTTGTACCGTCGAATCAGCTGAAACTATTGCAGAATTGCTGTATTCTCCTTATGGAAATGAAGAAAGCGTAATGCTTGCCGGATTGGCTGCCAGGGACTCATTGCGTTTGGAGGCCGGAATGGCCCTTTACGGTAACGAACTGAGTAGGGAAGTAAATCCTTTTGAAGCCGGCCTAGGGAGATTGGTTGCTTTTTCCAAGCCGGAGACTTTTGTGGGGAAAGACGCTCTTTATGCTCTCAAAGATTCTGAGCCGGAAAAGTCTTTAGTCGGTTTTGAAGTTGATTCCGGAAGACCAGCCAGGCACGGATACGTCGTACTGTCGCCAGACTCCTTACCTGCTGGCGATAGCATTCCAAAAGACGACGAAGATCCAAGGACTGTAGGAGTTGTTACTTCTGGTGCGGTTTCCCCTACGCTGCATAAATCCATAGGGATGGCCTATATACAAAAAGATTTTTGTTCCGAAGGCCAAAGAATATTTATCAAGGTACGCGATAAGCAAGAGTCAGCAAAAATAGTCAAGCTGCCTTTCTACACGCGCAAAAGAGTGTAAAGTTTAAGTTGTCAGCGCAGAAGATATCAGGAGAGTCGTCAGACGCCGAAGGAGCAACTTCCCGGAAACTCTCAGGCAAAAGGACTGATATTAGAGGTGACCTCTGGAGAGCAACTGCTTTAGGCAGTTCACCGAAGGACAAAGCCGGCTTAGCCGGTGAATCTCTCAGGTAAACGGACAGAGCGGGGCGAGGTTTTTATACGTTGCTTTATCGTCCTGAGCCTTTTGGATGCGGAGGGTAAAGCCTGTCTAAAGAGGTTATACCGTGTCTGAAGCATATGACTGTCTTGAATACCTAATCCAAAAAAGACTCGATTCCGCTAAAATCTCTCAATGCGATTTTGCGGCAAGACATATAGGTCCCGATGAAACTCAACAAAATGAGATGCTTAAGTACTTGGGGCAAGGCTCTCTGAACGATCTGATGGCGGCAGTGATTCCCAAGTCGCTGCTTGGAGAACGCGACTTTCACCTACCCAGTGCGCTTGACGAAGCTCAGGTAGAGAAGTTACTGAGAGAAATAGCAGCACGCAACGAAGAGTATGTATCTCTCATCGGTATGGGCTACCATGCCAGTTTTTTGCCTGAAGTGATCAAAAGAAACGTTATGGAGAACCCTGCCTGGTATAGCGCTTACACTCCGTATCAGCCTGAGATAAGTCAGGGGCGTCTGGAAGCATTGCTAAATTATCAAACGATGACTGCCGATTTGATGGGTTTTGATATTGCCAATGCCTCACTTCTTGACGAAGCCACAGCGGCGGCAGAGGCCCTGGCTATGTTATCGCGCCACAATCGAGGTAGCGCTGAAGGAGCCTGGTTCGTGGATGAAAATACACATCCGCAAACCATCAACGTGATTAGAACAAGGGCTCGAGCCGGAAATACAGAAGTTATAGTCGGTAATCCTGCCGTTGAGATAGAGCAATTAGGTGGAAAAGTTGCCGCCCTACTCCTCTCTTATCCGGGGACCGATGGTCTTGTATCCGATCTTGGACCAATCGTGGAATTGGCTCATCGCAGTCAAATTCCAGTTGTGGTGGCAGCTGATATATTGGCATGTGCGATATATAAAACACCCGGAGAATTTGGGGCAGATGCAGCGGTTGGCAGTGCGATGAGGTTTGGGCTACCTTTCTTTTTTGGAGGTCCTCACCCCGGTTTTATTGCCACCAAAGAAGAGTTTTCCAGAGATATGCCGGGCCGCTTAGTTGGGGTATCCAAAGACAGGCAGGGGAATACAGCTTACAGACTTTCACTGCAGACCAGAGAACAGCACATCAAAAGAGAAAAAGCCACCAGTAATATTTGCACTTCCCAAAGTCTTTTAGCCATCATGGCATCTATGTACGCGATCTATCACGGCCCAACAGGACTAAAACGTATGGCGGAAACCGTTCATTTGAAAGCAGCGTTTTTAGCCCAAGCCTTAACAGATAAGGGATTTTGTATAAAAAATAAAGATTTCTTTGACACAATTGCCATAGAGGTATCCAATTCAGATCAGATTTTACAAAGAGCTTACGATGCAAAAATTAATCTGCGTAAACTAAGCAGCGACACTATCACGGTCGCACTCGATGAAACTACAGGCGAAGAGGTAATCGAAAAACTAATTGAAATCTTTACCGGTATGAGTATTGAAGAAGAAAATAAACAATTTACCTTTATCAATGCACAGGCTAATTTCGGTGTTCCTGAAAATCTCTTGCGAAAATCTCTGCTTTTGCCGCACAGAACCTTTCATGCATATCATAGCGAAACGGAAATGATGCGCTATATTAGGAAGCTATCTGACAAGGATTTGGCTTTGGACAGAACCATGATACCTCTTGGTTCTTGCACCATGAAGTTGAATGCTGCTGTCGAGCTAGCCCCGATTGGCTGGTCGGCTTTTGCCAATATTCACCCTTTTGCCCCAAAAGAACAGTACCAAGGCTGGTCGATGCTGATTGAGGATCTTGAGCGTTATCTGGCAGAGCTTTCCGGATATAAAGCGGTCTCTTTGCAACCTAACGCTGGTTCTCAGGGGGAATTCGCCGGCTTACTGGCCGTAAAGTCGTATTATGAAGATTTGGGACAAGCAAATCGGAACGTATGCCTTATTCCAAAATCAGCACACGGCACAAATGCAGCAAGTGCAGCCATGGCCGGATATAAAGTAGTGAGTGTGGCCTGTGATGACAGGGGAAACGTCGATTTGGATGACCTGCATGCGCAATTCCTGACGCATAAAGACTCTGTAGCCGTACTGATGTTGACATACCCTTCTACACACGGTGTTTTCGAAGAAAATATCTTGGAGATTACTGCCATGGCGCATCAATACGGAAGCCAAGTTTATATAGATGGCGCAAATATGAATGCATTAGCCGGACTAATACGTTTTTCTGATTTGGGTGGTGACGTTTCGCATTTCAATTTGCACAAGACATTTGCCATTCCCCACGGAGGCGGGGGTCCGGGCGTCGGACCGATAGGCGTAGCGGAGCACTTGGTGAAGTATCTACCTACCACGGAGACTCATCTGCTTGCAAGTGACACTTTTCGTAAGATCAGTATCTCTGCCGCCCCTTACGGCTCGGCCGGTATTTTGCCCATCTCATGGGCCTATATCAGACTCATGGGGGCATCGGGTTTAGCGAAAGCTTCACAGGTAGCCATATTGAATGCCAATTACGTAAAAGAAAGGCTTTCGGAATATTACGACATACTTTACACTGGACCCGGCAATTATGTTGCCCATGAAGTTATCTTGGATCTGCGACAAATTACCAAAGATACCTCTGTGAGCGTCGAGGATATCGCAAAAAGACTGATGGATTTCGGTATACACGCTCCTACCGTGGCTTTCCCGGTGGCGAACACTTTAATGATCGAGCCCACAGAATCGGAATCAAAAGCGGAATTGGATAAATTCTGTGATGCTATGGCCGTAATAAAAAACGAAATAGATGATATTGCTTCGGGGTTGGTTGCCCTGGAGCAAAGTCCTTTGACCAACGCTCCTCACACCGCAGAAATGTTATTGGAAGAAGCATGGGACAGGCCCTATTCAAGAGCCAAAGCCGCTTTTCCGCTGAGTGGTGATGGAAGTAATAAGTATTGGCCGGCCTGTGGTCGGATAGATGCGGCTTATGGGGACAGAAATCTGTTTTGTACGTGTTCCGTAGACTAACATCGGATTCTATGTATCCCGAATGGAGGATGATGCTATGGATTACGATGTCTTGGTGGTAGGGAATCCCTTGATGGATCAATTGGTATTTGTCGAGGATGAGGTGCTAAAACAAACCGGCGTAGAGCCCGGCTCCATGTCACTTATAGATATGCCAGATATTGCCCGCTTAGCCAAATTGACGAATGGGGCTGTAATGGCCTCCGGGGGGAGCGAGACAAATACAGCCGTCGGTATAGCCGAATTTGGCGGTACAGTGAAATTGCTGGGTGCTTTAGCCGATGACGACATAGGGAAGCACTATCAGGCGAACTTGGATAAATACTCCAATTTAAAAGTCGACTTTGACGTGTATCCTTCTGCTGAGTACGGTGTGGGTACCGGTATTAGCCTGGTGTTTGTGTCGCCCAACGGAGAGCGTACTATGCTGACATATTTGGGCGCCAGTACTCTTTTAGAGGATAAAAGTATCGATAAAGTCACCGCTGATACTGCTAAAGCCGTTTATTTTGATGGCTATATTTTGGACCTTGCAGCCGGAAATAAAATTACGCAAAAGCTCCTGTCTTACGCGAGAGCAAGCCAAGCAAAAATCGTGTTTGGCTTGGCTGACGTGAATGTCGTTGCAAGACACCATGAAGCAATTCTGGATCTGGTGACCCAAGTAGATATTTTGCTGGCCAACGAAGCTGAAATTAACTCCCTAACCGGAGCGGACAATCCCCATGAAGCCGTTGAGATAGCCTCGAAGCACTTATCTCAGATTGCCGTTACCCTTGGGGCGCAAGGCGCTCTCGTCTATGACGATGGGTTATTACTCAACTTAAATACCCCAGAGGTAAGCGCAGTTATTGATACTACAGGTGCCGGTGATCAATTTGCCGCCGGAATTTGTTTTGGCGTAGCCAGAGGTATTTCTCTGAAAGATTCTGCGTTACTGGGGATGAAAGCGGCAAGCGAGGTTATTGCACATATGGGAGCCAGACCAACTGCCGGCTGGGCAGAGTCGTTTAGATCCATCAACTATAATCAGAGCTAGGCATAGAAAAACGAGATATTTTTCTATGCCCGTCTAGTTGATTGTCCAGTTTAAAAAATTAGTTATTATTTCTTTCAAACATAGCCACTGTTTCGGTGTGGGAAGTCATAGGAAAAATATCAGCTGCCATAAATCTTTTTATATCCCATCCAGATAAAATTATAATTTTTGCATCTCTGGCAAATGTAGCGGGATCGCATGAGACATAGATAATTTTTGTTAAGTTTCTTTTAAGCAGTAGATTTTGTAAAGCCCCTTTTTCTATGCCAGAGCGCGGCGGATCAATCACAACAAAATCAGGATTGAATTGTTCTAGCAGGTGAGCTGCAACGTTTCCTTGTATGACTTTTGCCTGTGGTATGTGTCGTAAGTTGTATTCAGCATCTTGAGCGGCGTAAGTATTACTTTCTACAGCCACAATGGAGCCGCTTTCGCCTACGGCTTTTGCCAGTGGGAGGCTAAAAAGCCCTACTCCGCTATAGAGGTCGACTCCGTTCTCACCGGGTTGTGGGTTCACATAATCCAATACGATATCCAGCAGTAGTTCAGCTGCATGCTTATGGATTTGGAAAAATGAGAATGGGCTGAATCGGTATTCGAAGTCTCTTACTTGAGCAAATGAAAAGGTTTTTTCTATAGTGTCTATTCTTTGGAGAGGGATATCATAATTATTAATGGGATGTAGAATTTTGCTTGACTTTGGTGGGTATTTTTGCCTACGTCCTTTAGAATTTATTTCTCGTGTGTATACCAGAGAAGATACTTTAGGTAATTTAGTACTTTTATCATGTGAAAAAAGTATTTCAATTTCACATCCTGAATGCCATTGCTTTTTTAAATATTTTAAATCAGATAAATCAACTTCTGAAATGAGGCAGTCGTCTATTGGAATAATGCTATGGCTACGGCGTTGGCGCATTCCCGGCTTTCCGCTCTCGTTGGCTGCCAAGCGGATGCGGTTTCTCCATCTGATACCGTCTTCTTGCGGATAGGCTGGTATGACCTCAAATTCAATGTCTAACTTTCCTATAAAGTTTAAACATTGACGGATGATGTCTTTTTTGAGTTCACGTTGATATTGGAGTTCTATGTGCTGAAAATCACAGCCACCGCATCCGATGCTCCCAAAGTACTCACATGGCGGTGCAATCCTGTGAGCACTCGGTCTGATGACTTCTACGACATCGGCTGCGATAATATTTTTTTGTATATGTTGTACCTCTGCAATAACTTCTTCACCCGGTAAACCATAATGTACAAAGTAAACATTGTCGTTTAGATGCGCTATGCAGTCTCCGCCCTTGACAATTTTTTCCAACTGTAAGCGTACGAGGTCTTTTATTTGTGGCAATTGAAGGTATCTTTACTGTGCGATGTGCAATTCATCTATGGTGATAGCGTGACCAAAAAGTGGGCCCTCTGCTTCTGTATAGCCGAGCTCGAAGAGGGTTTTTGTTTGTGAGCGCAATCTTACGCCGCAGGAAACGGTCATAAGATTAAGGGCTTTACCGATGGCTGCTATAACTTTGACTATCGAACCACTGTCTTCTTCCCCAGCCACTTGTTCTGCCAGTATGGGATCTGTTTTGATCCTTGAGATCGGAAGATCGGCTAAAAGTCCGAAATTGGACCAACCCATTCCCACATTTCCGAGCAAAACATTAAAACCTATTTTACTGAATTCAGATATGGTAGAGAAGGCGTTGTGCCCCGTGTCCAAGAGAGCCTGTTCGTCTATCTCAAAACAAAACAGTTCTTTTTGGAGTCCATGTTTGTGTACTAATGAAGAAATACGCATGGGTGTCGTATTGTCCAACAGCAGTTTGTCGGCAAGAGGTAATCTAATAACGCATTTTGATTTGAGAATTTCTTCACCGCCAGGATCAGCACCTCTTTTTGTCAGAGAGAGACAGATATTGTTTAAAATGGTCTCGTAAAGCTCATACCCCAGGTTGTTTTCACAGGCAAAAGGTAATATATCGGACATAGCCATAGTGGTGCTGTCCGGCAGGTGCGTAACGAAACTTGCTGAAGCCGCCATCACTTTGTGGGTTTCCAACGCTATGACGGGGAGAAAAGTAAGACGCAGATCTTGGTTTTGGATGATGTTTTCCAGTAACGCAATTTTTATTGACTTGCCGAAGACGTCTTGTTTCATCACTTCGTCGTAGATTTCAAATCTGTTCCCGCCATGGTGCTTGGCTTTATAGAGTGCCGAATCGGCTTCATCCAGCATGGCTTGGGAACTACTGTTTCTTGACAGGGAAATTCCTATGCTGGTGGAAATATTGATGGTCTCATTTGCCAAAAGCATCGGCTTATGAATGGCTTTTCGTACCCGTTCAGCGATTGACAAAGCGGTGGTGACATCCAGGATTCCTTCGGCTAGCATCACAAATTCGTCGCCACCGATCCGAGCTATTGTATCCCCTGGTCTGGTAGCTTCTTTGAGGCGTTCGGCCACGGTGACGATAAGTTTGTCACCGGTACCGTGTCCATAAGTGTCATTGACTTTCTTAAAACCGTCTATGTCCATGTAGTAGAGAGCGATGGGTATTCCTGACCTTTTTGCTCTGGCTATTGCTATATCCAAGTGGTCCAGCAACAAAGCGCGATTGGCCAAACCTGTCAAAGCATCGTGTGTGGCTTGGTATGCCAGACCTGCCGTTTCCTTGACTTTATTGGTTACATCTCGGCCACTACCTACAACTCCGCCGATAGCGGGGTCGTTCAAATGATTGGTGGACATGATTTCCAGGTGTCGCCAAGACTTGTTGGCCGCCCTCACCCGTAAGTTGAGTTCTACAGTGCTGTTAAAGTTTTCTCTGAGGTATTCAATCTTTTCGGCTTCTGCTTCCAAATCTTCTGGATGAATATAGTCTCTGATGTAAGTGTTGAGAACCTCGCGTTCATCTATCCCTGTCAGATGTAGAAAAGAGGGACTGGCGTAGGTAATTTTTCCTTCGGCATCACTCACGGTAACAACGGAATCCGATCTGGCCAGTAAAGCAGAAAACTTTTCATAGGCTGTTTGTAATTGATGGCTTTGATTCTGCATGCTGGTGACGTCGGTAAAGGTTGCAGCTACTCCGGTTTCGCCGGAATGTAACTTGATCAGCTTGGTATTGGTGATTGTCCACAGTCTTGTTAGAGCTCCGTCTTCCGTAGGAACGTCTATTCCCATAGTGACACCGCGGCTCTCTTCCCCGTCTTTTAGAGCAGCAGCAATCGGGTTATCTTCTGCTGCCCATTTACTCCCGTCTAAACGATAAGTGGTACCGGCATGCTCTAGAGCGTTGACGCCGATAATATCTTCGGCTTTAGCACTGAGCATATTACAAGCGGCTTGATTTATGGCGATAATGAAGCCGTTTTGGTCGTGAATAACTATGCCACTGTCTAAGTTATCCAAAAGAGAACGATAATCTATTAAGTCATCGCTTCTGTCTTTAGATTTGCTTATAACTGATTCCATCGATCCGGGTTATCCAGTCTTATCCTAAGCTCATTATCTAATCCAGAGAGTCGGTGTCTTCGGCTCTGTAAAAAGGTAAATCTAAGTCAACCAATCTTACCAGTCCGGAAGCGATAATGCCAGCCAAAATACTGACTTGTTCTGCCGGTTCGGTCCTGGTTTCAAGGGCAGACTCTTCTAGTCTCAATACGGATTGCAGTGAAATCTCTGCGGCAACTTGTGGGATCTCGTTGTCGGAAACATAGACTTCTTCATATCGCGGACCGCTGATTTCAAAAGTTTCTCTTTCGGTGCCCATGGACAATGTTTCCATGATTCTGGGTATCAAATTGGGATCAGGTATTTTTTTCAGTCTTTGCAGTCGCAGAGTTACTTCAACTGCAATTTCAATGACTTCAGTGAAAGGTTCTCCGATCGACCAAGACCTGTAAGCGCTTTGGCTCCAGGTCGGCCATTCCATTGTGATGTCGGCACGTACCCTTGGAGGCGATTGTTCTCCCGGTAGGCTGTAGGAAGTTTCGAAGGATAGATCGCCGGACAGAATATCGGCTAACAGCCGTTCTTCTACCTGCTGAGGCTCAAGCAGACTCTGCTCTAGGGCATACTTAAATTTGGAAATTACGTCTAGAAAAATATGATCAAACATTTATGTCTACGTTAACCAATTTTTGAGATCATTGTAGTTAGTTCTATGAATTTATCAGACCCACAAAGGTCTATATTGCCAATAATTGGCAGTAAAAGAAGTATCGGTAGTATTTTGGTAGTTATTAGGCAAACTTTTTGGAGTAGATATGAAGGTTGATTGGTTGGGAAGAGATTTTTTGTTATACGCTCATCAAGGCGGTGCACTGGAAGGACCAGCCAGTACCCTGTTCGCCATCGAGCAAGCCATAGCACATGGCGCAAACGCCATTGAGCTGGATGTGCATTGCAGTAAAGACGATATTTTATTCGTAAGTCACGACCCCGTTGTGGATACGACCACTGACGGGAAAGGGGCGATAGCGGATTTGGATTCTGCCTATATTGCTCAATTGGATAATGCCTACTATTTTATTCCTGAAAAAGGTGCCGTAAAAGAAAGTGATGACGGGCATACTCAAGAGGATTATCCATACAGAGGTCGGGTAGCTGACGATTCTAGATTCGGATTGGCACGGTTGGAAGAGGTTCTTGCGAGTTTCCCGGATACAGTGTACAACTTTGATATCAAACAAACAGCACCTGTCGTAAAGCCATACGAAGCCCTCTTGGCAAAAGTCTTGAGGCAGTACCAAAGAACTGAAAATACCATAGTGGCTTCATTCCACGATAGGGCGATCGAAACGTTCTCCGAGTTTGCCCCCGAGTTTGCTACTGCTCCAGGAGCAGGGGAACTCACCGCTTATGGGCAGGCTTTTTTTACAAAACGGATCTTGCCGGAAAGCATAAGACGCCATGTTGCTTTGCAAATTCCATTTAAGGTGGGCGATTTGAAAGTCGCCAGTGCCGAGTTTGTACATGCCGCCCACGAACTTGGCTTAGCTGTTCACGTGTGGACTATAAACGATACGGAAGAGGCAGATGAAGCCATAAATGCCGGTGTTGATGCTATTATGACAGATAGACCTAAATTCCTAGTGAGTCATTCCGGAGTCGGATCGTTACTGCATAAAACGTACTGACAGAGATACAGCTACTGCTTACCGTGATTTAGCCCCTTCCGCAGTTGGGTTTTTTGCCGTGGTTGGCGTTCTTCTTTTTTCTTAGTTTTCTTTTGTTGGTTCTTTTAGACATAGTTATAAGATAGTACTAGAAAATTTCTCGTCAGATCCTCACTTTGGGATATTTGACCCTCTGTCAGATGTCTTTTGAGGACGACTAACTGTATTTTAGAGTGATAGAGTTTAAATAACTATGCAAACAAAGTAAGCAGTTACGTTGGAGGTTGACTGTGGCTTGGCTTTTGTATGAAGGACAAGTTGTTGCCAGTGTGGAATCCTACCGTAGTGTCAAGCCAAAATTGTTGCGAAGTTGTCATAAGAAACTAAGAGACGTAAAAGGCGTATTACTGATCAAAGATAGCTTCTTTGTCCATAATTTTATGGCTTCCGATGCGGTGGATGTTGTCCTGCTGGATAAAGATTTTTTGGTGCTAAAGAATGTGATGTTAGGGAAAAATAGGATTTTGTTTATCCCAAAAAATACCAAATATATTTTGTTGGCATCTACAAAAACTTTGGCTAATTATCGTATTGACAGGGGAGACTTGCTGAAAATTGCAGGCGACTGATAATACATCAGGCAGAGACTGATGTAAAACTCATTTTCGACAGTTTTATTTCGGAGGATTCCATGTATGCCGGGCCGGATATCCGGATGCTGTAACATGGTGAAGTGAACGGCACTTTGTATATAGTGGCAACACCTATAGGAAATTTAAAAGACATCTCACAAAGAGCCATAGAGATACTCGGGGTCTGTGGACTCATATGTTGCGAAGACACTAGACGTTCAGGTATGCTGCTGAAAAATTTGGGTATTACTCCCAAGGCACTTCTGCCGCTTCACAAAATGAATGAAGCATCGCAAAGCGAAAAAATTATCAAGGCTATGCTGTCAGGCACGAACGTAGCACTTATTTCAGACGCTGGCACACCGCTTATTTCCGATCCAGGCGAAAAGCTAGTGATCTCTGCCATAGATGCCGGCATTGATATACAGGCAATACCTGGTGCTTCAGCAATTTTGGCAGCTTTAGTGGTGAGCGGTTTCAATTTGGAAAGATGGAGTTTCGAGGGTTTTTTTTACAGAAAAGGACCGGATCGAATTGCTCAAATGAGAAAACTTAAATTTGCGACAGGCGTATCGCTGTTTTTTGAGTCTCCCAAGAGAGTAGAGCAGACCCTTATCGACCTCTCGTCGTATTTGGAGCCAGAGCGAAAAGTGGTGATAGCCAGGGAACTGACGAAAGTCTATGAAGAGACTTGGAGAGGATGCCTTGGCGAAGCCAAGGCCTATCTTGCAGGTAAAGCTGGCATCAAAGGCGAGTTCGTTCTAATTGTAGACAAATGTCAGTCGGAAAATGCTCGAGGCGACGATAAGCAGCAAGCTTTCTATATGCTGCATAAACTTTTTACCAGTGGTTATAGTCGGCAAGATGCCATGCATGCGGTAAGCATCCTGACTGATGTCAAACATCGGGATCTGTATGAACTATGCCTTGAGATTTGGAAAGGAATTGAATTTGGAAATTCCGACGAAAAGTCCTCTTTCAGGTAATACACTCGCCATAGTGAGTAATCATTTTTATATAACTACGCCTATCTATTACGTCAATGATAAGCCCCATCTCGGTACCGCTTACACTATGGTCATAGCAGACGCTTTCGCACGTTGGCACAGAATTATTGGCGACGAAGTCTTTTTTTTGACAGGTACGGATGAACACGGGCAAAAAATTGCTACCGCTGCGGCAGAAAAGTCATTGTCTCCTCAAGCTTGGGTGGATGAAGCAAGTCGCTGGTTTGCCGACGCTTGGAGCGTATTGAATATATCAAATGATGCCTTTATTCGCACCACCGAAGCAAGACACCATGAATCGGTACGCCGCTTTATGCAAGCCGTATACGATAGCGGCTATATTTACAAGGCCAATTACGAGGGCTGGTATTGCGTAGCTTGTGAGGCCTACTATCTTGAAGACGAGTTAGGCGAAGGTCGGGTGTGCCCTCAACACAAAAAACCAGCCGAATGGATGGTTGAGGAAAACTATTTTTTTGCTTTGTCCAAATTTGAAGAAAAGTTATTAAAACTCTATGCCGATAACCCTGACAGCATTGCTCCGCTGTCCAGATATAACGAAATTGTCTCTCAATTGCGCCAGGGTCTTATGGATATTTCTATTACTAGGACCTCCATCGATTGGGGGGTAAAAGTCCCTTGGGATGAAAAGCATGTTTTTTATGTTTGGTGCGATGCTTTGGTCAATTATTTGACAGCTATCGGGTATGCGACCGAAGAAGACAAGGTGAGTGTCTGGTGGCCAAATGTGCATCACGTCGTAGGGAAAGACATCATCAAATTCCACTGCATATGGTGGCCGGCCCTTTGTATGGCCGCCGGTTTGGAGCCCCCAGGTCATATACTGGCGCACGGTTGGTTGTTAGTCTCGGGGGAAAAAATGTCAAAATCACGTCTAAATCAAATTGAGGCGGCTTCCTATGCCGAGCGTGTGGGTGTTGAAGCTCTGCGCTATCACTTTTTGCGTGAGATCACATTGGGCGCAGATGCCGATTTTTCAGAAGAGGGTCTGACGGCGAGGTATAACTCGGATCTAGCGAATAACTTGGGGAATCTTTTATCGCGAGTATCCACTCTGGTTGCCAGCAAATATAGCGGCACAATTCCCGCTGAGAGTATTTGTGACCAAGGTTGTGCCATGAAACAATCGGTTGTCACGATGGCCAAGGAAGCCGTTGTAGCATGGAATAATTTTTCCCCTGACCAGGCTCTTTTGATAACCTGGAATCTTATTCGGGAGGCAAACGCTTTTTTGGAGACCAATGAGCCATGGAAAATGCAACCAGGTGATAAGTTGTCTCATATCTTATCCGATGCATTGGAAGTCTTGCAAATAGTTGCCGTGCTTGCCTATCCTGCTATCCCGGATACAGCTCAGGAGATATGGCGTAGGATCGGCATGGATACCGGTGTAGAAACCTCGCTTTCCGATGTAAAAGCCATAAATGCTGTTTTTGGGAACGGCGGAGAAGCTATCTACCAACCGGAGGCATACGGCCTTGCGGGAAATACAATAATTGCCGGTGAACCACTTTTCCCTCGTCGTAAATAATTCAGACTGTGTCGGAAATTCCATAAGACTCCGATATTTCCTATTTGATAATAATGATCTTCCTGCCAGCAAATAATTAGAACTGTATGAGAAAATAGATAAAATTTGTTTTTAATTATATTTTATGGAAGGTACAGTGAGGGAAAGCAACATATCTTGGGTAGACACCCATTGTCATTTGGAAAATTCCATAGAACTGGGCGACGTTTTGATCGGTACCGCATTAGCTGGCGTCTCACGACTGATTAACGTCGGAACTGATATAGGTACTTCGCTGCAAGTTTTAAATCTTACGCGTGAAATCAGTGCCGCTAAAAAAGACGGTCTGTCTATAAAGGAGTTCTTAAACAGGCATTTCAATACCACTGATGAAGCCTATTATTCAAGTGGGGATGGAGCCGTTGCTAAGGAACTCGATTTACCGGATGTCTGGGCGGCACTCGGGGTGCACCCGCATGACGCGAAGAACGGCATAGATCCACTTTATGATCTGCTCAGCGGAGCTGCAAAAGAGAAAAATGGGTTGCCGGGAAGCGTGGTCGCAATAGGAGAGTGTGGGCTTGACTATTACTATAACAATTCTTCTGTCGAAGATCAAAAAGAAGTTTTTGCTCGTCAAATCGATATTGCTAACGATCTGGCCCTCGCTCTGGTCATCCATACCCGTGACGCTTGGGAAGATACTTTCGCAATTCTCAAAGAACACAAAATGCCAGTCAACACGATTATCCATTGTTTTACGGGGGGAGTCGAACAGGCACGAAAGGCACTCGATATGGGTGCTTATATTTCTTTTAGCGGAATAGTCACTTTTAAGAATGCACTTGCTATTCAAGAGGCGGCAAAATTTTGCCCCTTAGACAGGATTCTCATTGAAACGGATTCTCCTTATTTGGCACCGGTTCCACACAGAGGAAAGAAGAATCAGCCGGCATTCGTAAGCCTAGTCGGAGAATACGTCGCTACTCTCAAGGGCGTAGACAGCCATGACTTTTCCGAGCAAGTAATGATTAACGCGACAAAAGTATTTTCTTTGTCATAAATTGTCGCTACTTATTTTGGGTAGCGGCTTGAGGAATTGTTATTCCAGTCCTGTTTTGGAAATCGGAGTCGAGTTTTTTGGTAGGTTGACATCGACAAAGGGGTTCCATTTGATAAAAGACACATAAGCCTCGGCATTTTTTCCTTGCGATAAAGTGGCTTTGATGGGCAGATGATTTCCTGAAGGGTTTATGTACAGAGTTTCCGTTTCTTTAAGTCCGCCCACGGATGTCGGATGGCCTACTATCCCAGTCACTGCTCTGCCATTTAACCTGGAGTTTTTCAGATATGTGATTTTACCGGGAATCTTAATTTGCTGCATTTGTCCGGCGATTGTCAGAGATGCCGTTAGATTTACATAAGTAACGTCTGATTTTGGTATTGATATCCATTTATTGCCATATTTACCGGCCCCCTTTTTCTTGAAGCCAAAAAAATTGACTAAGGTGTAAGAGTTGGCTTTCAAGAAAAGCTTTCCGCTGAGAAAAATTTCTTCAGATGACCCCGTTGACTTGCCGTCTTTGTAGTCGGATAAGATGTATCCTTTACTGCGTCCCACGTAGCCGTTTTCCGAGATGGTTACCTGTCCAAGGTGATCGTAACTTTCATAATGAACTGAGTTCATTTTGCTCCCGGATTGGATGGCTATCCCCAGCATCTTCGCGGCAGAGGGGCGTTTGGTAGAAGCTGCGGCGAAAGCAGGGATACTTATGGCAAGAATCGACGGCAATATAACAGCTACCGGTGCAAGTTTTATAAAAGTTTTCTTCACTTGACTCCCCCGAGATCAACTTGTTGCTTTACTCCAATATAACCCGACTGATTTGCGAACAGACCGCAAGGGTCGTGTTTTTACAGACAGATAACAATTGGTCGCACCGGATTACGCCGGGAATAGAGCTAGCTGTGAACTGCAGGTTCGCTTACGGTTTCTGTGGATAATGGCAGTGGTTTGTGGCGGCGCCCATCGAGTACTCTGGTTGCTGACAGAATAGCCGCCACTACTAAAAGACCCATGGAGACATAAAAAGCCGAATGTAAGCCGTTTGTAAAGGCCTCTGCCGTTTTGGCATGCAGATTTGTGGAACCCACAAATATGGCAAATGCAAGCCCTCTGGATATAGATTTGGAGGCCACTAAAATAGCCAAGGAAAATGAAAACACCATTCCCACGTTGGCAAACGTCCTAAGTGCTCCTGAAGTTATACCGAACAGTTCTTTAGGTGAAGCTTTCATTACTGCTGTCGTGTTGGCTGGGAAAAAACTACTTCCTCCTATGCCATTGATCACGCTTGCCAGAACTACCAGCCATAATGTCGTGGTATCGGTCAGATGAGCATATATAAGTAGTGCGATGACCTGGATACCCAGCCCTACGGTAGCCGGTAAAACCGGGCCTATTTTATCCACAATTCTACCTATTACGGGGGCTACGAAACCTCCGAATATATAGCCAGGCACCAACAGCAGCGAAGCGTGTATTGGCGAGAGGCCTCTGGCCCCCTGCAAGTACATGATCACCAAGAACAATACGGCGTAATTGCCTAGTCCCTGGAAAAGCGACGCTAAGAGTGAGGGGGTCATCGTAGGGATTTTAAAAAGCGATAGTTGAAGCATGGGCTCTTTTTGATTTTTTTCTATCAAGGCAAAAATCGCTATCATGACGATACCACCGATAAAATAACCCAAAACGGAAGCATCCAAAGCTCTGCTTGTCAGCTGGGTTGCTGCCCACAAAATGCCAAAGAGGCCAAGACCGAGAGTGATCATACCGAAGAAGTCAATTTTGTGTGCTACGCGCTGAGCGTTGTCGTGGAGGACTCGAAACGCCAGAACTACGGCAAAAATACCTATGGGTATATTGATACCGAATACCCAGCGCCAGTTGAAGTAAGTAACTATGACGCCGCCAAGCACGATCCCGAGTACTGCTCCGAGTGACCAACCTACTGCATTAAAGCCGTAAGCGCGACCTCTTTTTTCTGGAGGAAATAAATCCGCTATGACGGCTCCGCTGTTGGCCGTGACAAGGGCAGCTCCGAGACCCTGAAGAATTCTGAAGACGATAATCGAACTTTCATTCCAAGATATGGCGCATAGAGCTGATCCTATTACGAAGATAATAAAGCCCATTTCGTACATTTTGACCCGACCGTACATGTCTCCGAATTTTCCTACCTGAGTAGCCAGCAAAGTGATGATAAGTAGATATCCGATGACAACCCAAATAACAGATGCTATGGCTACATGGAGATTTTTCTCTATTTCCGGAAGCGCCAAAATCACAATGGTTGTATCGACAGCGGTAATAAGCACTCCTGTCATAACTACAGCTAAAGCGAGCCCTAAATGCTTAGCTCCCACATTAGAAGAGGTGTGTCCGGTATGTTTGACCATTCCACCCGGACTGTTTGAAAAGATTTTCTTGGATCTCATGCCCCCATTCTATTGTACTTAAGGCAGAATTTGTCACATTTGACAGGTTTGCATGCGCACTTGGTACAAGCTATGCTTACCGGAATAATACCAAAATATAAATAGAGTTATGTATTTGTATTAAATAGTACAAAGGTGATTTGCAAGTTAGCAATAGTAAGACTATCTTTTATAGCAGTATTTATCTTTGACATGCAAAATTATGATTATTTTGTTGATTATTTATTACTAATCTATGATCAATATAATAGTACATAAATAAGCATATTGTCAATGAGAGAATCAAGACGGAGGTTATGATGAAATTTTGGGGATTATTACCACGAGATAAATATAGTGGACAAAAGCAGTACGGCGTATATCACAATAATTTGGCAGATGCGAAAGCGGCTATCAGAAGTCCTTTTTGTAGGTTTCGATCTGTGTGTAAAGCGGTCATGTCAAAAGTTAAAACCAAAAGCCTTCTTTACGTCATGGCGCCGCTTTTACTTCTGGCGTCTTATGTAGGTATTGTGCTCGGGGTACCATTTCTGGCACCGGCAGTTGCCGCGACAACCCCCCAGTCACTCAATACTTTTATTGCCGCGTCATCCCTTTCGACGGGACTCATTGGGGCAACGGCCACTTTGCTTGACAACGGAGACGTGCTGGTAGCCGGAGGTAATACGGGAAGTGTTGCGTCGCCGTCTGCAACGGATACAGCAGAGCTGTATAGTCCCACAACCGGCACCTTTGTCTCTACCGCTCCTATGCCGACTGCCCTATATGACGCAACGGCCACTTTGCTTGACAACGGAGACGTGCTGGTAGCCGGAGGCCTTTCTTCTTCTGGGTCCGCACTTGCCTCGGCCGAACTTTATAATCCTACTTCGGCGTCTTGGACGTCAGTCTCTCCCATGGCCATACCAAGGTTTGATGCTGCCGCTACCGTGCTGGGTAACGGCGAAGTTCTGATAGCGGGTGGGCAAACCGGTTCGCTTCCATCCACGTCTACAACTACCACTTCTTCTACAACTACTACTTCTTCTACAACTACCACTTCTTCTACAACTACCACTTCTTCTACAACTACCACTTCTCCTACAACTACCACTTCTTCTACAACTACCACCACTACGACTCCGCCAGTCACCAGCTATTCCGCTACTGCATCTGTTGAGCTTTTTGATCCAAGCACAAACTCTTTCGTTAACGGATCCTCTCTTAGTGTTGGTCTGGCTGACACCACGGCAACTTTACTCGGTAACGGTGATGTGCTTGTAGCAGGAGGTGAGACCGGTACGGGGAGTTCTGAAGTTCCTAGCAACGCCGCCTATGTTTTTGTGCCTCCGGCATCCGGACAAAGCGGGCCAGGTACAATGACACAGGTTGGGAGTCTCCCGATCGATGTTGCTTCGGCATCTGCTGCAAGATTGGCTAACGGTAATGTGCTTGTGGCGGGAGGGGAAACCGTGGTGAATAACGTATGGGTGGCGAGTGCAAACGCGTATTTGTACAATCCTTCCTCTTCGAGCTTTGTCGCCACAGCACAACTGTCCATAGGTCATGACAATGCCTCTATGACACAGCTGGCGGATGGAAATATCCTTATCGCCGGCGGCCTTACGGGTGATATTTCAGCTTCTACTACGACCAATGCCGCTGAAATTTATAGCACAGCGACTTCTTCGTGGAGTGCAACCGGTTCTTTGACGACTTCTGAAACAGGGGCCGGTTGTGTACTGGTAGCAGGCGGGTACGTTTTAATAGTCGGAGGGTCCTCATCAAGTGGCTCCGCTCTTTCTGCGGTAGAACTCTACTTCGGCGGAATTCAGCCAAGTTTTACAAGTGTGGCAAGAGGAGTGTTTGTGGCAGGGCGTTCTCACAGCGTTCTGATTACTGCAACAGGGTCTCCGGCGCCTACCTTTAGCGAGTCCGGCCCCTTACCCCAAGGGCTGACGTTTTCCAACTTGGGGGGTGGTAAGGCGGAGATTTCCGGGATACCGACAAGCGGTTCTGAAGGTACTTATAACGTTTTGGTTACCGCTTCCAACGGTTTGACCACGCCTTCACAGAGTTACCAACTCATTATAAGATACCCTGCTGTGACCGGGTATCTTGAAGTGGGGAAGCAGGGCAAGATTTATAGTTACGGCACAGCCAAGTCTCTTTCCAATCTTTCGTTTAATACCAGATTCAGGCGTGTTGTGGCAGTTCAGTCGACGGCTGACGGGAAAGGCTATTATGTCGTAACACAGCTCGGAAATGTCTTCAATTATGGTGATGCCAAGTTCCACGGCTCACACGCCAAAGGACGTCTTCCTCATCCTATAGTTGCCTTTCAAAGTGTTAACAACGGAGCCGGGTACTATCTGGTTACTTCCGCCGGAAATATTTACAACTACGGTACAGCGCAGTTTTATGGTTCAACAGCGCATATCAATCTGTCTTCCCCCATTACTTCTATGGCCGTTACTCCCAACGGTCAGGGCTATTGGTTGGTGAGTGCATCTGGTAGTGTGTATCCCTTTGGCAACGCAGTCGGCTATTCTCACCTTTCGGTCAACCCAAAGGTGAGAACAATAGTGGCTATTTTGTCTGACAGTAGTGGGCAGGGTTACTGGCTGGTTTCTAGGCTCGGAAATGTCTACAATTATGGCAACGCTGTCTTCCATGGGTCAAAAGCTAAATTCAGACTTCCGGCTCCCATCGTGACGGCGCAGGCGGACATTGACGGTAAGGGTTACGTACTGATTTCTTCACTTGGTAACACTTATAACTTTGGCAGCGTTCATTTTTACGGATCACCTGCCCATCAAAAAATACCTGTTCCCATCGTGTCCTCCAGCCTCAACTACTGATAAGTACCTGTGTTAATATTCTCAGAAAACTCACAGATTATATTCAGTGCAATCAGAGAATGAAGGTGCATTATATTAATATGAAAAATCTCAAACTGAAATATTGACATAGGTCGAACAGATTGCCTGGATCCTTCCCCCCTGGGATCCAGGCAAAGTTCATTGAGACGGGTTCGGCAATAAAAAATATTTTTGGTGGGAGAGATTTACAAATGTCTGACTATGGTATATAGAAGAGGAAAGGGATGATCAGCATGGCTGAATTTGATGAGACAAACAACGGTGATTCAACAATCCAAGAAAGCGGCAGTAATCTATTTAATCAACAGAACGATGCGGCGGTTTCCAAAGATCCGCAACCGCCTTATAGCCAAGATACCCCCACTGGTGAAACGGCTTTTTCAAGCGAGACTTACTTGGGATCACAAAGTCAGCAACAAAGCGCGGCCTTTCGTTACGGAGAAGAACGCTATGTTGACGAAAATAGCGGCGATCAACTTTCCCAACAACCAGAGACTCCTGTCAACGGGTATCCGGGAGCGGGGCAGCCACCATATATGACCCCGCCTGAATCAATGCAGGCAGCTAATATCACAGGTGCCTGGGTGCCTCCGCCTCCTTGGTCAATGGGACAGCCGGGCATGACCTCTCCATCTCATAGCCCCAAAATGTATAAAAGACTTTTAGCCTCAGTCATGGGCGTAGCCCTTTTAGCCGGAGGTCTTGGGGCCGGTTTGGGTATAGCTTTTGGAGGCAGACAGGTCTCCACAAGTGCTTTGGGACCGACAAATAATACGCCGTCTTCTTCCGGTAACCTCAATTCCGGGAACACCCCCTCTTCTTCGCTTGCACCACAAGCCAGTAGCAGTACAAATCTGGTGCAAAAGGTAGCTAACCAGGTGGAACCGGCCATAGTGGACATCAATACGGTAGTAGAGTCGCAGAGTCTGGGTGCCGAGCAGGCAGCGGGAACCGGAATGATTGTTTCTTCGAGCGGACTGATCATGACTAACAACCACGTGATCAATCAGGCAGCAACGATACGTGTAACAATTCGCGGTTATTCGGGCAGCTATCCGGCTCATGTCGTCGGAGAAGACCCTACGGATGACGTAGCGCTTATTAAGGTAAACGGGTTTTCACACTTACCTACCGTAACTTTTGCTAACTCTTCCAAAGTTACTTTAGGTGAAGGCGTGATTGCTCTGGGAAACGCTTTGGGTCAGGGCGGTACTCCCACGGTTGTCACGGGTGAAGTATCGGCTCTGGGGCGCACGATAACAGCAAGCGATCAATTGAGCAGCGCATCCGAGACTCTGTACAACATGATACAGACGACTGCTCCTATAGAGCCGGGAGATTCGGGTGGTCCTTTGGTGAATACCTCCGGACAGGTTATCGGCATGGACACCGCTGCTTTGACGGCTACCGCAGGCGCTACTCAAGGATATGCCATTCCGGCTAATAGGGCTCTCAGACTGATAGGAGATATCAAGGCCGGCAATACGGTAAACGGTGTCCAAATAGGTGTACCTGCCTTCCTGGGCATCTTTTATCAGCCTCCGACTGCCAATTCGGGTATTACCAATCCTTTTGGCGGTTTCTTTAATAATCAGGGCACAATAGGAGGTTCTTCAGGCACTACCAACTCCGGTCAGCAGACAAATGGGGTAACGATAAGTGCAGTTGCTCAAAACGGAGCAGCTCAAAAGGCTGGTCTGGCTGCAGGAGATACCATAACGGCTTTGAACGGAGCCGCTACTCCTACGGGAAGCGCTCTGCATACTCAAATAGCTAAATTCAAACCAGGTGATACGGTAAACGTCACCTATACCTCGCCCACGGGTGCAAGCAAGACTGCGGCCGTTACCCTTGGCGGGTTACCGGATTAGACCCTGACAGAAAATCACTGATAAATCAATCGTACAATACTCCCATCTCATATGAGGTGGGAGTATTGTTGTTGCAGCATGAATATTTTAGTGGGTATCTGGATTCCAAAGATCATGGGGCGCGTAGTCAAGACCTCTTGGATGTATGACAGATGGTATTTTGACATTTTGGTGCGATATGGATGAAAATGACGTATTAGCCTTGGTTCGACTAAGTGGCGGTCGGGTTACGAAATCCCGGCACGCCATTTTGAAGTCCCTGATAAATGCCAAGGAGCACATTACAGCCGAAGAAGTCGCCGGGCTTGTCAGGGAACAATATCCGGAAATACATCTATCTACGGTCTATCGCAATCTAGAAGAATTGGAAAAGCTGGGCGTGGTAGTGCATACCCACTTTCTACATGGTCCTGCAACTTATCACTTAGAAAATGAAATTCATGTGCATTTAGTTTGCGAATCATGCGGACAAATCTTAGAAGTTTCCCTTGAATTGCTCAACCCGTTTATGCGTGAGATAAAGAAAAACTTTAATTTTTCTATCAACCCTAAGCATTTTGCTTTGCAGGGGATGTGCGGAGTATGTACAAAAGCAGAATCCTGAAGCTACCCGGCGTCGTTTTTGATGGCGAGATAGCTGACTACGGCCGATACCAAAAGGATAATGCCGGCAGAGAGGAGAGCGTAGTGAAGTCCTTCTCGAAATGCACCGTAGGCAGCAATAATAACTTTGGTGACGATTTTGCCATACAGACTTTGGTCAGCGTAAGTATTTTTCGGTATGTTGCCCGTTTCCAAAGCATTTAAGACCAAGAGTTGAAAGACTGAAGGTATTTTGAGGGCATTGAGCCTATGAAGTAAGTAAGTGCCTAAATTGCCATTCACCAAGGATCCTAAAATAGCTACTCCGAGTACCGACCCAAGTTCACGGCTGGTATTGGCAGAAGAGGCAGCCATTGAAGAATGTTCCGGCGGGACCATATCCAGCACTACCAAGACGGCAGGTACGACGGCGGATCCGAACCCCATGCCGGCTAAGCCCAAGTACCAAGGTAACATGGAAGAAGGTATTGCAGATTTGAGCGCTCCCATTGATAACAAGGTGCCTACTCCCGCTATCAGGCATCCGCCGACTATAAATAATTTATAGCCATATTTACCAATTTTACGGCCGGTTGTTAGGGATGACAGAATCATTAAGCACGTCATGGGTAAAAAATCTATCGCTATCCTATAACCTGAATAATTTAACACCTCTTCCAAATAGAGAGCCGTAAAAAAGAAGATGGCAAAAATACCAAAAAACAGAGTTAAACTTACAAAAAGGGATCCGCTAAAAGATGAATTGCGAAAATAAGCTGTAGGCAACATCGGGTTTTGAGATTTCTTTTCCGTCACGATAAAAGAAAGCGCAAAAACCGCTGAGGCAGCAAAAAGGCCAATTGTGAGTGAATTGATATAACCCGATGATTCCCCCAGAATGATAGCAAATGTAACGGCAGACAAGGCTGCTG
Organism: Actinomycetes bacterium; assembly: GCA_021829645.1. Taxonomy (GTDB): domain Bacteria; phylum Actinomycetota; class Acidimicrobiia; order Acidimicrobiales; family Bog-793; genus JAJZMK01. The sequence continues at coordinate 25,586 of JAKBPI010000005.1, read as the reverse complement.
TAGCTGTGAAAAACCCTTTTATATCCAGTTTGCTGTCAGATTTATCAAAACTTTCAGGGATAGTTCTGAGCGCCAACATAACCAAGAAAATGCCTAAAATAAAGTTAAACCAAAATACGTATCTCCAAGAGCCGGCATCTGTCAGAATGCCACCCAATACGGGACCACAGGCTAAAGCCAACCCCGCCACGGCCGCCCAAATTCCTGTAGATTTCGCCCTCTCATTTTGATCTTCGTATACGTGCCTGATAATGGAAAGAGTGCCCGGTTCGGATGCAGCGGCACCTACGCCCATAATTGCTCTTGCAAAAATCAAAATGTCCGGATTGGGTGCCAACGCTGCGAGAAGGGAGCCGAGAGTAAAAATAGCTAGACCGAGGATGAGTAATTTTTTTCTTCCAAATCTGTCGGCAAGATTTCCCGCTAGCAACATGAGGCTGGCAAACGGTAACGCGTAGCCGTTGATGACCCATTGTAACTGAGCGACTCCGGCGTGCAAATCCAATTGAATGTCGCCAAGCGTCACGCTTACAATCGTGGTATCAAGGAAGGTAATGAAGAGGACAAGGCATAAAACCGTCAGGATTACTCGGTTTGAACTACCCGATGAGTCATGGTTCACAACTTATTAAATTACTCGATTGAGGTACGGGTTTTATACGGTCGTAAAAAGAATTAAGCCTTAAGTGATGGGGTAACCATTTGGTTACCCCATCACTTAAGGCTTTGAGTAAAGGTCTTTTATGCTACTTTGGGGGTGCCTCCCTTTACTTTAGCCAGTCCGCTAAACACGTTCTTTTTGAAGAGTCGTCCGTTGTGTGTCTGGCGGTAAGCCCTGATAAATCCGTCTATACCTATTTCAGAAGAAGTTCTCCACGTAGCCAAGATGACGATGGCCACTAGAGCATAAAATGCATTTACGCTGGCTGTCCCGGACATGACGTATGTGAAGTTCAAAAGAGCTCCCACTGTGGCAGCAGCAGGTGTCAAAAAACCCAGTACTAAGCCCAAGCCAACCAGAAATTCCGAAATCGAAACAAGCACGGCTACCCAGTCGGCGTTTGGTACCACAAATCCGTGTAGGAAACTGCCCCACCAGCTGTAAGCGGGTATGCCGTGGGAAGCAAAACCAGCCACGGCCGCTCCGTTGTTGTGCAGAAAGGCAGAGTTTTCTGCGCCCCATAGTTTGGATACACCTGCTTGTATCCACATCACACCCAGCCATATTCTGAGGGCTGACCAAACCACTCCCATTGCTTTAGAATGGGTGAGGTAGTGTAACGACCTCGGGGTATGGATTTCTTCCGGTTCTGTTATCAATGAGTTGAGTTTCATGTTGCACCCCTTTCGTTTTTACAAGCTAATTGCTTATATCAGTATTATTACACCGGAGTGTCAGGGTTCATTAGAGTAAATTGTCATGCCTGACAGTGACAAAAGACTCAAAGGTCAAATACCGATGAAGAAGCTTGGCCCTAATTTCTGTTTGCGGGAACGGCCCATTTGAGACATGAACCGCCTGTTTCCAGAGAGGATATGCTGAAAGAGCCTCCCAGAAGTTTGGCACGCTCTTCCATATTGGCAAGGCCAAAGCCATTCGCACCTTTTTCTTTGATACCGCGACCGTTGTCCTTAATTGTCAAAGAGATCTCGTCGTCAGCTTCCAGAGTTATGGTTACCTCTGTGGCTTTTGCGTGTCGTAAAATATTGGATAAGCCTTCTTTTAACACTGCTAAAATATGGTCTCCTAAGTGTCTGTCAATTAAAGTATCTATGTGCCCTATGAGGTTTAGTTTTGGCTTATAGCCAAGCAATTCAGAAGCTTCTTCGACTGTGGTAATAAAAGCAGATTTAAAGGTATTATCCTTGTTTCCCAAAGAAAAAATCGTTTTACGTATATCGGCTATGGTTCCGTCTAGACCGTCTATAACTTCGGCAAGGCGCTCTTTGCTGACGTCATCGTCCATTACATTTATCATTCCCTGGAGGCTCATACCAATTGCAAAGAGGCGCTGAATAATCAGATCGTGCAGATCTCTAGCGATACGCTCTCTATCTGAAGCGAGTATAAGCTGAGCTGCCCGCTGATGTAACCTTGTATTTTCTATGGCAATGCCGGCAATAGCCGACAGTGCCATGGCTAAACGTTCATCTGCCGCCGTAAACCCGATAACCATATCGTCGGCGTTTTGACTGTAGCTATTGAGTTTATCCGTTAGATAGAGATTACCAAAGACACGGTTTTCTATTTTGATCGGCACGCCAAGGAATGTCTTCATCATCGGATGCTTCGGCGGAAAGCCGTAGGAAAGGGGATGCTTCGAAATGTCATCTATGCGAACAGGGGTTGGGGACTGTATCAAGAGCCCTAACAGTCCTTTCCCTTCAGGGTAAGGACCAATTCTGTCTGCTTCTTCCTCGTTTATGCCTGAGATGATAAATTTTTCAATTTTGTTATCCGCCCCCAGTATTCCCAAAGCGCTGTAGCGACAGTGCATTAGGGATCTGGCGGAATCGGCTATGTGCTGTAAGGTCTCGCTTAGATTGAGACCGGAAGTTATCACGGTGACTGCTTCTACCAAAGAATCCATTCTCTGTGAAATATCTCGATCATTATGCACTTTGCCAAGTGAAAGAGAGGTATTTTTTGTCTCGATAAAGTCACTCACGAGATAAGACTATCTAGATTTTTAAAGCCATGCTCTCCGATGGGTTAAGATATTTTTCTTACTCCAAAACTAGTCAGTTAGGGGTAAGAACATTTGCGGTTTAGCGATGACATGGTCGGTACGCAATGGTTTTACTGCTGTTCCTATGGCGAAGAATTCTGTGGTATGTCCGCCCCACTTGTGGGGTAGAGACAAAAGCTGAACTCCGACGATGCCCTCCGCGTGCAAAGTCTCGGCTTCTGCCTGCATACGGCTCATAGCAAGTTCCCTAGCGTCATAAAGGGCTTCCGTGAACTGGGTAATTTCAACGTTTCGACCCATGTTATTGAAGGCAGAAAACCCTTTTTGGTGTGCTATATGGTAAACACAGCTACCCATGACCATTCCAAGCGGTGCGTAGCCGGTCTGAATAAGAGTCCAAAAATCCTGACCGGAAAGGTCAGATGTGAAAGGCATATTTTTATTATTGAGCCAAGTTCCGGGCACGTCTGCTTTGACAGCGGTGCCTACAGCTATAAATTCTGCTATATCGGATCCAAATTCTTTGAATTCTATGTCCAGCCTAACGCCCACTATGCCGTCCGCCCCCAGAGCTTGGGCTTCTTGCTCCATGCGCGTCATGGCAAGCTCTCTGGCGTGGTACATAGCCTGTGACAGCTTATCCAGTTCCATATTTTGGCTCCACTTTCCCACTTGAAGGCCTACATGGTACACACTCGAGCCGAGTACAAGCCCCAGGGGTTTAAAACCTGCTTCGCGTACCAACAGAAACTCATTGACCGATAAGTCGGAAGTAAATAGAGCCGTGGAAGACCCCGGCTTCATTTCATTAAGGCGACGTATTGCATCTTCTGGGATTTGCAACTGGTCTTCTGACATTTGTTTCTCCTATACTGGTTGCCGACTGGGGCGTCGCTATCTTAAACTTATTGTCTTTCGTATGCTGCCAAAGTTTTTTGCTTCCAAAGCCGCATCGTAACGCACTATTGCGTTACCGGTGGCATTGGCCATACCTACCAGGTCTCTGTGCTGCTCGGCAATTTCAATCTCATGTATTTCTGTGGTAATTTTGTCTGACAATATGACACCATGGGCACCGGCTCTTGTTGCCATACGGGCGAGTTGCAGTCGAGCGTCGTTGCGTACGGCGTTCACAAGATCGGTATGAGCCGGCATTTCACTGTTGTAAGTCAGTGATGAAGATATCATTCTCGTGTAATAGTCATCATGTTTCACTCCAAGAGAAATGGCAAACAGTATTGACTTGGGTATCCATCCGGAGCTGACGAGTTTGGCCAAATCGTTTCCGGAGAGCAAAGTGGTGAAAGGGTTTGTGGTATGCAGTCCCCCTAGAGATCTGATGGCTGTACCCATGGCTACGTACTCTCTTTGTCCGCCTTCAAATCGACTTTCTTTGAGAGTAACTCCTATGACCCCGTCTGCACCGAGTGCTGCTGCTTCTGCTTCCATCCGGGCGAGAGCGGTGTTGTAGCCATTATGTAGGGCGCTCAGGTAGGGATTTAGCCCTCCCCAATTACCGGTGTTATTGCCGTCATAGAGGGTTGTGTACAAATTCGGTGTTCCGTAACCATAGCTACCGCCATACCAGCCGCATCCGGCGTATCCGCTGAAGCCGATATTTTGTACAATGCAGCCCATAACTTCTCCCACCGGAGTGAAACCGCAAAGTTTTGTAGATAGATGTGCCGATGAGCTGAGAAGTGAAGAAGAAGTATGGGAGTTTTTGAGCGCCTCAAGTCTTTTCAACGCTTGCGGAGGTAAAAGGTCTTTGTTCGCGTTGGATGGAGTATACGACATTTGCTTCTCCGATTTTTGCTTTCTACCGTAACGCTAGCACATATCCCGTCTATGTCAAAGCTATGAGAGAACTTTTTAAGGTCTAAAGCAACGCTTACCAGAATTGGGTTGCTTGCCGTGGAGAAGAAAGCTTAAAATATCTTAAGCAAACTCTCAAAGCTCCCAAGATTAGATGACTTAGTGCCCTAATGGTCTTGGTGACAGAAGATGTAAAATTGCTTCATTATGGTCGAAAAGTTGGTTGCATCAGACGGTAAGGGAAAGCAAAAGAGCGGTTCCGTGATTTTTGTATCGGACTTTGTCCACATCAACGGAGAGTTGGATTCATTGATGGCCAAACTCGCTTACGACCATGCTTCCTGGTTGGCACCTATAGCTAACGAGACGGCATCCTTAGAGAGCAGTGGTGCAAAAGTCAAAGTCGGCTCAGGTGTTTTGATGGCAAAAACCGTTGATGTTGTGCTCGGAGAACCGAGAATCCGTCCAAATGCCGTTGTGGTGCCCATGGTCTGGACCCCTACCGGTACGTCCAAACTTTTTCCAACCTTGGAAGCCGATTTGGAATTGTCTGCTTTGGACAGCGGTGTCTGCCGACTGGGAATTACGGGACGCTATAGGGTCCCCCTCGGCGTCATAGGGGAAGTGGTCAACAATGCATTTATGCATAGAATTGCCGAAGACACCATAAGAAGATTTTTAACACAGATAGCATCGGTGTTGGAATCCTAAGACAGCATTAGTTGGTATCCAACTCGCCCTTTTCTTCCAATCTGGCGGCATAGACGGCAGCCTCTGTCCTCCTGGAAAACCCCATTTTATTCAATACGTTGGAGACATAATTCTTGACCGTTTTTTCTGCCAAAAACATTTCGGCGCCAATTTGGCGGTTTGTTTTCCCCTCTGCCAGTAAAGACAGAATTTTACGTTCTTGAGCGGTCAGATGGTCGATCCTGGAATCCGGTCTGGTTTTATGGTGTAGATGCTCTATGGCCATACGGGCTACTTTGGGATCTATGAGAGATCCTCCTTCGCCGACTTTGCGTATGGATCCGATTAGTTCGTTGCCGCGTATCTGCTTTAGTAAGTAGCCGCTGGCTCCGGCTAAAATTGCCGATTCCAAGGCCTGATCGTCGTCATAAGAGGTGAGGATAAGACACCTGATCGAAGGATCTTCGGAAAGGATCTCTCGACACAACTCAATCCCGTTGCCGTCGGGAAGTCTCACATCGATAACGGCAACGTTGACTTCGGCTAAGGGGATCCTCTGTAAAGCTTCAGCAACGTTGGAAGCTTCACCGGTGACGGTGATGTCTTCTGCCGACTGTAGCAGCTCTCTCAGACCTCGCCTGACGAGTTCGTGATCGTCTACTAAAAAAACATTCATTAAGCAGATGATAACACCTGTGACAGTTGTCGCAATGGGTCATAAGTCACATTTTTTATAAGCAGGGCTTGACGACAATGTTATAACTAAATTAGGTACACCAACAGGTCTAAGGGGGGATTAGACCTGTTGGTGTATACCAATAGGGGGGTTATTGAATTTTAGATGTCCGTCTGTAACGTCCACCAAGTTGCCTTTATACAAGACCACTTTTGTTAAGTATCGGCATGTACATGACGACCTTAATAACAATATATCACATTGAGTAGTTACTATGCCACTCAAAAATCATTTTTTTTTGATTTTTTTCAAAAAAAGTAGGCAGAAGACTACTCTGCGCTAAATCTTAGCCTAAAGCTGTCACCTTGGTATTTTTCGGAAAGGGTAGTCTGTATACAGTAATAATGTATTACCGGGAGTAAAATGATTACCAATCGAGAACCAAGAGTCAGCTTTTCTAATCTTACCGCGGAAGACTTGCGTCGCAAGAGAAGTGCGAAGTGGGGTGTAGCCGGTCCCGATGTTTTGGCATCTTGGGTTGCCGATATGGACTTTCCGGTGGCGCCAGAAATAAAAGAAGTCTTACTGAGTATGTTGGAGTGCGATGATTTCGGGTACTCAGATCAAAAAACTTCACAACTCTTGGCAGAGTTGTTTGCCGTCAGGTATGGCGTTCGCCACGGCCTTAAGCTGGACCCGGAAATGGTGATTTTGACGAGCGATGTAGTCCAGGCGATGGCTGCCTGTGTTCATGCTTTTACCGAAGCGGATGACAAAGTCGTGTTTTTTACCCCTACGTATCCACCTTTTTTTAATGTCGTGAAAGATCTGTCGCGAAAGATCGTCACATTCGACCTTGTAAAGAGAAATCAGGGGTATTCACTAGATTTTGATGGGTTTGAAAAAGTAGTGGACGAAAATCGTCCGAAAGTGCTGCTGCTTTGTAATCCTCATAACCCCACTGGTAAAGTCTTTAGTCGTGAGGAACTGACATTGCTGGCAGACATTGCTTTGCGATACTCGATGACGGTAGTCGCAGACGAGATTCATTGCGATTTGGTATTTGAGGGATATAAGCATATCCCCATTGCCACGCTCAACGAAGATTTGGCAAAAAATACGGTGACTCTGTCGTCCGCCAGTAAGACTTTCAATATTGCCGGTCTGCACTGTGCACAGGTGGCGTTCGGCTCCAAGGAACTCTTGGCTACTTTTCGCAATTTTCCGTCTATCCTGCTTGGCGGAGTCAGTTCTTTGGGGATTGAAGCAGCCATTACCGCTTATTCTCAGGCCTCATCCTGGTTAGATGCCGTAATGGATGTATTGCACCGCAACAGATCCTTGGTGGAAGAATGGGCAAGTGCTTTTCCGGAGATGGGTTTTGTAAAGCCAGAGGGTACATATCTGGCTTGGATGGATTTAGGGTTCCTGAATCTTGGGCCAGGACTTACCGACATGATAAAAGATGAGGCGCAACTGGTGCTTTCCGACGGTTTGGCGTTTGGTCCGGCCGGCTCCGGCCATGTCAGGGTAAACTTTGCCACCTCAGAAGAGATCCTTAGAGGTATATTGGAGCGGCTGCGGGTCTTCATCGAGACACACGGGACATAACTCAACAATCATATGTCAGTAATAAGTTTTACTTTAGCTACCAAATTTACGGATCCAACTTTCCTGTGGGATATCCCACAAAACCGGATTGGTCTTCAATAGGGAAGACAAAGGCTGATACGGGTCTTTTTCGTAGTCGTGTCCGGTGCAGACAATTGTGTCAACCGGTAAAGTGCTGACAAGCTCACGCAAGCTATTGTAAAGCTGAGCGGCATCGCCACCCGGCAAGTCGGTGCGTCCGCATCCTCGCAGGAATAGCGTATCGCCTGTCAGAACGGTGTTATCAATAAGTACGCACTGGCTTCCAGGTGTGTGACCCGGAGTATGGATTAGGCTCAATCGTGTATCGCCCAGCAGGATTTGGTCTCCGCTCTCATGAAGGCATAAATCGTCTTTACCCACTCCGGTGGTCTTTTCAAGCCATTCGGATTCGGCCTTTTGTACATGTATAGGAACGGCACTCAGTTCCAGTAATTCTCTAATACCGGGGATGGGTAGGCTGGAGTCAGAATAAAGCGTACCACCGGCGTGATCGGCATGAAAGTGTGTGACAACTACTCCTTTAAGTTGAAACCCTGCCTGTTCAACTTTTCTAACAAGTTCCTCAGGAGAGTATGCGGGGTCTATGAGTAAAGCCTCTCTCGCTGCGGTGTCACCTATTATGTAAGCATAATTTGCCATACTTTTAGCCAACCGATCATCCGTTGCGAAATCTATGCCAGCTCTCAGTTGTTTAAAAAACACACTCATCTTGACTCCGTTTGATAAGTATCCAGAAAAAGACGACTAACGATTTTTCGTCAAAGTTGTGGATGAGTTTAGTCCAGATCTTGAGTATAGACCTGCCCATACGGGGAATGTATTTTTGGTTTGACTTTGTTTAAAATGTGATGGCAAAAAGCATCGCTCAGGCACTTTATTCAATAATGTATAAATAATGATATGTAGTAAAGTAAAGATAAAGGATAGGTGCCGATATGTCTAAGTTGAGTGAAGGTAACAAAGCTCCATACTTCGAATTGCCGGATGACGACGGAAATACTGTCAAGTTGTCTGATTATAAAGGCAAGACTTTTGTCTTATATTTTTATCCGGCAGATGACACACCCGGTTGCACCACAGAGGCTTGTCAATTTAGCGAATTGATTACTGATTTTGCTAAACTTAGTATTGACGTGCTAGGGGTTTCCCCGGACAATCAGGATTCACATCGTCGCTTTAGGGAAAAACATGATCTTAAGATTCGTCTGGCTACGGATGAGGATGCTGTAACGGCCACGGCATACGGAGCCTACGGTGAAAAAAATCTTTATGGGAAAAAGACAATAGGCACTATCAGATCTACGTTCGTTATCGACGGATCTCAAAATATCGCTAAAGCTTTTTATAACGTGAGAGCCAACGGTCACGCCGAAAAAGTCTTGAAAGCCATCGTAGAAATCTCGAACAAAGAAGGTGGGAGATAATGGTTAGGGACATTAAACACTGGAAGCACCTCTATGAAGAAGTTGTCACGACTGGCTTATGCACGGGTTGTTCGGCGTGTGTTATTGCGTGTCCACACGACGTCTTGGGTTATGACGCACAAAGCGGTGCTTATAAGCCTTATCACTTTGAACAAGACGGTGGGGCAACGGACTGCACCCATGGTGATAAAGGGTGCACTCTGTGTACGAGAGCGTGTCCGAGATTCGGGGCATGGGAGCCAGAAATTGATACCTATCTCCATGGCAGGGTGCGCGAGGAAGAGGAGTTGTCTGGGATTTATCAGGAAGTCTGCCTGACTCAAGCCACCGACGAAGAGTTGCGTAACAACGGACAAGACGGAGGTCTGGTCAGTGCTCTAATGATATATGCACTGGAAGAAGGCATCATAGACGCAGCCCTGCTTTCCGGCCTAGAGGGCGACGGTACCACTTGGAAAGCGGTACCTCTTGTGGCTAAATCGAAAGCCGAAGTGCTGGCGGCAGCCGGTTCGCGTTACACCTATTGTGCCAATCCATACGGATATGCAGACGCCGTAGCCGCCGGAGCAGAACGCATCGCTCTTGTCGGCATGGGATGCCAAGTTTCAGCGCCAGCAGCAATGGCTGCCCGTCGAGCTGGTAAAATAGCGAGGAGATTTAGTTTAACCGTAGGACTACTCTGTTCTAAAACTTTCGACGATGCTATCTTTGACGAACTTTTTGATGCCGAGTACGGCATCAAACGGGAAACGATCAGGAAAATGAACATCAAGGGGGTATTTCAGATATATACCAAAGACGGCGGTTATCATGAAGTGCCTCTCAAGCAAGCACACGCCTGGACGCGTGAAGGCTGTTTGATGTGTCCGGACTTTGCCGCCGAGCATGCCGATATTTCGGCCGGAGGTATAGGTGCTTATGCAGACTGGACGTTGACCGTCATTAGAAGCGATTTGGGTAAAACGATACTGGAAGATATGGAAAATAAAAATCTGATTGTACGTAAATCCATAGAAGAGGATCCTGGTGCGTTGAAACTTATGAATAAATTATCCGCTGTGAGCAGGAAGAGAGGTCCGCAGGGGGCACAAAGTTTTACAAAAAAGATCGAAGTACGTCCCTCGATGCCATCTTGAACCCGTGATCTATACTTCACCCCTGTTGTAAGAGGACAGAGCCCGACAGCGCAACAATATTTCATCAAACATTTCTTTTGTGAGCAATTTGGTGAAAACATTACGTTGACTTGGGTGATAACTGCATATCATGCTGACTTTTGTGTCCAGCTGAATCTCCAGACCATGACGAAATTTAGGTTTTTTTATGATATCGGGCAGCAGTGAGTGAGAATTGTCGGGCTTTGTCGAGGTGCCGTACAGTCTCCACAGGACATCGTAGGCAAAAGCTCCTAGCGCCAGAATCGTTGTCAGGTTTTTTAACTCGAGCAACTCTTCACGTAAAAACGGTATACAGTTTTCCCTTTCTTCGGGAAGCGGTTTATTGTCCGGTGGCGCGCAGCGCACAACAGCTGTTATATAGGCCCCTCGGAGTCTAAGTCCGTCGTCACCGGATGTAGAATTTGCCTGATTGGCGTAACCGTGACGCCACAGTGCTTCGTAGAGAAAATCGCCGCTGCGGTCACCTGTGAACATTCTTCCCGTTCTGTTGCCACCGTGTGCGGCAGGTGCCAAGCCGCATATCAGAAGCGCGGCGTCTTTGTCGCCGAAGGAGGGAACGGGTTTTCCCCAGTATTCTTCTTCTCGGTAGCAGAGTTTTTTTTCCAGAGCTATTTTGCTTCGAAACTCCACGAGTCTTTCGCATTTTTTGCAGTTTTCAACTTCGATTGGACTCATATAACTACCGATTTTTTGCTTTGACTCTTCTGACACCGATACTTCGGATCGTGGTTTCTTATAGTATATGCCGGTTTTCTGATATTCAAAGCATAAGTAGTATCTGCTGTTCCGAAAGCTATTTTCCGGGATCACTGTTACTTTTGAGAAATATATGACTAATCTGTATTACTGGAGTCAGAATATATTGGTAAATCAAATCACGGATGGACAATAAGCGGTATGGAAAACTTATCAAAGGAAAATCGCAAAGAAGATTTTGTAACGATAGTGTTTGTCCGACATGCCAAAACCGATACTACGGGAATGGTGTTGCCCGGAAGGGCACCGGGGTTACATTTGAGCGAAGAAGGCAGACAGCAGGCTTTCCAATTCGCAGAAAGGCTAAAAGACACCTTTCCGGTTAGCGCCATCTACTCCTCCCCTTTGGAGAGGGCGCTTGCAACCGCTAAACCCTCAGCCGAGACTCTGGGTTTGCCGGTGGTGCAAGACCCCAGGCTCTATGAGTGTGATTTTGGAGATTGGACAAAAGCTCCTTTGGCGGATCTAAATAAGCTTCCCGAGTGGAAATCACTTATGAAACATCCGGAAACCTTTAGATTTCCAGGCGGTGAGTCCTTTGAAGAATTGGAACAACGCCTTGTTTCTTTTATTACGGATATGAGAGCAATACACGGAGGAGAAACAGTTTTGGCTTTTAGTCACGCTGATCCCATCAAAGTGGCTTTGGTGTTAGGGTTATCTTTAGGGTTGAAGAATTTACACAAGATGACGGTATCTACCGCTTCGGCCAGTGTCTTACTGTATTCTTCACAAAAGACTATTGTGCTTTCCATGAACTCACAAACACACATACTGGATACACATGAGCTCGGGGCTCTGGTCAGCCATATAACAGAGGAAGAGACGGGTAATTAATTTTGTTAGGTAGGTTTATAGAATGACTAATATGTCCCCGATCATACCGAATTGGATTATTTTTGCCACAGTCGGTCCGGTAGGAGAAAGAACATTTTACCTCCAATGTGAAGGCTCTGACACGCTGTATACCTATAAAATGGAGAAGCAGCAAGTAGTCTTACTCTGTGATCAGATTGGCAACATTCTGGACGATGCACCCAGACCGGGTCACTTACCTGACGAAACAGCATCATTTCGACCGACTGACGACATAAATTTTGTCGTAGGTACTATAGCTGTGGCCTATGACGTTGCTTTGGACGGCGTTCTTCTGATCCTTGGAGACATCGAATTTTCCAGTGAAAACCTGGATTTTATGTCGAGTCTCGATGAGTCATCGGGCTGGGAAGTGCTTTCTGAGGCTATAGATATGGACAGGGCGGCGCAGCTGTTTTTAAGTAGAGAGCAGGCAGCAGCTTTGGCCATTATGGGCACCGTGCTGGCCAAAGCCGGAAGACCACCGTGTCCGCTGTGCGGCTATCCGCTGGATCCAAGGGGTCATGCCTGTCCCAGAACCAACGGACACAAACCACCTACACGCTGAAACAAGGCTTTTCATGGAGACGGGGTGGGTAGATTTTTTAGTACAAGCTGAACTTTCGGTGTTGGGCTTTATTCCTGTGAGTTCCAATGTAACCCTCTTTTGCGAAGCTTCTTTCGAAGGGTTTACATCGCCGGTGATCTATAAGCCTCTGAGTGGTGAAAAACCACTTTTTGACTTTCCGCCGGGGCTTTATAAGCGAGAAGTACTTGCCTATCGCCTTTCGTCCTACTTAGGCATTGATTTGATTCCGGAAACCGTAGAGGTAAGCGGACCATACGGAGTAGGTTCCGTACAAAGGTTCATTCCAAATGATGTATCGGTAAATTACTTTACGCTTTTGGAAGAGCAGACGCACATACCTCTGTTGCGTATGTTGTGCGGATTTGACTTATTGATCAACAATGCCGACAGAAAAGCCGGTCATGTTATTTTGGGGGACGACGGAGCGATATATGGCATAGACCACGGACTCTGCTTTCACTCAGAAGAAAAGCTAAGGACCGTCATGTGGGATTTTATCGGAGAAGAAATACCGGAAAAAATTATGCAAGGTTGTCTGCTATTGTCAGAGTCCACTCCGGAATTTATGAGCATTTACTTGAGTGAGGAAGAGATCGAGGCGACCGTTGACCGAGCATCTCTCATGGTAAAAGCAGGATGTTTCCCCCGGCCCCCAGAAGAAAGATTCTATTATCCTTGGCCAATTGTGTAAAAGTATTGTGTATTGCGCTAAGATTGTTGACAAGGGCTAATAGGCGGGCGCTATAGATGACTAAAGGTAACTCCGAATCAAATGACGATTTCGCGTTTATAAAGAATATGGCGAATGCGTTAAAGAATACCCCCAACAACTTCGGCTCCGGTAAAGACAGTAACTTTTCCGGAAGTGAAATGGGCCACATTATCCCTGAGAGATGCGGGTTTGGACAAATTGTCAAATTGTCATTGCCCGTTACGCTCAGGATTCAAGCGGGGTTGCGTGCGGTAGCCGGTTCGCTTGCTTATCAAGCCGTAACGAAAGAAGAACCCTTGCTGTCAGACGCGGCACGAGCTCTTATCCACGTTTCTGAAGAGTTGGATACTTCTATTCATACAGATGACGACAGCGTACTCATCACTCACGAAGCGGCCTTAGACTTGACTACGGGCCTTTTGGATCTAGCTGACATTTTGTTCAACAAGTCCTTTGTGCTGGAAGCACTCGCCTTGGAAGGTGTTGAATCGCATGTCTTAGAGGTCATGGTAACACCGTGGTCGCGTGATCAAAAAGACTAAAGCCAGTCAGCAGCTATGCTGCAAGCAGGGTTGACGCAGACCAATGATACACTCATCAATATAAACTATAAGTGACATCTGTGCTATCACACAGTCGATGCACTTAAGGGAAGCTATACTACTAAGACAGGATTTATTGCTAACGTCTTATTTTCTGGCAAAGTTGTCACAGTATCTTCACCCAAATGAAATACTACTGACAGCACGAACTCAGTAATATCTGGCATGATAGGAGTGTGGAAGTTTTGACGGGAATATTGGCAGAACAAGATCAAGAAAGGTTTCTTGTCCTTGAGTCGTGTCACAGCACATGGCTCTTTGACCCTGTCGAAAAAAGGTTTTGTAGACTGATGAAGGACGACAAATCCGTCGCTACAGAATGGCTTTCCTACGATAAGCTTGTCATACATCCTGATTCTGACGCTTTTGTGGTGTTTTTGGATTCCTCCGGCACGAAATTACTCAGATCTTGGCGCCACACCGCTCAATGTGAACAATGCGGTGGAAATGCCACTACTGAACTGTCTTTGGCTGAATTGCAAAAAGTAATTCAACTCTGACAAGCGCATACATTTTTAAATGTCACCATTGAAAGAGATCTCAAGGGTGGCATTTTTTGTATTAAAAAAAGATGCCGACAAGCTCCGGTTGTCTCTCGGCAATTTCTTAAGTGTGTGAGGCGACTTGTGTATTTCGGAAAGTATTTTTTTAAAAAATTTAGTCTTAAGGCAACTATTCAGAGCAGAAGAGTACAAGAATATATCTATGGATGAATCACAGCCGCAGAAAATTATTGTCATGGGGGATCCGGTTGCCGAGACAGCAGAGTCGGAAGTCGGGGATGTAACAGTCGGGGACGAACAGGACATTTTGGAGTCCATAGAGCAACCGGCCAAAGTAATGCGAATTGGTTCTATGGTCAAACAGCTACTGGAAGAAGTAAGACAAGCCCCCTTGGATAAAAAAAGCAGGGAACGTCTTCGGGATATCTATCAAAAATCTATTACCGAGTTGGCTGCTTCTCTTTCTCCGGATCTACGTGAAGAGCTTGACAGACTGGTACTGCCTTTTGAATCAGAAGAGCCGAGCGATGCGGAATTGCGTATTGCCCAAGCCCAGCTACTCGGTTGGCTGGAAGGGTTATTTCACGGTATACAAGCGGCGGTATTCGCGCAACAAATGGCTGCAAGAGCACAATTGGAAGAACTCAGATCCCGCGGGTTACCTCAGGCGTCTCAGATCGACGTGAATCACGCTGGGCCAGGTATGTATTTATAGATCCTCTCTTAAAGAAAATCGTCGTCAGTTTTTGCGTTTATGGAGTTGTAAGTGTGATGTTGTCTGTTTGTCAAGTAAAATCGGGCGATTTTTTGGATCTGAAGCCTGAATGGAAAAGGTTCATATGACTTCACCCTCGTTTGTGCATCTGCATACCCATACCGAATACTCCATGTTGGACGGAGCTGCTCGAGTAAATGATTTGGTGAAGTTGGCCAAACAAGACAAGCAGCCGGCTATAGCCATAACCGACCATGGCAATATGTATGGCGTACTTGATTTTTATGATACCTGTAAAGCTCACGGAGTATCTCCCATAGTCGGCATAGAAGCTTATATGGCGGCCAATTCTAGATTGGAAAGACCGACTCGGAAAGGTAAAATAGACGATACAGGGGGAGACGGGGAGCGGGGTGAAAAGCTTTACTATCACCTGACTCTGTTGGCTGAAAATACTGAGGGCTATAAAAATCTGATCAAATTGTCTTCCACTGCTTTTTTAGAAGGCTACTATTACAAACCCCGTGTGGATTTTGAGTTACTGGAAAAGTATCATGAAGGTTTGATCGCCCTTACGGGATGTCTGGGCGGGTTGGTCAATCAGGCTTTGTTGGCCGGCAATTATCCGCAAGCCAGAGATACGGCCGTAAAACTACAAGATATTTTTGGTAAAGAAAGTCTTTTTGTAGAATTGCAGGATCATGGCCTTGCTGAGCAAAAGCGGACCAATCCGGATTTGATCAAAATCGCCAGGGAAGTAAATGCACCCATTATCGCCACCAATGACAGTCACTATTGCAAGCGTTCTGATTCTGTGGCACATGACGCATTGCTGTGCGTCCAAACCGGTGCAACCATAACTGATCCCAACAGGTTTCACTTCGACGGAGAAGAGCACTATCTGAAGACGGCTGTCGAGATGAGAGAACTTTTCGCAGACTACCCGGATGCCTGTGACAACACTCTTTGGATAGCCGAGCGGGCCAGTGTCGAGATCGAACCGGGTGTACCGACTTTGCCGCAGTTTGAGGTACCACCTGAATTTCAAAAGTCCACTTACGAAGAGTCTTCTGCTGCCTATCTGAAACACTTGACTTATGAAGGGGCGTATGAAAGGTATTCACAACCTCTCGTCGAAGAGGTAAAAGAACGCCTTGATTACGAATTGGACGTCATCGCTAAAATGGGTTTTAGTGCCTATTTTCTAGTTGTGGCGGACTTGATCCGTTTTGCCGTAAGCAAGGGTATCAGGGTTGGTCCGGGGAGAGGTTCGGCGGCCGGATGCTGTGTGGCTTACTGTCTCAAGATCGTCAATATAGATCCTATTCGGTATGGACTTATTTTTGAACGCTTTTTGAATCCGGGGCGTAAGTCCATGCCCGATATCGATATGGACTTCGATGAACGTTACCGTTCCGATATGATCGCTTATGCTTCAGAACGTTACGGATGGGACAGAGTAGCGCAGATAGTCACTTTTTCAACGATCAAAGCCCGTGCCGCAGTGAGAGATGCTGCCAGGGTGTTGGGTTACCCTTATATTCTTGGGGACAGGATAGCAAAGGCAATGCCCCCTGTTGTGATGGGCAGAGATACCCCGCTGTCAGCTTGTCTGGAACTTGACGAAAAACATGAAGACGGCTATAAGGGAGCGGCTTCCCTGAGAGAAATGTATGAACAGGATCCGGAAGCCAAAAGAGTGATAGACGTAGCCAAAGGTCTAGAAGGGTTGAGGCGACAGGACGGTATTCACGCTGCTGCGGTCGTGATTACTAATGAGCCATTGACCGAGTATCTGCCGATCCAGAGAAAACCGGAACCAAACGGGGATCCGGAAAACGCTCCTATTGTTACGCAGTACGAAATGACGGGTGTGGAGCGTCTTGGGCTTTTAAAAATGGACTTTTTGGGGCTTAGGAATTTATCCGTTATCGACGTGGCATTGAAGCTTATAGAGCAAACAAGGGGGACAAAACCTGACATCGACAATATTGCTTTGGATGACGAAGCAACTTATGAGATGTTGAGGCGGGGAGATTCTATAGGGGTATTTCAGTTGGAGGGTACGGCGATGCGATCGTTGATGCGATCTCTGGCACCTACCTGCTTTGACGACGTTGCCGCCCTGGTAGCACTCTATCGACCCGGCCCCATGGCGGCTAATATGCACAAGGACTATGCGGACAGAAAAAACGGCAGAAAGCCCATAGAGTACCTGCATCATGACCTGAAAGAAATTCTTCCCGAATACGGTCTGATGATTTATCAGGAATCCATGATGCGTGTAGCCCAGCGTTTTGCCGGGTATTCTTTGGCTGAAGCCGATAATTTGCGAAAAGCTTGCGGCAAGAAAAACAGGGACCTTATCGCTAAAGAGCGTCAAAAATTTGTTGACGGCTGTGTTGCCACCGGATATGGCAAAGATTTGGGTACAAAAATATTTGACATCATAGAGCCTTTTGCCAATTACGCATTCAACAAATCACACGCTTACGGGTATGGCTTGGTGTCGTATCAAACCGCTTGGCTGAAAGCCAACTATCCAGTGGAATATTTAGCGGCACTTTTATCTTCTGTCAAGGACGACAAGGACAAAATGGCTGTTTATTTAGCGGAATGTCGCACTATGCAAATAGAGGTTTTGGTGCCGGACGTCAATACTTCTACGTCGGACTTTTCTCCTTATGTGCCTGCAAAAAAGCAGGAATCGGGATCACAGAGGGATAGAAAAGCCATTGTCTTTGGACTGAGTGCCATCAGAAACGTCGGACAAGGAGTGGTGCAGCAGATTCTAGACGAGAGACAGAAAGATACTTTCCGGGACTTCTACGACTTTTGCAATAGGGTTGATCCTTCTGTGTTGAACAAGCGGGCAGTAGAGTCATTGATTAAAGCCGGGGCATTTGACGCCATGGGACATCCCAGGAAAGGCCTTTTACTGGGCTACGAAGACATTATTGAGAAAGCACTGCAGAAGCGCAGGGAAGAAAAACAGGGTGTGGCCACTCTTTTTTCACTTTTTGAAGATATGGCGACAGCAGAAACGGGTTTTGAATCGTCCGCCACACATGACGCCCTGCGGGGAAGTATTGCGGATGTGGAATTTTCTAAATCAGAAAAGCTGACTTTTGAAAAAGAGATGCTGGGTCTTTATGTGAGTGACCATCCTTTGAAGGGATTTGAAAATCAGCTAAGCAAACTGACGGACATGGGTATAAGAGAGTTCGTAGAAAAAAACTCCCTCTCGGAAGAGAATGAGAATTTTGTACCCTCTGAAGACTCTTCAGCCAATAGCTATGTCCGCTTGGGCGGTGTTGTAACGGCACTTTCCAGACGTTACACCAAAAAAGGCGATTTCATGGCCACCTTCACTTTGGAAGATTTGGATTCGGCGTTGGATGTATTCGTCTTTCCAAAAGCCATGGCAGAAGTAGGTACAAAGCTGGAAGAAGACAGAATCGTAGTTGTAAAGGGACGGGCTGACCTGCGTGATGATACCTTGAAACTGGTTTGTCAAGATGTTGTCAGACCGGAATTTCACGTCGGAGACGCTTTCCCTGTGAAGATTAACCTACCTATACGTAATGCTACCGAAAAAACCATTGCAGAACTTAAAACCCTTATCGCTGATTATCCAGGGGATTCTCCTGTACTACTTTTACTTGGAGAGAAAGTATTACGTTTGACAAACGATTTTACGGTGGACCCCAGCAGCGGTTTCTTGGCCGGTATCAAAGAATTGCTGGGTGCAAACGCCATTACCGACACCATATGGTGATTGTCGGCCAGCACTTGCCGATACCGATGTGAGGCTTGACGAGGAGATATGGGTTTTTGATGGCTTCTGTGTTACAAAAATCCTAACAGCTAGCACAGAGCGTTTTGAACAGCTAAGCTGGAAATGTTAGTTGTGTCGTTTGTTGAGTAAAGGCCGTTGTATTAGAATTATTTTGGATAGTTTCGATGAGCTAGATCGTTTGGTTGCCAATGTGTCGACTTGATTACAGGTCTGATAAAACCAAAGGTTTTCTCGACAAGATATGAACGGAGTAAAGGCATAAGCACGATGAATGTTGTTACCAAAGACTGCACAGCTTTAAATGATTCCGAGCTCGTAGAAATGGCCGATATATCGGCAATCAACGAAACCGGCTGGGAGGTCGGTGTACTTTCCAAGCTAAAAGATGAATGGGTCTTGGTGACTTCTGTTTTTTCGGAAAACAGACTTATGGGGTTTGCTTTTGCTTCTTTGGAGAGGATAGGAGGAACTCCTGCCCTTTTGATACCGGCGGCATCTTTTATCAGAGGCGCTGACGCCGAAGAAGTGATGAATCTTTTGATGTCCGATTTATATAGACGCGTTTTTCTGGCTTTTCCCGACGAAGACGTATTGGTATGTACAAAAATGACCTCTTACCTGAACCGTCAGGCCTATAGCGGTTTGCAGGATGTGGTTCCCAGACATGGGTATAAGCCGACCGGAGAGCAAAGGGCTTGGGGGAGAAGAATTGCCAAAAGGTTTTCTCTCGATTCCAGAATTGATGATAAAACGTTTGTGGTGGAAGGGGATTCTTCTCCTGTGACGGTTTTTGATTATGCTCCGATCGATCGCCCCGTAAGTGCAGAGACGCAAGCCTATAGGTCTGTATTTGAAGAAGTTGATACCTCCAGGTTCGACTGTGTGATTTGTTTCGGATGGGCTATGGCAGAAGATTTAGCCGAAGGGGCTCTTCCCGGACGTTGAGTGACGTTGGAAACTATATAGCGACCTGAGGCAGAAAAGCTAAAGTTTTATTAGGGTGTCTTTTGCTTCATGGGGCCCACAAGGCCCATCGCTACTTTCGGCACGTGGCCGTTTTGCACTTGATAGAGGCCAACGAGAACATGAGTAATTTTGTGTCCCAACAACTTACCCAGTTCTTTTTTGGACAGAACTTGCTTTTCTGAAGCCGACAGCAACTTACGGCATTTGGCATCGGCGAGCGGAAGCACTTGGATGGTATTACCCCACTCAAAGATACACACCACCCCTTTATCTTCTGAATCCGTTATTTCCATTTGAGATTTGGTTATGTTGAGAAGTGCTACAGAAGGCTCTGTGGCTTCTAGGTCCATGAATGCTACGGATGGTCCAAAATTGCCCAATATTTTTCCCGAAGAAGGTGCTTTGAGCTCCATTGTCCTGAGAAGCTGTTTTATTTTCTTATAAGTCAGCTGCCCTATTAGCGATATGGAATCCAATGCTCCTATTGATTCGGGCCTTGAAGGATCAATGGCAAAAGGCTTGGACGTGTTGTGTAATACGACAATGGAAAATTGTTTGATTGCCGCTACATGCTGTGTTTCACCGGCTTTGCTTGCTTTACGGTCTTTTCTCTTCTTCGTCGATAGCGGCTTTGTCGTCGGCACTTCTGAAAATCGCAGATGCCTGGAATTTCTTAAAAAGGCCCCCGCTTCTATGTCTACACCTATCCATTCGGAAGGAGAGTGAAAAAGTGTTACACACGTTATGCGGTTGTCGTATGCGGCAACGGAAGTTGTCGCGCGATAACTCGCAACGCCTCCTTCTATTTCGTAAGTAGCTTTAGATGTCATTTTTTATTTTTATAAGTATATAAATCATGCTTTGCTATCTACACTATCAGGTTGGACTGCCGTCTGTGTCCGAATGAGCGACCCCTTTGCCTGAGTACCAGTGTTGCTTTGAGAAAGTTTGCGGGAGATTATTTTTAGCTGTAAAAGAGTTAGGACAGCCAAGAGATCATCCTGTGTCAAATACTACAGGTGTCAAATTACTTAATTGTCATATAACACAATTGTTGATGAGTTAGGTAAGCTAAAACTTAGCCGGTAGTTCTGCATGGTGCATTTCTTTTAGTAGTTGAGATTTGATAGGTTTGCCTATCGCCGTTTTGGGTATTTCATTCATGAGGTAGAAATCTTTTGGTACTGCCCACGGGCCTATAGTCTCTTTGATCGTTTCATTGATTTTTGCCGTTTCAAGTATCGCCCCTCTGTCTATGGGAACGATGAATGCCACAACCTTTTGTCCCCATTTCTCATCATCCAGACCGGTTACCACTACCTCTGATACATTCTTGGCTTTGGAGATGATATTTTCCACCTGTGACGGCCATACATTTTCTCCTCCGGTGATAATCATTTCCGCAATGCGGCCGTCCACCTCCAATCTGCCTTCTTTATTCAAACGTCCGGCATCACCCGTGGGGAACCAGCCGTTTATTTTGGGGTCTTCTGCTGCCAATCTGTAGTTCCTGAAGAGCATTTTTCCTCTCAGGCAGATTTCTCCCTCGGGGAGTGTTTTGTCGGGGGCAGACAGTTGGTTGCCGGGATCTCTAAAGGCGATCTCCATCCCGCTTAAGATGTTACCGTCATATACGACCCCACTGGCTGTTTCTGTCATCCCATAGGTTTTGACGACGTTGTCAGGGGTATTTTCTGGGGCTTTGGATCCTCCAAGTAAAATTTTTCTCAGCAGGCTTGCATTTTCACCCAGCATGTTGAGAGTGGTTGTCACTAAAGAAGTCAGTGTTACGTGTTCCCGCTCTATCAATTCTAAAACAGTTTTCGTTTCAAATTTGGGAATAATCACAGTAGGAGTTGAGGTAAGGATACCTCTTGTCATAACGGAAAATCCTCCTATGTGACCGAGTGGCAGACAACACAGCCACTTGTCGGAAGAAGTATTGACGTTTAGGTACTCGTTGGTGGCGGCTGCGGAAGCCTGCAGGGCTTCAAGAGTCAAGACAACGCCTTTTGGTATCCCCGTTGTCCCGGATGTAGGCATAACTAAGGCGTCTCCCTCTTGCATCGTCACGCCGTCAGCGAGATTAATCGTTTCCGCATCTCTAAGGGAGCAGTTGCCCGATTGGTGTTCGGGAAAAGTTGACCCGGTGGAGTCGAAGGGGTTTTTTTTACCCGGATAGCTCACAATGCAATGAGGACGGAAGAGCTTGACAAGGTTTTCTTTTGCCGTTTGTGACAGCCGCTGATCCAATGGCAAGACTGCGTCGTTGTGTTCAAAGCACTTTTTAGTTATAAGACTGAATTGTTCTCCACCGGGCAAGTCTATGGCGACCAATTTCTGCATGGCTATATTGTATCTTCCCTTTGCTTTGTGACGGGCTAGGTAAAAAATAGCTTTTACGTTTTCATAACGTCTTTTTTGGAGGATAAAAAAGATACAGTTAAAGACATGGCGGATCACAGCACAATTCCTAATTGGCAAGAAGTTGCGAATTACACAGATATCAGACTTGAAACAGCCGAACGGATCGCAAAGATAACCATTTGTAGGCCGGAAGTCCGTAATGCTTTTAGGCCACAAACCATAGCAGAGCTGTCGGAGGCGTTTTCCATCGCAAGAGACGACCCCGATATAGGTGTCGTGATTTTGACGGGCGAAGGAGATCTGGCATTTTCTTCTGGAGGCGATCAAAAGATACGCGGTGAAGACGGTTATATCGGAGATGATTCTCTGGCTAAAAAAGGCGTGGGAAGGTTGAACGTCTTGGATCTGCAGATCCAAATTCGCAGGTTGCCAAAACCTGTCGTCGCCATGGTGGCCGGTTATGCCATAGGGGGCGGTCATGTGCTGCACCTTGTCTGTGATCTCACAATAGCTGCCGATAATGCGCGCTTTGGACAAACCGGTCCCAGGGTGGGCAGTTTTGATGCCGGTTACGGAGCCGGTCTACTGGCCCGCACAATAGGGTTAAAAAAAGCAAAAGAAATCTGGTTTCTGTGTCGCCAATACGACGCCCGGGAGGCACTGGAGATGGGACTGGTCAACACGGTGGTGCCATTGGGGGATTTGGAGACAGAAACAGTCGCTTGGTGTCGGGAAATGCTCAGGCTCTCGCCGCTGGCACTGCGTCTGATCAAAGCCGGTTTCAACGCAGCTGACGAAGGTCTGGCCGGGGTGCAGCAGCTTGCCGGAGATGCTACCTTGCTGTTTTATATGAGCGAAGAAGCTCAAGAAGGCCGTAATGCATATGTTGAAAAAAGAAACCCCGATTTTTCACGATTTCCCAGCAGGCCGTAGTGGCAACATTATCTGATTTTGCCCAGGCGGCCCGACCGAAAACTTTACCGGCTGCTTTGGTGCCGGTGGCGGTAGGGCTGGCGGTGGCTGGGAGCAAGGGCAGTATCAACCCGCTCAATTCCTGCCTTGCTTTTATAGTAGCGCTGAGTGTGCAGATAGGGACAAATTACGCCAACGATTACTCGGACGGTATTCGTGGCACTGATGAGGCAAGAGTGGGTCCTACCAGACTGGTAGCAAGCGGTTTGGCCAGTCCGCGTTCCGTTAAATACGCTGCCTATACCTCATTTGCGATTACTGCTCTGGCTGGACTGATTATTGCCCTTAGGACTTCCCCGTGGCTTATTTTGGTGGGGGCTTTATGCATTTTGGCCGGATGGCTCTATACCGGTGGTCCAAAACCTTACGGCTATATGGCCCTGGGGGAAGTATTCGTATTTGTCTTTTTTGGTTTGGTTGCCGTTGTGGGTACTGCTTATGCTGCACTTGACAAATTGATCCCTCTATCTTTTTTGGCGTCCATCCCGGTGGGATTGCTGGCCGTTGACCTGTTGATGATAAACAATATTCGCGATATCGAAGGCGATAAAAAATCCTCTAAAAACACTCTTGCAGTTTTGCTCGGGGATAAAAATAGCAGGTATTTATATATATTTATATTGGCTGCAGCCTTTATATTGGCTGCGGTAATGGCGTTTTACAAACCCGGTGTTTTGGATATTTTTCTGGCTTTACCTTTGGCGGTTGTGCCGGTGAAGAAAGTACTGGCGGGGGCGAGCAAGGGCGACCTGATAGCGGTGTTGGTGGATACCGGCAGGTTGCAGCTGGTCTTTGGGCTTCTTATGGTCATCGGCATTTTGCTGTAAATAATTTTATATGAGCCAAAGCCTCATCGGGTTTTTCTGCCAGCACAGCGTGTCCGCAGTTTTCGATGATGTGAAGCTCAGCCAGATCGCCGATAACACCTTTTAGTTCATACGCTATTTTGCAGTATTTTTTGTCTTTTGCCCCGGCAAGGATGAGAACGGGTATGGCGTGAAGGGATAGAAGTGGAAGCAGTTCCCACATGGGTTCTTCTACTCCCGGACTGAGTTTTAGCAAAGTGTCTGCCAGGTTGTTTCTGTCGTAAGCCAGTCTTGCCTCTACGTTGGCCTGCTCTGGCGAAAGGTTGGCGAACATCGGCAAAGAGAGCCATTCCCGAAGAAATTCTTCCGGCTCACTGTGTCTTATGCGCTTTGCTAACATCTCGTCACTTAGGCGCCTGGATTCTCTTTCTTTGGGGTCCCTAATTCCGGCGGTGGCACTTACCAGAATAAGTCCGGCTGTTACCCCCGGATATTCAAGAGCCGTGCGCATAGCGAGTCTTGCCCCCATGGAGTAGCCACCGTAGACCGCTCTTTTATATTTTTTTACTAAGCGTGCGACTGCCGCTTTCCCAGTCTCCTCACTGCTCAGTGGTTTGGCTTTTCCGTGTCCGGGCAGCTCTGCCGTTTCCCAAAGCTTTCCATAGCTTTTTTTGAAAGTTGCGTAGGATTTGGCCGTTTGAGTAAAACCGTGAATAAAAACAATTTTTGTTTGGGGCATATAAAGGCAGTCTACTCATCTGTGACATCAGACTCGACACAACAAACTTATAATAATGGTTGGTTGTCACATTACCAAGTTACATTCCGACTTTGACATCATTTGGTTATTGAGTGTTTATCACAGAGTGCAAAAGTCGGATAAGAACTAAAAAAAGAAAACAAATTAATAATGAGCTCCCGGTCCTTCTTTCTTTCTTTTCCGGTTAGATACAGAGGTCATCGAAAGGCTGTGAAAACCCATAACGACCTTCTCTAACAGGCATTTTCTTAGAGTATTGACAGCAGTTTTTATAACCGAAGATATAAAATTTTCTCATAAGATATAATTGGAACCGCCAAGTTAGGTGTGATACCGGAATCACTTTTGGGTAATATCATTGTTTCGCAGAATACTTAGAGAGATTATTTACGATGCAAACAGTTTTTGTGCATACTTTCCAGTAGCTAAGTCTAGATCAACCGGCTCATTCCAAACGGCCTGCTGCCAAAAGAGTAGAAAATGGAGTTGGTCTGTAGAATAGGTAAAGATTTGTTCGGCGATGTGAGTTCGGTTGTGATCAAGATTGAACTTGTCTTCGCGTGGATATAAAGCTTATCTCGTTGGGAAAGATTCCCGCCAGCCGGCTATTCAGTCGTTTACATCTTTGCCGAACCCGGGAGGCAGTTCTTTGCCCGTATATAGCAACTGAGTCAGGTAACCTGTTGTCATATGTATATCTCTCATCCGAGAGTTCGGAAGGGTTCTTCTTGCTTTTAGGAGTCTTCAGGCTTTGACCCATCACGCTTTAGCTTCTTATTCGTTACATTTGAATATGCCGGAAGATAGAAGTAGGCCTAAGTAAGCTCTTTGTTATGTCCGGCATTGAATCGATACCTATAGGAGGTATCGGGACGTAGAAGTATAGGCTAGCTGTAGCCGCACTCATAAACTCAGTTGCAACTAAACCTTAACTGTTCCTCCTGACTTATGTGGATCTCACAACCAATGGGAAACATCACTCAATATCTAGAGTGAATAAAAGTTCTCATGGAAGTTTTTTCTGAGTACTCTGCTATGGAGCAAAGAGGAAGCATTAT
>JAKBPI010000029.1:16441-28029 GCA_021829645.1 Actinomycetes bacterium | reverse complement strand
CGGATACATCACTTGCACCGGCAGCTACAGAGACATGTACCGCTACTTACACCACTACACAAGCAGACGTGAATGCCGGTTCAATATCTAACACCGGTACTGCCACAGGTACTCCTCCGAGCGGACCTCCTGTAACTGGAACTTCCACGCTAGTTATTCATCACTCTGCGGTTGTGACCAAAGCAAAACACCATGAGAAGAAGAAAAAAGCTGAAAAGAAAAAGAAGGTTCCTCACAAAAAGAAAGTCAAAGTGAAAGCCAAGAAGAAGGTTGTTCCCGCACCTAAACCGACAAAGAAAATTGTTTCTGGTGCAACTACCGTTCACACTGGCGAGCCGTGGTCAGGTGCTAATCTCTACCTTCTCTTACTGGCTTTGCTAGGTGCCCTCTTTTCAGCCCTTGGTCTTTTCCGTAGGAAATCTTTGATCAAAAGATCATAGTTGGTAGTCATTGCTAAACCTGCCGGTTACTCTAATGCGTGATCGGCAGGTTTAGACCTTTTAGAATCAAGTCCCTTATCTCTTTTATGGGCATCATTGTCGAACGCACTATGGCTTGCGCAATATCAAGGGTAATATATACTTGCGTTGTTAAGCAATTAGGTTAGGTACAAAATGATTAGAACTAAAGACGAAATAGCCAAGATGAGACGAGCGGGAAAAGTCGTGGCTGAAATCATGGAAAAGACAAGAGAATTTGTTAAACCAGGAGTTACCACTTTGCAGATTGATCAGGTAGCTCGCGGTGTAATCGAAACAAGGGGAGCTAGGAGTAACTTTTTGAATTATCATGGTTTCCCTGCTGTCATCTGTACATCTCCTAATAATATGATTGTTCACGGTATCCCCTCTAAATATGTTGTGCAAGATGGCGATATTTTATCTATTGATTGTGGCGCAATAGTAGAGGGTTATCACGGTGACGCTGCTTATACGATGGCAGTCGGGAAGGTTTCTGAGCTAGCTGATCGCTTGATAAGCGTTACCGAAAAATCCCTATATGCCGGTATAGAAGTAATGAGACCAGGAAATCGCTTACATGATATCGGACGCGAGGTTCAAACTGTGGCAGAAGCTGCAGGGTTTTCTGTAGTGAGAAAATATGTAGGTCATGCCATTGGTACGGCTATGCACGAAGAACCACAGGTATTAAATTATTGGCCAGGTACACCGGGACCAAAGTTAAAAGCGGGTAATGTATTTGCCGTAGAGCCAATGGTCAATGTGGGAACGTTTGACACAATCGAGTTAGATGATGGTTGGTCTGTTGTGACGGCAGACGGTTCCTTGTCTGCACATTTTGAACATACTATCGCTATTACAGAAGAGGGCCCAGAAATATTGACTGTGCCATAATGTTGAGCATGAGTATATATACACCTATTAATTATGATATAGGCTCAATAAAAGGTATATAATTAACTTTCTGTATTTACTGGTTTAAAAATTATCAAAATAATGATCATGGTTTTGATAAATCACATTCTTTGGATGCGATCTAACTTTGGGAGGAAATCTGCCTAAATCAAAAGAAGATGCCATTGTGCTGGAAGGAAAGGTCATAGAGCCGCTTCCAAATGCCATGTTCAGAGTGGAACTGGAAAATGGTCATAAGGTTCTGGCACATAGCTCTGGGAAAATGCGTATGCATCGGATCCGTATATTGCCTGGCGATAAAGTGCAAGTGGAAATAACCCCTTATGACTTGACAAGAGGTCGTATTACATATCGCTACAGGTGATAGAAAAGCATAATTTCTATATTTAACTGCCAAATATCTTAAATAAAGCTTATCTGATTTGGTAAAGTTAGCTGCTCGGAATTTTTTAAGGAGTAACAAGTGAAAGTAAGACCTAGCGTAAAAGCTATGTGTGAAAAATGCAAGGTAATCAGGCGCCATGGCAAAGTTATGGTGATTTGCGATAACCCTAGGCACAAGCAAAGGCAAGGCTAATAATGGCGCGTATTGCAGGGGTAGATATACCCAGGGAAAAAAGGCTAGAGATTTCCTTAACCTATATTTACGGAATAGGTAGAACAACCTCGCAACAAGTTTGTACTGCTGCAGAGGTTAGTCCAGATACACGTGTACGTGACTTAACCGAAGAGGAAATAGCACGTCTGCGTTCATATATCGATGCTAATTTAAAAGTTGAAGGTGATTTGCGTCGCGATGTAGCGCAAGACATTAAACGCAAAATGGAAATAGGTTCTTACCAAGGTCTAAGACACAGGCGAGGTTTACCCGTGCGAGG
The DNA here is from genome assembly GCA_021829645.1 of Actinomycetes bacterium. GTDB lineage: Bacteria > Actinomycetota > Acidimicrobiia > Acidimicrobiales > Bog-793 > JAJZMK01. The sequence continues at coordinate 25,775 of JAKBPI010000029.1, read as the reverse complement.
ACAGAGGACTCATACAAATGCCAGAACGCGCAAAGGTCCCAAAAAGACTGTTGCAGGAAAGAAGAAAGTACGTAAGCATTAATGGCTAAATCAATTAAACCGGGTGGTCGCAGGCCGCGTAAAAAAGAGCGTAAGAATATTGCTTACGGTGTTGCCCATATAAAAAGTTCTTTTAATAATACGATTGTTTCCATTACTGACCAGCAAGGTAATGTGCTGGCATGGGCATCAGCAGGGCATGTAGGTTTCAAAGGCTCTAGGAAGTCTACGCCATTTGCTGCCCAAATGGCCGCCGAGCAATGTGCAAAAAAGGCGATGGAGCATGGTGTAAGAAGGGTTGACGTCTTGGTACGCGGTCCTGGATCTGGAAGAGAAACGGCAATTAGGTCGCTTTCTACAGCTGGGATAGAAGTAACTGGGATAAAAGACGTTACTCCGATGCCGCATAACGGATGTCGTCCGAAGAAAAGGCGTCGTGTCTAGATGGTAGTTTCTATTGGCAATTATGAAAGAAAGTTAGAAGGAAGATAGATGGCCCGCTATACCGGACCTATATGTCGTCTGTGTCGACGTGAAAAAGTCAAACTTTTCCTAAAAGGCGCAAAGTGTGAAAGCCCTAAGTGCCCTGTTGAGAAAAGGCCGTATCCTCCCGGCGAGCACGGGCGAGACAGAATGCGTCAAGGTTCTGAATATATGCTGCAGTTGCGTGAAAAGCAAAAAGCGCGTCGTATTTACGGAATCCTAGAAGTACAGTTTAGAAATCTATATGAAGAAGCCAACAGACAATCTGGCATTACCGGTGAAAATCTGTTGAAGCTGTTGGAATTGCGCCTAGATAATGTCTGTTACCGTGCTAGGTGGTCAGCTTCCCGTTCGCAAGCCAGGCAGCTTGTAAGCCATGGTCATATCTTGGTAAACGGAAGGCGTGTTACTATACCAAGTTTTCGAACTAAGCCCGGTGACATAGTGACTCTCACCGAAGCAGCGCGTGACCAAATAGTTATAAGACAAAATCTTGATTTATTGGATCGTTCTCTGCCAGCTTGGTTAGAATCTGCTGAATCTGGTTATCAAGTTAGCGTTAGGGTAACCCCCGTCCGCGAACAAATAGATACTGATGTAAAAGAGCAGCTTATAGTCGAATTGTATTCAAAGTAGAATTGTAATATAATTCAAAAGCTCTCTGTAACGCTAATTGACAGTGCTATAGGAAATTATTTTGGATAGTGCTTTTAGTGTTTGTGAAGATGGTTTTACTGGATAGATCGACAAAGTAAAAATCCTTAAGGGTATTAAATGATTACCGTTGAGATGAAAGTCGTTTCATGTTCACGTAAGTCAAATGATGGTTGTAAACGAATAGTTAATGATTATAGTAAATAGGAGTTAAGATAAAATGCTCATCATTCAGCGGCCAGAAGTCGAAGAATTGGGTGAGGAAGATTCAAGGCGTCAACAGTTTTCTATTTCCCCTCTTGACCCAGGTTTCGGCCACACCCTAGGCAATTCCCTCAGGAGGACTCTACTTTCTTCAATTCCGGGTGCTGCTATAACGGAAGTACGTTTCGATGACGCTTTACATGAGTTTACTTATATCGAAGGCGTAAAAGAAGATATTTCTGACATTATCTTAAACATCAAAGACTTGGTGGTGACATCGGCATCAGAAGAACCAGTCATGGTGCGTATAGATGTCAGAGGACCAGCCGAGGTGAAGGCTACGGATATCCGTTTGACGTCTGATGTCGAGATACTGAACCCTGATTTGCATATAGCAACCCTAAACTCTAAAGGGCGCTTAGCTATGGACTTATTAATCGAAAAAGGCAAGGGTTATATATCTGCCGAACGAATATCTCGCTCTGGCACAATAGGAGTTATTCCGATTGATGCAATTTTTTCTCCAGTTAGGCGCGTATCTTTTCAGGTAGAACCGACTAGAGTCGAGCAGGCTACTAATTATGATAAACTCATCATGGACATTGAAACAGATGGCTCTGTTTCTCCCAAGGAGGCATTGGCCTCAGCAGGTGCGACGCTTCGTTCTCTAATGGCTTTGATATCGGATTTGGCAAGCGACGCCGAGTCCTTAGAATTGGCAGATCTAGCTGAACCTGAACCAATTAATCCAGATCTAGAATTGCCTATTGAAGATCTTGAACTGACAGAACGCCCCCGCAATTGCTTGAAGAGGGCACAAATCAATACAATTGGTCAACTTATAACCAAAACGGCAGATGATTTGTTGGCCATCACTAATTTTGGACAAAAATCACTTGATGAAGTTATTACCCGCTTAGAACAGCGCGGTCTTTCAATAGCAGGAGGTCGTTAATTATGCCGGCAACACCTAAAAAGGGTGCAAGATTTGGGGGGACAGCAGCCCACCAAAAAGCCATGTTTGGAAATCTGGTAGCTTCTCTTATCGCCGCTGAGCGAATAGTTACCACTGAAGCAAAAGCTAAGACACTGCGTCCTATTGCTGAAAAGATGATCACTAAGGCCAAGAACGGTGGTGTTCATAACCAACGGCAAGTAGTGGCTTTTATCAGAGACAAAGACATGGCGCACAAGCTTTTCAGTGAAATCGGTCCTCGGTATGAAGATAGACAAGGTGGGTATTTGCGTATTTTGAAACTTGGTCCAAGACCTGGTGATAATGCCCCCATGGCTTTGATCGAATTCGTTTGACCTCTAAGCAATATTTTATTTCGGGAATTTGCTAAACACCAAATATCAGGTTTTGGTGGCTAACTAGTGTTTTAGGTAAGAGTGCTGTGAGCCAAAACTCTTACCTATTATGAGGGCATGCGGCATGTCTACTTCGAATCCAAAAACAGACGACAGCGGTGAACCTTTGACTCGCATCTTGGCATGTATGGCCTACGATGGTACGGCATATAGGGGCTTTGCCTCACAAGATAATCTGAGGACAGTCGCTGGCGATTTTGCTGATGCATTTGATAAAATTGCTTCTTTCAAACCGAATATAGTCTGTGCTGGTCGTACAGATGCCGGTGTTCATGCTGTTGGCCAAGTGATTCACTTTGATATCCCCACGGCGATTATCGAGAGAACCACCAAGTTGCCTTTTCATAGTACTACGGCAATTTCTCCCCTTTTGAATAAGTGGTTTAGATCTCTCAATAAGTTATTAAGTCCTGAATGTATGCTGTATGAATTGGATTTTGCACCAACAGGCTTTCATGCCCGCTATTCGGCAATTTATAGGCGCTATCATTACGATATAAATATCAGCACTTATCTTGACCCAAGGTTGCGCAAACTATGCTGGCATATAGATGAAGCGCTTGATATTGCAGAAATGGAAACCGCCTTAGGCTTTATAGTAGGAGAGCATAATTTTGCCGCTTTTTGTCGTAGGCCACCGGCGATGGAAAAGGATAGCCCTATATTTAGAAGAGTTGACTTTGCACTTTGTGCAGTTATCGAAACCTATGGATACAAAGTATTGCGGCTGGAAATTCAAGCTAATGCATTTTGCCATCAAATGATACGTTCCTTGGTGGGACTTTTGGTAGCCATAGGTTCCAGAAAGTTGAGAAGCGACTTTATGAAGGAGAAACTATTAACTGGAGATCGTAATGGCATGCCTTCCTTAGCCCCACCTCATGGCCTCTGCCTTACGGAAGTGGGGTATCCTGAGGAACTGGGAGGACCTAGGTCGCTCTCGAGAATGATCTGATATTTTGCAATTTAGTAATCCAATGATTGGCTTTTCTGCTAATATTTGATGAGATTTTTTATATGCCCGAAACAAATCCAATCTTTTGGCGCATACCGTTTTGAGAAGTGTTAAGCTTGACAAGCTTAGTTAGAACTAGTTATAAAGAGAGCGAAGGTCAGCCTTGCAAACCTATGTAGTAAAACCGGCCAGTATAGAAAGAAGCTGGTATGTAATAGACGCGGATCAGCTTGTTCTCGGTCGTTTGGCAACACAAGTGGCGCACATACTACGTGGCAAACATCAGCCATTTTTTTCTCCTCATATCGATACCGGTGATCATGTGATAGTTGTGAATGCGTCCAAGTTGATAATGACATCCAGTAAAGCGCAATCCAAGTTTGCTTATTCACATAGCGGTTACCCCGGATCACTGAATAAAGTAAGTTACGAAAAGCTTCTTGCTGAGCACCCCGATCAACTAGTTATTCGAACCGTAAAAGGTATGTTGCCCAAGGGACCATTAGGATCCAAGATGCTGACAAAACTTAAGGTTTACGGAGGTCCAGAGCATCCACATGCAGCTCAAAAACCTGTTAGTCTCGAAATATCAAAAGCACGGAGAATAGCGTGATAAAAAAAGCTGTTACCACAAAGCCATTGACACAGTCAACTGGAAGACGCAAATCAGCGGTTGCACGTGTTAGAATTCGTCCTGGTCAGGGAACGGTCACCATCAACAAGAGGCAATTTGAAGATTACTTCACTTCTGTTGTGGCTCGTACGATAGTAGTAGAACCACTTCGCGTTATTAATAAAATGGACGCTTACGACATAGATGCCACGATAGACGGTGGTGGCGTATCGGGACAAGCGGGTGCATTGCGTTTAGCGGTGGCAAGAGCGTTGATAGACGTAGAACCAGAAGTCAGACAACAGCTCAAAAAAGCAGGACTCTTGACAAGAGATGCACGCGAAAAAGAAAGCAAAAAGTACGGGCTCAAGAAAGCACGAAAAGCCCCACAGTACTCAAAGCGATAGAAGTTCACTTTTTGAGCTTTATAGGCGTATATTTATCGGTAGATAATATACGCCTATAAAAGTTATCTTTTTTGCTACTGCGTTTTATATCTAAGGTCACTGCTTGAGTATCGCTATAGAATTGTTGGGGGCATGAATTTACACTTTGGTACAGACGGTTTGAGGGGTGTGGCAAACCAAGACCTCACGCCAGAGTTGGTCATGGGTCTAGGTAAAGCTGTTGCCAAGGTTATACCAGAAAAGAGCTTTCTTATCGGTCGAGACACGCGTAAGTCCGGCCCCTTCTTGCAGGCAGCATTATCAGCCGGGTTGGCAAGTCAAGGTTTGGACGTCATAGATTTAGGTGTTTTGCCGACTCCCGCTTTAGCTTATTTGGCTACTGCAATGAATATGCCGGCGGCAATGATTTCCGCTTCTCATAATCAATATTTCGATAATGGTATCAAACTTCTCTCACAGGCAGGTATGAAGCTCCCTGATACGCTGGAGAGGGCTATCGAAGACGAGTTGGCAAAAGTAATTTCGTATGGCTATGCTGCTATTCCCAGAACTCAAACCGATGGGGAAATGAATTTATATAAGGTTGGCAATATAACGCAGGATTTGAGCTTGAAAACGAGATATGTAGAGTACTTGGCGAAGTTATGTGAACCGGCCATGCCTGATATAGCCAAAGCGAATCTGAAGATAGTATGTGATTTAGCTAATGGAGCAGCAGTTTCTGTTGCCAAAGATCTTTTTGATAAAATAGGTGTTGAGGTAGAGTTAATTGCTGACAGTCCTGATGGCTATAACATCAATTATCAGTGTGGCTCAACACACCTGAGTCATTTGGCTTCAAAAGTGGTTTCATCAAAAGCCAACTTTGGTCTTGCTTTTGATGGAGACGCCGACAGAGTATTGGCAATCGATGAATCGGGGAAGGCTATTGACGGAGATCAATTGATGGCAATGTTTGCCATTGACATGCATAAAAATGGGATTCTGTCACCCCCAATGATAGCCGTTACAGTAATGAGTAATCTCGGTTTGCATAGATCACTGAAAGAGCATGGTATAGAAGTAATTTCAACCCAAGTTGGTGACAGAAATGTCCTTGATGCTATAGAAGCAAATGGTCTATTGCTCGGTGGTGAACAATCCGGACACATAATATTTCGCAATACAGCAACTACGGGTGACGGATTGCTGACCGCCGTCATGCTTATTTCTCTACTTGCTCGCAGTAATGAGTCACTTGGTTCGTTGGCTGGCAAGGTGATGACTAAGTATCCTCAGGTTCTTATCAACGTTCCAATATCTTCTCCTGTGAGTATTGATCAGTCGGTAGCTTGTCGTGATGCAATATCGGCGGCAAAAAATCTACTGGGAACCGACGGCCGCGTTTTGGTCCGTCCTAGCGGCACTGAGCCAGTCGTAAGGGTGATGGTCGAAGCTGTTACGCGTATTATGGCAGACCAAGTTGCCAACGATTTAGTTAGTGTCATTGAACAGGAATTTGTGTGAAATATCTCTATTTATCCTTATGTAACTAGATTAGTTAATTACTTCACATTTCTTCAAATGTATCTGTGTCAGGCCACCTTTTGTAAGCTTCATCGAGGTTTAGATATTCGACAATCGCTTGATGCTCATACTCGCCCCATGCATGACGCGGGAGCATCCACATAACTTCAAAATCTATCCCATCCGGATCACGACCATAGATGCTCAGGGTTGCGCCGTGATTTGCTTCTCCGTAGTATGATTTTTCTTTTATTAAGACAGATTTGGCAAGCAAGAGTTCTTTTACTGTGGCAACTTGCCAGGCAAGGTGATAAAGACCTATAGAACCAGATGTCTTTGGAATGGGGTACGGTGATCTTATAAGTCCTAAGTCATGGTGATTCCGGGAACCTTTGATGCGCAAAAAAGCAGCAGTCATTTTTGGAGCTGTTGCGATTACTTCCATACTCATCACGTTGCTATAAAAATAAACCGATTTGGTTACGTCTGAGACATACAGAACTGCATGATTGAGTCTTTTTGGTTGAAATCCTTCTTGTTGCCAAAGGAGCTCTTCGTCATTTAATTCGTTGATTGGTTGTGTCATTGGTTTCACCTACTTTTCTTCTATAACTTATTTAAGGGTTTGAATATTTCCGAAGAGGTACAAAAATTATCTTTTATGCCTTTACTCGGTGTAGGTTCAGCTTTTTAAAGCGAAAAGTAGTTTATGCGACTGTAGCGTCGCTGATCTGAGCTAAATGCAGGATTTGCAGATAACCACTGATCCTCAGCCGCTATTTTGAGATGGGTATACGTGATTTATGTATCGACAGAACATTTTGACTTTTTGATAGAACTATTGTGGTGTTATTTCTAATTTAGGCGTTACTGTTTTATATGGTAAGATCACTTATTATGCATACTTCACAATCCAGTCTGTTCTTTACTAGGTTCTATAAAACAACTCTACTTAAAGTCATACTGGCAATGCTTATTTTGTGTGGCATAACTACCTTAAGTGCGACATATGCGGTTGCCGGCGGAGTAAAAAATAATTTGGTCAGATTCGGTTATCTGCCACTGCTCTCACTCAATGCAAAGAGAATCGGCCAATTGCCTTCTCGTTCCAAGATTTCGTTTGATATTTTTCTCAAACCACAGCATCAAAGTAAAATGAGCCATTTGCTAAATGAAATTTATGATGTCTCTTCACCCAATTACCACCACTTTTTGAAAAAGGGACAATACATCAAAGAGTTTGGGCCTTCTGTAGCAGAATACGAAGATGTTGTGAGTTATCTACGGCATCGTGGCTTGGATAAAGTGGCTATATCACCAAACGGTTTGTCCGTTCAGGTCGACGCGACCGCAAGCCAAATAGGAAAAGCTTTATATATATCATTTGATGAGTACAAACTACCCAATGGAAGGAAAGTTTATCTTAACACAAAGAGACCTCTTTTACCAAGTTATCTGGCGAACAGTATGATGGGCATATCAGGTCTTGACAATCTGGAGACAATGGTAAGCAATGCTGTTAGTGCTAAATCTCTGCATGTCAAAGCTTTTCAAAATAGCACGCTACACACTAAAAAAACACGTAGGAAAGATTTAGCACATATTCAAGCGCTAGAAATTCCACAGGCCATTTCCTCATCGGTTGGGGGTAACTCGACCGTTCCTTCTAATGTATGCGAAGATAAGGCACAAACCCAACTTTTCAATTCTGGTAATAGTGGTTATCCCACCTGGACTTATCCACAATTGGCTAACTATTATGGGTTTTCAACTCTTTACAATTCTGGGGCTGAAGGCCAAAATGAAGATATTGCATTAGTGGAATTACAAAATAACTACGAAAATCAGATCAATTACGCCTGGCATTGTTTTACTGGAAGTAGTGGAGTGGCTCCAGTTAGCTACATACCTGTAAATGGCGGTCAAGGTCTCGGGTCTTCAGGTGTTACAGCTGGGGTGGATGGCGCAGAAGCCACTTTGGACATAGAGATAGCCATGGCATTAGCCCCGAAATCTCATATATTGGTCTACCAAGGCAATTCTGCAAGTTTTAATGAATACTATAGCGTCTTATCTGCAATAGTCCAACAAGACAAGGCAAAAGTCATTTCCGTCTCTTATGGTCTCTGCGAAGCAGATGTCGCATCAGAAAACAGTGGCGCGTTTGCAAGCGAGTACGCTTTGCTGCAACAGGCTGCTTCCCAGGGACAGACATTTTTGGCAGCCAGCGGTGATACTGGTTCTTCTCCATGTGTTGCTAATGACGCGTCGCTTAATCAATTGGGTGTAAATGATCCGGCAAGTCAGCCTTATGCCACGGGGGTGGGAGGTACTTCACTGGAATGTGGGTATAGCGGTAGTGGGATGCTTGTGCCAAGTACAGCATTCTTATCAGGATCTGGGACCAGTTGTCTAAACTCTGGTTCAAGTGGCTCCTTCTCTCTGCAAACGGCTTGGAATGATGTCCAAGAATTTAATTATTCAACAAGCAACTATCTTGGTAGTGCAAACAGCGGACAAAGCTATGTTAAACCATTTGCTTCTGGTGGAGGTGTCTCCAATGTATTCGGGATGCCTAGTTACCAGAGTTCTGGTGCAAATACCATATCGGGAATTCTTGAGTCTGGCTATTCGTCTGGTGGTGCAACATGTGGAGTTAGCTCCGGAACCTATTGCCGTGAAGTTCCAGATGTATCGGCTAATGCAGATCCAGAGTGGGGGTATTTAATATATTACGGAAATTCTTGGATTGGGTATGGGGGAACTAGTACAGCAGCTCCTTTATGGGCCGCATATATAGCGGATACAGATTCGCTTTCAGTTTGTAAAAATGTATCGGTAGGTTTTATAAATAAGTCTTTATACTCTTTGGCGGCGAAGCCCAATAATTCATATATAACACCTGTTACCAATACAAATGCTGTTTTTGGATATAACATAACTAATAACGCATACAATTCGGGTACGAATTCTCCATATCCAGTATTGAATAGTGCATATGACATGGTGACGGGTCTCGGAACACCTACTGGTAATCTGGGTAATGCCTTGTGCAGCATGGCTGTCTCGACCACAACCTCGTCGACTACCACCACAACCAAA
>JAKBPI010000029.1:0-16341 GCA_021829645.1 Actinomycetes bacterium | reverse complement strand
CACCGACCACAACCTCGACCTCAGCCCCTACCACTACAGTGGTCTCAACCAAACAGTCAACTTTGTTTTTTGCTCGCGTACTACTGAGGACTCACTTATTGGAAATACATGCCAAGAGGACGTACTTACCACTCACTTGTGAGGGTACTACCTGTGTAGGCACCATAAAACTTTTTATGAAGAAGCTGGTAACTATCCATAAGCTGATACACACCAAGAAGGGTGTTATAAAGAAAACACTTAGAAAGAAAGAGTTGCTTTTGGTGGGAGTTGGAAGGTTCGAGATTCCCAAATCAAGAACAGATAGTGTCAAAATTTCTATCACTACAAGAGTTGCAAAACTTATTTTAAAACAAAAGAGATTATCTGTTTTTGGCGAGATACTTATAGAAAAGCAACGACCAGTAGCAGAGAAATTCACTATAGAAGCAAAGCGTATAAAGGAAAATAAAAAAGTAAAATCTAATCATAGAAAAAAGAAAAAGAAGTAGTAAAGGTTTCTTCAAAATAAGCGTTTATGCACAATTCTGATGCCAGATTCTTTTATATAGTTTGTGACGAGAAAAGACAATGTTGTGGTATTTGTTGACTAAACCGCTCTTCGTTATTATGTCCTAATGATTACGGCTAAAATAATCTAAATGTCTAATTTCGTCGATGAAGCCCAAATTCACGCCAAAGGGGGCGATGGCGGAGCAGGTTCCGTTTCTTTTCGCCGCGAAGCCCATGTTGCTAAAGGTGGACCTGATGGTGGTGATGGCGGTCGTGGTGGAAATGTCTATCTTGAGGCTTCCTACAATGAAGTATCTCTACTCCAATTCAAAGATCATCCCCATAAGCGTGCCGAAAATGGGGGACATGGCAAGGGTGCAAAAAGACATGGTAAAACAGGAGCAGATACCATAGTGTCTGTTCCCATAGGTACTGTAGTAAAAGACTTAAGCGGGAAAGTTTTGGCAGACTTGCCCAACCAGAATGACAGATTTCTCTGTGCTGCCGGTGGGCGCGGTGGGCGCGGAAACGCAAGTTTTTTGTCAAACAAGCTAAGAGCACCTGGATTCAGCGAACAAGGCGAAGAGGGGGAAGAATGCTGGCTGAATTTAGAATTAAAGCTTCTTGCTGACGTTGGCATAATAGGCTTCCCAAATTCTGGTAAGTCCACATTAATTTCTAAGATATCCGCTGCTAAGCCAAAAATAGCCAATTATCCTTTTACGACTTTGGAACCTAATTTGGGGGTAGTGAAGCTGAGCAACTTTAGTCAGAGCAATAAAGATTTAGGTGAAATAGTAATTGCCGATATACCTGGTCTGATTGAAGGAGCAAGCGAAGGTAAAGGTTTGGGGCATAGATTTTTACGGCATGTGGAAAGAGCGAGAATCCTTCTGGTTCTGCTTGATCTAGCAGAACCTACCCAAAGCCCAGCTAAGCAATATGACGTTTTACTTAATGAACTATCCAACTATAACCCACAGCTATTGGAAAGACCGAGACTAATTGTGGGATCGAAGCGTGATGCGCATGCGGAAGAAGAAAAAATAGACATTGATGTTGATATCGAAATATCGTCTTTTTTTGGTACCAATCTCAATTTGCTTGTCAAGCGGCTAGGGGAAATGGTGACTAGCGAAAAATCCATGCAACAAAGAGTTGATTTATCAATACCAGTCGTACACAGGCCTCTTGGAGACGGAATTAGTATTACAAAAGATGGTCATATGTTTATTGTGCATGGGAGAGAAGCCATCAGAGCCGTGGCGGTATCTGATATAAATGACCCAGATGCCTTGGTTTACATACACCAGAGGTTAAAAAGAATAGGTGTTGACAAAATGTTGCGTCGCGCTAAATGTCAGCAAGGTGATACTGTGGTCATAGGGGATTTTCAGTTTACATATGAACTGTAATGTTTTATATCTATAAATGGGCTTTAGAAGCAGTGCATGCTAATGAGACGGCGAGAACTATTGATGTTCGAATTGGGAGTCAGGCTTTATGTGGAAAAAGTATAAGGCGCGTGATTAGATGCTATCGGTAATAAAAGTTGGTACCTCATCCGTTACCACGAAAGAGGGAAGCGTAGACGCCAATTCAATTAAGAAAGTTGCTGACGAGATAGCAAAAGCAGAACAAAATGGACACAAAGTAGTTGTAGTAACCTCTGGCGCTGTCACGGCTGGTATAGCTGTCTTGGGTATGAAGGACAGACCTACAGATATCGATACGCTACAGGCGCTTTCTTCTATAGGACAGCATCGTTTGATGAGTGTTTATGCTGAGAATTTAGGAAACTGTGGACTTCATGCCGGGCAGGTGCTACTTACTCCTTTGGACTTTGCAATTCGAAGCCAGTACCTCCATGCAAAAAAAACAATTGAGAGATTGCTAGAATTATCTGTCATACCAATTATCAATGAAAATGATGCCATAGCCGATGATGAGTTGCGGTTTGGAGATAATGATAGGCTGGCGGCACTAGTTGCCAATTTGCTTAGTGCGGACATGCTATTACTGCTTACTGATACCGAAGGGCTATTCGATGCCGACCCCAGGCTGGTTGCCAATGCAACTTTGATTGATGAAGTGCATGCTTCAGACGAGAATATCGATAAGGTAGCAACCGGTCCAGTTACTTCTGTCGGCAGTGGTGGTATGGCGTCAAAGTTGTCAGCTGCCAGAATAGCTGCTTTTTCCGGAATACCAACCGTTATAGCTGCGTCTAAAAAGCAAGACGTTATTCCTGATGCTATTGATGGGAAGAAGGTTGGTACAAAAATATTACCGAATGAGCGAACACTGACAGCCCGACAGCTATGGATAGCATTTGCTATGAAGTCAAAGGGGAAATTGATTGTCGATGACGGTGCAAAAGAAGCGTTGCTAAACAAGGATGCATCATTGTTGACGATCGGTGTATCGCAAGCAATTGGTGATTTTGAATCGGAAGACGCAGTAGAAGTGTGTTCGCTAGAGGGAAAGTTATTTGCAAAAGGAATTAGCCGGCATGAAGGAAAACACGCTGACAAATGGATAAAGAAGCATTCAAAAGATTTGCCTGACGGCTATTCTTCTATAGTAATTCACCGTGATGATTTGGTGATTCTAAGGTAGAAGCAATTAATGGCCTGCCCTTTTAGCAGGATTTGGGAAGTAATATCTATTTGTGATAAATTATCATGAGAGCGGCTTTATTGCCGTTTAGAAATGTTTGATTTTTCACACAGAACTCAATGCATCTGACGTGCTCACTTGGACGGGGTCACTTGATTGTATACCGCTAATACGGTAAAATTTTTTCTATGATTAATACTGGGCCCTTCGGTAGAACAGGACACTTGAGCAGTAGGGTTATTTTTGGAGCAGCTGGCCTCGGTGATGCAAATCGAGATATAGCAGATGAAATTTACTCTATGTTGCTGCACTATGGAATAAATCACTTAGATACTGCGCGCGGTTATGGCGCAGCTGAATTATTAATGGCTCCTTGGCTGGCAAAAAGTCGAGACAAGTTTTTTTTGGCCTCAAAGACTTTAGCAAGGGATTACGATGGGGCCAAGCGTGATTTGTATGAATCTCTTACGCGTCTCGGCACAGATAAAATTGATCTGTTGCAATTGCATGATCTAGTTGAAGAAGATGAGTGGGAAACAGCTCACGGTAAAAATGGTGCCGTGCAAGCTTTACTGCAGGCACGGGAAGAAGGTCTAATTGACTATATAGGAGTGACCGGACACGGTTTGCGGATAGCAAAGATGCACCTGAAATCTTTAGAGCGTTTTGACTTCGATTCCGTTTTGTTTCCATATAACCCAATTCTCTTGAAGAATGCATCATATTATAGCGACGTACAAAATTTGCTGGAAAAATGTCGGACAGATAAAGTTGCCATTCAGACAATAAAAGCTATAGCTAGGAGGCGCTATCGAGACAACACTTCACCTGAAAACCATACAGAAACGAGAATTTCTTGGTATGAGCCACTATCCGATAGTTTGGCCATAAGACACGCTGTCGATTTTGTACTGTCGCAACCGGATATATTTTTAGTGGGGCCGAGTGATTGGAGGCAATTGCCAAAAGTATTAGCAGCAGCTGAGCTGTTTAATGGTTCCTTTGATCAAAATCAGATTAATTCAGATATTGATAGACTATCTATCGAGCCGCTGTTTGATGGAAAAGGGCTAGAAAAAATTTAACTATTTCTTATATCGCCTCAGAGGGTTTTGTGGCTTTTTGGTGAAAAACGTAAGTTCGGTAGCCGCCATCCAGGTTGCGAACTATATAGCCAAGCTCTTGCAATAGTGTTGTCGCTGTGTGGCCTCTGAGCCCAACTTCGCAGTAAACGACTATTTTTTTTCCTTGCGGTATTTCATTTAACCTTTCCCTTAGTTCATCTACAGGGATATTTATGGCCGATTCTATGGAACCGCGTCTGAATTCCGATCTTGTTCTAACATCGAGTAACATCCAGCCATTTGACATAGCCTCTTCTAACTCTTTTACGTTGAGCACATTACATTCACCGTTCAGTATATTTTCGGCTATGTAACCCAACATATTAACGGGGTCCTTGGCAGAGGAAAAAGGCGGGGCATAAGCCAACTCCAAGTCCGCCAATTTGTCTGCCGTTAAATCTCCGGTCATCGCTGTAGCGATTACGTCAATCCTTTTATCAGCACCCTGTTCACCGATAATCTGCGCACCGAGAATACTTTTTGTGGTGGGGGAGAATAGCAATTTCATCGTCAGTACGGTTGCTCCAGGGTAGTAAGTGGCGTGGTTATATGGGTGTATGTGAATCGCCTTATAGTCAATATTGTGTGAAATAAGTTTTTTTTCACTCAGACCTACACTGGCCGCTGTTAGGGTAAATATTCTCACGATCGCAGTTCCGAGAGACGGTGAGTAACGAAGCGGCAACCCGCAAATGTGGTCAGCCACTCTGCGTCCGTGTCTGTTGGCTACGTTGGCAAGCGCTATAAAAGAAGGTTCAGTCGTTACAGCGTCCATTTTTTCTACGACGTCTCCTACGGCATATATATCTTTGTCGCTGGTTAAGTTATATTCGTCAACCGCTATGCCGCCTGTCGGACCAAGTTGGAGACCTATTTTTTTAGCTAACTCGTTGTCTGGTCGGACTCCAATGGCACCCACTGCAATGTCTGCCGTGATTTCTGTTCCGTCGGATAAAATTATTCCGTTATCTGTGACCTCTTTGACGAAGCTGTTGGTCATGACGTTAACGCCGTTTTTCTCCAGTTCATCTTGGATGAGAATAGCCATTTCGGCGTCTAAAGGCGGTAATACCTGGTCTGTAGCTTCGATAAGGTGCACTTCTAGGCCTTGATTGATTAGATTTTCGGTAATTTCAAGCCCTATAAAACCTGCACCAATAACAACAGCTGTCTTGGGCGTCTCCTCAAGGGACTTCAGTAATCTGGTAGCGTCTTCTACAGTGCGTAACGTATGAACACGATGATAACCAAGTATGTCAGGATGTACCGGTTTTGCGCCTGTGCTGATAATCAACTTGTCATACGACAGTTCTCCGGTTTCCCCGGTGGCGATGTTTTGATAACTTACCAGTTTACGGCTGGTATCTACATCAACAGCCTTATGATTTATCTTTACGTCTAAGCGAAATCGCTTGTAAAGGGATTCCGGAGTTTGCAGGGTGATCTCGTCTTCGCTGTCGATTAAACCCCCTACATAGTAAGGTAATCCGCAATTGGCATACGATACATAAGCAGAACGCTCAAGAACAATAATTTCTGCAGAAGCATCAAGGCGCCTCAACCTAGTTGCCGCTGACATACCGCCGGCCACTCCTCCGATGATGACAATTCTTTTTATTTGATCATCTTTCTGAGCTTTTTTAGTCACGAGTATTCCTTAGTATCTGGGCAAATTTCGGTACGTTTATATTTTTAAGCCGTATGTAAATATACCTACATATGACCTGTTTTGCTTTTTGAGTCTTAGCGATACGAAAACTCAGTAATCTATGTTAGCGAGACCACCAAGGTTTGCGTTGCTTTTCTGTCGGAGCGCTACTATTACACTGGCACCTTTTGTCTTGTGGAATATCACCCAAAACTTGTTCAACGTGGGCTCCACAGCCACGCCATGTCGGACGGTTGCATTTTTTACATATAACTTTTGTACACATACCCTATAGGGTAGCATAAAAAAAAGAATATCCGTTAGTCCTAAAGTCATTTTTATATTTTTATCTTTTAGCGATATCACATACGAGAATAAAAGGAGTTTATACAGGCCGAATAGATTAAAAGTGGCACGTACTAAAGACAGCAGATGCTTGGCTGTAATTGGACAGTCGTTAGTACGGATTAAGTGTTATCGACGAAATAACTGTGATATGGTTGGCCGGTTTCTGGGTTTACGATATGTGCTATTCGGTATTTTCGACTAATTTTTGCGTCTTAGAGTCTTCAATCTTCTTTTTCGTGCGATATTTCAGATTTTATGCCAGAGATGACATTTTGTAGACTCTTGTATGCTTTTGACGCCACATCTTGTAGATTCGGTTGGTTGATAATGTCAAAGGGATTAGCTATTGATATCGTAGTTTTACTTCCCGTATTTTTCACAACAACATTACACGGCAGAACAAGGCCGGCGTTTGCGTCAATAGTAATTGCTTCGTATGCAAAGGTTGGGTTACATGCGCCGAATATGAGAGTATCTTCTATCTCAACCCCAAGTTTTTCTTTTAAAGTACCTGATAAATTGATGGTGGTTAGTATACCGAAACCCTCTTTTTTGAGATTGAAAGTCAGACTTTCAACCGCCTGTGACATCGGCATATCTATTTCGATAGCTATTTCGATAGCTATAGGTTCCATGATTCCTCGGTTTTTTCTTGACAGATCATCCAGGGGTCAGAAGGTCAGTTATTTGTCGAAGCAGCGTGCTCTTTTTCAATTTGCTGCTTGATCTCTTCCATATCTAACTTTTGAATTTGCTCTATTAAATTTTCTAGGCCAGCGGCCGGCAATGCCCCCGGTTGTGCGTAGAGAAGGATTTGGTCACGAAAAGCCATAAGAGTCGGTATGGATTGAATTTGGAACATTGCGGCCAGTTCATATTCCTCTTCTGTGTTGACCTTCACAAAAGTTATATCCGGATGTTGTTCCGATGAGTTCTCAAATACAGGGGCAAACATACGACATGGTCCACACCATGATGCCCAGAAGTCGACCAAGACAATTCCCTCTTTGCTGATTGTCGCTTCAAAATCGTCTTTTGTTGCGTTGATAATAGCCATTCTTCCTCCAAATTTGTTTATATCAAGCTACAACACATATACCGCTCTAGGTATTCCTGACTTTTGATTATTGCCGGGTATAAAGAGATCGCCGGTGGTCAAAACGGTCCTGTGAAGAGGTTTACTGGCAGGATAATTGCTTGGGAAGAACATTTGACCCAGTGGATGTCGCCTGAAAACCAAAAGTGGTGTTTTGTCCAGACGAAAGAGTTCCGTTGTAGGTCTCGTTGCTGGCGGTAATGGTGCCGGAATTGGAGGAAAGTACCACATTCCAAGAGTTAGTTATTTTTTCACCCGGTGGTAGTGTCAGGTTGATCTGCCAACTTGATATAGCTGACTTAGCCTGTACCGTTCCGTTTGCCGTAAACGCGGAACTACCTTGATTGCTCCAGCTTGATGCAACGGCTATTGTTGCGCTACATTGTCCGCTATTGGCTGAGGTAACCGATGCCGACGTAGGCGGTGCTGCTACCGTAGTCGACGACGATGCAGTCGATGTGGTGGTCACTTGATTCCCGCCCCCGGAATTTGATTGGGTTGTTGTGCTCTGTGCCGGGATAGGGGATATGTGACTGTTGTCTCCGGCTAATGGAAATTGAATTGTCTGCAAAAGGTTTTGCTTTTCTGGATTGGCGATGCCTGAATAGTTGGAATTGAGCAGTGCGTAGGAATCTTCGCCATTGGCGGCCCAGTAAGTCCATGATATGAAAGGATGCTGGTGTAAGTAGGTAACAAAATCATTAAACCATTGCCCCTGTGATCCGGGTGTTGTGCTTGAAATGTCACTTGTCGTATTGCCTGTGCCGAATTCTCCTATCCAAACAGGCGCTATTTTTTCACTGTATATATAGCCCCATTCCATGTTCCAGACCGATTCCAGGGTGCTGTATGTAGTTGATGAGTTGAACCAGGTTTGTTGGTACTCGACTGGTCCATACTCATGAGCCGAATATACCAACTGGTGGGGTACCGACAGAACGACCGGATACTTTTTTACCAATTCCAGGTCGCCGCCCCACCACGTGGCATTCATGTCGCTGCTTGCCTTTTCGCTTTTTGGAATATTGTTGGGGTTTGTGGTTGGGTTTTCCCCTATGCCTTCCACAAAAATTAACCAGTGGGGGTTGACTTTTAGGATGGCATCCCCTGCTTCTTCTGCTGCCAATCTCCAGTCATTTTTACCACCGGTACCCCATGTGGCCCCTGCAGAGTAAGACATTCCAGACGGGGTGTGTGGTTCGTTGTGTAAGTCTGCTCCTATTACGTTGGTATTTCCTTTAAACGTTTTTGCCAGCAGCACCCAGTCGTTTATCCAATTTTGGGTACTGTAAAGGCTGTCATACCAGAGTCCATTTGAGGATGCGCTTTCTCCGGCTTTGCTGCGGTGTTGGTCAAGTATAACTTTTAAGCCAATTTTGGTGGCGTAGTCGACTATGATGACGAGATCCTGAAAGGCATTCTTTCCTTTAAGTTGGGTGTTGATAGGTGCTCCGGTGCTAGATGAGAAAGTCAGGTTTTGAGGTACTATTGGAGATTGAATCATTTGATCAGAGTAGGGTAATCTGATGGTGTTGTAGCCATCGGCTTTGATCTCATTCAAAATATCTTGGTAGGACTGTGTCCATAAACCATGGGCTATTTCATCTGGAGTTTCAAATCCGTACCAGTTGACACCGGCTATGCGCACCGGGCAGTTATGTGAGTCCAGTACTTGATTTCCAGAGGTGTGAAAATATCCTATGCCGGACTTGGTCTTACACAGCGGCACCTCTCCGGCCTGATAAGTGACTGCAGGCAGGGTAGTCGTTGTGGGTTTTTTCTTGGAGCCGGAAACGGTGGTTTTCGGTTTTGACTTAGAATTTTTCTTTTTACCTTTTTTGCTTATGACAGGTCGCTTTTTTGTGGCGGTTTTTTTGGAAGTACTAAGACCTCCTGCTACATAGGCATGTGGAAGTTTCCCAAAAGGCGAAGCAGCGCCTTTGTATTCCGGGATTGACGGGTAGGCGTTTTCCACTAATTGTTGAAACTGTGTTTTGAACCAAGCACCGGCAAGCGGAGCGTTAGGCAATGCGTTTGAGGTTCCCACATATCCGTATTCGTTTTCTTGGTAAGTACTACTGCAGTTGGGGTCAAATTTTTTGCCTTGGTTGTTGGGTATATATTGACCGGCTCCATCTGATTGTCCCGGTGGTTTTATCCACACAAAAGCCTGTAGGTGAGAATTGGGATAGCCCTTAGGATTTGCCTGTGGTCTATAGCCCATACCAGCTCCTGCTTGATTGCACCAGAGTCCACGGTATGGTCTGCGGTCAATTTTAGACTGGTCGACAAATGTATTGACACTTGTCGACGTGCCTGCTCCTTTGGGCCTGGCTGGCCCACCCCAACCATCTCGGCTCGTATCAATGATAAATCCGAGAGTAGTAGGCCAGCCGTTTTGCACAAAAGCGCTGTAAAGGTTAGCTGTATAATCGGCTTCGTCAATATCTGGGTCGTATTGGTAAAAAGTTGCTGAATCGACTGGTTGGCCACCTATTTGTTCAGTGGCGGTCATGTAAGGTTCTTTCACCGGTACGTAGTTGGCTGTGTCTGTAATAAAACCGGAAATTGAAGCAAAACCTTTTGTGGTGCTTTTTACTACGTTGGTATAAAGCTGTACGGCAGGGTTTGAGTTGGTGGGCCAGCCGAGCCATGCCGAATGTCCTATATCAAGGTAGTTATAGACATAAGGCAATTGTGAGAATTTATCAAGGTCGTACTCAATAGCAGAAGTGTAGATGCCGGTTGACTGGGCCAAGGCACATTGGTGACTGGATGAAAGGTTGGTAACCAGATTAGGCAGAGAATCGGGTTCAATGATGGTGACGATTCTAAGGTGCGCGTACTTAGATTGAGAGATAATTTGGTAAATCGGGTTGATAAAGTCGTTTTCGTATGTTGTCAGTCCGCCGGAGGTGAGGGGAATAGTCCCGTTGGAAGCCAAAGCCGCACAATCGCGTCCGGGCATGTCGTAAATCACAAGTTCTACTATTTCCGGAAGTTTGACCGATTTTTGCTCTTGCAGAGCGTCGTTGAGCAGTTGTGTCAGACTGTAGCCGTTGTCCGATCCGTTGCGTCCGGATATGGCGTTAATAGAGTCGAGCCAAATTGCAGTTGGATATGTGGCTACTGATTCCATTTGTTTGGCTAAAGCAGGATCATTTTGTAATTCCGTATGATACGAAGAGGCCACCTGTTGGACATATGAAGGATCTACAAACCATGCCGCACCGGAGAAAGGGTTTTGAACATGGGTAGTATCAGAAGTATAACTCGCAACAACATTTCCGGAATTCGATGTCTGTAGAGATGTAGTGGTTGTCGGCGCTATCGTGCTTGGTGAATTCCCGTGTTGTTGAGTAGTCTTTTTACCCTTGAGGTAGGTGGTACTTTTAGGCCTTGGTGCATTATTCCTAGAAGACGGAGCAGCAATAACGGCAACAGAAATAGCAATCGCAACTATGAGAATGGACAAGATCGCTATAAACGGACCCTTATTAATTTGAATGGTCACTACTTTTTTGGAATCCGCGCGTTTTCTCATATATATGTCTCCGTTTTATAATAATAAGGCATAGCCTACAGGAGGTAAACCCCTTGTTGGTGATTTATGATCCAATATGTAGGTATAAGTGAAGACACGAAAGAATAGTCTTTCTATCTTGAATAACTAACCATTTCTAGCGCCGAAAAGCTATCTGTTTTCTTAATGACGAGTAAGTTGTTTGGCGTTGTCAGAGATACGACGCTAGGGATGTAAGACAACGGCTGTTATACCCATGGTGATAAATAATACGCTGAGGTAAGTAATTGAGTATCCAAAAAGACGCATCGCATTCTTTTCATTCAAGTCTTTACTCAAGACGAATGCTTTGTAGCAGAAACCGATCCCAAGGACGACGGTAATGGCAAAGAAAACAATTCCCAAATGACCTACGGGTGCGATGGCCAAGCTTACCACAAACAGCAGTAGAGTATAAATTTGTATGTTGAAAAGGACTTTTTTCTGGTTACTTACGACAGGGAGCATCGGAATATTGGCGGCTTGGTAGTCATCTTTGTATTTGAGGGCCAAAGCCCAAAAGTGCGGAGGGGTCCATAGAAAGATTACGAAGAACAAAATAGCGGCTGTCCAGCTTAAATTGTTGGTCACGGCAGCCCAGCCGACTAACACGGGAACTGCTCCGGCTGCCCCTCCTATGACGATATTTTGCGAAGTGCTTCTTTTGAGCCACATCGTATAGATGAGAACGTAAAAACAAGTTGCGGCTACGGCAAGCACACCGGAAAGCACATTAACCGTTTGCCAGAAGAGAAGGAAAGACGCCAATTCGAGAGAAAAGGCGAATACAATTGCCGCTTTTGGAGTGATCTTCCCCGTCACCAAAGGTCTGCGGCTGGTGCGCTTCATGATTTTATCTATATCCATGTCGTAGACCATGTTGAAGGCATTTGCGCCGCCTGCTGCCAAGGCTCCGCCTATAACCGTAAGAATGATAAGAGGAAAAGACGGCACATGCTTAGATGCCACAAACATAGTGGGAACTGTAGTAATGAGCAATAATTCAATGATTCGCGGTTTTGTTAATGCCACATATGCTGAAATTTTGTCAAGAACAGAAGTAGTTGCAGTGTCTGTTACTGCCATACTCAGTTCAACCTGCTGCCTCATATTTGATTACCTTCGTCTTTGCGATCTGTGAAACCGCAGAAATTATATACATATACACTCGACCTATCAAATCGACAAATATAGCTCCAGTGCTCTCTCTGGCAGTATTTTGAAAATTTCTTTATGTACTTTTATTTTTTTCTATGAGTGGGAGCTTGCTTACCGGTGGTGAATACTGTTGTCGCTTTCTTTTGTGTCAGGTCAACACCACTGAATCTCTCAGCTCTGAGAGCTTCCTCGACGGAGTTGTCAAGAGGGCTCAACTGTTCGGAGGTGGCGAGTTGTAATAGATAGTCTGCCAAAGCCGGGTTGCGTGCCAAGACGGGACCGTGCATGTAAGTGCAGATAATCTTATTTTCTATGGCTCCCTCGACGGATCCGTCGTTATTACCCATACCTTTTATTAAATTACCTAGCGGCCTTGTTCCCTTACCAAGAAGTGTCTTTCCGGCATGATTTTCAAATCCCGTCAGAAATCCTACCTCTTTGATGGTGGATTCAGTTACGATCTCCCCAACTGCTCTTGGCGATGACGGTCTTACGGTGCGGGCGTCTATCAGTGACAGGCCGTCAAGCAATTGAGAGTCTGGACCCACGAATGACTCACCCATAATTTGAAATCCGGCACAGACTGCCAGTATAACCGCTCCTGCCGCAACGGCTCTTTTGATCCCACTGGCTTTGATGAGCGAAGCCGCTCTGAGTTGTGGTCCGTCTTCCCCTCCTCCGAAAAGATAAATATTCCCAGTTTCCGGTATTTTCATATTGGAGTCGATTTGGAGAATTTCAGCCGGTATACCACGCCACATGGCTCTGTCTTTTAGAACAGTCGCGTTACCCGAATCTGCATAAGTTCCCAGCAGATCCGGATGTACCAGGACTATAGTCAGTTTGGAATCGGATATGGATGTCACGCGGGTCGGCATAGGGGTATGGGCGACGGGGGAAGACTGTCGTCCGTCGGCACCGGTCATCTTGCGGTTTTGGTAGGCAGTAAAAACGCCTTCTTGACCCTCTTCTTCTTCGGCTATCTTTCTGATGTCTTGAAAAGCCGTATAATTGCCTACAAAATCTATTGTGCGGGAATGTATGAGCTTGATTGCAGAGGCGATATCAGGTTCTATGTGATAGTTTACGTTGGCATGACGCAATCTGACCCCTAAATCACGAGCCCGCTCACCCGTGGCAACGATTTCGCGCATGTGCAGTTCTTCAAATGGTACGTCGTAGAGCCAGGAAGGATCCAAACCATCCGCTATTTTGGAGTTGATGCCTATGACTATGGGCGCCGTACTTTTTTTGAGTTCAGCTATCATTTCTGTCCAGCCCGCAGGGTTTTTTGCCAGCATCAGTTTAACTTTTATGTTGTCTATGTCTACAGTGGAAAACCTACCGGCTACGGCTTCCAGTTTTGCCATTTCGGCAAGAGATGCTTCAAACGGAACCCCCAATTCTTTAGCAGCGAATGCCGCCAAAACAGCGTTAGCCCGATTAAATCTACCTGGGAGCATTAAGTTAACCGATAATACGGTTCCGTCTGGGAGTTCCAGACCTTTTTCCGTCAGCTTTCCAACGGTTTTAGGTTTGCGTAGATCGCACGACGAGCAGTGCCATTCGTAGTAATTTTGTGATTCGCTGGACTGTAGAAGAGACGATTTTGTTTCTGTCGTAAAAGTGATTGAAGAGTCACACTTTGGACAGTGATGAGCATCCTTGTGCCAGAGTCCTCCCACCTCTACGAATTTCACGTTGGCGGCTTCCAGGGTAGCCCACGTTACTAGCGGATCATCTGCGTTGGCGATTACCATACCGCTGTAGTCTGTGAGCATGTCATGCCAGCGTTGTGTCAAGAGTCTTACTTCGTTAGTTCTATCTAACTGGTCTCTCGAAAGATTGGAAAGCAGTATTACTTTTGGAGAGGTTTCTTTTAGTACTTCCGGCACATAGGCCTCGTCAACCTCCAGAACGGCCGGCATGCCCGGCGGGGCATCAGTTAGAGCGGCAACTATGCCCGGCGGTAAGTTCGCTCCTTCTGCCGAAAAGGCAACTCGATCAGGTCCACCCAAAGCCTGCACTATGAAAGCTGTTGTTGTCGTTTTACCGTTGGTCCCGCTGACAAGTGTGATTGTTCTGCTTTGAGATAGCGTGGCAAGTAGGTGAGGGTCAACTAAAAGTCCTGCCCGTCCTCCTACGGTTGAGCCAGCCCCTAAGCCGAATGCTCTTGAAGCTTTGCTTAAGAGTCCGGCTGCGCTGGTAGCTAGTTTTGACCTTCGATTCATTCTATGAGAAGACACTTGGTAAAGGATACTCCTTTTTGGTTGGGTGACTGGTATTTCTGCTTAATCTCCGAGCCTATATATATTGTATCAGTTTAATTCGAAAAGATATATATCTTGCAGGTCACTGACTTATATAGCCGTATCGTTGAGTTTGTCGCGTTTTGTATCAATTAGGACTTTATAGAAAGGGTGACTATTGGATAACGCTTCGCAACGTCTCATGCTTTTTAGTGCAAACTGTTTATAGATAGCCCGAAGCCAAGTTACGTAACAAGCTGGTTGAAAATTTGTCTTAAAATATAGGTAAGTTTTTTCTGGCAGAGTTTTTATATAAGAGAATTTGATTCGGGCCGGAGACAGCCTTTCATAGGAAACTTTGGAATACAGGGTATGCTTTTATATATGAATGACTTTGTAACGGGGCGGCCAATGTCGGAATGGCAATTCTTAGACTATGCTGACACCAATGTTTAACAAACTAGATGATCGTGTATTTGACAAAATTCAAGACGTTGCTTTTGAATATTGCAGACTCCAAAACGTATCGTTTGCTTCGCTCAGGATTGAAGAAATACACACTCAATACTTAGCCATGCGGGATAATGAGCTTGAAACAGACGATGATATGTATCAGTTTGGTATGGGTATTGCGTTACTGAAAAATAACGCTTTTGGCTTTGCCTCCGGCGTGGCTGTAGATGTGGATTCCGTCAAAGGTTTGGTGGACAAAGCTTTGCAACTGGCACTCCTTTCAATAAGTGCCGGTAGTGGAGAGTGGTCATTCCATTCTGGGAAGGCATATGCCGATGTAAAGTATCGCTCACGATATAACATCAATCCTGTTTCGGTGCCAAAGACTGAGAAAATAGACATCTTGCGACAATATCTTTCTATATTGACGAAAGGGAAATATGTGGATCATGTTTTCGGGTCTATTTATGCAGCCGAAGAAAATAAATTTTATGCCGATACTTTTGGGACTTCTGCTTTGCAAAATAGGGTGAGATTTTACCCGGCATTTGAAGCAACGGCAATCTTGGACGACGGAGGTGATGCGGAATCAATTAGAACAAATGCCCCTCCTGTTGCTACCGGATACGAATATTTGTCTGAAAATAGGTGGGATTTTGACGACGAAATAGCCAAAATACCGCAGCTACTGGAAGAAAAGATACACTCTCCGATGCCGGACGAGGGATATTACGACGTGGTTATAGATCCTACTAATTTGTGGCTGACGATACATGAGTCTATAGGGCACGCTACGGAATTGGATAGGGCTATGGGTTATGAAGCAGCTTATGCGGGTACTTCTTTTGCCACTCCGGATTTGATGGGCACCCTACGCTACGGATCTCCGATTATGAATGTCGTAGGGGATCGTACCAGTGAGTTTGGTTTGGCAAGTACTGCAATTGACGACGAAGGTGTGAAAACCACTTCTTTCGATATCATACGCAGCGGAGTTTTAACTGGCTTTCAGACCAGTCGTGCAACAGCGGGTATCATTTCAGCGGAGTCAAACGGGTGTGCTTACGCTGATTCCCCTTTACATGTTCCGATCCAAAGAATGGCTAACGTCTCTCTTCAGCCTTCAGAACTCCCTATCGACACCAAAGACTTGATATCGGGCGTTGAAAACGGTTTTTATATAGTGGGCGACAAGAGCTGGTCTATAGATATGCAGCGTTATAACTTTCAATTCAGTGGGCAGATCTTTTTTAGGATCAAAAACGGTCAAATAGCGGGTCAGCTCAAAAGAGCTGCTTATCAAGGAAATACTGTTGAGTTTTGGAATCACCTTACAGGGCTTGGTGGCAAAGATACTTATCTTTTGGCAGGTGCGCTCAATTGTGGGAAAGGTCAGCCCGGACAAGTTGCCCCCGTAAGTCACGGGTGCCCATCGGCATTGTTTCGTAACGTGAGGGTAATCCCTATCTAGATAGTTGGGGGTTACTTTTTGGACAATAGATACCGTTATTGTGAGGTTATGTATTTTGGAAAAATCATTTTCGGACTCAGCTTTTTTAGCCGAAGGAATCATAGAGAACTGTCAGCGCAAA
>JAKBPI010000028.1 GCA_021829645.1 Actinomycetes bacterium | reverse complement strand
GATATCTGTATACGGAAGGTGTTCTTTTAGAAACACCATCAGATAACTATTTGGATCATTGAGCAGCAAAGTAAGTGACATGATAGGGATATTACCTTCTGTGTTGTAATAGGACAAGAGTTACTTTTGATAAATAACAACTGTGGATATGGATTCTTTTTGAAACACTGTCTTTATTATTATCTGTTTATAAACCAACCAATATGTGGTGAAGGTAGGGAGTCTATAGTGCTGGCACTGGTTCGTTTCCCACTTCATTCAGTCCGTCTCCCGCTATTTTTAGTCCGCATCTCGCGACGGTTACGATTACACCCCAGATGATACTACCGATAGAAACACCGGCAATACTGTTGGCAACATGTGGTTTGAAGCGATGGCGGAAAGATCTCCCGAGATTCTCGTGAGGCTATATATCGACAGTTTTTTGTCGGTGTGTTTGCCGTGTATCTTTCAAAGTGCTATCTCTGAGTAAGTATGGTAGTTGGCTGTCGCTTTTTGCCTTGCTACAGGGGTTTTTGTGTGGTAAATGCCCTAGTTATGCGTTAGTACGGCAGAGTGTAGGTGGGCTTAATCAAGAGGAGCTGGTTTTGTGCATTTTCCAGTTTCCTGATGGCGGTTCCTGTCGCTAAGAATTCGGTTGCGTGTTCACCCCAGATGTGTGATTTAATTGCTGTTGTGACCCCTACGATCCCCTTGGCATCAGATCTTTTGGCGTCCGCTTGCATTCTTGCAAGCGCCAATTCTCTGGCGCTATAGATACCGGAAGTGAAAAGTTCCATTTCTTGATTCTGGTATGACTGCTTCATGGATTGAGCTATACCTTGGTGGGCTATGTGGTAAACACAGGTGCCGAAAACAAAGTTTACCGGCACCATCCCTACTGCCAGCAACCTGTAAAAATCCTGGACGGAAAGGTTGCAGGTAAAAGGCTTGTTATCCTTGTTTTTATAGACTGACTGAGTGTGTGTCGAGCGTATGGCGGTGCCTGTGGCAATAAACTCTAGGACATCTTGTCCCCAAACATAGGTTTGTAAGTTGACTGCCACTCCAGCGACACCATCGGCGTGTAGCTCCTCTGCTTCTTTTAGCATCCTGGTAAAAGCCAGTTCTCTGGCATTGTACATAGCTTGAGTCAAGACGTTGAGTTCTTGGTTGGTGGAAAATCTTGCTATCTGTAGACCGATGTGGTAGATGGAGGATCCGAAAACAAAACCAAGCGGCTCAAAACCGGCTTCTTGCAACAGAAGATATTCTGCCACGGAAAGATCTGAGGTAAATATACCTTCGGGATCTACCCCAAGTGTGTTCTTGAGACGGGTTTGGTCTCCTTCAATGTTGAGACCGGTAGGTGCCATTTCTGTTCCGACAGGCTGTGAAGGTTGACCGGAAAAAATTCCCATCGTATCTTCTCCTTACGCTTGGGTGCTTTCGGGGTTAGTCTAAGTGATAATTTTTAGGAGTGCAAGTGAAATCTCTCACTTTATTTGTATGAGCCGGTCTGGTCACAATACCGTATAGTGCAAATTGAGATAAGCAGATAAGCACATACTTGCGGGCGTTTTTTGTCTGCATAAAAATTGTTTTCCTTTAGCCGGTCCTCCCTATAAAAGCTTGCTATTCTGGGATTGTTCGTTAAGTGAGTCCGGAGAGGCTCAAACGAGTGAAAGGGCACCTAAAGGTGGCTGAACGAGAACGTAAATTGGCAAGGCCGGGCGGCAAGTTTTTTGTTCCTAGGGCGCAAGTAATGGAACCCACCGACGTTTCCAGAGCGCTTGTCAGAATGGCTCACGAAATCATCGAACACAATCACGGTGTGGACAACTTGGTGATAGTCGGTCTACAGACCGGCGGTGTGCCATTGGCCACCAAGCTGAGGGCTCATTTGGAAGCCATATCACACGCCTTAGTTCCCCTCGGTACTTTGGATGTCGCTTTTTATCGTGACGATTATGGAATCAGGCCGGTCCTCCCCGAGGAAGTCACCATGATCCCCTGTGAGCTTACGCAAAAGACAGTCATTTTGGTTGACGATGTGCTATTCACCGGTAGAACAGTACGGGCAGCTCTTGACGCCTTGGCGGATCACGGGAGAGCCAAATGTGTACAACTTGCGGTAATGATAGACCGTGGGCATAGAGAACTGCCCATCAAACCTGATTATGTCGGGAAAAACCTTCCTACCCGCAGAGATGAGATGGTGGACGTAAGTGAAGAAGGTGTCGCGATAGGGGAATTAACGGATAAGTGACAAAGGGTAAAAATAACTTACTGGATATTTCTGATATTTCCAAAGATGAGATAAAAAATCTCATCAAACTGGCCTCATTTTTTTCCGAGGTCTCTAAAAGACCGGTTCCTAAAGTCCCGGTCCTACAAGCCAGACAAGTCGTAACGGCTTTTTTTGAACCATCAACCAGGACGAGACTTTCTTTTGAAGTTGCCGCCAAAAGACTCTCTGCCGACGTCGTTACTTTTACGGCTTCCACTTCGTCCATAACCAAAGGCGAGTCCGTAAAAGACACTGCCATGACTCTGCAGAGTTTGGGTGCAGATCTTCTGATAGTAAGACACGCCTCTGCGGGTGTACCTCATCAAATAGCCGGTTGGGTGGATGTGCCGGTGGTAAATGCCGGGGACGGAAGACATCAGCATCCCAGTCAGGCACTACTGGACTGCTATACGATAAGCGATACGTTTTCATTAATAGACTGCAATTTCACGGGGCTCGAAATCGGGATAGTAGGGGATATACTAAATTCAAGAGTAGCCCGCTCCTGCATAGAGGCATTTACGGCACTGGGTGCCAAAGTAACGGTCGTGGCTACCCCCACGTTACTGCCTTCTGCCAAGTTTCTCTCTGTGGCAGAAGGAAGCGTTTCTTTTACGGAAAATCTGGACGAAGTGCTGCCCCAACTAGACGTGTTGTATCTGCTCAGGGTGCAGTTGGAGAGGATGGAAAAAAATGCCTTTCCAACGGTGAGAGAATATAACAGACGGTTTGGTTTGGATGCCTCTCGGGCGGCGGTGATGAAAAAGTCTGCCGTAGTCATGCACCCGGGTCCCATTAACAGAGGTGTAGAAATAGCTTCTGATGTAGCCGACTATCCGAATATGTTGATCGGAGAGCAGGTAAAAAACGGCATATCCATGCGTATGGCCATTATTTATTACATACTGACTTCTAAATACGAACTCTGAGCTGATTTAGACACAACGTTAGGGAAAATGTGCAAAGTGACAGATGAGATCATGCAACAGGATCAAAAAAAAGAGAGTAAGAAAGTCTTAGTCAAAGGCGGTAAAATCTACACCAAAACCGGCTTTTTGAAAAAAGATGTGTTACTGGATGCCGGCAAAATAGAAGCCGTTCAGGACACCATTGAGGCTTTGTCGTCCTACCAAGTTTTTGACGCCCAAAACTGCGTTGTGGTGCCGGGCTTTGTTGACCTGCATACCCATCTCCGTCAACCGGGAGACGAGGCTGCTGAGACAATACATACCGCTGTCAAAGCAGCCGCTTTGGGTGGCTACACCGCTCTCACGGCCATGGCCAATACCGATCCGCCGACGGATGACCCGTCGGCTGTTTTGTATTTGACAAGCCTGGTCAAAGAGGTGCCAATTGAGATCGAAATCGCGGCCGGTATCACCAAAGGTCGTCGCGGAGAAGAACTTTCTCCTATGGCTGAGCTGGCTGGTCTCGGAGTAAAAATATTTACCGACGATGGAAACGGCGTGCAGGACGGGCGTCTTATGCGTCAGGCCCTTCTATACGCCAAGAACTTAGGTGTCATTCTGGCCCAGCACCTGGAAGATGATCACTACTCGTCCGGGGGCTGTGTGAACGAAGGCGAAGTTTCGGCAACCCTTGGTCTTACCGGCAGGTCTTATTTGGCCGAAGAGATAATGCTACAACGAGATATAGCTTTGGTAAGGGAAACCGGAGCCAGAATGCATTTTATGCACGTTTCCTCTGCTAAATCGCTACCTTTGCTGCAAGCGGCTAAAGCGGCCGGTTTAGCAATCACAGCCGAAGTAACCCCTCACCACTTGAGTTTATGTGAATCTCTTCTTTATGGTTTCGATCCGGTTTATAAAGTACATCCTCCGCTTCGCACCCCGGAGGATGTCGAAGCACTCAAGAGAGCTTTTTATACCGAGGCTATAGACGTTCTGGCAACCGATCATGCTCCGCATACGAGTGACAGAAAAGAACAGCCTATGGATATGGCTTCTCCTGGCATGCTGGGTCTGCAGACGGCCTTTTCTGTTGCCTATGCCGCTTCTTGTTTAGGAAGACAGCCTCTTGGCTTTTTGGACCTAGGTAGCGTTACAGACTGGACGGACAATACGCTGCAAAAGTCATATTACGAATCCCTCGGAGAACTTGAGAGCGCTTCTTTGAAAAAACTCTCTTTGGATCGGGATGACAACGCTGGCAATATTTTGAACGCACGGTTCGCCAACCTCATCCAAAAAATGTCGGTCAATCCGGCCAATATTTTAGGGATGAGGCATCAGGGAGCCGAAATCGCTGTGGGGAATGCGGCCAATATGTGCGTAATCGATTTGATGGCAGACTGGATTTTTACGCAGGATGCCGTAGCCAGCAAGTCATTGAACAGCCCTTTTTTCAACATAAGATTGCCGGGGGTAATCAGGCATACTTTTTCACAAGGTACACCCGTGGTGGCCGACGGAGAAGTACTTTTTTAGGATAGATATTTTGCAGGTAGCAGCATTAGGTCATAGGAATTTTGTAGGAAGAACTTAGATAGGTATTAGGTACATGCAGTCAACTGAAATGTTTTACCAAGAGAGACCAAAAGCTTTATTGGTGCTGGCGGATGGGGAAGTTTTTGAAGGATACGCTGCCGGTGCTCTATTGGACAACCCGACATCAGTAGCCACGGGTGAAGTTGTCTTCAATACGGCGCTATCCGGTTACTTAGAAGTTGCCTCCGATCCTTCGTATGCCGGACAGGTTGTGGCTTTCACGTATCCCCATATAGGGAACTACGGTGTTACATTGAAAGATGCCGAAGGGGAAAAACCATACTGCAGAGGGATTATCACACGCGCCCTTCCGCCAAGACCAAGTAATTGGCGATCTGAAACGGATTTTGAGTCCTATCTCAGTTCACACGGTCTGGCCGTGATTACGGGTGTGGATACGAGAAGACTCACCAGACATATCGCAAGGATCGGGTCTCTTAACTGTGCAATTGGTAGGAGTGATGCAGGGACTCTGTTGGCAGCGGCCAAGAACGAAGCCGGGACTTTGTTACAGGATTTGGTAAAAGGGGTCAGCACGACCGAGAAATATGTATACTCCCAATATGGCAGAGCCAAAAACATTACTGTAGCTGCCATGGATTTTGGTGTAAAAAGGTCCATTTTGGACGACTTGTCCTTGCTGGGTGATGTGATAGTTCTGCCGGCAGATACTTCGGCAGAGGAAATAATTGATATGGGCGCCAGTGGTGTTTTTCTTTCTAACGGCCCCGGCGACCCAGAAGCTTTGGACTATATTTCATCGACCATAGCAGATCTTTTAGGTAAAGTGCCGATAATGGGGATTTGTCTTGGTCATCAACTTCTGGCCAGAGCGGTGGGGGCTAAGACTTATAAAATGACCTTCGGGCATCACGGTGTCAATCACCCCGTGAAAAGTCTGGATGGCGACAGAATTGAGATCACCAGCCAAAATCACAATTATGCTGTGGCCATCGATAACTTGCCCGGAGTCAGGGTAACCCATGTCAATTTAAATGACAACGTTATAGAAGGCTTAGAGATCGAGAAAGCCAATGCCATATCGGTACAGTATCACCCTGAATCTGCTCCCGGCCCGCATGATTCCAAATATATATTCGATAAATTCAAGCAAATGATGCTACAAAATTGATTATGACTGGCATTAATAAAAATTGCGTAATGACAATAAGTATATGAGACGATAGGAAAATTTGAATGCCTAAGCGAAGCGATATTTCTTCGATCCTTTTGATAGGTTCCGGCCCCATAGTGATAGGTCAGGCCTGTGAGTTCGACTATTCGGGGACACAGGCCTGCCGGGCGTTGAAAGAGGAAGGTTTCAGAGTTATACTCGTAAACTCTAATCCCGCTACCATCATGACCGATCCGGATCTGGTAGATGCCACTTACATCGAACCTCTCGTGGCAGAGGTGTTGGAAAAAATTATCGCCAAGGAAAGACCGGATGCACTGCTGCCAACTTTAGGCGGACAAACAGCTTTGAATTTAGCCATGGAGTTAGCCGAAAAAAATATTTTGGAAAAATACGGCGTAGAGATGATAGGTGCCAGTGTCGAGGCCATCTCGACGGCGGAGAACAGGGAAAAGTTTAAAGACGCCATGACGCAAATCGGTTTGGGGGTACCGAAATCAGGCTTCGCTCACTCCATGGAGGAAGCGATATCCGTCGGGGAAGAGATAGGTTACCCGCTAATCATTAGACCTTCTTATATCCTTGGAGGCAAGGGAACAGGCATAGCAAAAAACAAAGAAGAGTTTTTGCACTTGGCAGCCGAAGGTCTTGACGCCAGTCCGGTAAATGAAATTTTGGTGGAGCGCTCTATTGCCGGCTGGAAAGAATATGAACTTGAAGTGATGCGTGACAAAAATGACAATTGTGTTGTTATTTGCGGTATAGAAAACCTGGATCCGATGGGTGTTCATACGGGGGATTCAATAACGGTAGCCCCCATTCAGACACTTTCCGATCCGGAATACCAAAAGATGCGAGACGCGGCTTTTCGTTGCATCAGGCGTGTAGGGGTAGAAACAGGGGGTTCCAATATCCAGTTTGCCGTGAACCCGACGACGGGGGAACAACTGGTCATAGAGATGAATCCCAGGGTATCTCGCTCGTCTGCACTTGCTTCCAAGGCGACGGGGTTTCCGATTGCCAAAATAGCAGCCAAACTTGCCGTAGGTTATAGCCTGGATGAAATAAGAAACGACATTACCAAAAAGACCCCCGCCAGTTTTGAGCCGACCATAGATTATGTGGTCACCAAAGTCCCCAGGTGGGCTTTTGAAAAACTTCCCGGAACGAAAGCCGTTTTGGGTACGAGGATGCAATCCGTTGGTGAAGTCATGTCCATAGGAAGAACTTTTCCGGAATCCCTCCAAAAGGCCATGCGCGGTTTGGAAAAAGGCAGATTCGGTTTGAATTGCGATCCGGCTGAGACGCTCTGGGAGTCTTTTTCCGATGAGGAGTTGTTGGAGAAAGTGAGTACGGCTACTCCAGAGAGAATTTTTATGCTGGAGATACTCCTGCGTAGGGGCATATCTCCGGATGTCATTCATATGCATACCGGCATAGATATTTGGTTTCTGGATCAAATTAACCTTATTGCCGAGCAGAGAAAGTTTTTAGATGTCCTTGCGGAGGGAAAGAGAGATTTTTCATCCCTTTTTGATAAATACACTTGGAAGCTTTTGAAGCAATGTGGGTTTTCGGATGCCCAAATAGCTTGGAGATTGGGTGTAGATGAAGATGTAGTTCGCCGGGACAGGTTGGCAAAAGGGGTTGCTATCACTTACAAGACTGTGGATACTTGTGCCGGAGAATTCGACGCCGAGACGCCTTATTATTACGGCACTTTCGAAGATGAAGACGAACTGCAAGCAGCCTCACGAGAGCGCATCATCATTTTGGGATCCGGACCCAATAGGATCGGACAGGGTATAGAGTTTGACTACTGTTGCGTACACGCAGCCTTTGCCTTGCGAGAAGCGGGGTATGAAGCTGTCATGGTGAACTGCAACCCCGAGACAGTCTCTACCGATTACGATACTTCTGACAGACTGTATTTTGAGCCCGTCACTTATGAAGACGTAATGGCCGTTATCGAAAAAGAACAGAGTCTGGGGTCAGGCGGTCTAAAAGGAGTGGTAGTCACTTTGGGGGGACAAACTCCCCTCAAATTGGCCGGCGTCATTCCGGAGGATTTAATCCTAGGGACTTCGGCTCACTCCATCGACTTAGCCGAAGACAGGAAAATGTGGTCACAGTTATTAACAGAGCTGGAAATCTCTCAGCCTAAAGGGGCTTTGGTGACTTCCCTGGAGGAAGCAAAAGGTGTGGTTGAAGATATCGGCTTTCCTGTGCTTGTGAGACCTAGCTACGTGCTGGGCGGAAGAGCCATGGAGATCGTTTACGATATGCAGGATCTCACAAGGGTAATGGCAGAACTCTCATCTTCTGGCTCGCTGGGAATAGAGGGAGGACTGTCTGCCAGCCGACCTATCCTGATTGATAGATTTTTAGAAGACGCCGTGGAAGTGGACGTGGACGCCGTGAGAGATAGAAACGGCGAGCTATTGATAGGTGCCGTTTTGGAACACGTGGAAGAAGCCGGTATTCACTCCGGGGACTCAGCGTGTGCCACGCCTCCTCCTACTTTGTCAGAAGACGTCGTATTGGCCATCAAAGACTATACTTTTAGAATAGCCGCAGCTCTTTCGGTGGTGGGACCCCTGAACGTCCAATACGCCGTCAAGGACGGCAAAGTCTTTGTAATAGAAGCCAACCCTAGGGCAAGTCGCACTCTGCCTTTTGTTGCCAAAGCCACCGGAGTGCCGTTAGCCAAAATAGCAGCCAGGGTGATAGCGGGTGAATCCTTGGCAGAACTCAGAGATTTGGGCATTATACCGATCAGTGTAGAAGTTCTCGGGAAAGACCGGACACCCAGTGCAAACCATGTAGCAAATGTTACCAAAGATAACTTTATTTGCGTGAAGGAAGCAGTACTGCCTTTTGATCGTTTCCCTGACGTAGACGCCTTGCTTGGTCCGGAAATGCGCAGTACCGGTGAAGTCATGGGCATAGCCCAAAACTTTGGTCTTGCCTTTTATAAAAGTCAACTGGCTGCCTCAAACGCCATTCCGCGCTCCGGCGGGGTTTTCATGTCTTTGGCTGATCACGATAAACCACAGGGGTTACAAGTCGCAAAGATACTACAGGAAAACAGTTTCCAGATAGCCGCTACGAGTGGCACCTACGACTACCTCTTAGAAAACGGCGTTACGCCCGACATCTTGGTGGCCAAGCTATTAATTGACGGTAAAGCAGAGTCGGATACGGACGCAAGACATTATTTTGGTACAGCTGTCGATTTGATAGAGAATAAGTTGGTGCATCTGGTGATCAACACCCCGAGAGGTCGGGGTCCCCGTGCGGACGGTCAGTATATACGTCACGTGGCGCAAGTAAATCACGTACCCCTCATTACAACCATTTCAGCCGCCAAAGCCGCGGCTGCCAGCATAGCCGAGGCCAATTCCAAAGGCTTGGACGTAGTATCGATACAGGAAATGCATGCTTTAATTTTAGGAAAATAGACTTGAAAAGACTAAAGAAAGTATCCTTCGACGGATTAGATCTCTCCTGTCAAATGGGGCGCGTGCACTTAGATAATCCGGTGCTGACGGCCGCCGGTACGTCAGGTCATGGAGCTGAGTTGGCCGATTATTTCGACATCTCTTTACTCGGTGCCGTCGTAACCAAATCTGTCGCCATATTTTCCACTCCGGGCAATCCCGCTCCAAGACTTGCCCCTTTGAGTGTCGGCATGCTAAATAGCGTTGGTTTGCAGGGAGATGGGATCAAGGATTGGCTCGATACTGACCTGCCGGCATTAAAGCGTGCCGGGGCAAAAATAATTTGTTCTATCTGGGGAAGAACGGTGGAAGACTTTGCGGAGGCTATGAAAATCCTTAGTACTGCAAAAAAAGACATTTTGGCAGCCGAAGTCAACGTATCCTGTCCAAACGTGGAGGATGCAGGAAAACTTTTTGCCTATTCGCCCTCTAAGACGGGAGAGATTGCTGGCGCAGTCAAAGATTTCGATGTGCCGTTTTTCATAAAACTGTCTCCCGCTGCCAGCGATCTGGTAAAAGTTGCCGGTGCTGCTTTGGAAAACGGTGCGCAAGGGCTGGTGCTGGTCAATACCATGCCGGCTATGGCTATAGATATTTATGAGAGAAAACCAAAGTTGGGCGCTGTCTCAGGTGGACTCTCCGGTCGGGCGCTTCACCCCGTAGCTCTCAAAGCGGTTTATGATTGCCGTAAAGCTTTTCCGGATGCTTCAATTATCGGGGTAGGGGGAATAGGGCATGGCAAAGACGCCATAGCCATGATGATGGCGGGAGCAAACGCCGTCGAAGTAGGTACCGCCACGTTTGCAAATCCTAAGGCCCCTATTAACGTTTTGCGTGAAATAGGACAATTCTGTTTTGAAGAGGGACTACAAAAGCTCAGCGATATCGTAGGTGTGGCTTTTAGCGACTGATCCGACTCTATGACTTTCCTTTTGGGGTACCTAACTGAGCTTTGTGGCACAGATAGAGGGCGATAAGTAAAGAAATATTTTATGTCCCAGAAAAGTATATATGTGTCCCATATGCTACCATGGGTATGTGTCCGATCAATTGCGCAAAAAAAATATATTAAATCTCATCAAATACCACGCTGAGAATAACGAAGTCGGCTTTAGAAACGAGGCATACGCTATAGCTTCTCTGTTTGAACAGAGTGGAGATTTACAGCTGGCCGAGTATATCGCTGCCCTTTTAGCCGGAACAAATATTTT
This sequence comes from Actinomycetes bacterium, assembly GCA_021829645.1. Classification (GTDB taxonomy): domain Bacteria; phylum Actinomycetota; class Acidimicrobiia; order Acidimicrobiales; family Bog-793; genus JAJZMK01. The sequence continues at coordinate 17,479 of JAKBPI010000028.1, read as the reverse complement.
TCTTCCGCAAACCGGTGCGTACGAATCGGAGTTCTTCCGTAAAGTTGATTTAACTCACGGAGCACTTCCTTTACCGACTACTATCAAGAACGACGTGTTGGGAGTAATCAACTTAGTCAACCGCAGAGCCGGCATGCATAAATTCTTGTTTGAAGGAGATCCGGGTACCGGTAAAACGGAAACAGTAAAGCAAATAGCGCGTATTTTGGATCGCGAACTGTACGCTGTTGATTTTGATAGCGTTATTGATAGCAGACTGGGTCAGACCTCAAAGAATATATCATCGATATTTCAGGAAATACAAGCTTTACCGCATCCGGAGAAAGCAGTTATTCTGTTTGATGAAATAGACGCTGTTGCCCTCGATCGTATCAACTCCAGCGATTTGAGGGAAATGGGGAGGGTGACTTCTTCGGTACTGAAAGGCTTGGACGGTCTTACGGAAAACGCCGTATTGATAGCTACCACTAACCTCTATGCCCGATTTGATAAAGCTTTGACGAGACGATTTGATGCGGTTATCAATTTTAACAGGTATACCAGAGAGGATCTTATTGAGGTGGCAGAATCGATTCTGAACGAGGTCTTGCTAAAGTTCGATTTTAATGGTCGCAATATGCGTCTCTTTAAGAAAATTCTATCAGGGATGCCGATTATCCCCTATCCCGGCGAGCTAAAAAACCTCATTAAAACCTCTGTGGGCTTTAGTGATCCTTCCGTTGAGTACGATTATCTGAAAAGATTATATGAAGCTATACATAATGCCGGAGTTGATTTAAGGAAACTCCAAGAAGAGGGTTTTTCCGTACGCGATATAGAGATTTTAACGGGTGTCTCAAAAAGCAGAGTGTCGCGCGAGCTGAAAGTCTAATGCATGAACGCCGTTTTACGACTAAGGAAAAGCTTCGATCAAGCACCGAATTCCGGTAGGTCAAGTCCCCCCAATTTACCCGAGAAGGCAAAACCGGTTAGCGCTGAGCACTTATGCAATTTAGCAGGGGAGTTAGAAAAGCTTAAACGGTATTGGGCGGAACAAAAAATTATCTCAGGTGCTTTAATAGATATCCACTATATAAGCGTCATTGCAAAAAGTCGTCGGGTAAAGGGGTACTTTAATAAAGGCAAGACACCCGATCAAAGCGTTGTCGGTGCCCGTTTCGATAATGGTAATGCGAAAGACCCAAAGCATATTATTACTCATTACGTAACGCTTGACGCGCTGCAAGATACCATTGATAATGTTGCAAGCAGTATTAAACTCTTGGAAGCTAAGTTTGGTGGCAAAATTGCCAATGCGGATATAGCAGGGATCCATCAAGCAGGGATATGTTTTGACGATTACAACTTAAGTAAAACCTCTTTTTTGAACATGGTGGTCGACGCCCACTATATCGAAAGCTTCGGTATTCCCAGTTTTGACGTCAACGCCGTAAATCAACAAATTGTCAGAATTTATAAAACAGACAATACGACAGATATTCTCCGTAGTATTGGTATTGTATTGCCACCGGGTAAGGTAATTGGCGAGACTATTTTATCGCTTCATCCTGACGAACTAGAGCTCCTCAAAGATAAAGCCCCATATCTCATTGCAATGTCAGTGGAAGATATAACCAAACTTGATATTGAAGACGTCATGGCAGCAGACGAAGCAGGAGGTAAAAAATTACCGGATTCCCCTGACATAGATGATCCAACTGATGAGCCGGTTATAGGTGTTATAGACACGTTATTTGATAAATCTGTGTACTTTAGCAAGTGGGTAGAGTTTCGTGACATGACCGATCCAGAGATACCCCAAGACGATGATAATGACTATCGCCATGGAACGGCTGTTACGTCAATTGTAGTAGACGGACCGAGGATAAACCCGGCCCTGGATGACGGCTGCGGACGTTTCAGAGTTCGGCACTTCGGAGTTGCCAAAGGTAAGGCTTACAGTTCTCTCACCGTCATGAAAATGATAAAAGAAATAGTAGCATCCAACCCCGATATCAAGGTATGGAATCTGTCGCTTGGTTCACCTTTGGAGATAAACGCAAATTTTATCTCACCTGAGGCTGCCGTATTAGACGAGATTCAGTACGAATACGACGTAGTGTTTGTAGTTGCCGGAACTAATAAAGCTAATAATAGCAAAGAGGAGCTGTTGATAGGTTCTCCTGCTGATTCGATCAATTCAATCGTGGTAAACGCAGTCGACAAGAAAGGTGAACCTGCATCGTATGCAAGAAAAGGCAGAGTTCTATTTTTCTATAACAAGCCTGACGTCGCCGCGTTTGGTGGTGACGGCACAATACATACAGATGGTGTTTGCGTATATGAAGGGGCTTCCAGGGCCACCTTTTGTCGAGGAACTTCATTTGCCTCGCCATGGATTGCCCGCAAAATGGCGTATTTGATAGAAATATTGGGCTTGAGTCGGGAAGTAGCCAAGGCCCTGTTGGTCGACGCCGCTGCTGCCTGGGATGACACCGGCAATAATCCACGCCTGGCGCCTCTGATCGGACACGGAGTTGTACCGGTCAAAGTTGAAGAGATTATAAACTCAAAAAACGATGAAATCAAGTTCATCATGACAGGTGAATCAAAATCATATAATACGTATGCTTATGATATTCCGGTTCCGATTGCAAAAGATAAGCATCCTTTTGTCGCAAAAGTGACCCTATGTTATTTTCCTAAGTGTTCCCCTGATCAGGGTGTCGACTATACAAACACCGAATTGGATATCTCGATAGGAAGAATTGACGGCAAAGGGATAAAGTCAATAGATAAGAATGTACAGAGTGTGGAGGGCTGCTTTACTTACGAAGGTGACGCCAGACGATTGTTTCGTAAATGGGACAATACAAAGCATATACGGGAAAAATACGGCGAAAGGTTGTCAAGCAGAAAAGCATACGAAAGGGGTATGTGGGGTGTTAGCGTTAAAGCAAAAGAACGATTAGAAGCGCGAAATGGCTACGGAATCAAGTTTGGTCTCGTCGTGACTCTAAAAGAAATAAACGGTGTCAATAGAATACACGAATTTAAACAAAAGGCGCAAATTGCCGGTTGGTTGGTAAGTGAGATTAATGTAGATGCCCAGTTAGATATTTACCATAGATTGCAAGAAAAACTTGAAATATAATATTTGAGTTGCACGAACAATACCGTCATAAGTCGAAATATGTCAGTAGGGAAACGGTGTGTTCTAAGTCAAAGCTTTTGCGATTTAGTGAGAAAACCGTCTGATTGAGGAAGAGGCGAGTTTCTATCGCTAAAGTTTTATCTCTGAATGCCCGTTCCTTTTGTTGCGACTATTTTTGCTAACGTGTTTGGTAGTAAAAATTTTCAACCTAAATGGCAAGCGAGACAGTCTCTATGGTAAGTATCAGATCTATAGCAAAACAGTACATCCTCGTACTTCTCTTATCAGTTGCTATCATTTTGACAACCGGGTTAGGCGGTGTCATGGCAACCAGAAGTACCGGCGATACCGCTCGAAGAGCAATTGAACAGTATCAGAGAAGCCATGTAGCCGATGTCTATGATCGTATCCCTCCAAACATAAGTACCGTAGTATCCGGAGCCTCTCTTTTGTCAAAGGTGAATGTCAGTTCAGCCGGAAAGCATAAGACCGGGGGCAAAAAACCCGCTAGCACACACCGAAGCGGTGTTATAACTTTTGCCGAGCAGGTTGGCAAGGTACCGGATTTTATCCTCCCGATCCAGGGGCCGAGAGTCTTTAATACGACAAATTATCAACAGTTTGACTACCTGATGTATAGGCCTCTTTACTGGTTTTCCGACACAGCCAAACCCACTCTGAATGAGAAGCTCTCCCTTGCCTACCCGCCGGTTTTTTCCTCTGATAATAGGGTTGTGACCATTAAAATGAAAATGTGGTCTTGGTCTAACGGCGAAAAAGTCAATGCTCAAGACGTGGCTTTTTGGTTGAATTTGGTAAAAATAGAAGGACCTCAACACCGCTTTGCCCTTTATTCTGCCAACGGTATACCGGCTGATATCAGCAGCGTCACCATAGTATCGCCTTCTGTGATCAGATTAACTCTTTATGTGCCAACCAACCCATTAATTTTTACCGATGATGAACTTTCGGAAATCGTTCCCCTGCCTGAGGCTTGGGATGTAACTGATCAGAATGAAGTACCCGGTCAAGGGGGATGCGCCGCGGCAAACTTTTCTTCTGTAACTCTCAATACCCAGAACCAGCCGTTCTCTACGGGAGCTGACGCTTGTGAAGCGGTCTATGAATTTTTGGCTCAACAATCCGGATATGAGCCAATGGCGGATAGATACGAACAGTCGGCATATCTCTCTTTTGCCTCTAATCCCATTTGGCAGGTAGTGGACGGTCCTTGGCGACTTGTTTCAATGACGGCGCCCGGGGAAGCAGTTTTCAAACCAAATGATCGTTATTCGGGATCTCAAAAGCCGCAAGTGGCGGAGTTTATCGAAGTTCCGTTCAGCTCGTATACCAATGAGTTGATCGCTTTGTCCATGGGACAACTCTCCGTAGGGTACTCATTGCTGCCACCCCCTTTGTACAGCAGCGGATCGTCGGGGACGGGGACGACGACCACAGTGACTGTTCCGATAACCTCTTCTTCCGGTCAGATCATTTCCGAGCCGTCTGATACGACAATCCTATCTGCCGTGCACGGTGCTTATCACCAAGTCGTCAATTACGTCAATGATGTGGATTTTGCCGTTTACAACTTCTACCAAAACGGTTCTCTGTCCGGACAGTTGCTGCGCTTACCCTACATACGAAAAGCCTTGCAATATCTTATTGATCAGAGAGATATCATAAAAAGTATTTATGACGGTTTTGCCAAACCTACTTATAATCTCATTCCCGGGTACAATTTGTCCTCCTCCGGTTCGGCGCCGCCCCTAGGCGATGCTTTTACATACGATCCAAAAAAAGCCGTTGCGATACTTACCGAGCATGGTTGGAAAATCAACAGTGGCGGAGTTGACGTTTGTATGGCTAAATCCGGGTGCGGAATATCCGTCGCCCAAGGAACGCAATTGCAACTACAGATGGAGTATCTGTCCGGTAATTTGACCATTCAGGATGAGTTGGAGTTGGAAGCCAAGTCTTTTGCCGAAGCCGGCATAGAGATGGGTCTTACGCCGTTGTCCTCTTCTCAGTTGCTGACGGGTTTCGCCGACTGCACGTTACAGGAGTCTTCCTGTAACTTTTCTCTTGCTTATTTCGGTGGATGGAGCTATCCTCTGGCCTATGCGCCGACCGGCGAGCCTTTACTTGACGCCGGTTCCAGCGCGAACGCTTCCAATTTTAGAAGCTCTGCCTACCAGTCGCTGCTGGCTTCTCTGTTGCTTAACGACAGTTCGGTAGAGGCTCAACGCTATCTGTCATTTTTGGCTGCCGACCTACCTGTACTATACGAACCGACCCCGGCGGAGGATTTGGTACAAATCAAAAAGAATCTGACCGGATTTGTCGGTTTTGGTCCTTCAGGCACAATAATGCCCGAGAACTGGCATTTTGTAAAAACAAAGAAAAAATAATTTTGCATTAAGTGAAATTTCAGCAAAAATTTTTTCAAATTTTTAAAAATAATTCCCTTTGGTCGATGCAAAAAGCGATTTGCTGCGCTAACGTAAAACACCATGCCACAACCACCAAATCTTACACCAGAACAGAGAGCCGCAGCATTAGAGAAAGCGGCCAAAGCACGTAAAGAACGTGCCGAAATTAAAGATCACCTCAAAACAGGAAGGGTGACTTTAAAAGAACTTCTCGAAAAAGCAGAGAAGGATGAAATTGTAGGGAAAATGAAAGTACTGGCCGTGTTGGAGTCTTTGCCCGGTATAGGCAAAGTGAAGGCCAGACGCCTCATGGAGCAAATAGGCATCAGCGAGGCCAGACGCCTTCAGGGCCTTGGCTCAAACCAAAAAGAACAGGTTTTGCAACTGACTCAAAAGTAAATTCCGGATAACCGGAAAACTTGCTTTTTGACAAGTCAAAATTTTGGCATGAAGCAATTCAAAAAATGTTACGTCTTAGATTGCTTGCCAAGTTGTATAGCCTTTTATCGCCGTATATCGGATGGAACCCAGGTTCTCATCTGCGTTAGCGGCAAAACCATGTAAATCGCATTAAACTTTGTTTTCGTACTAAGACAGCTGTTACAATGGCTGTCTTAGTATACGAAAATTTTGGAGTCTAAAGTACATGTCAGAGCAGCGAAACACTATGATCTATCCTCCTATTGAGGATCTCTTGGAAGTCACGGGCTCCAAGTTTTCTTTGGTGGTACTTTCTTCTAGGCGTGGAAGACAAATTAACTCGTATTTCAACCAGTTGGGTGAAGGACTTGGGGCGATAATACCCCCTCAGGTGACCTCAATTGCCAGAAAGCCTTTGACGATAGCTCTTGAAGAAATTGCCCAAGGAAAAGTTGTTCCGGAAAAAGATGACGATGAGGAGCAAGAGATCCCGGTTGTCGCCGTCGATTCCGATGAGGTTGAATTGTCTGAGGTAATCGATACACAGACCGAAGAAGATCCGGCGGCTGAATAAGTCCATATACTTTGATTTGTAAGAATCAGTTGTATGCTTAGCTGATTCAACTTTGCCATGAATCCCGTTGTTATCAGGTCAAGTGTGCCCGGTTTTTTTGGCAAAAGCTCTCTTGGCAGGCTATTCTGGAACTACCTATGTCAAATGATCTATTTCGCTCCAAAACGGTTGTACTTGGCGTTTGTGGGAGCATAGCTGCCTACAAAGCTGTGGATCTCTGCAGAGAATTGGTGCGTCGGGGAGCCTATGTAATACCGGTGGTTACCAAAGCAGCAGGGCATTTTGTCGATGCCAGAACTTTTTCCGCTTTGGCAAGTGAAGATGCTAAAACCGACTTATTTGACGACTCCCTGGTTACTCCTCATATTGCTCTTGCTAAGTCGGCAGATCTGGTTATTGTAGCCCCCGCTACGGCTAGGCTGATTGGTGAATATGCTCAAGCTATCTCAAGAGACCTGCTGGTTTCCACTCTCTTGGCGACAAAAGCCCCCGTACTTTTAGCTCCCGCCATGCACACCGAGATGTGGGAACATCCTTTACTTCAGGCTAACGTAAGGCGGTTAGAGGGGAGCGGCGTAATTTTTGTCGGTCCGGAAACAGGGCGTCTTGCCGGAGGTGACGTTGGTAAAGGCCGTTTTTCTGATTCGGAGAAGATCTTGGATATGGCAGGTAAAATTCTTGCAGGCGTATCACAAAAGGTTGCCTCGGAAGCTTCTTTGTCCGAAGTTGAAAGCAATGATCTATTGACCGTCATCTCTACGCCCAATATGCAGTCTTGTCTTTCCGGTAAAGAAATACTTGTGACGGCTGGCGGAACCAAAGAGCCCATAGATGAAGTTCGTTATATAGGGAATCGTTCCTCTGGGAAACAGGGTATATCACTGGCGATGGCGGCATCTACGAGGGGGGCTAAAGTAACACTTGTGCTTCCGGAGTACGCACTCCGCTCCGCTCTCGTCACTTTTGCACTGACTTTTACCCAAAATGCCGCAAGTGCCAATTGTGATGGTCTCCTTACGGGGGGAGGTCTGCTGAATCCGATTAGAGTCATTTTTATTCAAACAGCCGCCGAAATGGCAAAAGTTGTCTTTTCTCGTTTCGGAACGTGTGACGTTTTGATAATGGCTGCCGCCGTGGCAGATTTTAGACCGAAAGATCCATATCGTGGTAAATACAAGAAAGAGGACGGACTTCTGTCTTTCGAGTTCGAGCAAACCGAAGACATAGTTGCTGCTTGCACAGACAGGCGTAGAGATGGTCAGTATGTCGTAGGCTTTGCCGCCGAAAGCGGTGACAGTGATTTGCTGCTTCTGGGCAAAAAGAAACTTTTATCAAAGCAACTGGACATGATTGTTGTAAATGACATTTCTCGAGAGGATATTGGCTTTGACGCTGATTGCAATGAGGTATTTATTTATGAAAAGTCAGGAATCTCACTGGCTGTAGACCGTTTGAGCAAACCGAAGATAGCGGAAAAGATTTTAGATTTTCTGGAACAATTTCTTCCGCAATAACCGCGAGGGAATAATCGATGGACATGGGCGGCAATCGGCAGGGATTTTTCGATACTTATCGCCATTTGCGTATGTGGCATAATAGACTATAGTTAATAAGAGGTATTTCATTGCCAGTTTTTCGGGCAGTTCATAATTGTGGAGGACAAATCGTGAGTGGTAGTTTTATTTTTACTTCTGAGTCCGTTACAGAGGGTCACCCTGATAAAGTAGCAGATCAGATATCGGACGCTGTCCTTGATGCCGTACTTGCCAAAGACCCTTACGGCAGGGTAGCCTGTGAGACCGCGCTCACGACCGGACTAGTTGCCGTCATAGGTGAGATCACCACCTCTACGTATGTTGACATCAGTCGTATTGCCAGGGAAACCATTTGCAATATCGGTTACGACAACGATGCAGCTGGCTTTGACGGCAACGTTTGCGGTGTCATCGTCTCCATAGGCGAGCAATCACCCGACATTGACCAAGGCGTATCTCAGGCATACGAAGTCAGAGCAGGTTTTGAGTCGCAGGACGTCATATCGAGTCAGGGCGCTGGTGACCAAGGGATGATGTTTGGCTTTGCTGTCAATGAAACCAATGACTTGATGCCGCTTCCGATTTGGTTGGCGCACAGGTTATCTCACAGATTAGCTGAAGTCAGAAAACAAAACGCACTTTCGTATTTGCGTCCAGATGGCAAAACACAAGTAAGTATACGCTACGAAGACGGCAAGCCTGTAGCGGTGGATACCATTGTGGTATCCACACAACACGATGCGAGCGTAGACGTTTCTCCGGGCGGGCAGCTGTACTCTGACATCATAGAGCACGTCATCAAGCCTGTGCTTCCGGAAAACTTAGATACCGCAGGTTATAAAGTATTTGTCAATCCGACTGGGCGCTTTGAACTCGGAGGTCCCAAAGCTGATGCCGGTCTTACCGGCAGAAAAATTATTGTCGACACTTACGGCGGCATGGCTCGCCACGGAGGCGGAGCTTTTTCAGGTAAAGATCCCTCCAAGGTGGATCGTTCGGCGGCATATGCTGCCAGATGGGTAGCCAAGCACGTGGTGGCATCCGGTGCCGCAGAACGCTGTGAAATACAGATCGCTTACGCAATCGGCGTGGCAAGGCCGGTATCGGTAATGGTGGATACTTTCGGAACAGAGCGGGTGGATCCAGCCAAAATCTCCTCTGTTTTGGAAGAACTCTTTGATCTAAGACCGGCTGCTATTATAGCGGATCTGAATTTACGTAGGCCAATTTACGCTAAAACTGCTGCCTATGGTCACTTTGGTCGCAATGATGCCGATATGACCTGGGAGTCGGTGCCAAAAGTAGACGATTTGCGCAGAGCACTCGGTTTGTAAGGCGTATCTCTCTCCTGTGACAGTATTAGTTTCCCCTCTCGTTTCTTGAAGGATATGCCGGCGCCAAGGGTGGCAACGGTGTTGCCTGACGTAGTGGGTTTTGATAAGTGTTTTGATTATTTGATACCTGCGGAGATGAAAGACCTCATAGACGTAGGGTCCATAGTGCGGGTAAGTCTCCAAAATAGATCCGTAAAAGGCTTTGTGCTGGAGATTGAAAATAAAGAGAGCGAATTCGCGCTTTTGCCGATCAAGAAATTTCTCTCTGTCGGTCCTCCGCCGGAAGTCGTAGAGTTGTGTCGCTTCGGGGCTGAGCTGTATTGCGGTAAACTCAGATCTCTCTTGGCTTCGGCAAAGCCGCCCATTAACGTAACGCCGTCGGAAGTCAATTTCCGTTCACAAGTCTCTCAATATACGGATATCGATATCTCCAGACTCTTGCGAGAGAGCTCTTTCCCGGAGGCGATACTCCCCAAGTTGCGTGAGGCACTGACCGGAGGTCTCACTTATCTGGAGATTCCTCCGCTTTTTCTCCGTTCACACGTAATGCTTCTCATTTGCCATTTACTGAGAGAGACACATCCCGAAACAGACAAGGCGGCTTTTACTAAAAGTTGCCTTGTGCTTACTGCTTTCAGAAAAGACGTGAGAAATCTTGCGGTTTACTTGAGGAAAAACAATATTGAAGTAGCGGAGATGCCCGGAGATTGGGCCAAAGCAGCGAGTGGAGTCGAAATAGTGCTTGGCAGCAGGCAAGCCGTATTTGCCCCCGTACGCAATATAGGAGCCGTTGTCGTTTTCGACGCTCATCAGGAAGCTTATCAGGAAGAAAGGACGCCCACCTGGAAAGCTACACGTCTTGCTATCGAACGAGCGCGTACCGCCGGTGTCGCCTGTATTTTGATCTCTCCGATTCCCGGTATAGGTCATGACGCACCGCGCATCTCCTTTCCTCGTCCCATAGCGGCCGGAGGGTGGCCTCGTGTTCAAGTAATCGACAGAAAGCAGGAGGATCCGCGTAGCGGGCTATATTCTCCTTTGCTCAAACCTTTGACAGATGCCAGACTGCAAGAAGAACCAGAGATGCCCGTGGTATTTATATACAACAGGAAAGGGCGTGACAGACTGCTTGCCTGTGGGAAATGCGGAGAGATAGTCCGGTGTGAGTCTTGCCGGGGGGCGTGTGAAACATACGTGGAGGTAAAGGAAAAAGCAGAAAAGAAGAAAGACGATGACGGAAAGGCCTCATCCAGGGACCCTAAAGGTTATTTGTCTTGTAAGCTGTGCGGGAAGAAAAGACCAAAAGTCTGTGCCGTCTGTAGTGCCACGCAACTCAGGACTCTTCACTACGGAGTAGATAAAGTAGCAGAAGAGCTCTCTCTGCTACTGGGTAGATCAGTTGATGAGATTACCTCCGACCATCCCTTGGGGACCACAGTGGGGCGGGTATTGATAGGTACTCAAGCCGTCCTATATGCCATACATCGAGCGTCTATTGTGATCTTTTTGGATATCGATCAGGATTTGCTGCGTCCCAAGTACAAAAGTGGCGAAAAAGTTCTGTCACAATTGGCGGCTGCAGCCAAGTTGCTTGCGCCCAGGTCTCTCTCTTACGGCGGAAGGGATATTAAGAGACGTATTGTGATACAGACCAGAATTGCAGATCACCCAGTTATTGGGGCTGCTGTAGCAGGAGACCCTTCTTTGTTTTGGGAATCAGAAGCTCTACTTCGGAAAGAATTAAATCTTCCGCCCTATTCGGCTTTGGCGCATATCTCAGGTTCCAGCGCTCCGGATGTCATAGGGGAGCTGAGAGACAAACTCGAAGTCGGTGAATATGACCGGGATGCTTTTTTGGTGCGCTCCAAAGACGAGCAAGAGCTGGCATTGGTACTAAAGCAGGCTTCGTTGCCTAAGAAAAATGTCAAAGTTACGGTTGATCCGGACGATGTATAAGGTGACAATTTCATTCATAGTCGTTTTGGGTCGTAAACAATTGATTTTGACTTTAAAAGAGACAAAATAAGTAGTATAAATAATATTGTATAAATTATTTAGGAGCAAAGGTTTGCAACTGATGCAAGACAAAGCAAATATTATCAGCGACTATAAGCTGCATCCAACTGATACCGGTTCACCGGAAGTGCAGGTGGCATTGTTGACCGATCGAATCAACCACCTTACAGAACACTTGAAAGTGCACAAAGGAGATCATCACACCCGTAGAGGGCTGATGAAACTTATAGGTCACAGAAGAAAACTTCTGGATTACACTAGAAAAAACGACGTAGAGCGCTACCGTTCACTGATCGCGCGCCTAGGTATACGTCGCTAATAACTCGGGCGACAGTGTGTCGTCATTATCATCAAAGGCCGGCATTCCTTCTTCCTCCACGCCTTCCGGGTGCTATAAGACTCCTACCCGGAATCGGTGTTTTAAGGTATGAATGCCCAAATGCCATAAAGGAGAATCATGGCTGAAGCCATCATAGTTTCGGATCCGATTTCGGAAACGGAAAAAACATTAACATTTCAGACGGGCAAACTAGCTCGTCAAGCAGACGGATCAGTCTTGGTTCAAGTGGGGGAAACGGTGGTCTTGGTGACCGCCACAGCCTCCAGATCGGTTAGGGATGGACAGGATTTCTTTCCTCTCACGGTCGATGTAGAAGAGAGAATGTACGCTGCCGGTAAAATCCCCGGGTCTTTTTTCCGCAGAGAAGGAAGGGCCACCGATCAGGCAACGCTGACAGCGCGTCTCATAGACAGGCCGCTTAGACCTTGCTTTCCAGACGGATTCAGAAACGAAGTCCACGTGGTGGCCACTGTTTTTGGAGCTGATCAGGAAAACCCTTATGACGTTCTAGCCATCAACGGAGCTTCGGCTGCATTGATGATCTCGGGTATACCTTTTGACGGTCCTGTAGGGGCGGTAAGGCTGGCTTACACCGCTGCAGGCATCTGGCTTCCCAACCCCACCTATCAAGAGGGAGATGCTTCATCTTTTGAAATTGTGGTAGCCGGAAGGGCAATCCAAAAAGACGGTAAAGATGAGATAGCCATAATGATGGTGGAAGCTGGTGCTACAGAAAAGGCGTTTGAGAACTTCGAGCAAGGCTCACCTAAGGTTACCGAACAAGTAATAGCCGAGGGTTTGGAAGCAGCCAAAACGTGGATCAAGGAATCCATAGACTTGCAGAAAAAGCTGGTAGAAAAAGCCGGAGCCAAACCCACCATAGCTTACGACCTCTTTAGTGATTACACAGATGAAATCTACGAAGAGGTGGTAAAGGTCGGAGGAGAACTTATCAAAGAGGCTAACTCCATCACCACCAAGCATGAGCGCTTAGATGCCTTGGCGGAAGCCACGAAAAAGATACAGGAGTCCTTGGCAGAAGCTTTTCCGGAGTCAGAGCGCCAAATTGCCGCCGCTGCACGATCTTACACCAAGAAACTGGTTCGGAAAAGAATACTCGAAGAGGGTATACGTATAGACGGCAGAGGTGTAAGAGACATCAGGCCACTTAGTGCCGAAGTTGGTCTCATTTCAACCGCCCATGGCTCAGGCCTTTTTGAGCGTGGTGATACTCAAGTGCTAAACATTGCCACTTTGGGGATGCCGAAAATGAATCAACTCCTGGACTCGATAGGTACTGAAGAGCATAAGAGATATATCCATCACTATAATTTTCCTCCCTATTCCACAGGTGACGTAGGGTTTATGAGAGGTCCTAAGAGGCGTGAAATAGGTCATGGTCTCTTGGCAGAGCGGGCTTTATTGCCGGTAATTCCCCCAGAAAAAGATTTTCCTTATACTCTACGGCTGGTATCTGAAGCTGTTTCATCCGACGGATCCACCTCCATGGCTTCTGTTTGCGGTTCTACCCTGTCGCTTATGGATGCAGGTGTGCCGATCATAGACAAAGTCGGCGGTATCGCTATGGGTCTTATTTCTGATGAGGGTCATTACGTTACCCTTACGGACATTCTGGGAGCCGAAGACGCTTTTGGAGATATGGACTTTAAGGTAGCAGGTACGAAAGATGTAGTGACGGCCTTGCAACTGGATACCAAAATAGACGGTTTGCCGGCCGAAGTTTTGGCCGCTGCCTTGGAACAGGCTAAAGAAGCCAGACTCAAAGTTTTGTCGGTACTTGCCCAAGCCATAGCAGAACCCAGATCTGAAGTGAAAACGATAGCACCCAAGATCATTTCCTTTGAAGTGCCCCTTGACAAAGTGGGAGAGATAATAGGTCCAAAAGGCAAGACCATAAATACGCTACAGCAGGAAACCGGAGCCGAAATCTCGATAGATGACGACGGCGTGGTAGGGCAGGTAATTATCGGTGCGAAAGATTCACTAGCTGTCAACGAAGCCAAACAGCGCATAGATATGATCCTGAATCCGCCTGTGGCTGAGATAGGTGCCACTTACGTCGGCAAAGTAGTCAGTATTACTAAATTTGGTGCCTTCATCAATATTTTGCCGCAAAGAGACGGACTTTTGCATATCTCCAAATTGTCTGCCACCAAACGAGTGGAACGTGTCGAAGATGTTTTGAGCTTGGGTGAGGAAGTAAAAGTTATAGTTCAAGATATTGACGATCAAGGTAAAATTTCGCTACTGAGAGCTCCTGAACTAACCGGAGACCAGAATGCCGATCCCGTTTTGGAATCACAGCATGACAATCGGCCTGCGGCTGACGAACAAGCGGATGGCTCCGATCGTCGCGGCGCTTCTCAGTATGTGACTTTTGAGGATGAATTTGCTCAGGAGATATCTTCCGAGCTCGGTGACTTGGGTTACGCCAATGATAAGCCTTTTATGCCTCCTAAGAGAAATTTTAGGCCCGGTGGCCCCGGCAGAAGAGGCGGGCAAAGGCGCTGATAACCTGTTCTGAACTGACAAGCGGCATACGCGTTGTCACGGAGAATATGCCATATTCAAATGCCCTATGTCTAGGTTTTTGGGTAGGTATCGGTTCTCGTGACGAGCCGGAAAGCTTAGCAGGTGTATCTCACTTTCTGGAACACCTGCTTTTCAAAGGCACTTCATCTAGAACCGCTAAAGACATAGCCGAGCAAATCGATAGTGTCGGCGGAGATATGAACGCTTTTACCACCAAAGAGTACACGGCGTTTTATATCAGGCTCTTGGCAGACGATATCGATTTGGGACTAGAGATACTTTGTGATATTCTTACCGACCCTTCTTTTTTGGAACACGAAGTTGCCTCAGAGCGCCAAGTAATTTTGGAGGAGGTGCTCATGCATCTAGATGAGCCCTCCGATTTGGTGGTGGAACATCTTTTTGAAGCTATGTATCCGGAGCACCCATTGGGTCGTGACGTTTTGGGTATACCATCCGTCATTTCTTCGGTGAGCGTAGAAGAGATAAAATCCTTTTTCAAAAAATACTATCGGCCTGGAAATATGGTTTTTTCAGCTGCTGGCAACTTAGACCATGTAAAAATTGCTTCTTACATAAGTAGTTGCTTTACGGAAAATGCGAGTGGGCTAAAGCCAAAACGCCAATCCCCTAGCGCTACTGCCGTGCCGTTGAAAGTTCTAGAGAGAGATACCGAACAGGCACAAATTGCCGTAGGGATTAGAGCTATAGACAGGCATTCTCCGGATAGGTATGCACTTTCTGCGATCAATCAAATTCTAGGAGGAGGCCTAGCCTCTAGACTTTTCCAGAAAATTAGGGAAGAAAAAGGTTTGGCTTACTCTATAGGTTCGGAGAGGGTTGCTTTTGAGGATACGGGTGCCCTAGTAGTTTCTGTGGGTACCAACCCGGCGAATGCCGAGCAAGTGTTGGAACTTACCAATACCGAATTAGATGCTATAGCCAAAGGTAAAATTTCTCAGGACGAGCTAAATGCGGCAAAAAAACATCTTTGTGCCGAAGCACTCTTAAGCATAGAAGACTCAGGATCCCGTATGTCGCGGGTGG
This sequence comes from Actinomycetes bacterium, assembly GCA_021829645.1. GTDB lineage: Bacteria > Actinomycetota > Acidimicrobiia > Acidimicrobiales > Bog-793 > JAJZMK01. Next base: position 2,095 of record JAKBPI010000028.1, on the reverse strand, counting down.
GGGCGTCTCTGCTTTTACATAACGATGTACTGAGCGTTGAAGAGATTGTTAAGCGTATTGAAGCCACTACCTTGGAAGACGCTATCAGGGTCAGTCGCACAATATTTACTCAACCAAAGTCTCTTTCTGTAGTCGGTCCTTTCACTGTAGATGATTGGTTGGGATACAGCTAATTCTTTTAGAAAAGATTGAGTTACTTCTTTAGTTCTATCATATTATAACAATTAGGTATCAAAATACTGATTTCTGTGCGAGTGCCTACTTAGTCCAGATGATTCCTTACATGGTCTGTATTCACTAACTAGCTAGGAGCGCGGTTGAATTGATATATAAGACGCATTGACGCCGGTGGACCAAGATGTTGGAGTATTCTACAGTGATTTTAACTTTACATTGCAGGCTATAGAATAAAAGTATATTACTCAGCTAGGAAATTGGCATATCGGTGCTAACCATAGGTCAAGTTTGTCTCACAAACGTGTATTAGTCTAAGTAATAAGACCTTGATTTTGAGACATATACTTGTCTTACAAAAAGAGTTATAGCGGTTTATTGCATATGAATAAACCGCTATAACTTTTAACTATTACGATAAGCAAGCCTTTGTCGGTTTACTTTACACTTATTGAAATTCGATGTCTTTCTTTTTTAAAACCGACACCCAGGTTTATATAGCTAATTAGTTGTGGTTGTCGAGCCGTTATTACTGGTTGTGGTTGTTGCTGTACAGTTTCTGCCGGTTTGTGTACCGCTGCTTGTACCGCTGCTGCCGGTTTGTGTGCCGCTGCTTGTACCGCTGCTGCCGATTTGTGTACCGCTGCTGCCGGTTTGTGTACCGCTGCTGCCGGTTTGTGTACCGCTGCTTGTACCGCTACTGCCGGTTTGTGTGCCGCTGCTGCCGATTTGTGTACCGCTGCTGCCGATTTGTGTACCGCTGCTTGTACCGCTACTGCCGATTTGTGTACAGCTATTACCTGTTCTAATGTTGTTCATAAATGAATGCGTGACAAAATTAAATTGAACAGTTCCACCAGGGTAGCTCAATGTAAGTATCATGCCGGAATATGACTCTGGCATGAGTTTATATTGACCTAAAGAGGGATCTTGATAGATTCCTATAATTTTTGGGCCAGTAACTCCTACCCTGAATCCATCGGTCAGTTCTACAATACCGACGGCTGTATAGGTATACGCTCCTCCTCGAAGCATGCTCTGTGCCACACCGCCATATACATCGTAATAGTTACCGTCGTATTCAGTCTGCCATGTTTTGGTACTAGCCATAAGCAAACCACTAAACTCTACAGGGTCGCCACCGGGGAATATTCCGGTTGGTAGAGGACGTAGATTATTTGGGTTTTGCAGAGCTTTTTTTATCATAACAGAGCTTGCATATGCTGTATTTGTCATGAATTCCTCACCTTGTGCCAGAGTTAACCCGTATTCTTTTGCAGTCATTTCTGCCGCTTGCATATATGCTTGTTTACCAGCCAATTTATGCTGTGCCTGCTGTGCTGGAGTCAACGTAGTTGTCGGTGGGTTAGGTGGCTGTACTGGTTTTTTATAACACTTCACCGTGCCGCTAGATGGAGAAGTGAGTGGCACAATCTGACCACTGCTGGTAAACTTCGTACAAACCTCTATTACACCTGATTGTGGGTAGCTTTCCACATTACCAGCAACCTGTGTAGCACCACTACTACTGACCAATGCTGCTGTTACGCCACCTGATGTTGCCATCAAAGCACCTACACCTAGCAGTATTTTTCTAAAACTTATCATTTAATCTCCTTAATCTATTTATTGCTAATTACATTACCAATTTATATTGTTGTTGAGTTTAGTTCAAGGCTATATTTAGGAGGCGAGTATTGGTAAACAGTACTTGTGAAATCATTCCACTCACTGTCAGCTAGTATTTACTGATAGTGAGTTCTGATAATTGCTATTCAAAGTATTAATTTATATATCGGCGAGCCGTTGTCTTAGTGCAGGATTTTTGGAACCTTTGATCCCTCTTTCAGGGTTGCACGATGAATTACCTTGGTCAGGTTCTCTAGGATTGGGACTCATAAACCTCTGCTCCCACGATCTT
>JAKBPI010000052.1 GCA_021829645.1 Actinomycetes bacterium | reverse complement strand
AAATATCAACAAATATCGCCAATAAATGTCGCTATAAATTAACCAATTTCAAATGCAATCTTGCATGCACTAAATTTCCATGAAATATCCCGAATGAATTGGCCCTTACTTCAGCAGCCATCTAGAAGCATTGGATGAAGAAATGCTAGCGCTATTGGCAATACCGCCGTAAGCACTCGACGATATTGTACCCTCTATAGTTATAGAGTCTAATGTCGTCCCAGCCGAGATGGGAAGCGATCCGGTGTAACTACAGTTAACCGTCTGTGACGAGATACCACAACTCCAGTTCGTGCCACTTGCCGAAGACGGTGTGACACTTGTCGGTAAAGTATCCGCAAAAGAAGGGGCATCGCCTTCTGCTATACCAGCTTGCGCCACGACTCCGGTTGCCGTATAAGAAATACTTTCTGATTGGTTATAGTCTCCCGCCAAATTGTCTGTTATCGAAAGACCCAATAGAGGAGATGAAGATGGTGATACAACAGTGGCATTGTCTTGCGCCATTGCAACTACCATATCGTTTGCCACCACGAAAGCTTTGTTGTCGAGAGAACCGCTTGCAGAATTGGCAACTTGAGCAGTGATGCTTATCGATGGAAGTTGAGTCCCAGCCGAGATGGGAAGCGATCCGGTGTAACTACAGTTAACCGTCTGTGACGAGATACCACAACTCCAGTTCGTGCCACTTGCCGAAGACGGTGTGACACCTGTCGGTAAAGTATCCACAAAAGACGTTGCCTCGCTTTCACTGCCACCGTTACTTGCCAAAGCTGCGCTTGCAGTATAGGTGACAGTGTCTCCGGCAACAAACTGAGAGGCGGAATCGTCCTGCAGCGTCAATCCAACGCGTGCCGGATTACTAAAGAGTGGCTTTATCTGTAAATTTTGAATTAAGTGATAATCGTTTGAGCCACCCGTGGATCCTGTAAAACCAAAAGCAAGTTGGTACGGTATTCCGGTTTGCGGGTTTAACCATGCAGCAGACTCATACGAGGATGCGTTTGGCAACGTACCACTTAACACCTGTTTTGGTCCACCGAGAGGCCAGACGGCAACAGTATATGAATAAGCATCTACATTGATACCGTTTTCGGTGGTTGCCTGAGAAGTAGGGTTAATGATAATTTCAGCTGGCACCATCGACGTAGCTTTCGTCCCTGTTGAACCGGTACCCAAAGAGCCATGCAAGCCCCCGTTAGCCACGGTACTGGCCTCAAGACAATACCCGGATTCATTTGATCCAGGACCGCGAATTGTTACTTCATTGGAATATTGAGTACTTGAAGACCATGTAGGGTCCTGACACCCCGAACCGTCATAGGATGTATTAGCAAAGTTACCATAGACGTCAAAGCCTATACCCAAATAACCATTTTGCAATCCATTGCCGCTAGGCCCTGCCGTACCTCCCGAGTAGCCAAGATGCCCACCCGCCGGTCCCAAAGTACTTGGCGGTAGAGGGTCTTTTGGATTAGCACCGGCAAGGAAAAAGAGGATTCCGTCAGCCCCTGTTCCACCATACTGATAAGTATCAAAACGCAAGTCGATACCTTCTGTGGACGGTATTGCCGATGCATAGGCTACTCCGCCATCCTCGTAATTACTGTTTGTCGTAAGCTCCAATGACCCATTTGGACTTGTGGCTACAGCCGGATTGTTACAACCCGGTATAGGCACTTGCGAAGTATCGGAGGAAGCGGTTAAACAAGCTGAATTAACTCCACCGCTACTAGTAGCTGGTTTGACCCAATCGCTTGGCTTTTGTAATTGGCTAGAACTAAAAGGTTCATTTAAATAAAGTAGAGTCGGTTGTGTAGATGAATAAGCTGTTGACGTAACGACAGAGATAGATATGGACTCGGCAGCAACCATAGCTATACATATTAAAAATGTTGTAATACGTCTATGTCTAAAGACATGAAGCAATTTGAACCAAATTTGTGCTATGACACAAAACATTTGCTGAACGATGACAAAAAATAATCTAACCGTATACTTCATGGTCATATAACGACATATGATTCTCTTTATTGCTAATGTATTTCAGATTTTTAGTCCTGTTCAATCCTTTCCAGTCCCAATAGATTTTCGTGACACTATAAACCGGAAATAGAGTATGTGCACCCCAAAAATTGTCCTAAAAACGCCGCTCTATATTCCTACACAAATTCACAAGATGCATTCCGTTGTCGTATATCACAATACGATACTAGCTACTGACAATCATCGCTGGGCTCTCTGCAACTTCAGGAGAACGCATGGTAAACAATTCTATAAAGCCACCAACAAGAATTAAACACTGGCCGACAATATAGAGAACGGCTCCAGCGTTACCCGTATCAAAAGTATGGCCTTGGCCTGGTGCCGTAAACGTCCATATTCCAAGACCAGCTGTTGAAATAAGCATCCCTGTAATAACCGCAGCAGACATTAAATTCTTGAGCTTTGCTCCTATTCCGGACGTATCGCTGAGAAGTTCGGCAGCCAATAGAAAAACTGCTATGACCGGCAGTGAACCAAATACAAGTAAAAGATGTGCTCTAGTAAAAATTTGATCGTCTACCACTTGTGAAGCGGATGTAGCAGTAGCAGCTCCGTATCTTGACTCATTCATTTCAATAAAATAACCGTATACGAACATGGCGGCACATGCCATAAAATACGTCATATATACAGCCAGCCGCACAGGGTTGAAGCGTTTTTTAATGCTAGTTGAAAGGTCTCTAAAGCTACCTCTAATTTCAGGTATCATGATGGCAGCCAAAATAAGTGCACCTACACCAACGAGTCCTGTCATAGAATCATCCATGGCTATTCCGTTAGCGCCACCTGATCCTGAAGGAAACCACGATGGAATAGCAAATGTACCTACAGCAGAAATAGCATATACACCTGAATACAGAGCTATACCAGCCAACATGATACCCACGCCCACACGCGCTATCTGCTTACGAATACCCGCGAGCTTTGAGTAGCCAAAGGCTTCCGCTGCCAAAAATACAATGCCGGCCATAAAGGAGGGAAGCATACCGTGAGAATGCGACGTAATTATATTGCCCATAAGGCTCGAGTTGCTCTCATGTTGCCAATTAGCCCAAAATGACCAGCTAATTCCCACTTGTGACGCCGCAGCAAGTATACCCATCACAACCCAAGTAAGAACCGATATACCGGCAAAAAACATTGCCCACCTTATTTCAGCTTTTTGAGTAGAGATGCTCTCACCGGCAGGAGGCCTAAAGGCACCGTATGCCAAATCCAGCACAAACAAAATTGTGACTGCAAACAGTTCCAGTGTGCATGGCATAATAATCCAGTAGCCGAAACTCGTAAGAGAAGAAATATCATGTTGAGTACCGTATCCTAAAACGAGAAAACCGACTCCTTCAAAAATAGCCACTAATGCGCTATGTGAAACCAAATAGCGTACCCAATTATGGGTCACAAAGACACGCGTTGACAATATGAGAAACAAGAGAGCGGCCGGTAACATAATAGCGTGGTAAAACCAAATCATAGATGGCGTTAAATCACCGTTATTGGTATCTTTAAACCAAGGTACTGTCGTAAAACTCAAAATAGCAACCAATACTATCCAAGCCGTTAGAACTCTCGCCATCCTTGACGAAAAAGTGTCTAATCGACCGGTTGGTATATTGATACTAAATTGTTCTTCGGTAATTGCCGTGCTTTCCATTTTTCCTCCTGATACTTATTACAATTTGAAATCGATACCAATCGCCATAACCAATAGCAAATAAAGTGTGATGACGCTGAGGCTTGACGCAAAGATTTTTGCCTTCCATGCCCCCATAAAGGCAAGATACACACAACCCATAGAGACCATACCTACTAGAGAGATTAAAAGTACATGTGGAAATGTAAGTTGTGTAATAGTGACAAGTGAAGCGACAGCGGCACAGGCCATAAGCAATCCTGAAAATAGAACTGCTATCGTTAATGTGAGCCTTCCCCAGACTATTGGTGCCATGGGGACACTTGCTTTTCGGTAATCTTGGCGATAGCGGATCGCAATAGTCCATATATGAAGAGGAATCCAAGCCATAAGCATAATGCCTAATAAAAATGCCGGTAAAGATATTGGAATTGCCACGGAGCTATAGCCAGCCCAAAGCACCAGAGGCGCGACAGGTGAACCTAACACAATGCTCCAAGGTGTCGTTTTTTTAGTTAACAGGCTATAGATAACTACGTTATCCAAAAAGGCAAACGCAAAAAATATAAAAGGTATGACTCCAAGTCTAGAGGCGCATATGAAACCTAACGCTGTTAACACTACCCCAAGACGTGACGCTTCTTTGAGTGTTATAGCCCCTGTAGGCAAAGGACGTTTTGCGGTACGTGGCATAACCGTATCAATATTACGATCAATTATATTAGTCCATGTTTCCGCTCCAGAACTTAAGAGTAAAGTAGTTGCACAAATTTTTAGCAGTACAGATACGCCTAAGTGCTTTGTGTCAGTTTCAGCCAGGACAGCCCCAGAAATAGCAACAAAAATAAAAGTTACATCAATAGGCAATTTCATAAACGAAGCGTAATTTGATAAACGTCTTAATAAACGTTTATCATCCAAACTAATAACCTCATCACGATAGGTGTCAGCCAACTGTGATCTCATATTTATATACAATATAAATATTAAGTAAAGAAAAGTAGGGTAAAACGTCACTATAAGTTATGCAAATATTTATTTTGCCAATTACTAATTACATGAATGACAAATGACATATCTGCCGTATTCTATTTCAATATAGTGACCTCAGCACTAGCATACTCAGAACCTAGCTCATTCCTATACCTCATACATAAGAATAAGGACCCCTTGGGGTCCTTATTCTTATTACGTTGTTCTCTTGTTGAGAGAGGAGACGTATTAGCTACTACAGGGTGATCCGTTTAGGTCAAATGAGCTAGGCATGGTATTTGATGCTCCGCTGTAGGTACCTTGGAATCCAAATGTAGTGCTTTGTCCCGGGGCAAGTGATCCGTTATAGGTTTCATTGGAAGCAGATACTTGCTCTCCTGTTTGTGTGATGGCTGCATTCCATGAATTGGTTATTACCTGAGATGCAGGCCATGTCCAAGTAAGTGTCCAGTTAGATAGTGCAGATGCAGAAGTATTGGTTATATCTACATTGGCAGTAAATCCTCCTGACCAAGTATTTGGAGTGATACTTACCGAACAAGATGAATTAGCCGATGTTGTAGTAGTGCTCGGTTGAGTTGTAGTTGTCGGTGGTGATGTTGTAGTTGTAGTTGGTGGTGATGTTGTAGTTGTGGTAGTCGGAGGAGCACACTGTTTTCCATTTAGCATGAATACAGTAGGCACGGTGTTGTTGTTAGTCCATGTACCTTCTAAGCCAAATGTTTCAGATGAATTAGCCG
>JAKBPI010000051.1 GCA_021829645.1 Actinomycetes bacterium | reverse complement strand
AAAATGCAAAATATATAACGATAATTTTCTTGTATCCGAAAGGACTAAACAGCAAAGAGAGATACTAGAACATTTAGAAATCCAACACTTAGAAAACCTAGTGCCCAAAACTCCGGGAATTTAGGATTATTCCCTGCATCTTGACGGCATTTTGATAGCCCGTCACAAACATGCAAGTGCCGTAAAGATCGGCATGTACTGCGATCGAAAGTGAGTTCGAAACTCTCAATGCTTCGCCAATTCTTGTCTCAATCCTAAGAAAACTGTTCGTTTATAGCGCAGGCCTTTACAAGTAGTTATAGTCTGCAAATGTGGACTATACAAATTACTCTGAACTTCTTGGACTTAGGAATGACGTTTATCGACGCCCCCTGATAACAGCGCTAGAGCGCCTAGAACTCGGACTTGGTTGGAAATGCGCTGACGTAGGAGCTGGCTCGGGAGATGTGGCGGTCGCGTTAGCCGAACTCGTCGGAGAGAATGGGAGGATATACGCTATCGACAGTAATCCGCTAGCCAGAGATGTAGTAGCTAAAGCAGCCGCAAAAATAGGGCGATCACAGGTAATCGCGATTACTCAGGCGGGAGAAGATTTACGCTTACCGGAATTAATTGATCTGGCCTATTGTAGGTTTTTACTGTTGCATGTGGCAGATCCACAAAAAGTAATTGAGGCCATGTCGAAATCGGTAAAAAACGACGGATACGTTGTCATCCAAGAACCGATTACTTCAGCGGGGAGGATTGGCGGATCACCTTTTGCTATGCCGGATGCACGCCACCCTGATATAGGCGCTTTTTTGCCAAAACTAATACTGGACAGCGGCTTGGAACTATTAGATGCCTGGGCAGAAGCGCCTGCATGGGCCGGTAAAGGCCCCGTGTCGGCATATCTGGAGAGCCTCACAGAAGTTGATCCCGGCGATGAATCTATTGTACTCCCACCACTGGTAACGGTCATTGCCAAAAAACATGCTTAAGACGCAAAGCGCTCCGGAACTTCAAAAAGACAATTACACAAAATGAGCCTATTCGCAATAAGGGTTGAGATAGAAAGGCTGACACTAACTATTTGTGTAAGTGAACTTTACTAGCCTGTTGATGGAAATAGGCCGGAAAATAAGCTCCGGCTCTTGGCAGCATCAGAGCGCCAAGCAGAATACCTATAGCCAGACAAGCTGCTATTGTCCACTGGCGTAATCCGGCTCCTTGCAGCTGTTTTCTGGTCTTTGCGTAATAATCTTTTGGTGCAAATTTTAATGTCTCTGCCAAATGACCGAGTACATGAACGGTCATTGCCAAAAACCATAGTACAAAACTAGCTTTGTGTATGAAGAGTAGTTCGTTACGCATAGACAAAGGGGCGAATAGCAGAGCAAGCCCTGAAACCAGAAGAACGACTGACAGCACGATAATAAACGGTCCCAACACGCGCAGGATCATAACGGGTGGTCCCTTTTTTTGAAATCCAGTGTGTCCCGTGTAATACTTGAAAAACCTATAACTAACGCTGATAATTTTTAATGCGACTAGCGGAAGCAGCACCATACCGATAAAAACGTGTAGTTGGATCGCACTGGCTATTCGCAAGAGAGTCAGCCCCTCCAGTGCCAATAAAACAAGTAGGACCACCGCTATTGAAGCAGTAAGTCGGGCATTGGCTTCAACTATTTTAGATCCAATGGTTTTTCTTTCACGGTAACCGCTGCTTTGCTTGCCAGGAAATTGCCGATCATACTGGTGTGTGCCGGCATTCAACCTAACCGGTCTATTGGTAGACTTGTCACTACTTTTTCTGTTCACAAACCGCATATCAGACACGTTGCTATTCTAATAGAAGATTAGCTTAGAAAGCATACAGGAACCAACCTTATCATCTGATTAAAAAGCAGAAACAATTACAGAAAACTTTCTGTAAAATATATAAAAGACCCGCTATTATGAAATAGTTTTATGAAAAAATAGTAAACTATTGAATGTTTAGGTCTTTATTATATTTAGAGAGACAAATCAACCAGAAAGCGATTTCTCATGACAACAAACTTGACCTCCGGGCAAAATGTATTCACATTCCCAAATGATTTTATTTTTGGTGCCGCCACTGCTTCCTACCAGACTGAGGGTGCCGTCAGTGAAGACGATCGAGGGGTCTCAATATGGGATACGTTTTGTTCACAACCAGGAAAAGTATACAGAGGAGACGATGGCAACATAGCGTGCGATTCTTACCACCGCTATAACGAAGATTTGGACATTCTCAAAAGTCTCAACTTAAACGGATATAGATTCTCTATCTCTTGGCCAAGGATACTCCCTGAGGGTACAGGGGTCATCAACCAAAAAGGCATCGATTACTACAATAGAATTATAGATGGACTTCTTGAAAGAAATATCCTCCCAGCAGCTACTATCTACCATTGGGACTTACCGCAGCTCTTGCAGGATAAAGGGGGCTGGGCAAATCGAGACACGGCAGAGTACCTAGCCGATTACGCTGCTATCTGTGCCGATGCTTTTGGTGATAGGGTCGAGAGATTTATCACAATCAATGAGCCGCAAATAGTTGCCCGTCTTGGCTACCGCATTGGCGTCCACGCTCCTGGAATAGCAGATCCACTACAGGGTGGAATAGCAACACACCATATACTACTGGCACACGGTCTTGCTACGCAGGCAATAAAAGCAAGTCAAAACTCTGCAAAGCCTGTGGGTATCACGATTGATCTGACAGATGTAGTAGTTCTTGACGAGAATGCCCAGGATGAAGCCATTCAAATCGATAGGGAAATAAACGGGTTATACCTCGATCCTGTTCTCCTGGGAACGTATCCGGACATAAAGCGCAAAGAAATGTTGCCACCGGAAAGCGTCATTATGAACGGCGATATGGAGATAATATCTACCAATATTGACTTCCTTGGCGTAAATTATTATCAGCCGCATATCGTCAGGACTGCTTCAGAAACAGGAATTAAATTTAATGAATTCCCATACGACAACCATGCAAATATTGTTGCAGTCAGACCTCAGGATATGCCTGTTACCGCCATGGGGTGGCTCGTAGATCCCACAGGTCTTGACAGGATTCTGGATAAAGTACACCAAATGACTAATCTGCCTATCTATATCACAGAAAACGGCTGTGCTGTCAATGATTACGTAGACCCTAATGGTAACGTTCACGACAACGAGAGAATCTCCTACTTACAAGGTCACCTGGCAGCTTGTTGGCGGGCCATTGAAAATGGAATTAACCTAAAAGGGTACTATCATTGGTCACTACTTGATAATTTTGAATGGGCAGAAGGATACTCTAAACGTTTTGGACTTGTCTATGTTGACTTTTCTACAGGAAAGCGCACATTGAAAGATAGTGCACTATACTATGCAAAAACAGCTCAAATGAAAAGTTTAAAAATATAGTCTATCCACCCAAGCAGTCACCATCCTCAAGTCATTGATATATAGACGATATACTGCTATAGCTTAATACACATAGGTTTTCATAATTTACTAAGCAACACTGCAAACCGCATCCTTCACCTATCTATATCTCATTATCCCTACGTAAAAAGACGGCCAAAAAAAATTGATCTACCGAAATTAAATTTCAGGTGTCGCAAGTCAAAGTAACTATAGCTCTGATACTACGAAGATGTAATTGATAGCAATATCGATAATTTATCAACAGACTGCAACGCGTAAAAAATACTCGTACTACAAAGAGTACACTTACCTGACTTTTACAGTTAACCTATCAAATTAGCCTCTAAACAATACAAAACTTCTTTTAGACACGGGTTTCCGTGTTTTTTTGTGATTTAGTTGGCTGTTATGCTAACGCTATACTACTATTGATTCAGTATGATAAAAATAGACAAAAGAACAAATAAGGACGGTACCACTAGAACACAGATACGTGTGGTTGAAGGTTATAGACCTGGGCCATCTATGCCGACCAAACAAAGAACCATAAAAGACTTTGGTTGCTTAGAAGATCAAAAGGATAAAGAAGCCTTTATGGATATGGTCAAAGAATTTAACGCTACTTACAGAAAAGAAAATGTTCCTTTAAAAATAGAGGCTTTGGGAACAGAGGTAATGTACTCACCAACCAATAGAAGACTTAACTACGGATATAAGTTCTTAGAAACCGTCTATGACAAATTGATGATTGGTTCCTTTATCAAAGATTATAAGAAATCTAAGCGCTTCAAAGGTGATTATTTACCAGAGGATATCTTCAAGTTCTTGGTATTTTCAAGAATCCTAAATCCTGATTCAAAGCGTGCCAGTTGTCAAGGAAAGGATAATTTCTATGATATGGATACTGCCTTTAGCTTAGAAGACATCTATAGGAGTTTGGACCTTTTCTCTAAATTTGAGAAGGATCTATACATACATCTAAATGAATGTATCAAAAAATCTATAGGCAGAGATTTTTCCCATGTGTTCTTTGACGTTACAAATTACTATTTTGAAATAGATTTTCCAGATTCTGATGAAGACTTGAGACAAAGAGGCGTATCCAAAGAATACCGGAGTGATCCAATAGTGGCAATGGGTCTTTTTATGGATGGATCTGGACTTCCTATAAACATGTCCATTTTCCCCGGTAATACAAGTGACACACTTACCCTTAGACCAACTATGAAAGATATCAAGGACTCATATAACCTAGACAGAATTATCGTAGTTGCCGACAAGGGACTGAACAGTTCAAAAAACATAGATGAGATTGTAAATAACGGTGATGGCTATGTCTTCTCTCAGTCCATAAAAGGTAAAGTAGGCCAGCGTTACAGTAAATATCTAAATGATGAAAACGGGTGGATAACAAATTCGGATAATACCTACCGCTACAAGATCTTTACTGAGAGCTATGAAGGTAAAACAAAAACAGGACAAATAGAGACAAGAAAAAGAAAAGTTCTTCTTTATTGGAACAAAGCTCAAGCCGACATGGCTAATCAAAGACGCGAAGACAAACTCAAAAGAACAGAAAAATCCATATCAAATAACACCCACAGCATCAAAAGAGGAGTTGAAGAATATAAAAAAGAAGATATCGTAGATAAAAGTACCGGTGAGATCCTAAGTGAATACAAAAAGCACTACAGCTTGGATATAGATAAGGTTGATAGAGACAAAGCCTATGACGGGTACTTTTGTATTATTACAAGCGAGCTTGATTACGACGAAAAACAAATACGCTTTGCATACGGTAGTTTATGGAAAATAGAACAGTCTTTTAGGATACTAAAATCTGATCTATATGTAAGACCTGTATTCCTAAGAAATAACGATCATATCCGTGCCCACTTTCTGATCTGTTTTGTAGCACTTCTAATTCTAAGGATCATCCAGTACCATATGGGCCAAGATGTCCTTTCGATAGAACGTATCTGTAGGACACTAAATAAAGCTACCTGTAGATTACTAAA
>JAKBPI010000050.1 GCA_021829645.1 Actinomycetes bacterium | reverse complement strand
CCCCTTTTAGAAAATGATGTGCACGATATCAAAGCTTTAGCGATAATTGCTGACATTTTACTCGGAGAACAGCTACCTTTAAGTCATGGCTAAAATACTCTTGATTAGCGACGCTAAAGTTATTATCGACGAACTGGAGTCTGTTATAGATGACGGCACACATGCTATCGGAACTCTGCCGGATGCCGGTGGGTTGAGAAACATTCTGGAAGAAGACCCACCTGATCTGATCATAGCGGATTCTCAAATCGGAAACATGGGAGGTATAGCGATCGCCCATGACGTCAAACTGGAAGAATCCTATGAACGCGTAAAAAGAGTGGGAATGATAGTACTGCTTGACCGCAGAGCAGACGTTCACTTAGCAAAGCGTTCCGGAGCTGACGGCTGGATCATCAAACCGATGGATGCCATCCGCATCCGCACCGCCGTAGAGAATGTGTTGGCAGGTGAAAAATTTGAGGACGAATCTTTCAAACCACTGGATACCGTTGTAAATTGATCTCAGGGAACATCTTTTTCAATTGGTGATGCAACGATATCGGATCATGGTAAAAACACTCTTACACAATAGCGGCAGAGGTATGCCGAGTCGAGATCAGTGATGAAGTTTCGAAAGCACAGCAAATCCGACGAAGCCAACACCGGTTCTCTGTCTGATTTATCCGAGCAAGAAGAAAAAATCACTAGAGGCTTAGAGGCGCTACGAACTTCTAGCGTCAGAGAACTGATGACTCCGCGAGTAGACATCGTAGCTTTGGCTGCTCCGGTACACTTTTCCGATGTTGCAACCGCTATTCGTAAATCCGGACATAGTCACTTTCCCGTCTACAAAGATGAGCTTGATCATCTGGTTGGAACACTATTTGCCAAAGACTTGTTTCACTTAGACGAATTTACTACTTCGACAAAAGACGAGAGTGGCCAAGAAAGTGAAATCAAAAGCCACTTTATACCCACAGACCTCGACGTCACTAAACGTTTGCGTGAACCATACATAGTCCCGGAATCACGAGCTGCTCTGGAAGTTTTAGCCGAAATGCGCCGCCGTAAAAGAGGCTTTGCCGTCGTGGTAGATGAATATGGCGGATTGGCCGGAGTGCTCACAATAAAAGACCTCGTCAGCGAACTGGTAGGTGACATTCAAGACGAATTCGACAGAGGTAAATCTCCTCAAATAGTCAAAATTGATGCATCGAGATATTTGCTTGACGGATCCTGCACAATAGATGAAGTGCGCTCCGAATTAGATATGGATCTACCAGATGGGGAGTATGTAACAATTGCCGGATTTCTATTGGACATCCTGGGAAAGATCCCAGAAGAAAGTGACACAATCCACTACAAGGATTGGACATTTAAAATCACCAAAATGGACAGACGCAGAATAGCCAAAATAGTTCTGCAATCACCTGGTTTTACACTCAAGCAGGACTAGTCGCTATGCTAAAATAACAGTCGATTCTGAAAGATAGATGTACCATTTCTGATCAAATACGGGAAGTAGCGCAGCTTGGTTAGCGCGCAGCGTTCGGGACGCTGAGGTCGCGGGTTCGAATCCCGCCTTCCCGACTGCCATCGTAAGTACCAAACAAGATAGCACTTGGCTATCGAATTCCTATAGCCAATGCCTAGTAAGAAACATGGCGCTTGTCACAGTACAACGGCAGTCGAAAAGATTGGTTGTTTTGCCTTTTGTATATTTGGTTTGTCGGTCTCTTGATCCCTCTTACCCCATTATTCCTTTTTTTCGCATTAATTTAGCTTTATCTTTTGGATCACCATATTTCATGATAAGTGCATCACGACGCGCTCTATCTCTGTTTGCCTTAGCACGATCAACGGCTGTTGCTGGTTTGAGGGACTTTGCCGTAGCCCTAAGAACTTGATAACCAAAACCCATTTTAACTCCTTTATTGTCTCAGATTGGTGTAGGTTGAACCAATAATTGGTTTATACATAGATGTGCTTGTTGTTTTAGGAAGCACACTAGCTGGCGCAATACTTTTTGGAACGACAGCAAATGTGACGACCATAAGAACATCACTTTTGCAGCAACTCTCCTCCTTCCTGTAACTGCAATTGCTTTTGATGCAAAATGACTGCCTCGAGTATGCCACCCGGTTGTAACATAATTTTTCGTCTTTTTTACCTCTGGTTGCGCTATGGAAAAAGAAGCAGAAAGTGGCCGGCTACTTGATGCTCTACTCCCGACTGAAACCAAATTTTGCCCAATAGCTTTTTGCTACAGCCCTAACCTATACTGAGCAATAAGGCTTTTCTGGGATCAAACAACCGGAGTCAAAACTACGAAGGAGATCGTAATGCGTCGTGTCGCATCAATAGCTTTTTTGATGACCCTCTTCATAACCGGCGGTTTTATCACCTCCGGCAATTCAAACTTTATATTGCTCGCTAATCGTTCTCAGAGAGTCAAGGTAACAAAGCCTGTTCCCGCACATCCCGGAGGACTCCTGGCTGATCCAGAACCACAATACGGCTATTCTTTTGTATCAACTGCCATATCTCACGCACGAAAGCGCGTCTGGCTCGTTATGTACGAATTATCTGATCAAAGCGTTATTGCCTCACTGGAAGCAGCTCATCGTCGCGGTGTTGACGTGCGAATACTATTAGATTCTGCATACTCAGGAAAGAGTTATAACACCGAGGCTTTTAAAGAACTGAGAGCTGCCCACGTAGCGGTTCGTTGGACACCGGCTTCTACAATTGTTCATCAAAAAACACTCTTGGTTGACAATCACGCTTGGATTATGACAGGTAATCTCACTCCTCAATACTACAGTTCATCCGTTGATTTTGTTGTAAGCGATACTCAGGCTCAAGACGTGCGAGAAATAGCTGCTGCTTTTATCGAAGATTGGAATGGCGATTTAAAAAATACGCCTTATTCCACCCCGATAGAAGGTCTGCATGGCGATCTGATCTTTTCTCCGGAGTCAGAGTCAACTTTAGTTGATCTGATAAATCAAGCCAGACCCGGGACAACACTTTTGACAGAAAATGAAGAAATGAATTCCTATACTATACAAGATGCCTTAGAAGCAGCAGCACACAGAGGTGTAGATGTCAAGGTAGTGATGACTGACTCATATTACTGGAGTCAAGCATTTAATCAATTGGTTGCCAACGGGGTACATGTTTCCACTTATTCCTACTACGCTCCCGTTTACATACATGCAAAAGCTATTGTGATCAACAACAGCGAAGTCTATGTGGGAAGCATCAATTACTCGACAGCTTCTATGATTTACAACAGAGAACTGGGGATTATAACTGGCAACCCTGCGGTCGTAAAAGTAGTTGAGAATACTCTCAATACTGACTTTTCTAATGCCAAGCCATGGAAATGACAGTTAGCAAATCAATGATTTAAGATATCTTAATGCACATTAGAATCAAGATCCCAGAAGGCACAACAAAAATTTCAGAAGACGCCCTGTATTAACTGGGTTTTGCCATCAAGGGGTTGTGTCCGTCTAATGTCAGGCACAACCCCTTGATGCGATTTACAAGACTCAACAGCTAATTACGCTGCTGTTACTTCTAATTTCATCTACCAGGATGTCCTGGCATTCTCGCTCCGGGTCCAAAACCGAATCCCGGTATGGGAAGAGGCGGAACTCCTTGTGTCGGCAAAGCAGGACTGGCGTTTTGAGCCAACTGCAAGGCTTGCTGCGGGAACCAGGCTCCTGCCGCAGGATCTGTCATACCCCACAACGGGTCAAACGCGGCCTGTCCGCTAGATGTGGTAGGCCATCCTGGTTGCGTATAGGCGTTGTAGTCCCAAGCTCTGGCCCCTCCCGCTGAATCACACTGCCCATCAGACTGACCCGGTGTTTTCACCCACAGGTAAGCATCCAATAATGGTACGCCGGTGTCAGTGGTCGGCGACAGACCAAGCCCGGCTCCAGGCGGGTTACACCAGTTACCTGAGGCAAGAGCTGATACCACGCTGGCCGGTTGGTTATAAGGAGCATTGGCATACGCAGACATATCGTTCGGACCCTGTCCATTACGGCTGGTGTCGATGACAAAATGTGTGGTTGCCACAGCTGTGCCCATGTTGGCCGCATACCATGCGGTAGATAGACCCCAAGTGCTGAAGTCGGACTCTGTAGCCGGGTAATACTGGCTGGCGCAGTAGTTATAGTGACCTAGACGCCATCCTCCCTGTTCAGGGTCATTGGCAAAAGCTATACAGTCTGAAATCCACGTACCATAGTCGATGAGTTCTGGTGTAGGTTGGTAGTTGGAGACGTTCAGGAAAAATCCCTGAGCCCTCTGCACTCCGGCTTCTACCAACTCTTGTGATATCTGCCCTACACCAAGCCATGCACTGTGGGTACCGTCAAGGTAAACGCTGGTCTGAGGATCCTGCTCCAAAACCGTCACACCGTAATTGAGTTCGGCGTAACGCTCGGTGTCGGTAAAGGGATAATTGGCAGCAGAACATGTCGACGGCAGCAGACCAAGACTGTCTGGCTCCAACAGTACAACCGCTTTCCCATTGCCTATCCCAGCCGCCACGGCGGCAATCCAAGCCTCATAATCGGCTTCGGTTAGTGCTCCTCCAGCCGAATACTGGGCACAGTCACGACCTGGTATATCATAGGCCACAAAGACCGGCACACTTCTCTGTATTGCCGCTTCAAACATAGTGGTCCTGACTTGTGCTTCTACCTGAGCAGGCGTACCTCCCGTAAGCCATACGGCCTGGGGGGTCATTTCCATATCGGTAATCAGACGGGCATCTTTGGCATCACCATGGCGCAATAGTTGCCTGGCTTGAGCAATGGCACATGGTTGTGCCGGCGGCACAAATAGATTGGCATTGCCCAAAATATGACCGGAGCTACCGGAAGAGGAAGCCGTTCCGCTCGAATTCGCGGATGACGATCCGATAGGTGGATGCAAAACACCTGGAAAATGCATGACCGGCGGCATAGGTGGTGTCGGTGGAGTATTAGCACAACTCCCGGATGACGAAGCCGGTGGCATATTGCCGTGTAATGCCGCGTGACCCGGTGGTATCGGTCCGGACGGATTAGGCAGAGGCTGTGCAGCAGCCATTTGGCTTGCAAAGCCAATGGTCAAAGCTGCTACACCTGCAACGGCATAGAAATGCCGTCGTTTAACTGTTCTCATGGAACCCCCTTGACTGATAGATTGCGGAAACTTTCCGTAATATTTACTGTAACTTATTAAACAAGTCCTGTCAAACAAAACCACAACAAGACTTATTAGTTCTCGCAAAAGTACGGGAAAACTTATTTAACACTGGTGAGTGTCGCAAAATATTTATTAAGGTGCCGGGGTTTGATAAGCAATCCCCATAATGGACAGCACAAAATACAAAAGGTCTCTCAACCATCAAAAACAACATTCATTTCAGTTTTGCCCGCAAAGAGGACCCTATACCTCATACATAAGAACAAGGACCCCTTGGGGTCCTTATTCTTATTACGTTGTTCTCTTGTTGAGAGAGGAGATGTATTAGCTACTACAGGGTGATCCGTTTAGGTCAAATGAGCTAGGCATGGTATTTGATGCTCCGCTGTAGGTACCTTGGAATCCAAATGTAGTGCTTTGTCCCGGGGCAAGTGATCCGTTATAGGTTTCATTGGAAGCAGATACTTGCTCTCCTGTTTGTGTGATGGCTGCATTCCATGAATTGGTTATTACCTGAGATGCAGGCCATGTCCAAGTAAGTGTCCAGTTAGATAGTGCAGATGCAGAAGTATTGGTTATATCTACATTGGCAGTAAATCCTCCTGACCAAGTATTTGGAGTGATACTTACCGAGCAAGATGAATTAGCCGATGTTGTAGTAGTGCTCGGTTGAGTTGTAGTTGTCGGTGGTGATGTTGTAGTTGTAGGTGGTGTAGTTGTAGTTGTAGGTGGTGTAGTTGTAGTTGTAGGTGGTGATGTTGTAGTTGTGGTAGTCGGAGGAGCACACTGTTTTCCATTTAGCATGAATACAGTAGGCACGGTGTTGTTGTTAGTCCATGTACCTTCTAAGCCAAATGTTTCAGATGAATTAGCCG
>JAKBPI010000049.1 GCA_021829645.1 Actinomycetes bacterium | reverse complement strand
GTTTTTTGTTAGTCAAGTCCCGGAAAAAAAGAGATATTTGAAAACTGTTGCCAAGAAGCGACTACTCGAATAATTCTAAACTTTAGCAGACTGCGCTCTCGTAAGCCCTTTTTTCTCCCTGACATAACTGCGAATGACTACGCGAAAATAATTGAGAGCATAAGTCAGGTTACTTCCTTTTTTGGAATGTCCCGATGCTCTTGCCTTCATGTTGATGGGAACTTCTGTGAAAGTGACACCGGACATAATGGCAGAAATCAGGAGCTCTGAAGCTTGGAACTGGTGCTCGCTTAGGGTAAATTTTTCCGTAAGGGAAGCCCGCATGGCCCGCATCGGGTTGGCCGTATCAGTTACTTTTGTGCCCGTCAAAACCGATATCAGGTATCCAAAGAATATAACTCCGGAATTCCTCACCACATCTTTGGAGGCTGTGGTTCCAAGGCGGCGCGATCCGTTGACAAAGTCGGCTTTTCCCTCTGCTAGCGGAGTGAGCATAGCTTCAAAGTCGTTGGGATCGCTCTGTCCGTCTGCGTCAGCGGTAATGATATACGTAGCACCATAGTTTCTGGCTACTCTATACCCCAGGCGCAAAGCTGCTCCTTGTCCTCGGTTGACGGGTGCCGAGATTCCGTAATGGCCCATTTCCCGTACGATTTTGGTCGTTCCGTCCTCTTCTCCGTCTGTAACGACTATGGCCTTAGTTGAAAGTCCGCAGACTGTTTTCGGGAGTGTTGTTAAAACGTGTCCTATGTTATCGGCTTCTTTGTAAGCAGCTATCACGATGACGACTTCCGGAAGACTGGCTTTGCTATAAAAATCCTCAAAATCTTTGAGGGCAAGGGAATCTATCAATTCGTCAGTTTGGGCTATCCTTCGCTTTTGTCGTTCGGTTATCGGTTCTCCAAAAGCATAGCTAAGTAATTTGTTGCGGAATATTTTTTGTGGCTTTATCATTTGATTGTCAGATGCCATAACTGATAAGTCCTCCGGGCTTATGTTTATATGTCGCTTTAAATAAGCGGTATTCTCAAAATATATTTGAATCAAACGAACTGAATGTCAAAACTCAAGTTTTTTGATGTCATAAAATGTTTTTATCTAGAGCTACATTTTTTACAAGTTGTGTCCTTGTAGCAGCATCTCTACTGCAGACAGGTTTTTGTCATCTGCTATAGGGGAATCTGGCATATTTTTTGTGGGTATGGTGATTTGCAGAGCAGCCGTCATGGCACTTATGAGTTCTCTCAGATCACGTGGCGGAGGGAAATATTCGTCTTCATCTGTAGATTTGACTTTTGCGACGCCATCTGTTGGATTTAGAGCTGCTATAACTTCTTCTACCAACCACTCTGGAGCCGATGCACCAGCTGTTATTCCCACGGTACCTGCCAAATCATCAGGTAACTGAGAGGCTGAATCTATGCGCAGGACACGCTTACATCCAGCAGCTTCTGCCACATGTGCCAAAGACACGGTATTGGAAGAGTTGGCCGATCCTATGACGATTACTGTGTCACATTCGTCTACGATGGTTTTGAGCGCAGCCTGTCTGTTGGTGGTGGCGTAACAGAGGTCTGATTTTCCTGGTGTCCAGATGTCTGGAAACATTGTCTTTGCCCCTTCGGCAATCCCTTTCCATTCGTCATGTGGCAGGGTGGTCTGTGCCAAGAGGGCAACCGGTGATGTGATATCGCCTAATTCATCCAGATCATTTTCGTGTTCTACAAGTCTTACCGATTCCGGAGCTACCGCCATGGTTCCTATGGCTTCTTCGTGTCCCTGGTGTCCTATGTAGATGATCGTATAACCCTGTTGGGCTCTTATCTTCAGTTCGTGATGTACTTTAGTGACCAGCGGACAGACGGCGTTAACTGCTACTTTATGATCTGCTGAGGCCTGTTGTTCCACTTCTGGGGCCGATCCGTGGGCAGAAAGCATAACCGGAGCGTACGGAGGCACTTCTGAGACGTCATTTACAAAGATAACCCCTTGTCGCTCAAATTCTTCTACTATCAGACGGTTATGAACTATTTCGTGATAGCAGTAGACGGGCGGTTCAAATATCCTGACCATCCAAGATAAAGCTTTGATGGCCATTTCTACTCCGGCGCAAAATCCTCTTGGCTCGGCTAAAACAATCCTTTTTACTGTCACGGTAGTATAGCTTACTAGCTGTAATCTTATTAAGTGTCTTATCCTGTAATAGTTAAAGTGGAGAAAGCATCTCCCGCTGATGTGGCCGGTATTTTGGCCGGTGACGAAATCGTCACCATTAACGGCATTGTGCCCCGTGATGTCATTGAGTATCGTTTGGCAGCCGACGAAGCTTTTGTGGATTTGGAGATTTCCAGGGGTGGGTTGAATTTCCAACTGGAGGTTTCCAAGCAGGCCGGTGTACCACTGGGAGTCGAAGTCTCCTCGCCCGTGTTTGACAGAATACGGACCTGTGATAATCACTGTGAATTTTGTTTCATCTATCAGTTGCCAAAAAACATGCGGCGTAGCCTTTATATGAAAGACGACGATTATAGACTCTCTTTTCTCTACGGAAACTTTACAACCCTGACTCGCTTCACCGAAGCTGATTTGCAGAGGGTAGTAGAAGAAGGACTTTCTCCGCTTTATGTCTCCATACACTCGACAAATCCTGATTTGAGAGCCGAGATGTTGCGCAATAAAAGGGGAGCGACAAGTCTCAGATTCCTGAAAGCTTTGCTTGACAATGGTATTACTGTGCACGGACAGATTGTCGTCTGTCCCGGGGTCAACGACGGGGAGCGATTTGAAGAGACATTGGCCGGCATCTTGGAAGAGTATCCAAAACTGGCTTCGGTCGCAGCTGTGCCATTGGGAGTGAGTCGTTATACCACAGAAGAAAGAATGCGTCCTCATACCAAAGACGAGATTGACTATATTTTGGATGCCGTTCAGTACTGGCAGCAGGTTTTCAAGAAAACTATCAAAAAGAGAATGATATTTGCCGCAGATGAATACTATATTTTGGCAAACCGTCCTTTTCCGCAGGCAAGAGAGTATGAAGGTTTTCCCCAGCTGGAAAACGGTATCGGAATGGCCAGGGCTTTTATTGACAGTTTTCGCACCGGAAAGCGTCACGTTGCTTCCGTACGCGGCGGATTTTTCCAGTCTGTGGACGGTGCTCCAGACTACGGCTACCGTGCTAAACGACTGGGAGAGGAAAAAGATTCAGTGAGAAAAGAAACCAAATCTTGTAGCTCTTCTGCTTCTGAGCCAAAGGATGTCGAAGAGGATACTTCTCTGGGAGAGTCTTTGGCGTATTCTTGTCTTGAGCATACCGGAATCGGCACTATGGCCCAGGTTTCGCTTACGATAGGCAAAGGATCCAAGAAGCGTAATGCCAAAGGTTCTAATCCGTCTTCATTCATCACTCTGATCACTTCTGTTTACGGGGAAAAAGTCTTACAAGAAGCAATAAGTGATCATGAGACAACAAAGCGAGGTTATTTGGATATTTTGGCTGTCGACAACAAGTTTTTTGGCGGTAACACTTCTGTTGCCGGTCTCTTGACAGGTGAGGATCTAGCCGAAGCCCTTCGTGGTCTAGATCCCGCTAGACGATACGTCTTACCCGACGTATGTTTAAACGAAGGATTGTTCTTAGACGGGATGAGGCCAGAAGAGTTACCCGTAGAGGTGGAAATCATTCCGAGTGAAGGAGACGAACTCAGGAAATTCCTTGACAAAGTGATGGAAGCCTTTCTTGACCCCGTTTACACCGGGTAGCTCTGTTTCAGGTATGATGGTAAGCCATGCCTCTGGATAATTCAAAAGAAAAAGCCACAGATAACGTGATTAGTATCGCCGTTGTGGGAAGACCAAATGTCGGTAAGTCAAGTCTTGTGAACCGTATAGTGGGGAAGAGGATTGCTATCGTTGAAGAAAGGCCTGGTGTCACCAGGGACAGACTTTACCTGACAACTTCATGGAGGGGCAGACCCTTACAGATTATCGATACCGGAGGTATTGCTGAAAGCGGATCTCTCCTGGATAAAAAAGTTTCCGGTCAGGCTCTCAAGGCTGTTCAAGAGGCCGACGTAGTCTTGTTTGTGGCCGACGTTACCACCGGTCTCACTTTTGAAGACGAAGGCATAGTGAGATTACTCAGACGTATGTCGGACAAAGTAATTCCGGTGGCCAACAAAGTGGATTCCCAGAAGCAAGAAATATTGGCTGTCGAATTTTATGCTTTAGGTTTTGGAGACCCGATTTTGATAAGCGCCCTGCACGGCAGGGGAACGGGGGATCTTCTGGATCATGTGTTGGCACTCACCGATAAAAAACGTACATCTGGCTATGAACCCAGTGTTTCTATCTCGCAAGAGATCTCTTATACTGAAGAAGAATCTGCAGAAGACCTGATCAATGAAGACAATTTCGATAAAGAAGATGATCTTTTAGACTTTAAAGCGGGGGGAAATGCCGAGGAAGATCTCGCAGTTGCCATTGTGGGAAGACCGAATGTCGGAAAGTCAACGTTATTTAATCTCCTCGTCGGAGATGAGCGAAGTATCGTTCACGACATGCCGGGCACGACAAGGGATGCTATCGATACCGTCATAGAAACTGATGTGGGCAAGGTTCGTTTTGTCGATACCGCCGGGATGAGGAGAAAGACACATATTGTCGAAGGAGCCGAGTATTACTCACTGGTACGAGCCCTAGCTGCTATCGATAAAGCAGACGTTGCTTTGTTGATTATAGATGGCACGGAAGGCGTGACTCATCAGGAGCAGAGTTTGGCAGAACGTATAGACGCATCCGGATCCCCGATAGTTATAGTGATGAATAAGTGGGATTTGCTTTCTACCGAGGAACGTCTGGCGGCAAATGAACAAGTTCAAGACAAGCTATTTTTCTTATCTTATGCTCCGATTATTCGGATTTCGGCAAAAACAAAGTTAGGGGTCAACAGAATCCTGCCAGCCATTGCCGCAGCTAATGAAGCATACAGCACTAGGATACCCACGGCTAAGCTCAACGAGGCCATAAAAATGGCTCATGCCGGTCAGCCTCCTGCCAAAGGCAGAATACTGTATGCAGTGCAGGGGGGGATCAACCCCCCAACGTTTACGCTTTTCACCTCTTCTAACTTGCAGCCCTCCTACATAAGGTATATTGAAAAGTTTCTTAGGGAGCGCTTTGAACTCGGTCCGACTCCATTGAAATTCAGGGTTCGCATAAGATAAGGGCTATCCTAAAAGCATTTTTTCATAAAAAATCAACCGCTGTAAAGTCAAAAACAATTTGGTAGTACAATAGTTAAGCAGTTTGTTATCAATTTTGGGATACAGCTATGCTGCGGTAGAGACAAAAGAGACGATGGTAATGACAGATCGTAGTATTGATGTTGGTCAGGCCAAAGCGGTACAAGAAGGCGTTGCGGATGCGCAGGTCGACGAAGAAGAAGAAGTTGTTCCCGCTCCTTGGCACTTCAAGGTGCTTGTGGTAGGAACCGTAGGGTACTTGATATACAGGTTGATCTGGCTTATTTTTTGGCTAACCGGTCACGCTTGGAACGGATAAGATTTTATTACCAAAAGGTTTTCCTTGAATGATTGCTGATCAGTAGTCTTTGATAAGCAGGTACCCTTGATATTCATCAAAACTTATTGACAAAAAGTTACTTTTTGTTATGAAATGTAGCTTTGAATCAAATTTTGTTATTCTTAGGATATATGCTATCTTGCTAAGTATTTTGTTTTAATAGCGGGCTGTAGCGCAGCTTGGTTAGCGCGCTTGACTGGGGGTCAAGAGGTCGTGGGTTCAAATCCCGCCAGCCCGACTGGGTCATTTGTAGGGAATTCAGATAAAAAAGCAATCTTTGAATTCTTATAACCCTCAAGTCTTATTAGAAAGTGTAGGACATCTGTAGCACTCATTGACGTGAACCGAGTGATAAAATTCTTTTGAAGAGATCTCTTATCTATTTTAGGCGCTACCGACTTTTGTGTGGGTGTCCCAGGTCATGAAGCTGCGGGATAAAGATCAAGTCTACCTAAGTGGAAGTAGATTGCGGTCTTGAATCCTTCCTTAGTTCTAAAACCTCGGGCAGCCACTTTAACTGCTTGAATACGCGAGTTGATGCCTTCGGCACCTGCACTGGTAAGGCGATGGTCAAAG
>JAKBPI010000048.1 GCA_021829645.1 Actinomycetes bacterium | reverse complement strand
TGTTGGTGCAGTTTGGTGGTTGTGAAAAACATTGCTATATTGAAATAGTGGATTGTCAGAATTCAAAAGTGATGTCAAAAATTAAAAAATTGTCTGCTTATGGTTTTTTTATCATAATATCTTTATCTCTTAGTGGCTGCTTCAACTCCCAGAGCACAGACAGTTCTCCATATAAACCCCATCAAATACTTACTTACAATCAACACACAAAGACGGCTGATCTCTTACTGGTGGCTGCTGCTACATCTGGATACGGCGGGTTCAACTTTGACGGGTACTCGGTTGGGGAGATGACCGTGAAAGTACCTTTGGGGTGGCGTGTCAATGTTGAATGCAAGAACGAATCTCTTGTACTAACTCATAGCTGCTCAATTATAAAAGATGAACCAATAAGTCCGTATGGCAGTGAAGTCGTATTTGGCGCAACCAGCCCTCACCCGTCAACGGGTATAGGTTATGGTGTGATCGCAAAGTATAGTTTCACCCTAAAGAAAGTAGGCAAATATAGAATTGCCTGCTTGGTTATTGGTCATGAAGCGGATGGAATGTGGGACTGGTTTGATATAACAAAATCAGGTTTACCTGCCGTTATTATTACTCGTCATTGAAGCGATAATCGACAATGTAAATCAGTTTAAGAGAAGTAAAACTGAGTATTATTGCATTCCCGAAGTTTCCAATTTGTACATCTTTGTTCTGGAGTTAATCTGTTCTTTGGTAGGCCAATGCACGTCTTTGATCAGTTTGAACTTTTCCAAAATCCATATCAGCCTAGCGGTTGTGTCGATTTGATACCGCTTCACTCCATGCCTGGCGGAGCGTGGAACTGAATGGTGCCAATTATGCCAATTCTCTCCCATTGACATAATGGCTAGGGGAGCAAAGTTCCTTGCCTCATCACCTTCACGTGTAATGAAAGGCTTTTTGCCCCATAGATGACAGGCGGAGTTGACGGCAAAAGTGGAGTGTTGCAAAAGACATATACGCACTAAACCACCCCAGATGAATCCACCCAAAGCTCCGGCGGCCGTAAAGGTAAACAGGTACCCAAGAAGGGCTGGTAGGGTAAAGGATATGATTGTTAGGAGAGGAAAAATTTTAGAGATAAACATCAAGTCTTTATCTTTAGCGATGTCTGGTGCCCACTTTTCTACGTCAACAGACTGAGCTTTGAATAGCCATCCGATGTGAGAGTGAAAAGCTCCTTTGGCTCTTTCTTTAAATGATTGACCGTAAAGATAGGGGGAGTGAGGGTCTCCTATAACATCTGAATACGCATGATGCCTGCGATGCTGGGCAGCCCATGTCGCCACGGCACCCTCGAAAGCCAGCGAACCGCTTATAGCCAGTGCTATTTTGACCCATCTTTTTGCCACAAAGGACCTGTGCGTTACCATTCTGTGATATCCGGCCGTTACACCATGGCCAGTGATGGCGTAAAAAACAAGAGCAAGGAGTAAATCAACTAGTGTGATACCGTGACCAAAAAATATCACAATTGCTGCTATTAGGCCAGCTAGAGGCCCTATGATCATGAGTGCCGTAATTGCTTGTTGCAGCAAACTCGGTTTGGGGACGTTTTCTTGTGGAGCAGTTGTCCTTTTGGCGGATCTAACTTTTTGCCCTCCGGACAATTCTTCGTCAAAAACTAAACTTTCCATTTTCCCTCTTTTTCTTATGGAGCTTGCTAGTTTATTTTATATAACAAAATGCTATGTAAGCAAATATTACGATGCCAGAATAGCAAAGTTTTCTTATTCTAGTATGTCATGGTGGCGATACTGATAACTTAATTTTTAACGGCAATCACTCGTTGGATATTGTTCTAAAATGATTCAAATAACAGAAACGAAAAACCGTTTCTAAATAAGGTCGTAAAACATCGACCAACCTTAAAGTCGAATTAACTATTTTAAACATATCACATAACCACCGATATATCGATATAACACTTTATATGAGTAACGATGATGTATCCATATAGGATATGGCGTAAGTTATATCGGAGTGCTTTTTGTGTCAATAATCTGGATTTTTTATAGTGGCGATAGGAGAAAGTGTTTCTATCCGTCGCGCTAGATTTACGGCATGATCTCCTAAGCGTTCGTAAAACCTGGCAGTAAGAGCGATTTGGGCTGCTGCTTGATTTGGAATGCTACTTTTTGCTACTTCCTGTATAAGTCTGTCGTAAAGGATATCCATTTCCTCGTCATCTTCATCCAGATCTTCACTGAGAATTTCTGAGTCGGTATATACCTTTGCCGCTTTATGCCACATTTCTAATGCTACTTCGGACATGCGTTGAATCGATCCACGACAGGTTGGGGTCATTTGCGAGCCTAGATTAACGAGAGCTCGTTGCGCTATATGCTCTGCCAGATCCGCACTGCGTTCCAACTCTGGCAGAATGAGGAGAAGTCCTACTAAATGCTTGAGTTGTTGTATGTCTATCTTGGAATGTGATAAATGTGTCCAAATATCTGCTTGTACTTGTGCAGCCAAGATGTCTATTTCGCTGTCGCCATCAACAACGTGTTGAGCTGTTATAGTCTCGCCACCAAGAAGTGAATCCGTAGCAGCAGCCAAGGCTTCGCTAACATTGGCAAACAGCTGACTGACTCTTCGGTCGACAAAAAAGATTTCGTTAGCGGTTTCTTGTTGCTCCATTCAGTAAGAATATCGCACTGTTGTATTGGTGAGGTAGATAGCACAAAGAAATATTATTATTGCAGTAGTACAACTTAGGATAAATACTGACGATTGACAGACCTCATTGACAGTTCAGAGTTGAGATGGTTGGTGGGTGTAAACCGATTTCGATCGAAATTTTAGCAAAATATCAATGTTTCACGACTTAAAGTGGCGGAAGATACTACATGAGTGGCAGATATGATTTTATCCGGCCTTAAGTGTAATAAAAAAGCAGTTCAACATAAGAATCTACTTGACTTATATCCTAATTTGGGATAAGATGCCTATTTGCTTGATCCAGTTTTATGGAGTAAATAGCATCGCGTACAATACTACTACTGTCTGGGGGGACATGATGAAGAGTTTATTCTCTGACGATAATCATAATTTTTCGTTAGAATATCGAAATAATTACTTTTTTGGGAAAAAACAAAAAGATGGGTTGGGGTTAAAAGAAAAAACCTTATCTACTTTGCTAGTGGCGATATCTGCTGTTGTCATTCTTCTTAGTGCGTTAGGGGGAGCTTCTGTAGCTGCAGCTGCAACTACTAATTCCGGAACGACTAGCGCTACTACTACAACTTCCGGAACGACGACAAGTAGTTCAGGTATCGCTAGTGCACTTTCAACTCTACCGCATACACCTCAATACAATCTTCCTCTTGCATTGCAAGAGTCATTGTATTTTTATAATGCACAGGCAAATGGTCCAATAAGGACAAGCGGTCTTGAACCATTGGAATGGAGAGGTAATACCGCACCAAGCGATAGTTGTGTGCCGCTTCAACCAATGGTTAATAACGTGGGAACAAATTTATCAGCCTCATTTATTGCCGAATATAAGTCCATATTAGATCCGAATAATACTGGCTGTCTTAACCTTTCTGGTGGATACAACGATGCCGGTGACACTGTCAAGTTCGGCTTGCCACAAACATATGCTGCTTCCGTGATTGGTTGGAGTATGTATGAATTCCCACAAGCGTTTCAAGCTACCAATACGTGGGATCACGCGATGAGTGTTTTGAAGTGGGATACGGACTATTTCCTAAGGTCAACTTTTACGAATTCCTCAGGTAATGTGATTGCCTTTTGTTATCAGGTCGGTCAGGGTTCCGTAGACCATAACTTCTGGGGACCGGGTGAAATTGAGAGTCCAACAACCTATCCACGACCAGCATATTGTGCCACCGCTCAAACACCGGCAACCGACCAATCTGCTGGTGCGGCAGCAGCCTTAGCTGTAATGGCAATTTTAACTAAAAACTCAGACCCCACCTATTCAGCGCAATGCTTAAAGACTGCCGAAGCTTTATATGTATTTGGGGAAGACAATAGAGGTATCGGATACTCGGGTGGTTTCTACCCGTCAAGTGGTTACTATTCAGAATTGGCTTGGGCTGCCGTCTGGCTTTATTTGGCTACAGGAGAAGAAAGCTATATTCAGGATATCGTTTCTACGAATTCTTCTGGTGACTATACGGGGTGGATGAGTAATATCATCGCTAATACCACCGATACATGGCAAAATAGTTGGGTTATGTCATGGGATGCACACTGGGGCGGTGTGTTTTCTTTACTGGATCCAATAGCACAAGCCGACCCAAATATCCCAAGCAACGTAAAGCAGACCATTCACTATATTAATGATTGGCAAGTTCAATACTGGTCTCATGTACCTCACGATAATGCAAACGATACCAATTACCTGGCTTGGACACCAGGTGGCTTTGCTCTTATCAATAGTTGGGGCTCAGCTCGTTACAATACGGCTGCTCAGCTAGAGGCTTTGGTGTATAGGAAGAACTTCCCAACGGATCCGCAAAGTGTGCAGTTCACGAACTGGGCAATGGGGCAGATGAATTACCTTATGGGAGACAATCCTCTGGATCAGTCTTATATAGTTGGGTTTAGCTCGACGACGCCGTATGTCGGAAAATTGGTTGGTGGAACTGCTATAGCTGACGCCTATCCACACGAAGGAGGGGCGCAAAGTTCCTTCAGTAACAGTCAGTCTAATCCGTTGAATGATCCGCACATCCTTTGGGGAGCCTTGGGTGGAGGCCCAGAAGCAGACGATGCTTTCCAAGACGTGACAACGAACTTTGTAGACAACGAGGTAACCGATGACTATAACTCTTCTTTGGTCGGTGCCTTAGCGGGTTTGTGGTACTACTACGGGCAAAGTCAACCTATGACCAACTTCGTTCCACCTCCTGAGCCTGCATATATTCCTTACTTTGCTACGGCGTCAGATAATCAAGAAAGTAATCAAAGTAGCCAAGTGACTGTGAATATCAATAATTATGCAATTGATCCACCGCATTACCAGACACAGATGAGTGCCAGATACTACTTTGATATAAGTTCAATATACGCTCACGGTGAAACAATCAATGACGTCACTACGCCAATATACTATGATGCATCTGGTACTTCCTATAATGAACCCGTTCAAATTAGCAAGCCTGTGCAGTGGGGAGGCCCCAATAGCTGTGTCTACTATGTAGATTTAAATTGGAATACTGCTCAAGTGGTTGGTCAGCGTGCATTGGAATTTGGGATAGTTACTGCACAAGCCTCTAATTATTCTTATTACTGGAACCCTGCAAATTCTTGGAGCTACCAAGGTGTGGCTGCTGGAACATATACTACAGAACCAGATCCATATGTACCTGTATACATCAACAATAAACTTGTTTATGGCGAAGAGCCACCACTGAACGCAGATCTCGGTTGTACTGCTACGGCGAGTTCTTCAAGTGGTGTTTTGAATAGCGGTACGAGTACGTCCACTACGACTAACTCTGGAACTGTTGCTACAAGCAGCGGAACAAATTCAGGAGCGAATCTCGTAGGAAGTGTTCCGGGGGCAAGTGCGTGTTTGGTATCGTTTGAAGTCGCCCAGACATGGTCTGACAAGACCGGCTCTTATTATTACGCAACAATTACTGTTACGAACCAGAGCAATGCAACAATTGATAGTTCGCCACTTGCATGGCAGTGGAGTGGTACGCAATCAGTTATGGGAGCCTCTGATGCTACAGTGACACAAACAGGTTCAGCCGTATCGGCTGTACTCGATGGTGACAATGTAAGTGTCATACCACCGGGTGGTAGTCAAGAATTTGGTATTGAGGTGCAAGGGACTCTCAAAGCGCCGACATCTTATACCCTCGATGGGGTGTCATGCGGTCTATGGACGACAGATCTTACGCCTCCGGCTTCAATTAACCCTGTAGCATTTCCGACATCCGGCGCTCCGTATAGTAGGTGGCCCAAAGATGCAACACTGCCACCCGTCTTATCTTCAGGCACTTCGTCATCAGGGACGACTACTACAACAGCCGCACCTACTAACTCAGGTGCCACTACAACAACCACCTCCACTAACTCAGGTAGCACCACAACAACAGTTGCTGCTACAACAACGACAGCTGCACCAACCACAACAGCTGCACCTACAACTACAACAGCTGCACCTACTAACGCTTCTTCATGTGGTGTAACAATGACTATTACCGACCAATGGACTGGAGGATTCACTGCCACCGTAGCGGTTGACAACAACACTTCATCCAACTGGTCATCTTGGTCTGTAGGATTCAACCTGCCTTCAGGTGCTGCGATAACCAATTCATGGAGTACTACGATTACATCTTCTGGTTCCGCTGTGACGGCTGCTAGTGAGGTATACAATGGTTCACTAAATTCCGGTCAATCCACATCCTTTGGCTTCCAGGGTACTGATACAGGTACTATTTCACCTGTAACGTCATTTACCCTAAATGGCCAACCCTGTGGAGCAACCACAACTACAGCTGCTCCTACAACCACAACAGCTGCACCAACCACAACTACA
>JAKBPI010000027.1 GCA_021829645.1 Actinomycetes bacterium | reverse complement strand
TGTTGTTGTTTATCGTTACATTAGCCGTAAAGCCTCCCGAGTTAGTACCTGTTGTCCACATAGAGGTATCTGTCATTGTTACCGAACACGTATTAGTGACACTGGGAGCAATGGTAGTCGTTGGTGCGGCCGTTGTGGTGGTAGGTGCGGCTGTGGTGGTGGTAGGGGCAGCCGTTGTCGTGGTAGGGGCAGCCGTTGTCGTGGTAGGTGCGGCAGTTGTCGTGGTAGGGGCTGCCGTTGTGGTCGTTGGTGCGGCAGTTGTCGTGGTAGGGGCTGCCGTTGTGGTCGTTGGTGCGGCTGTGGTGGTGGTAGGGGCAGCCGTTGTCGTGGTAGGGGCAGCTTGAGGCAATACCCATAACTGATTTACGGCACCCGTACAACTCATCACCCATAAATCGACTGCTCCAGGTGTAGTATTACCGCTTGGGTCATCCAAACAAAGATTGTTGGCCTCGTTCACCAATTCGCCGTTTGTACTATGTCGCCAACGTTGACCTAATGAACCGTCACACGTATCATATTGGACTAAGGTGCCCGGACTGCTGGAATTGCCCCGGACGTCCAAACACCCCCCCAATACTTGCAGTGAACCACTGCTACCGACGGTCCATTGTTGATTTAATTGCGAACTACAGTTTTCCAAATTCATAGGATTCCCTACCGTCGTCGAACCACCGGCATCGCTCAAACAAAGATCATCGATCCCAGTTATATTGGCACTTCCAGCTCCTGAGCCAGTACCTGAATTGGCAAGAGTTGTGGTAGTGGCTACAGATGTTGTGGTGGTTGCAGATGTTGTGGTTGTCACGGGTGTAGCTGTGGTAGTGGTACTCCCAGTCACTTGCGTAGTTGTTGTGTTCGTTCCGCTTGATGTTCCGCTTGATGTTCCGCTTGACGTTCCGCTTGAACCGCCTGTTTCGTACACGGCAACATAAGATACCAGCATGCCGGCTCCCGAAGTCGTACTTGGCGTTGGCGAGCTACAATTACAACCATAATTTGGATACGCTCCACCCATTGCCACATTCAGCAGTATATAAAAGCCGTGGTCTATGGCATCTTGCCAGTATGTTGTCCCCAATTGCGACTCGTTAATAGTGTAATTGAGGTTGCCGTCTACATAAAAGCGCAATTGTTCAGCCGACGGATTGGTTCTGTCGATAATGACCGAGTATGTGTTGAAGCTAGTCGAACATCCGCCTGAAGGGCATTTTACAAGCCTCGTACCAAGTCCAGAGGTCTCATCACATGGACCTCCCGGGTCCGTTCCACAGTGCAGGGTTTGGTCAAACTCGTTCAGATTATTAATACTCTCTGCAATGTCTATTTCCCCACCGGCAGGCCAATTGTAAGAACCGGGACCGGGACCCCCTACACGCATTGCATCTCCCAGTGCCCAAAATGTAGGCCAATAACCTATGCCGTTAGCCGGATTGGGCATCTCAAGAGAGGCGGTAATCTCCAGTTCACCTCCCACCGGAGCGGCAAAGTTATCACGTACCGTCTCAATTCTTCCAGAAGTCCAAACACCGCTGCTATAGATGGGCTTGATAACCAAATGACCGTTGCCGTCAAGATAGACGTTGTTAGGGGAGGACGTGTAGTCTTCTATTTCTCCGGTACCCCAATCACCCGGTCCTCCGGGATAATTGTGTCCGGTGTCATAGATCCACTCTGATGTAGACGGCTGCGATCCGGCGGGTCCGTTGAAGCTATCGCTCCATACCGTTGACCATCCGGGTGGCGCAGCCGGTACCGTTGAAGCAGAAGCAGAAGCTGTCTGCTGTGTGGTCAATAGTCCGATCCCGCTTCCCATGGTGCCCATAATGATTGTCGTCGCTAACAAAAAAGAACGTCTGCACAACAACTTTAAGACACGCTTGAATGTGCTAATCATAAATCCCCCTCATATCTGTTGTCTCTTCGCCGCCCCACCAGCTACGAAACTTTCTGTAAAATTAACTATAATCTATACATGCTAAGGTGTCAATTTTGAATTGAAAGATTTGTAAATTTACATAAAAACTCCTTTATCCCACACCGGGCAGGATTTGATAAGATACAAAAACAGAAAGCAATGTCTTGACATCATCCTAATAGGCTGTATTTTTAGAGTTGTCCGATAAAATAGAACTCATACTCCCATGAATGAAAATGACAAAATCTCCAACGACACAGATTCCACCAGAGTAGACAAGTGGCTATGGGCCATACGTATGACCCCCACTCGACAGGGCGCTACGGAAATGTGCCACGCCGGACACGTCAAAGTAAACGGTCAGACAGTCAAAGCTTCACACATCATACGTCCCGGAAATGAGATCAGCGTAAAGCTAAACGCCGGCGAGAAGCTTTTGGAAGTCATAACGATCATCGAAAAACGCGTCGGATACCAAACGGCGGTCACCTGCTATAACGATAAAACCCCTCCCAAGGAGCGGGAAGAGGTCATACCACCGGCATTCATACGTGACCGTTCATCCGGTCGTCCGACCAAAAAAGACCGACGGGAACTGGACAAATTGCGTAAGCAATTTTAAAAGCACGAGATCTATTCCACAATACTCACTACGGATGTATGCCGCTGATTTGGCGCAGCTCCTCTTCATCTAATACCAAATCGACACTTTTTGCAGAATCCAAAATGGTCTCCGGTTTGCTGGCTCCGGGGATTGGAATGACATTTTTTCCTAGCGACAGCATCCAGGACAGTACCGCCTGTTGCGGAGAAACACCGTGTCGCTTGGCGGCTTCGGTAACGGGAGCATAACCGCCCGATAAGCTCTTGGCCCGTCCGATACCCCCCAAGGGGCTCCACGGTATAAAAACCACGTCGTTCTCTTCACAAAAATTCATTTCCTTTTCACCGGAGCGAAATACCAGAGAAAACTGGTTTTGCACGCTTACCAAATTATCCGGACCGAGAATCGACATAGCTATCTTGATCTGTTCTATATTGGCGTTGGAAATCCCGGCCATCTGAATTTTTCCAGCATCGAGAAACTCTTTCAAGATGCCCATCGTATCCGCATAGTCCACACTTGGATCCGGTCTATGGTGTTGGTAAAGTCCTATAGATTCAACCCCCAAACGCCTGAGCGATGCTTCCACGGCTGCCCGTAAATATTCCGGTCTGCTGTTTACGTGCCATGACCCGTCTCCCGGCCTGTAGTGTCCTCCTTTGGTCGCCACCAGAACAGAATCTTTGTCCCCGGACCACGAAGCTAAAGCTTTTGCCAGTAGTTTCTCGCCGTGCCCCGTGTCGGCTCCCCCTATGGAATAGGCGTCGGCGGTATCTATAAAGTTAACGCCTGCATCCAAAGCCGCATGGATTGTTCTGATAGACTGTGCTTCGTCCGGTCTTCCTTCTATCGACATGGGCATTTCGCCCAGTCCGATCGCACTTACTTTTCTTTTCCCAATCGTTCTATATTGCACATTCACTCCCTAGACTTCTCGTCCGGTATTACATTACAGCTATTCAAATACAACTGACACCCAATAACTATACCAACCGACACGACTTTAGGTGCATAGAGTAAACCTACAAGACCTTTAGCTTAGATTTTCTAATACCCCAAGCACATCTTCACTATCAGGATATCCTGACACAACGACTTTACCGCTGACGTTTTTTTCGTATCGCCTACAGGAAAGACCGACTTCCCCCTGAGCGTGGGGGAAGGGGTCTTCCCCATCTACGAGAACCGTAGGCGAACCGTGAAAACCGAGTTTCTTGCCTTGCTCATCGGAGGCTATTAAAACTTCCTCCAAGACATATTGACCCGAATGTTTCTCTAATATCTCGTTAAGCTCCGCGATAAGAGGCTCATGATTCGGACAATCTTGGATGTGCAATACTTCTATCTTATGCATCAAACCTCCGTATAATTAGGATAAACCATACAGTTAACTGGAATGTCAAGAGGTATTGAGATGAAAATAGGAGAATTGGCAAAAAAGAGCGCCTGCCCGGTAAAGACAATACGCTACTACGAAGACATCGGACTCTTGGAAAAAGCTTCCCGAGATATAAATGGCTATCGCAACTACCAAGAAGACGCCTTAGCACAATTGAGGTTTATCAAAAGTGCCCAAACGGCCGGACTCAGCCTAAAGGAAATTGCCGAAATCATCCTCATCAGAAAATCCGGGACGACTCCCTGCTTCCATGTTCAACAGCTACTCACAAAACACTTGACGAATGTAGAGGAAAAACTCTCAGAACTAGAGAGAACAAGGGGCGAACTTGAAAAGTTAATTTTATATGCAAATAGCATAGATCCGATCGACTGCGAAGACGAATCGATCTGCATTATCCTACATAGACCTATTGATTCCGACCAACAATAAAGCGTTATTTTTAAAATACTCTGTCTCCATAGCCAAATATTGTCCTTACCAATCTTTGATTTAATTGCACTTTTATACATTATGTAATAATATTTATAATTATATATTACATACTTTAGTAAATAGTTATTTGACTGATTATTTTCTGCATTCATACCCTCCCCCTGAAGCACTTGTTCCAATGCTCCCGGCAATATTTTATTCTCGAATAACTATTTCACCTATTTATGCGTCAAGACACCAACGACGACTAAATCACTAAGGTGAGTATGCAACCCTACTTGATAACATTGCATGTCGTTATCATGAGAGCATCCGTACATGAAACCATGCCACCGGAACACTCACAGAAAGAACTTGAGGAAAATCACGTGCCTTACTACCTTGGAATGTTTTCTCCAGAAGCAGTATAAAAATAGGAAACCATGACTTATAAGCAGTCTATGGGTTCCTACGACCAAGCAAATATGCTGACGGGGGAGGGCTCGAACCTCCAACCTCCTGATTCAAAGTCAGGCGTTCTGCCTGTTGAACTACCCGTCATAGTGGCTTTGGCATGCTGGTTTAGCTGATGCATAAGCCACTATGACTATAGCACTAAAAAAACGACCCGAAGACATCTTTGACAAATCACCGTTGCCCATGATTGCCTTTAGCCTTTCTGCACCAAAGAGCAGATGTCACTCCGGGAAAGTACTGTCTCCCAAGGGCTCTGTACCTATTAAATGATCTAATCAAGATATTGCGACTTCCTGAGGTAAAGTATCGCTTATACCAAAAAGCGGCAGATATACGAAATTGGCTACTTATGCCCTTGTATCAAATAGAAATATTTTTTACAGATGAGTTCAAATTATTTGTGAGATATAAAAAAACTTACTATGTACCATCGAACAACCTATTAACCGGGAAATGCTTACCCATACTAGAGTTCTCATTCCGTTGAAGCTATGCTTCACAGCATTCCCACAGCGCACAAATAGTTATGTCAACGCTATTTCACAGGCATGTAGAGTATCTTCAAAAAACGAAACGTCGTCGTTGTGCAATCTCAAAATTCCTATATGCTTATATATGCTTTTTGCTCTATAACATCTAGACTTACAGTATTTATTGACAATAAACCGGGAAGGTATTTATAACTTGACAAACTTGGATTGCACTAAAGGCCCGCAGAAGTTACCCAAAAGATTCTGGAACAAGGTAAAAAAACCTTTGCTGGGCTTCTTTGTAGCGATTCCTTTGTTGACAATGGTCTCCGATGGATATTTATCTACAACTCCTCCCCTTCCCACCCCTGTTCACTCAGGGATCTCACCCTTGGTCGTGATTGCCGGGAAAACCAACCTGAGTGGCGTAAAAGGCCACTTTACGAAAGTGCCGACCACAAATGATCTGAACTTTACCCTTCTACTCTCCCCACGCAATACTACGGCTTTGGCAAACATGGCACGCCTTGTAACGTCGCCGGGATCCCCGAATTACCGCAAATACATAACCCCCGCTCAATTCGCTGCTCGTTTTGGAGCCGCACCTTCTGCTATCAAAGCAGCCAAAAAGTGGCTTTTGGAGAACCGCTTACACCCGGAAACTGTGGGTAAGAACGGTCTCTTCATCGAAGCACGCGGCAGTACTAACGCCGTGGATAGAGCTTTTCACACCAAAATGGCTTATTATGGATCAAAGGGCAGACAAACCTTGGTAAACGTCCTACCCGCCAAAATTGACAAAAACCTCTCCGAGGATATTATCGGAGTAACCGGACTTGACAATCTCAACGCTTTCAACCCGACAGATTTGAATTTTTATCACCGCGCGGGTAAGGCAGGCAAAAAACCTACCCCGGTAATTTCTCCGGCAAACATCAGAGCTCATGTTGATGCTAACCCCAGTGCCGCCTGCGCACAGCAGATATCTGCCGCCGGTGCCGGTCTTACCATAAGCCAGCTCGCCCAAGCTTATAGTTTTGGTCCGGTCTACGCGAGCGGAAACGACGGAGCAAACACGACAGTGGCTCTCATAGAATTCGCCCCCATAAGAGTGAGTGACATCGACTACTTTGCTTCCTGCTATGGACTTTCCGCACCTCAAATCAACCAAATCAATGTGAGCGGAGAACCCGGCAACAGCTACACCGCTGCCGGTGAGCTGGAAGCAGAACTTGATACCGAAGTAATCGCAGGACTGGCTCCGGGGGCCACCATAGATATCTACGAGGGATCGGATACTCACGGCAACGTCAGTAATGCTACCGCTTACGCCGTAGAACAAGCGGCTGTCAACAATCCGAAAGTAAAAGTCATTTCCACTTCCTGGGGAGGTTGCGAACAGGGCATAGGTTCAGGCGTAGCATTGGCGGAAAACTACCTTTTTGAACAATCTGCCATAGAGGGGCAGACCTGGGTGGCTGCCTCCGGCGATACCGGGTCCACTGACTGTTACGGAGAGACCGCCAAAGCAGTCGCCAGACAACTGGCCGTGGACGATCCGGCCAGCCAGCCTTTTGTCACCGGCGTAGG
Source organism: Actinomycetes bacterium (assembly GCA_021829645.1). Lineage (GTDB taxonomy): Bacteria > Actinomycetota > Acidimicrobiia > Acidimicrobiales > Bog-793 > JAJZMK01. The sequence continues at coordinate 26,187 of JAKBPI010000027.1, read as the reverse complement.
TGGCACCACGCTGACCATGTCTTCTTCCGGCGATACACAAACGACTTGGAACACCACGCTTTCCGCTCAACAACCGGGTGCCGGAGGAGGGGGTGTCTCCATATTCTGGACGATGCCAAACTATCAGTTCAACACCCCCGGCTCATTAAACGTCAAAGGCATCTATGCCACATGTGTTACCGGTTCGCCAATTCTCGATCTCTACAAGGAAAAACTTACCAGGTCAGGAGGAGCAAAGCTTTGTCGGGAAGTGCCCGACGTCTCGGCCAACGCCGGAACTCCGGTAGCCACGTACTGTTCCATAGGATCCGGTTCCGCATTGAATTCATTTTGCGCCGGGAACGGCTGGACACCCATCGGCGGCACGAGTGCCGCTGCTCCCATTTGGGCAGCTATATTTGCCTTGGCTGACTCTTCTTCTGCATGTCAGACAGCGGGGCCCGTGGGATTTGCCAATCCGTTGCTCTATAACATAGCTGCCGGATCCGGCTACGCATTGGCCATGACCAATATCACCACCGGCAACAACGACCTGCTGGGCACCGATCTCGGTTACTACCGGTCCGGAAAAGGTTACAGCCCGGCCACCGGACTGGGAACACCGTTGGCGGAGAATTCCGACGGGCAGGGTCTCATTCCCGATCTGTGCGGTGCCTCGGCTGCAGCCGTTACGGCACGGGGACTGCCTGCCCCGGAAGTAACCCGCCTCCTTCCGGCTTCAGCCCGATCACACGGCGGAAGCGTAATCAGACTGGAGGGAGTAAACTTCTCGGCATCGGACAGAGTTTACTTTGGAGGGAAACCGGCTCTTTCCTACCGGGTTGTCTCCCCTCAAAAAATCATAGCCGTTGCCCCGCCGGCAAAAGGCAGGGTTCATGTAACGGTAAGGGGACTATCCGGAAAAAGCTCCTACGCCAGGGGAAACGTATTTTCTTTCCTGACGCCACCGACCGTTTCTGCCGTCACCAGAGTTGCCTCCGTAAAAGGCGGCTTTTATCTGGTAAAGATCCGTGGCAATTACTTTTATGGGATCAAAGATGTACTCTTTGGGACTTTGCGCGTAAGGTTCGAACTGCACTCCGCCCGCATCCTCTACGCATTCGTACCGGTTTCTCTGGGTAAGTCTTACGTCAGTATTGTGAGTGAAGGAGGCAGGAGCAGACACTCCCGACATGCTCTGTATTGACCGTGACAAGGATATACTGACATAAAAAACCGACATAACAACACGTGGAGGCAGGTTTGAGAAAAAAAGTATTGTGGCTTGCCACCAGAGACTTACGCCTGCTAGACAACCCCGCACTTAGTAAAGCGGCTCTTTCAGGCGACATACTTTGTCTTTTTGTCATGGACAAAAACCTGATCGACTCTGCCAAGATAGGTCTCAACCGGCTGACTTTCTTATCGGAGTCCTTGACCGACCTGCGCAGACAATTGCGGGCAACGGACTCAGAACTTTTTGTCCGTTACGGCAACTACGAATCCGAAGTACTGGCTTTTGCCAAATCGGCCGGCATTGACGAAGTCCATATCACGATAGATTACTCGGGCTACGCCAAAGCCAGAAATGCAAAACTCCAAAGCCTGCTCCAAGCAGAAAATATTGTTCTGGTGACCCATCCCGGAGGAGCCGTTATAGAGCCGGGTGTGATTAGGCCCCATGAAGGAAATTTCTACAAAGTTTTCACCCCTTATTATAAGAATTGGGAGCCGTGGCCGCGTAGAGCCCTGCCGGCACTGCCGGCCGAGTTAACCGGACACTACGACGGAGAGCCCGGCCGTATTCTGTCCACGGAAGAGGTCACAGCCCTCTTGGCAGAAGCTATTTTGCACCGTGCCTCTTTCCGGAATGGCACTTTGGGAAAGGAAAGGGGGAAATTTTTACTGCACCTCTCTCCGTATAGGGCTTTAGGCGGAGAAGAAAAAGCCCGAGAGCGCTTGGCGCATTTTATCGACTCCGGGAACATCTTTTCTTACGCCGGTGCCTCAAACGATTTGGAGTCGGATTCTACGTCCAGAATCTCACCCTATCTCCATTTTGGCTGTATCTCCCCTTTGTCAGTAGAGCAAGCCGTCTTGACTGCCTACTCCGCCACATATGCAGAAGGTGACCAAAACTCCTCTGTCGCCGCGGGGAACTCGATCGACGGAGAGCAAGCAGCGGCTTCCGTCCAGGCTTTTGTCAGGCAGCTGTGCTGGAGAGATTTTTATTTACAGTTTGCAGACGGCTTTTCACAACTGGCAACCGCAAATTACCGTGAACGTCCTTATGAGTGGAACACGGATACAGATGCTCTCATATCCTGGATGAACGGAGAAACCGGCCAGGATATCGTGGACGCGGCCATGCTGCAGTTACAAGAAGAGGGTTTCGTACACAACAGAGCCCGTCTGATTGCCTCTTCTTATCTCAGCAAAACGCTAAAGATAGACTGGCGCCACGGTCTTAACCACTACGACTCCCTGTTGAGCGATGCGGACTTCTCGTCTAATGCCGGAAACTGGCAATGGATGGCCGGTACCGGTACAGATACCAGACCGAACAGGGTCCTCAGTCCAAAACGCCAAGCAGAACGCTTCGATCCAAACGGTTCTTACCGTAAGCGCTATTTATCCGAATCCAGGTCCTCTATACAGTCGCCGGGGGAACAGAGGCTCTTTTAAGAGCCAAAAGCCACTAAAATCGGAAGTAATTCTCAGTTTTGTCAAAATAGGGTCTTTACTTAGACTAATCTAACTCTTCGCAATGGGTTCATTAATTAAAAAGCGCCGCAAGCGCATGCGTAAGAAAAAACATAAGAAGATGCTCAAGAGGACGCGCTGGCAGAGGCGCTCCAAGTAAGTTTGGATTTTCAAAAACAGCCGGTGCCTAAAGCAATGGTTTTATGGCACCGGTTTTTTTGACCATGGCCGTGAGACCGGCCTCCAGAACGGCTTGGCTAATCTCACGAGCCAAACTCTCGGCTTTGCGCTCAGGGGCTTCAAAAAACCAACTGGAGCCGCTACCCGCCAGCCTGGGACGCTCGGAAGCGATATCCAGTAATAGATCGCGCCAAAAAACCAGCTTTGGCTCGACGGCCAAAGCCGCTGCTTCCAGATCGTTGACACTCGGGTCCTCCCCGGATCCAAAAGACGTTCCTCTTATCACCTTTTCTTCTGCCATCCTGTCATAGGCGGTATAGACTTCAGCCGTGGAGACGTGCAGCATCGGGGTGACGACGACAAAACTCAGTTCTTCATAGGCGAGTTCTTCAATTGCTTCTCCTATACCGCCTACCATAGCCCTACCACCCTTAATACAAAAGGGGACATCCGCACCGAGTTTGGCGGCAGCCGATAAATCGGCAGAACCTGCCCATCTAAATATGGCTGCAGCGTCAGAGGAACCGCCTCCCAGACCGGCTCCCGGAGGAATGCGCTTAATCAGCTTTACGGCTGCTTCTTTTCCCAGTAATCTGAGAGCTTTTTGCACCAGGTTGTCTCCGTCTACGGGAATAGCCGGCGGTGTTGCTCCTGTGGCGTTCAACCAGGCGATCTCGTCGGTGAGTTCAAAACCCTCCTGGAGATTAGGATCAATGCAGATTTCATCGGCTAAATCCAGCGAAACCATCTCTGAGCGAATCAGGTGATAACCGTCGTTTCGCACCCCCACAACCTCTAGATTTCTGGTCAGTTTGGCGGGAGCGATGAGTTTTGTCATTGAAAGCATTTAGTAGTTATAACACTTTGCCAAGCGGCTCCAGGCGTTTATATCCAATTCTTCCGGACGAGCCGAAGGCAAAACCGAGGCTTCGGCATAGGCACTGTCACTCAACAGGTTTTTCAGGGAATGCCTCAGCATTTTACGCCGTTGGGAAAAAGCTTTGACAGCCAGATAACTTATGACTTTGTAATCCGCAAAGTCAGTCCGTATCTCCTCAGGTGGACGGCGTTTGATTTTTATCAACACAGAGTCGATATTGGGCTTAGGGAAAAAGATCTCACGGGAGACCTTCCCGGCCAGCTTGGCTTCGGCAAAGTAGGAAAGTTTGAGCGTAGAAATTCCATAATCTCTGGAACCGGCTTTGGCGCTCAGACGCATCCCCACCTCTTTTTGGACCATCACCAACATATCCGTAATGCGTTCTGTTTGCTCCAAGACGGAGATAATGAGCTGTGCCGCTATGTTATACGGCAGATTCGCCACTAAAGCCCATGTCTGATTGTCGGCGATATCCAAAGACTCACTCGGTGGATCTCTTCCCATAAGAGGCAAACCGCAGATGTCTGACCAGCCCATAGCACAAAGCCGGTCCCAGTCCACGTCCAAGGCATCGCGAGCCAATACCTTGACAGAAGCCGGTAGGGATTTTGCCAGTCTTTCGGCAAGACGCAGGTCTTTTTCTACGGCCAATACGTGCGAAGAAAGCTCTGCCAAAGGAAAAGTCAGCGCTCCAAGACCGGGGCCTATTTCTATGACCTTTCTGTCTTTGGACAGGTCGGCCAAAGACAGAATTTTATCGACGGTATTTTTGTCACAGACAAAGTTTTGCCCCAACGCTTTAGAAGGTCTGATTTGTTCTTCCGCCAGCTCTTCTTGCACCGCTCTCGGGGTAAACATATACGACATATGACCTCTTTGGCTAATATGGTTTTGAAAGTATCATAACGGAGTTTTAGAAACGCTTTTTGACAAAAGCACCGTAGCGGGTTGCGGGAAGAAAAAATACCGATAATAATAGGCAGTGGAATTTATAGGGACGGATAAGAAAAATGTCAAGTGCACTCGCCGTGGCGGTAAAAGGTTTAAAAAAGTCTTACGGAGATTTTGAAGCCGTCAAAGGTATCGACTTTGAAATCTCTCAAGGGGAGATCTTCTCCCTTCTCGGTCCCAACGGAGCCGGCAAAACCACTACGGTGGAAATTTTAGAGGGTTTCAGAAAGAAAAGCTCCGGCGAACTCGAAGTCCTTGGTCTCAACCCGGAGCGCGACCGGACAAAACTAAAAGAACATATAGGGATAGTGCCGCAGACCGGGGCCCTGGACAGATACCTGACGGTTATGGAAACGGTAACGATGTACGCCGGTTACTACCGCAACCCCCAGTCGGCAGAGCACGTAATCGAGTTGGTAGGATTACAGGAAAAGAAGAACGAAAGAGCCCTTAGGCTTTCCGGCGGTCAACAGAGAAGACTGGAGGTGGCCATAGCCCTGGTGGGAAATCCGGATTTGCTTTTCCTGGACGAACCCACCACGGGATTTGACCCGGCGGCAAGACGCGAAACTTGGCAGGTAATAAAAGGACTGGCCGAGCTGGGCAAGACTATCCTCCTCACGACACACTATATGGATGAGGCAGAATTTCTGGCCGACCATATTGCCGTGATCGCCCGCGGGGAGATCGTGGCTGCCGGCACCCCTTATAACTTGGGTGGCAGGGATAAATTATTACCCAGGATCAGTCTTTTATACCCAAACGGCGTGAACCCCCCTGCAGAACTCAAGAGCGTTATTACGCCTTCCGGAACTACGGCATTCGACGTCGAAGACATCACCTCTGCCATCTACATCATCACCGAACATGCCAGGGCCCACAATGTGAGTTTGAACACCCTACAAATCGTCAGGCCTTCCCTCGAAGACGTTTACCTCTCTTTGATTGGCAATGACGAAGGGCAGGCCAGCGGAAACGAAGCCCCCGCACCGCGCGGCAGAAGACCGGGAAGACGATAAGACGACAAGGACCAAACGATGAAAACAATAAACTTAATGCTCCGACAGGCAGTCTATGTCAACAAAGCTTTTTGGAGAAACCCGGCTTCGGCGTTTTTTACCTTTGCTTTTCCAATCATGTTTCTTATCATTTTCAACGCCCTACTGGGTAACCACTTTGTGCGCATAGGCGATAAGCGGGCGCATTATTCCACCTATTATGTTTCCGCTATGGCTACTTTCGGCCTTATTTCTGCCTGCTATACGAACATAGCCATCAGCATCAGTTACGCGAGAGACGAAGGTCTCCTCAAGAGGATAAGCGGCACTCCGCTGCCGAAAATTTCCTACATCGGTGCCAGAGTCCTACACGCTCTTTTTGTAGCAGCGCTCCTAGTGGTTATTACGGCTCTGTTTGGCAGGTTTTTTTATCAGGCAGAACTGCCTTCGGGAATAACACTTTTGCGCTTCATCGTCGCCTTAGTGGTGGGAGCGGTAAGTTTTTCGGCTCTGGGCTTTGCCATCACGGCAAGAGTCAGGGATGCCGATGCCTCCCCGGCAGTGGTGAATGCCTCCATCTTCCCGTTGCTTTTCCTCTCGGGTATTTTCATCCCCCTCGGCAACAACGCCCCTTCCTGGATACACTGGGTGGCCAGAGTCTTCCCCGTTTGGCACTTTGCTCTGAGTATGCAGGCCGGCTTCATCGGCACCTCTTACGACTGGACCGACGTGCTCATCGTGGCCGCCTGGGGAATTTTTGGGCTGCTCGCTTCCGTGAAGTATTTCAGATGGGAGCCCGCCAGATAACCTGGCGTATCTCATCAAATGCTGTGCGTCAGGGTACCCAGTCCAAGCGACGTGACGGCAATGATTGCCCAGAGGGCCAGACCAAAGAGGACCGGCTTGTAACCGATTGTCCTCAGGGATTTTACCCTGACAGAAAGACCTATGGCAGCCAGTGCGGCAGTGATCATCCAGAGGGCCAGATCAGAAATAGCCTGGTGCCAACCGGCTGGGACCAACCCCAGGGACTCCACCGTCATGGCGATAACAAACCAGATGATAAAAAGCGGGAAGCTCCTGGCCGTAGTGAAAAAGGACTTCTTCGAAGCCGTAGGAGCGCTCCCCAAAGAACTCAAAGCTACTTCGTCGCCCGCTGCCATTGCACGAGCCTCTCGCTTCTTGTCTTGGTGTCTTCTGATGACAGGAAGGGCCAGTGCTATGGGCACTATCATCAGGGTTCGAGTGAGTTTTACCACAATTCCGTAATTGCGAGCCACTGTGCCATAAACCGTGGAGGCAGCCACCACAGAGGAAGCATCGTTGATAGCAGTACCGGCCCAAAGTCCGAAACCGTGCTGAGACATGTGCAGAATATGTCCTATAACCGGGAAAGTCAACACGGCTACCACGTTGAAAATAAAAATGGTACCGAGGGCATAGGCCACTTCGGCTCCGGCGGCTGAGATTACGGCATCCACCGCAGCAATTGCCGAAGCCCCACAAATGGCCGTACCTATGCTTACTAATGTATTCACATCTCTGGTCAGACCCAACTTTTTACCTATGGGACCAGAAACGGCCAAAGCTACGCCCAGGGTACCCAGCATGACAGGCAGAGACTTTCCCCCCACACTGAGAGCTTCGTGTAGGGAAAGACCGAGCCCCAGAACAGCTATGGAGGCCTGCAGAACGCGCTTTGAAGTAAACTTCAGACCTTTATCAAGACTTTCCTGATGAAAGAAAAACGACAAAATCATCCCGGATACGACGGCGATAACAGGTCCGCCTACCACGGGGGCAAAATGGGCTAAATAGGTTGCCAGAGCGGCTATCGCAACTGCCAATAAAAAACCTTTGTAGCGCTCGGCAATTGAAGAAACGAACTTTAGCTTTGCCGAACGGAAGAGCTTCTTGTAAGGGGGAGTTTCCATCTCCTCAATTTCGTGTTCCAAAAAGACAGATTCGACTTCTCTCAGAAAGTCTTCATCCGCCTCTTCGATCATTTCTGTTCCGCCGGTCGGCGTCTCGTCAATAAATTCGTTTTGTTCGTTGGTCATATATAAATCCTGACAAGAAAAAACCCGTATCGCTACGGGCAATATCTGATATGGGTATAAGCTAAAGTTATGCCTTTAGCGCACCCCGTACCTGACCTATCTGCACTTGAGCTGCTTGTGACCGTAAAACAAGAGGGCTCCATCTCCAAAGCTGCCAAAACTCATATGATCAGCCAACCGGCGGCCAGCATGAAAATTAAAATGCTGGAAGATATACTGGGACTTAAACTGCTGGAAAGAACCTCTGCCGGAGCCCGCCTTACGGAAACAGGTGTATTAATTAGCAGTATAAGTGAAAAAATTATTGAGCAAATATATGAAATACAAGAAGTTGCAGAAGCATTACGACAATCAGATCATAAAGAACTAAGGGTAGCATCCAGCACCACAGTAGCCGAGTACTTAGTTCCGGGGTGGATCCATAAGTTACATTTGCAAACAGGCCGGCTAAAAAAACCTCTTCCTTTTATCAAACTTTCCATTAAAAACAGCCGTGACGTAATCGATGAGATTCGCTCTAAAAGTGCAGAAATTGGCTTCATTGAAAGCGACTCGGCACCGGAGGACCTCCGTAGCAAAGTCGTATTCCGAGACGAACTGGTGGTAGTCGCCAGATCTTCGCATCCCCTTGCCAAACGGAATAAAGCAATTCCGATATCGCTCCTCGCCGACGTAAGGATATGCATCAGAGAAGAGGGCTCAGGGACCCGGGAAGTTTTGGAACGCACACTTTCTTCTTATGACGTTTCGGCCGCAAACCTTGTCGAACTGGCTTCTACGACTGCCATCAAAACAGCGGTAGGGCTTGGAACGGGGATAGGAGTCTTGAGTAAACTGGCCGTCAAAAACGAGGTGGAACTGGCTTCACTCAAAATTCTGACCATGGAAAATCTCTATATGGAACGTAATATCCATGCCATCTGGCGAAAGGACCGTTTAAGTCATTTGGGAAATGAATTTCTCAATATCAGTTCTGAAACTAACCTATAGGCAAAGCATTTGACAAAGACAATCCCATCCCTTTACCCCTGGAATAGTCTATACTGCCCACCACTATTTTACGCTTAGATAAAATCTCCGCACCGAGAGACCCGGGCTCCCCTATCAAATAGTCGGGATCCAGCGTTGCCACAGCGTGCGGCGGAATGTGAAAGGTAATGAAGGGCTGTTGGTGCCCGGCAGAGGAAGCAGACGTTACCGACGATCCGCCATCGACCATGTTGAGCTTTATCAATGCCACTTTGGCAGTTTTGTTTCCCGGATTGTAAAGGGTAAAAAGCTGACCTACTTTGGCATCGGAACTGCCGGGCAGTAAAAGCCACTTTTGTGCCGGTGCACTCAGAGCGTTCACGGTGGCCGTTCCGGCCGGTAGTGTAGGAAGGGTGGAAACGGCTTTCATATCGGCTGTTGAGGCAGCAGTCAACCCAAGAAATTGAGCCGTATAATTTGCCGACTCAGCGTAATAGGCGTGTATAAGATTTACGGCAGCCGGGGTAATGGTCGTCGGCTTACTCTTGCCGGGCGACACGACGGTTAGGGTCCTTTCTATGACAAGCGGCAGGGAGGCGTGTTCTCTGAACTCTACATAGACCATCGCCGGTGTCTGTCTGCCAAGGAGAAAGTTGTCGGCTTGCTTTATAGTTAATGTGCCGGTCTTTGGCGGAATTGTAAAGTTGCCCCCCACACTTGGTACAGGCGGGTTGAGAGGCGGAGCCAGCACTGTCTCTGAATCCGGCGGAAGAGATACTTCAGGCATGAATTTCTTAAGACTGTGTTGCCTGAGACTTGGCAAATTGAACAACATGGTAAGCGAGACTTTGACAGTCCTGTTATTGGGGTTCAACAAGGAATAGGTATCCAGGTAGTTATAGCCCTCCGGAGTGGGTGAAAATATCCATCGATTTGCCGTCGGCACGGCAGCGCTAACTAAAGAACCCTCTCCCAGATTGGCAAAGCCAGGGTCGATCAACTGAGCTCCTGCCACTATCTGCCCTCCGATAGCGTTTATGACAAGCCCGGCGCTCGGCTCCTGTGGAATGCTCTTACCCACATCAAAAGTTTTTATCTGTCCGGGTTGCAGAGTAACGCCCTGCAATGCAGCCGGTGCCAGGCTCTCTTCCTGGCTACGAGCGTTCAGCAGATCAATCCCCACGTTTACTACGGCCGCTGTCTGGGCGGGGTTATAGAGGGAAAGATTGATGTTTTTCCCATCCAGAGTGCTTCCTGCCGAAAGCAGTAACGTCTTGGCTGTCGAATTGACACAGGCAGCGGTACTCTCCCCGTCTTGTCCACTCAGTACCTCGGTAGCGGCCAGACCCGGGCCGTCTGCCATTACGGAAACAGCGGCAAAGGACTTAGGCCATGTGCGGCTGAGAGAAATAGCAGTACCGGATGCAGCCGGTATCACAGCGTTTATTTTGCTCACCTGCCCCGTGACACTGTCGGCGATCTCAAGCGTAACCTGCAAAGTCGATTTGCCTAAGTTGGCTAAATAGACAGACGAGTGTGAAGCGGGCCAAGCGCCGACCGGCATGGGGCCGGGACAGTACCATGCTTCGGAGTTCTCGCCCGCTGAGTTAGTGACGGCTACCTGATTGAGAGGAGAAAGAGTTGAGTTTTGTGGTTTAGGGTCGGGCAAAATGACAGAGAGAACGGCGGCAGACACCGCAAAGAGTGTCGCTAAAAAAAGTACGACTGATCTCGTCACGACGGTCGGTCTGTCACCGGACACAACCGTCTTTTCTTTTACGACAGCCGCTTCACTCATCTGAGTCCCCGTCCGTTTCATCGGTGAGCGCATTGAGGGTTTCATCTTTTTCATCTTTATCGGCAGTGGCTGTGCCCGCTGTTTCGACAGCCGGCTTGTTGCTTGCCCCAGACTTTTTAGCCGAAGACTTGCGCTTATTTTTCTTTTTGGGTGCCGAAGTAGCCAAAGTATTTACTTCGGCTATTACTTCCCCGTCCTTTTCCCCGTCTGTAACCTGTGCGTCCCCTTGAGTAGCCGGCACAGGCTTTGCACCCTCACTTGGTTCCAGGGATTTAGTTTTTTGTTCTATGACCTCGGTAGCGGAATTATCTTCAGGACCGGGAGACAGCGGACTTGTCTCTTCTGTTGCTCCTTCTGCAGTCTCCTTGATCTCTGGCTCCATGGGTTTTGCCTTTGGCCTGTGCTTTAAGATCAAAGCGTTCAGGTTGATGTCAAATCCATGGGCAGGAGTGACAGAATCCGCCACGGCGACAACCGGCTGCGGCGTATGTCTTTTTCTGCGCCTTACCTCCCTGCGTCTTCGCAATATGAGAAGTATTAAAAACCAAGAGCCAATGAGTTCCGCTGCCAACATCAAAGCCCGCAGGAAATTCGGAAGCGGACTTCGTAAAGCAGATTCTGCGACCAGAGCCGGCTGTGTTTTAAAGAGGAGTGCTCCTCCTTCGGAAGGCAGTTGCTTCAAATCAAGCTGGTTTTCCAACCCGGTTATAACACCGGAGGGAACCGGTTCCTGTGTGCCCTCTTGAATCCCGGAAAGATTTGGGGCAAGAGAGGTCAACACAACGACGTAACCTACCCCGGATCTCGACAACACGTTACCGTAATTGACCGTCTCGGCGTGTGTCACTTTTTTTAACTGAGAAAAGACCGGGCCGTAAAAAGCGTTGTCGGGGTTGATCCATAGGTCGGTGATATTTGGAAGATTCCCCCCCGTTACGGCAACCGCTAAATCCGGGCCAATCTGATGAGAGGCTCCCGGTAGGGCGGCGGGGTTCCCCACCCATAGAATACGCGGCGCTCCCGGCAGGGGAGAAGACGGAAAAAACGAGAGGGTCGTATCATATCCGATGTCAGGAACAGCCCACCTCCCTGGTCCCGCTGCGACTGCTACCTGCACGATGACACCAAAAGCGGCCACAATAAATACCGGTGTGACCATCTGTCGCCAACTAAAATTGCGCCCCGGTAAATCACTGAGAATTGCCTCTAGGGAAATTCCTGACATTACAGCAGCCGATATCGCAGGTATCACTAAAAGGGCACTCAAGTCTCCCCCTGCGTAGCCCAACCAGCCTCTGCCAAAGCAAAAGATAATAATCCAAGAGAGAAGTGCCGTAAAAAGCAGCCTTGAACTGAGGAAAAACCTTTCTCGTCTGGCTATTGTAAGCCCTATCAGGGCACAGACCCCAATAGCATAACCCAACCATCCGCTTCCTACGGGGCCGAGATCAAAGCGCATCAGAGTGGCGAGGCTTGGGGCCTGCGCCGCAGGCGCTACCCCGCCAAAAAGAACAGAAAAATTGAATCCGGACTGGAAAAACGTTATTGACCAAGGCAAGAGAATGAGCAAAGCGGCCGCCAGTGACAGCATGGTCCTGATAAATAGACTCCACGCCAACCGGTAATCGGCGAAAACAACCAGAGAAAGAGGCAGACAAATCCCGACCGCAAAGACCGCCAGCAGAAGAGGAGGGGCTAAGCAAGCCGGAATAGCGATGAGCAATCCCAGAGAAAAATAATCCAGAAGATTTTCTTTGGCAAAAAAACCATTTCGGTTGTCATTTTCTCTTAGAGAATTGCCCGGATAGAAACTTTGCATAAAATCTATCAGTCGAAGCAAAACGTAGGGAAACGCCCCGTAACAGACAATTGCCTCAAAGCGCCCGTTAGATATGTCGTTGAAGTATAGGGGTAAAAACATATAGGCCAAAGCCGCTGCCACCCTAGACGGTCTGCCGGGCACACCTTTTGCCACCTTGCCGACGATACGCGACACACCATAAGCACCGAGAAAAAGTAACACAAAGGAGAGGACTTTTACGGCCAAAGTGGTAGAGCCAAAAAAGATAAATCCCAAAATACCCAAAAACAAATAGGCTGGCGAAACCGGGCCCGGAGGCTGAGATCCCAAATAAGTGGTCCCGCCAAAAAAATGGGCGAGCAGGTATGTAGGAGACGGTGAGGGTAGCCACTGCCCATATAAAGGCAGGTTTCCCACCAAAAAAGATCTGCTGCCAACCAAGATGACCAGTAAGGCAATGGTAAGAGGGAATATAAAATCCCTGCGTCTCAGTTTTGCCCCTACTCTTCTCTCGTGTAAGCGCTGCGTAATAAGAGTTTTTTCCTCCGTGGCTTGCTCAAAAAGATGCTCTAAGCCATCGGTGATGAATCGCCTGGCCCGTGTTCCTGTCCCGGTAAAGAAAATCGCAACTTCTTTATCGCTTTTGACCCTGTAGGAAGAGATAGCTTTTCTCGATTTTTTGATGTCTGACCAATTCGCAATATTCCAACGCCATCCCCTGATGACATGTTTAACTCTTTGTCGTCTTCCAAGAGCCAGAAAAAAGCCGACTTCTAATGAGGAAAGTAGGAAAAACTGAAAAAGTATAAAAGGAAGGCGAGCGCTTGAGTAGTTCTTTAATACTGAGCGCAGTTCGTGACGCCATTGGAGAGATCTGGCAGCAGGCAGCGGTTTTTGCCTGCTAGCGGTAGCTTCCCTGTGCGCAACACGCGCCGAAGGTACCACCATTACTTTTGCACCGGCCAAATGAGCACGCCAAGATAAATCTATGTCTTCGCCGAACATAGTCATTTTTTCGTCAAGACCGCCCAAAGTGGCAAATAAGTCACTTCTGATTAGCTTGCAGGCTCCGGGGACGGCAAATGTTTCATGTGTTTCGTCATGCTGAGCTTGGTCCAGTTCTCCAAAACCCACCCTTCTGACGGGGGCGCCGAATTTGTCCACATCCAAACCCACCTGGAGAAGCTTCTCTTTATCCTCAACGGAAACCAACTTGGGCCCGACAACAGCGGCATTTTGTCGTATGGCTTCCGCTGCCAGCTTCCTCACCGCGTCAGGCTCCAAAATCACGTCGTCGTGACAGATAAGATAAAAAGCTGCTCCCTCAACTGCTTTTACCCCGGCATTGACACTTGCCGAATAACCGATAGATTCCTCCAGACGGAGAACGAAAAAATTGGGCGTGACTGCCGCTACTCTCGGCGAAACCGGCTCATCGCTGCCGGCATCCACTACCAGCACGGCAAAACCGGGGTAGTCCTGTTCGGCAAAAGAAACCAAACAGTCCTCCAACCAATATCCCGGGTTGTGCGTAGTGACAATGGCTACTATCGGGGGCGCGTTCTCGTCAACCATTTGAGTTTGAAGCTTACTATAATTTTTGACCCTAACGCTTAATACAATTAATATATTTGTATCTGTCTATCCGTCGATATTTATACACACCTACACACCATTACAACCGTAAAATCATGCATAAATATCCATCAGGACATAGCTTATATATTGCATAACTAAAGACATATAGGCAACCTCATGATGGCTATGAGCTCCAAAATGAAACATTATTGTAACGTTTGTACTTCTCCTCCAGGCACTGCACCTGTTTCGTATTTGAAAACATCTTCAAAAAATATCTTTCAAAGGATTTCTTTGCCGCCGATCGGTATCGGAAACTAATGTAGGCTATTTTCTTTTTTAGAGATAGCCAAAGCAATTGATAGCTCCGATTTCACAACCGAAATAGTTGACGGTAAAAAAGCAGCGGACCGCCGCCTTTGGTAACCATAGAATTTGACTGGACACACATGGCAGAGAACAAAAGAACACCTACAAGAACTTATACTTTCGGCTCCGGCAAAAGGGAAAGCCACGACTCTTCCCATTTTTACTCGCGCTTTGTTCCTCCGAAGACAGATCAGAATCAAGACGTCTGTCCGTCGGACATGAGGAGTGGCTATGACGAGATCCATTGCGCTGATATCAGGGAGCAAAAGCATCCTCTGCCGGCCAACTCTGTGGCCTTAGTCGTGACTTCGCCGCCATATTTTGCCGGCAAAGAATACGAGATAGACAAATCAAGTAACCCCTCTACAACCGATTATGAGCAATACCTAAAAATGCTTACGGAAGTATTCGCCGTCTGCGCAGAGGCTTTAGAACCGGGAGGGAGAATGGCCGTCAACGTTGCCAATCTGGGCAGAAAGCCGTACCGCAGTCTCTCTTCTGATGTCATATCTATTTTACAAAACGATCTGTCTCTGCTGCTGCGGGGCGAGATTATCTGGCAAAAGTCCAAAGGGGCCGCCGGCAATTGTGCGTGGGGCTCTTTTCGGAAAGCCAGTAACCCGGTACTCCGGGATATCACCGAAAGGATTGTAGTGGCTTCGAAAAACAGATTTGACAGAGCCTTATCGACAAAAGAACGCTCCCAATGCGGACTACCCTACCTCAGCACTATCGGTAGGGATGAATTCATGGAATCCACACTCGACATATGGGAGTTTCCCCCTGAAAAAGCAAAAACCGTGGGTCATCCGGCTCCGTTTCCGATCGAATTGCCAAAACGTCTCATCGCACTATATACATATGAAGGCGATATCGTCTTGGACCCGTTTATGGGCTCAGGCAGTACGGCCATAGCTGCCGTAAGAACAAAAAGGCACTTTATAGGTTTTGACACAGATCCAAACTACGTGGAAGCTGCCAAAAAACGCTTGGCCGCCGAACTTGGCGCCGCACAGGAAGGCTCCGTGTAAAAAGGTGTTATTTTTTGGATTATCCACACTGCCCGAGGCGTATGGCTGTTTAGCTCTATGACATTCCGTCGACGTCCGATACGATGGTATCAAGAGGCCGCGTCAAGTTTTCTTCACCATAGGCTGCATAACCGCAACCGTTCATCCGACTACAGCACAGTAACGTTCTAGACCCGGGCGATGCCTTTCCTGATGCGACGCGACAGCCCTTTCCGTGATTATTTATTATCTATTTACAAAAAGTACGGAATGCTTTATTGGTCAGTAGTAAAATAACTCAGCTGCTTAAAACTTACAGCAAGGCCCCATCGTCTAGAGGCCAAGGACACCACCCTCTCAAGGTGGAGGCACGGGTTCGAATCCCGTTGGGGCTGCCAAACCGCGATGCCGGATATCGGTCAAAAGTCGATACCGGCAAAACACACGAAACACATGGGCAACTTTGCCCGGAAACAAGATTTTTCTTCGTCGATAAGATGATGACCTTTTCAGGAAACTTTTATCAGCGATTTGATCGCTCTTCTCTCGTCCATGGCTGCGTATGCTTCGCTCACATTATCCAAGTCGGTCACAAAATCAAAAACTTTACCGGGATTGATCTTGCCTTTTATAACCTCACCCAATAAATTTGGGATGTAAGCTCTGGCTGGTGCCGGGCCGCCACGCATTCCCACATTGTAAAAGAAAGTCACATTGGGATTTATCACGACTTCATGCGGTACACCCACCCTGCCAACGACTGCTCCGGGTCTTGCCATAGCAAAGGCCATTTCATTGGACTCTTTGGTGCCGACACATTCCATAACGGCATCAGCGCCCACAGCTGCCGTAATGGCCCTGACGACTTTGACGCCGGCTTCCCCTCTTTCCTCTACGATATGCGTTGCCCCCCATTCACGGGCTAAACGCTGTCTTGTCTCGTGGCGACTGATAATAATAATCTGTTCTGCCCCCAATAACTTTGCCGACAATACGGCGGAGAGTCCTACGGCACCGTCTCCGACGATAACGGCATTACCGCCTTTTTTCACATTGGCGCTCACCGCCGCGTGGTAGCCGGTACTCATCACGTCGCTCAGAGTCAGAAAAGACGCCAGCATATCGTCAGAGAAATCGCTTCCTTCTGCTTTTACCAAAGTTCCGTCAGCGAAAGGTACGCGAACAAATTCCGCTTGCCCACCGTCGTTATTTTCACCCATACCAAAGAAACTACCGTTCACACAGGCAGTATGAAAACCAACCCGGCAATGAGGACAGGTGTTATCACTAAAGGCAAAGGGAGAGATAACAAAGTCTCCTTTTGCAAAAAGTGCTACTTCTGAACCGACTTCTTCTATGATTCCGATAAATTCATGACCTATGGGACCTTGCTGATGCTCGGCGATCCCCCTGTAGTACCATAAATCGCTTCCGCATACGCAGGCCATCACCACTTTGACAATTGCGTCAGTATTTTTTTGAATTACGGGGTCCGGAACTTCTTTGACATCGATTTGATACTTTGCTTGGAAAATTGCTGCTCTCACTGGCCCTCCATAAATTCATCGGACGAATAACCGTAAAAAATAGCCCCCGACTATCGGTAGTTTACCTCAGTACGGCTAACCTCACAAGAGATTAGTCCGGCTAACAAAAGAAGGCCCTTGCCCTATAGAACATTGGCGCAAAAACCTATCACATGTCAAGGTCTGACGGCTGCATTGCTTGTTCTGTGTTTTGGTTACCGGTAGCTAAAGATTGTTATATTCTTCGTCACTGACATGCTCAAGCCAGACCGCTGTATTGCCATCTTCGTCAGCACCATGGATGGCTAAGTGTGCCATAAAATGTTTTGGATGCGCCCCGTGCCAATGCTCTTCGTTTGCCTCCGTTACAATCACATCACCGGCGCGTATTTCCTTAACTGCGTCTTCGCGTTGACAGACATAGCCAACACCGTCTGTTACGTAAAGCGTCTGTCCTTTAGGGTGCTTATGCCAGGCAGTACGCGCTCCCGGTGTAAAACGGACATGAGCACATCCTGTATCGGAATTCTCATCGGGGTTTCTCACCGCATCGACAATCACGACACCGGTAAAGCAATCTGCCGGACCCAGTCCGCTAGGCAATGGTTTAATAATTTTCATCACATATCCTCCGTTACGCTTTCTTCTATTGTGACTTCTTTGGTCATTGTGCGTAGGTCATATTACTTTCACACCTGCAAGCAGGCATACCCACTGACATAATGGTGGCATCCGGACTTTTGTTTTACCATTGGACATGATGCCACCCAGACAGTTTAGGCTTGTTACGCGGTTCTCATGTTCTGTGTTGCTGCAATTGGTTGCCGCATGAGTTCTGTAAACACAGATGTTTTCCCGGCAAGTTCACCGAAAAACTCTGCATCCGCCTCTCGACTACTTTTACAGCCTCACTCGCTACTTCTCGTCCGGTCTTTGTTATACAAAGACAAAAGCCCGGCTGTCTTACGGACTCTGCTCCCTTGGTGGCAGACCTTTTACTTCTGGTTTTCTGAGCACTTGGGAGGTCATCATCACGTCTGTTTAGGCAAAATCAGCCAACTGCTTTTGCCTAAACCGTACCTGTCCGGAACAGAAAGCCGCGATGGCCGGCAAAACAAATTGAACGTGTGTTAGACCAAGCGACTTCCCTCTCTCTTTGCCTGCCACTTATTACTCAACTGCCGGAT
Organism: Actinomycetes bacterium; assembly: GCA_021829645.1. Classification (GTDB taxonomy): domain Bacteria; phylum Actinomycetota; class Acidimicrobiia; order Acidimicrobiales; family Bog-793; genus JAJZMK01. The sequence continues at coordinate 8,198 of JAKBPI010000027.1, read as the reverse complement.
CAACAGTCCGGGGCTGTCTGGGGACGCAGAAAAGCCATATCCGGACCCTTATCTCTTATAGTTCCGCCTGCATTTCTTGAGCTATGGTATAAAAATCACTTTCTGTCATTTCGAGGAAACCATAACGAAAGGCGTAGCCCCAATTCGTTTTCCCTTTTGTGAAACTGAGATTTGCCAGCATCGGCCGTATGGGGGCGTCTACGGAAGACAGATACTCTACCCTGCGACGCCAAGGATTAAAATTGCCTTCATCTGCCTGATAAATTTCCGAGTCCGAAATACGGCTCAGCGCCGTAAATGCCTGTAAAACCGTCTTTGTGCCAATAGTTGCTTTTGGCGAATAGTGCACGAGGTAGTCGCCTGCCTGCATACGTCTCAAGTCGGTAGCTTTACCGTGCCCGATCTGTGCTATACCAAGGCTTATCCCGCGTTGCACATGGTCTTTTGTGACAACACCTATCCAATATTTCATGACATTTCTTCCGCTTTGTCTATCAACTTACCCACTGAGCATTCCAAGTCTTTCTCTGATTTTACCGAGTATTTTTGCCCGGATCATACTCAAAGCTTATTCATAGAAACACTGGCTGCAACACAGGAAGGTTCCCTGGAAATATGGCGTTCGAAACGCAACTTGGCACCCGGGAGGTGTCGACATCCGATGCGTCTCACTCTACTCTCAAAATCACGGCTTTTAATTGAGGGCCGCCTTGATGACAAAGTTGGCGCCTTCCTGAAATTCTTCACTAGGAAGCCCGCTAATGCCGTCATCTCATGTTGCCCGGCTATTGACATCAGCGCAAAAATGATACGGAGAGAAGCCTTTGTGTGACGCGTAGCCAAGCAACTTTGATCAGGTTTAAGCAATAAGCGCGCTTAATTATTTAAGTCAAGACCTATGGTCAGGCAATGCCTAAGTAACCGCAAACTACATACCGCGTTGCTTTCCTCAGAGAGGAAAGCCAAACGGGAACCCCTCGGAACAACATACGGCTTATGGGCTGAAGATATTCCTGATCACCATGCACATAAAATTATGTCACTACATTCATGATACAGCCATGGTTTATGCTTTCTCAGCCGATATATACGGTGACATAAGCATACAAAAATCAGAAAGGCAACAAATGAACAAAGGATTCAGAAGTATTACCAAACGCTCCTTCCTGGCGCTGGCACTGGCCGTTGGTATACTGGTCATTTCTACCAGCACCCCGGGTAACACCGATCCCGGACAAGGAACCGAGACAAACTCCTTACCGATAACCTCCTCTGCCCAAGCCGGACTTGATGTCTTCATTACACACTCCAAGCATCACGGTACCGACAAGAAACATAAAAAGGCTGTTTCGAAATCAAAGAAAAAGGATAAGAAATCCAATAAGAAGTCTGAAAAAAAATCGAAAAAAGCAATTCGAAAGTCAGATAAAAAATCCCACCCCGCCTCAGATGTGAGAAAAGTTGAGGGAAAGCAAGTAACTTTAGGGGCCGGCACGTTTTCAGCGGGAACCAATGTTGCCATAGGGCTCTACAACGTTACCGCTGCCCCGGGACAAAGCGGTAACTTTATAGTGAATAACAACAATCTTAACGCAAACACATACAATGAAATACTTGGCACTTCAGGCGGACTTGGCGGTTCAGGCGGACTTGGGGTACCTTCTATCAGAGTACAAATAGTGAAAGGTGACCAGATCCAAATATCAGGACTGAGCCAAGTCACTTTTACCCCCGTGACAACACCTTACATACGCACTCATACCCCTGTCACTCTGGGAGCAGGTACTTGGGTAGTAGGACAAGATATCGGTGCCGGACGATATGTGGCTAAACCGGCTCCGGGACAAAGCGGCAACTTTATAGTTTCCGGTAATATTTTTAGCACTAACACCTACAATGAGGTATTGGGCAACAGCCCTTCACTGGGTGAAGTTCCGAGTTTGACGGTCAACTTAACTAATGGCCGGACTATTCAAATATCCGGCATGTACAACGTCACAATGACACCCGTAGGTAAGTAGCAGTATTCCGTAGGCAGATTAGTACGGGAGCTTTTGCTGCAAAACTTTTACTTTTGCATCACAGCGAGAACACTTTTATCCTAAACCGGTAGCTGTATCAACTATCGGTTTAGGATAATTGGTCTCTCAAAGAGAGTGATTCTGTGCACATGCGAGAGGGCACAGTGTCTGTCAATTTACTCCGAATTCTCTTTAGAGGACTCAGAAGTTCTTCCGTAAGCAGATACACTTTGGTTGAGGGATTAGCACCAGCGGGATTTTTGGAATCGACACTTTCCATGAGCTTTTTTGCTCTCTTGACAGCATCGTTATACCGATTCTCTTTTGTGAGATCTTCATAAATATTCTGTGCTTTGTTATAGCCAGGTATATGCTTCTTCAGTTTTTCACTAATGTCGCTTCTGGGCATCGAGCTATACACATCTTCAAAATGCAGTAAAAACCATAACTCAAATGCATCGTTTGAATAGGCGACCTCTATGCCGTTATTCTCTGCTCTCACGTATGACTGATTGAATATATCATCACTATTATTTTGATCCTTATCGCGATCACAAACTACCCAAACTTTATCGTATCCTTTGCATTCCTTTTTGCGTTGTGGCTTGCAGGCATACTGCAACAGCGAAGAAGTTGTTATTCCATTACATCTAATATCGAAACATATTGAACTGCCTCTTGATTTAAAATTGCCTAGGTAAATTGCTTCTGTCTTCCCGTCTACAAAAATGACAAACCTTTTACGCTCTTCTCTGCTATCACGCTTCGGGAGCGTCTTGTACTTTTTAGGCATCTTTTATTTACTATGCATTCTCAAAACTAAACATGGGAACAGCACCGAATCTGCCTTCCAAATATCGCTTGGCGAATTCGTGCTCCTTTTTGCTTTTATACTCCACCAGACATCGCATCTCCGAGGACTCGTCTTCTCCTTTCTCGGTAAACCAGATCTGATCCCGTCGTAAATCAAGTGTCCGGTTTAGCGAATTTGTCTCCATAAGCAAAACATCGTGACCGGCAAAAACAAGTTGAGCACCGAATCTATTCGAAACGGGACTCTGAAAGAGTTCCACTATTTTCCTAGTCAAATGGGGGTGCAAACCTGACCCTAGTTCATCAATTAATACCGTTTTCCCTTCATTCAGGGCTTCAAACAAGAGCACGCTCAAAGAAAGAAGCTTATTCGTACCGCGGGATTCGTCTCCAAAATGAAAAGTTTTTTCTTCTTTCTGTTTGCTCCCTTCTGCGCCATATATGGAATGCCGAGAATACAATTCATACCTATACCCGGGAGCAGTATTCAAAATAGGTATCCCTTGCAATTCTTTTGGCAATTGTGCCCAGGCTTCTCCCAAGTTCATCTCAGATCTGTCAATAGAAATATCTTGAATACCTATGTCTGAGTTTCTTATAAAGTTGACAACTTGACTTTTCAATTTTTCGTCGTCATGCAAACGTTCCAAGGCATACATCATGAGAGAACTCATATTATTCGCGTCCACAAAGTTTATATTTTGCAGTATGGTGACGACCCTACGGGAATAACTGTCGGCAAAATTGGCAAAGACATTAAGCGCCAAGGCTGTATTTGCCACAAATCCTTTTAGCCGCTTCAAACGCTCTCCTTCGGTTGGATGAAAGGTGAAAGTATTATTTTCTCTTTCAAAAATAATACGTGAACGTCTCTTTTTGCTTGGCCGATCAATGACCTCAAGCCATTCAGTCACAATGGCGTCGCCGTGTACTTGGAATGCATAGTTATATTGAGAAATTTGCTCTTTGTCCCACAGAGATATCTCAAAGTGAACCGGCTCTTTTTGGGTTTGCCTGTCAAGCATAAATGGCTGCAAAAGCGGATGCTTAGTGATGGGAAAACTTACATTGTTCGAGTTGAGAATAGCAAAAACTACGTACGAGAGACCTTTCAGGATATTTGATTTACCGCTGGCATTTGCGCCGTAAATACCCGCTGCCGGCAAGATCTTGTGACCAAACTCGGTGGAGTATATGGCTATACCGTCATTTTTTAGAGGTTGAGCGGCAAGGGACAGAGTGGCTGCCTCTTTAAAAGATCGGTAGTTTTTCACCGTAAAGTCAATGAGCATAAACTCCATGCTACAGCAGTGTTTTGAAAAATAAAAGTTCTTTTATACGAAAAAATCGCTTAATTTTAAAAATATTTGCCTCATTGGTCTCTTTTTTATGATTTTTTTCTGCCAGAAAGCCTATTTACGTTTTTTCTATATTTGTCGACATGGATTTGTTTTGGACCATAAAAATCTACTCATGGCATCACCGCCATGAGGAGATTTTGCGACGAAGAGAACTTGACCAAGCGGATAATTTGAAATATCGCATTGGCTTGCACCACTAAACTTGCCAGCAAGCTGTGAAACCGATGCAGTCAACCGAACCGGCACATGGTACCGTTCACGCGTTATCGGAAGCCGTGAAGAAAAGCCTCTTCGTCAATCCTGATGTACCGGCAATGTGGCGAAGTCTTACACCGTTGACACGCAATGAGTGGATTTGCCGGAGTATTTCCGTAAAACAACAAAAAACCAGAGATGCACACGTCAAACGCCTTGTTAAATCTCTGGAAAAGGATCCCGCCGGTCCTGCTGCCGGATCGGCTGTATTCACAGAACGGACAAGGCAATCAGTCCTTGGTGCAAGCGATTCTCAATTCCAAAGGAATAACCGCGATGGTTCCCAAAAACAACAAACCACCTCTTGCGGTTACTCCATGACATTTTGACTGCCGCAATTATCAGCTTCTCCACGGAACCGTCGAGGTCATTTTGTCCTATTCACTCGGTATCCTCACTCAGAAAGAGCGCAACAATCCAGTCCCACGACGTCAATGAATATCCGGACAGGCTCTTGTGAACATTATATCAAAGCGCTATTGGGCTCTTGTATATCAAAAGATTTACAACGCGTTTATTGGTTCCGACTGAGAGAGGTCGGCTGCGGCCCCGGGTAAGCCTCGTGTCTTTAGAGCACGCTGACTCCCATTGGAGAACTTTATCCCATTTCGACCGTTCGATGGCACAATTCCAGATCAACCAATTGTTGACGCCTTGCCAAGGCACAAAATATCCTTGAACTAACTTTGTGGATTGAATACTTGTCATAAGTACGATCATTTTTCAATGATGAGCGTACACATCATTTGAGTCAAGAACATACCTCCGGCAATGAAGGTTACATACGGCGGATCGTAAATGACCCGAAAGGAACCGTGCCGTGATGCGACAGTTGCAATTGTTAGTCATTGATAAGCGTGGCCAGCTTACGCACGGTATTACAATTGCGTACGGTTACTTTCTTGTAAAGATCCGTTCCGATAAGCGACCGGAGTCCGCTTTTAGCCGCATTCTCTCTGTCCAAAGACCATACGACGGCCCCCTTGAGATACATAACACGATCTATGCCCTCTTTAATCTCAAAACTCTTTAATACTTCCGGCGTGTCAACATCATGCCATAAAAACAAACAGTCGCATCTCATAGTCGCGTCGTTAGTCCAGTTCTCAGGTATTGCACCGGCAATATTTTGCAAATCTTCCCCGGTGAGCGTCAGTACGTCAACCTCATACCCGAAGCCAGCCTGAATATTGCCTTGCACTAACCTGCTTACTTCCTCCGGTAAAAGATTGCTTTTCAAAAGTACGTTGCCGGAATTGATATACGTTTTCACTTCGATAAAACCGGCATCTTCCAGTGAAGATTTTAAGTCTTTCATGTTGATCAACCGGTTGCCTCCGACATTTATACCGCGAAGCAAAACCACATACTGTGTCGGTACATCCATAAAAGCCGCGATGGCACTCCTCTCGATACTTTTCTGCTTACGAAGCAAAGACAATTTGGTCACGCCGTAAAATACTGCAAACACCCAAGATACATTTTTATCACAACAACCCCAGTTTGACATACTGATGCAAGCGACAAAACCCGGGTATGCAATTTCTTATGGATACTTTGCACCCACCCAAAAGGAGGATCCGAACGCGCAACATAGTCTCTGACAAAGTTTAAAATGAGCTATGTAAACATCTGCCCGCTTACAACTTCCCTATTTTTTGCTTCTGAACGCAACGAGACTCCATTATGACCGTCCTCAATGACACTGAAACCAGTTGCATGCTCTGTGTCCTATAAAAAATATATACATTATATATATAATAACTTTACCCTCCAGCCATCAAAGGGATGGAAGATGCCATTACAAAAACAGAGAGTATGCCGACGTCATTTGGTAAAGTGCATACGTAGTACATTATGTGCTCTCTTCAAATCCGGGAAGAGACGGGGTATTACGCCAGAGAGTTCTTCAAGACCACCAATGCCAATAAGTTGACAATGGCAGTTTGATGGGTGTTGCAGTGACACAGGAGGTAAACCGAATTATGGGGGCAAGCCAACCGGACTGGCTTAGATAGCCCGAAGAGAAAAGACGATAAATCTTTTGCACGTAAGATTCACAAGCCAAAATATTGCATGCGTATTTTGGTCTTTGACTTACCAATACTCAAATATTATCTGTGGTTGTATAAATGAAGATAAGTGATTTTGGCAGAAAATTTTCTAAAATATACTTCGACACTCGGCAAATGCTACAATAGCACGTATGCATTTGTCGACAAAGAAATATAAATACTTTATTGCTGCATCTCTACTCGTAATTTCCCTGATAGCAGCATCATGCTCATCCGGAACGACAGGCAGCGTTACGCACGCTCATCAAGGAAAAACCAACGAAATGAGTGTCTTTACAGATGCTCTTAGCTTGCTGCGCTCTTCTCGCAGTATTTCAGACACTCTATCTATGCAAATAACTGATAACATATTTTCGTCAACGACCCCTCTGAAACAAAAACGTACCGATTTAGCTTTACTGTCACTTCTTCCGCATTCTCACTTAGTCATAACTAAAAGTATCAGCTCTATAAATAACTCTCCGGTCTCCAGGTATCTTATTTCTCTCTATTACTCTTCAAACTTAATTACAAGCCTTATGTTTACCGTAGTAAATCATAAATTTGGCCACGTGTACTTGAAAGTCAACGTTGCCAATATGACCAATTTACCACTTCATTACACATCCAGTACAAAAAATACCTTTTTCTATCTTTCTCTCCTACTACGGCCAGTTTGGTATGGTATCCCAAACTCGCTAATATTAAGTTTGGCATCAGCAATAAAAGTACAGACTCACCTCAATACGCCAAAAGTTATGTCCGTAGAAGACAAGATAAGGCAATTCCTTCCCTTACTTTTATCAGATTTAAAAACTGCTTTACCAAAAGTGCTTACCACAACAGTAACTAGCACCAATGGCATAACGACAATGAAGCTTTTAGCCAATGCCTTTGATATTTTTAAGTGGACTATTGACAGTAATTTGAGAGCTCAACTGGGTAGATTGTACCCACAGATACAATCTAACAGCACTACCCAAATGCCGACTCAAGCTCAAATTCTCGCATTAAAACGCGATGTACTGCGGGCTACATTGACCTTCACTTCAAGTAATCTACCTACCAGCGCCACTCTATTTTTCCATGCTGCTTCCTTTACAAATAGTAGTGATAATATATCCGTTAATACGCACAACCACCTTACTTATACCACTAGCGTACTGCCTCCATCCACTGTTGTTGCTTTTCCCTCAATTTTCGTAAATTCTATAGAACAAAGTTTGAACGCAGCACAAAAGTAAACCTGTATAATTTTTACAGAAATAATGGTTTTATAATAGAGTAGCTGAATACAATTAGCGTTATCTATGTAATATTTCTATAGCATATATACTCTATTATTAAGTCAGCATGGCAAATGACCTCAAAATGGCATGCTTGACATCCTATGGACATCAGTTCTATAGCTAACTTTGGCTAACTATAAAATCTACATATAGAGAAATAATTATTCTCTACTTAGAGGTCTGGAGTAAAAAATTATATGTGCTGCATGAAGCATTACCAAGACATTAAAACTGCAATAAATATTTATTATACTGAAAATGACTTTTGCCTTTATAACTTTTTCGGCGCTACCGACTTTTGTGTGGGTGTCCCAGGTCATGAAGCTGCGGGATAAAGATCAAGTCCACCTAAGTGGAAGTAGATTGCGGTCTTGAATCCTTCCTTAGTTCTAAAACCTCGGGCAG
>JAKBPI010000047.1 GCA_021829645.1 Actinomycetes bacterium | reverse complement strand
ATGTTTTTCACAACCACCAAACTGCACCAACACTGCTGCTAGACAGAAAAAACATTTAAGCCTTAGCAAAAATTTTTAGAGACTAGACATTACACGGCAGACTGCTACAATAGATATATCTATATATTAATCAGACATAAAAGATAAGAGGCTTTTATGGGATCGACATTCCATTTTGACACACTTGAACAGGATAACGAGACGAATAATCTTCTCAAACAAAAGCGAACCAACAGGTCTTCTTTGTATTCACAGGCATCCTCCAAGGTCCCATCGTCCTCACCTTCGATCAACTTACAACTTACTGTGGCAAACAAAAACTCCCCTACCGATAAATCAAATGTCACTGCCATACAAAGAATGGCCGGCAACAAAGCAGCCAGTACATTTGTGTTACAGCGGAATAAGGGCGGATCCACTAACACCACCAAAAAAGATATTCATGACGTACTAAAGGGATACGGAGAAAACGCTGAATCGGCAGACAATGTCTCTACCAATGTGATCGGCAATCTCAATAACATCCTCACCCCTGGCGCCGTAGGAGGTGGTATAGGCACATCTACAGGTACTGCGCTTGCTCAGGGAGGAGGAATGACTGCCACTTCAGGACTTGGAACAGCCATATCTGGAGCTACCCTGATAAGTGACTCCGTGAGTCTTCATAACAGATTACGACAATGGCGTAAAGCCAAAACAGGTGGACTCAAAGACGTTGAACACATCACAAAACGCAAAGCAAAAATTGCCGGTGGAAACGTTGCCTCAGACGCCGGTAACTTTTCTTCTGGTGTGGTCAACACCGTTGCCGGTGGAGTGGCCATATCTTCTGCGATAAACACGGCCAATACAGCCCTTGCTACCACTGCCGGAGTAACAGGTGTAGTAGGAGCAGCTGTTACTTTACCTCTCCAAGTGGCTTTAATGGTACGCCAGATCCTCAGAGCAGAAAAACAGCGCAAGAGAATGATGCGAATCAAAGGTGTGAAAAACTTGCAATCACAAAGTCCTCAAGATGCGCTAAAAGGCAAACAGGAAGCTTTTGATCTGGCAGAAAAATCCCTTGCAGAACACAAAAAGAGCCTTGACGACCTGAAAAACGACCACAAAAAGAGCCTTGAAGAACTAAATAAATTGAAATCCGGGTTAGCCCTTACAACAGTCAACCAAGGCAATCCGTCACCCACAACAAATACAACACAGAATCTCTCGACACAGGAAGCAGAGATCAAAAAACAGGAAACGGCTTACGAAGATAACCAAAAGAAAATCCAACAGATGGAAACAGACGTAAGTGATGAGGAAAAGAAAGTGGTAATCGCGAAAAGCGAGTTAGATGCCCAAAAACAAATTACGACTGCATTGGAAGACTCCATAAAAGACTCTGGCTACCTAGACGATAAAGGTCAGGCTGTGACCGCTATGCCCAGTATCCAAGAAATAAGAGATTATGCACTCAAGAAAAATACCAGAGGCTGGAGCAGACGTGCAATAGGTGCCACCGCTGCCGGAGTCGGAGTTGTGGCTGGTGGAATAGGTGTAGCCGCTGCCGTAGAAACCCTCAAAGGTAACTCCGGTATGGCACAGGACTTGGGAATAGGAGCAGCAGCAGTCGGAGGACTAGCTGCTGCCATAGGGATAGGTGTCGGAATTTGGAAACTTGTCAGCTGGGCCAAAAAGCGCAAAGAGCAATCTAAAAAAATGAAAGCCGGAGGAAAGCAAGTAGGTACGGGCTCCACCTACAACCCCTTGTCAGGCACGGTTGACCAATCCAACAAACGTAAGTATATGGCCACCGCTCTCTACGGTTACCACCTTCATGGCGATTCGGTACAAAAGAAAGAGGCCGAAGCAGTTATCAAGGCTCTTGATCCAAAACTCCACGACACCATCAAAGGGCATGATCAAAACACCAATCCGTTTATCAAAGATCAAGTCATATCCCACTTAATGGACAAGATGGGCTCTGGTGGCTAAAGTGAGCACCGAATACGATGCCTTATTTATGTCCTGCATGAAAGTGCTTGAATCAATGGGCTGGGATCCAAGCGGCAGTGTAATCGAAAACATATTAGTAGGAACATATACAAGCGAATACGGATCGTGGCAGTTCTATACGGAAATATTTTCAGACGAAGCCTTAATGGTCGTAAGATCAATTCTTGGAGAAACCACACCTCAGAAATACATGAAGGAAATGGTAGAACTCATTGCCAGATGCAACGACGGTTTACCGAGAGCTAACCTAGAGATCGATGTAGATTCAGGACTCATTAGCTGCAAAAGTTACCTGGATTTAGAAGGCGCAGACATAGAGACTATGAATAAGTTTGGTATTCTAGAGCCACTTATAGCAAGAATGTTAAATGCCAATTTTGCCACAGTAGATATATTTATCGACGCCATCAGAAACGTTGCTTCTGGTGATCTGTCTGCCCTAGAAGCAGACAGATCCACACTCGAAACATAAAACTGCCAGATAGCTCTTTATTAGACCTGAAAAGGTACTCCTGTCATCTCATGACATATTTCAAGAAGCTTTTCCTGCATCTGCACGTCATATGCAGTCGGGTTAGCTGTCAATTCCTGTTTCCACTTAAAGTATTTTCCATTTACCACCGAACGCGGATCTTTGCCTTCAGTAAGCCATATTTGAGTTTCAGCTCCTCTGTCTAAGTTGTCAGTCGCATTAGGACCACCGAGTTTCGTTGTAATCCATCCCGGATCAACAGCATTTGACAAAACGCCTTCCCATGATCTGGCGACAGCGAAGGCAATCATAACATCGTATAATTTTGAATCGGAGTAAGCTTGCATACCGTCGAATACGCCTTGTTCATGAAGTATGTCGTCGAATCTTGGTCTCCCTGCGGCTTCAAGACCTGATGACAAATAAATCATTTTGTTGGCTTTTCCCATCAGTGAGGTCAGTAAATATGGCGCCAAAACATTCACTTGAAAAATTTTTTCGATGCCGTCTTTGGTCAACACCCTATTACCGATGCCGCCTCCTATACCTGCATTGTGGATAATAGCATCATAAGGTCCTAGTTTATCGGCGCTCAAAGCAAGATCGCGAGTTTCGTCCAGTGATGACAAATCACCAAAAACCACAGGAACACTACCGAAAGATGCGGCAAAAGCTTCTTTGGCTCTTTCTTGGTTACGGGCATGTAAAACAACATCATGTCCGAGCTTAAGAAGTTCTTCCGCTGTTTTCAATCCTATGCCATCTGTAGATCCAGTTATAAATACTTTGGCCATCGTGAAATTCCCTTCTTTAGGTGTCAGAAATAGAATAGATTATGTGCCCACTTGGCTATCTACTTTAGCGACAAAATAAGCGGTCTGGGCGACACAAAATCGGTATAAAGTAAAAATGCGCTCTATGGAATCAAAATCGTAGTTCTAATTGAGAATTTCTATTGCATAATTGCATGTTCGATATCTTCGATAATACTAACTACCTTCATACCAAAATTTACATCAAGCACATGGCCAGGAGTTGACATTTGGGAACTGCAAATCAACTCCTTGACTGCTCGCTCAAAAGAAATAGCCGGATCTTCTCTATCTCTAGTGAATTTGATAATGCCATTTTCTCCATAAAAAGCCAGTTCAATATCATTGGCTGCTTCAGGTGATGTCAAAGACATGCTTACAACAGACGTAGTTTTATTTTGATGCTCAGCAACGATCTGCACAAGATCACCTTTGCCGTAAATTGCCGATATGTTTTTGATATCTCCTAATACCGGAAGAAGAATAGAGATTGCATGCGGACCAAGATCCCATAGTGCCCCTTTATCTTTTCTCCATGTCGAATCTTTATACGGGCTATTAGGGGAAAAAGCTGAGCCAAACCACCGAATCCATCCTCCATCCCAAACTTGGTTTCTTAGATCGGTAAGCAAACTTCTTTCTGGCTCAGCGAAGTGGAAAATAAAAAATACCACTGAAGCAACATTGGCTCTCTCTACTGCGTCCACCAACCTCATGGCAGATGTGCTAGAGAGAGCTATGGGCTTTTCCAGTAGTAAATGTTTTCCATGGCTTGCAGCCATGACGGCTAGCTCTACTTGCACTGCTGGCGGTACACAAAAACTTATCGCATCTACTTCATTCAACATCTGCAAGTAATCGTTAAAGGGTCGTACGCCAAATTTCGCAGCCAGTTCATTAACTTTTTCAGTATTTCGACTATAAATACCTATAAAGTCAACATCGTCACTAGTAGACAAACCTTTGGCATGGCACATTTCTGCCCATGGCCCTGTTCCTACCAAACCAAACTTCATTAGGACTCCTCAATTGGAAAATAAAGACAGAATTCGAATACATACCTTACGATATATTGAACACTCAGAATAACAAAACGGGTAGCGATCGACATCAACTGTCATCAAATTATTCTCAACACAATACTTTCACCATAATAAAAATACTATAGCTAACTGACAAATTGACTTACGTTACATAACTAATCGCACGATACCTAATTGGTTCTGGAAGTAAACCTTCTTTTTGTTTTGACAGCAATAGCTTTACTATAGACCCTTCCTACGATAACCCGTTCTTGTATAGGATGTCTAAGTAATGCCGGGTAGGGTAAAAAACTGATCAACACGCACTTCAAATACACATCTAGAGATTGATATTTACTTTTTCTACAGCTAAGACAGCAACTACAATAACCCTATTTTTCGACACAACGGCAACCAAGTCAGCCATGGTAAAAGCTTGAAATTGATCGTGAATACTTTTTAAGTAAGATTCCATTTTGCTCAATGTCAAACAGCCGAAGTGTCCTACACCGGGCATCCTTTGGTTTGGAAAGATCCCCTTTCATGAGTTTTTGGACAAATTCCTCTCTATGTTACAGATACTGTTTGAAAGTTTTTTGTCAACTTTCTTCGTTTTTGCGGTTAGCCCCATCTAGTAATTGATCATCGCTTGTATGACTATGTTCGCTATCTGTGGTCTTTGATTATTAAAACGTATTGGATTGTAATTATAAGTATCAAGTAATGTTTCTTATCGTCTGTCTTCCTATAGTACGAGCTTTATAAAATCGGACTACCAACACGCGTCGGTATATAGCAAATCCAGCCAAACGGTCTGCCGAGGAGCGAGTTCCGGAATCAAAACCGCAGTATTAATCTTGCTTCTGCATGCCCTGTGTAACGGATTCCCTAACTTCCACAACCATCGTACGCTGAGGGGTAAATGCTTAATCGGCAGTCTTGCTCCGATCATGGTTGAGGATAGCCAAACTGATATCGCGGAGCTGAGCACTTTGTTCAGGGGTAAGGGCATCGAAAACCAGCGATCGTACCATTCTGACGTGCCCGGGTGCACTTTCGGTTACTTTTGCCATTCCTGCATCTGTGAGCGTTGCCTCGGTCAGTCGACCGTCAGAAGCACACGGAGAACGTCTTACCCAGTCGTGCCGTTCAAGCCGTCGCATGGCATGCGAAAGACGCGACAGCGAACCATTAGACATATCTGCCAACTGGCTTAAGACAACTGTCCGCCTGGGTGCCTCCGACAGACGGGCCATCACACCATACTCGTAGTGGCTGATCCCACTATCTGCTTGCATCTGGCTCTCAAGTCTAGAAAGAGCGACCGTCAGAAGTTGCACAAAGACAACCCAGCATTGCTTTTCGTCTCGGGTGAGCCAGCGTGTTTGCTTTATTGTTGACATTCTACTCCAATCACTTGACTGTTCAAGTTATTCTTGATATAGTGTTACTTGAACAGTCAAGTAACACTTGTGACATTCCGAACTCATTATAGGAGGTATATAGTATGCCCGCTCACCAGATTCCCGGTGATTCAATTAGTACTGCTGTTGTCATCCCGCCCAGCGGTCTGTTCCGGATTATCCCTACTCGTTCAACGATTTCTTTCACCGTTCCCCACCTTTTCGGCATACGGTCCGTAGCGGGAACCATGGCTGTAGAAGAAGGAGACATCGTCGTCAGCGACACAGGTCAGGTAAAGGTCGCCGCTTCGGCGCTCACGTTAAGTTTCGATACCGGCAACCCTAAACGCGACAAAGACATAGCTGCGGCCAAATTCCTGGATGCCGATCGGAACCCTAGGATCACCTTCAGATCCAAGGTAGCGACTGCCGGATCAACCGCTTGGTCTGTGAAGGGGACCTTAGACGCCGCCGGATATGGAGCCCCGTTGGAACTTACTGTCACAGGAACCGTTTCCCCCTCTACCGGAGAACTGGCAATCAATGCGGTCGGGAAAGTTGATCGATATGCTCACGGTATCACCAAGATGAAAGGCATGATCGGACGCTATCTTGAGATTCAGATTCACGCCACAGCGAGGAAGGCTTGACGTGGCAACCGCAAACTCGTTGGTTATCACGTCCATCTATATTCCCAATGGAGGCGCCCCGGCCTTCTCCATGATCAGAGCGATAGTGAGCTTTGCCGCCCCATATCCGAATAGCTTGCCGGAATAGATAAAGTTTTTCCTTCCTGCTTTACACCTAAATTTTTCCTCCCTGCTTTACACCTAAAATTGAGAAAAACATCATCTCTACCTATTGAGATTGAAAACACTTCTTCATAAAACATGTAGGCCCCGTAGAATCTACGGGGCCTACATGCTGTTGCACTATGAGATCACAGAGATCTCATTTTATATGTTTCTCTTATGAACAGCTCACTGAAGCAGGTGAAACAGTACCTG
>JAKBPI010000026.1 GCA_021829645.1 Actinomycetes bacterium | reverse complement strand
AAAATGCAAAATATATAACGATAATTTTCTTGTATCCGAAAGGACTAAACAGCAAAGAGAGATACTAGAACATTTAGAAATCCAACACTTAGAAAACCTAGTGCCCAAAACTCCGGGAATTTAGGATATTGTTCTTGTAGCTTTTCTAAAGAACCCAAATTCTGATAAGTCTTAGTCCTTGCTTTTTTGGCTTCTTTATCCCAGTAGCGTTCTGTTATTACAAGATAGCGCTTTCCTCTTTGGGTATTTATCTTTAGCTCTATACTCACGGGAACAAGTATTCAATAATCCACATAACATCACAAGTATTATTATCTAAATAAACACAAAAAAATAATACCTTCAATCAGGAACTATGAGCAGATTTTAGGGAGTTTGGTTGCCAAAGTCGGGAGTAGCCGGCCAAACGTCTTTTCTGGAAAGTTGGAATATCAGGAGCATCTGCACGGTCCATGGGCCGATTCCTTTTACGCGGCAGAGATTTTTGGTGATTACCTCGTTGCTTTGCAGGGACAGAGTCTCCGGAGTCATGTCAATGGAGCCTTCGTTGACTTTTTGGGAAAGTTCCAGAATACAGGAGGCCTTGGCTCGCGAGAGACCCAAGGCTGACAAAGTTTCGTGTGAATATTTAGCTAACACCAAGGGCGACAAGTCATTGCCAGCGTCTTCCTTTAGTCTGTTGAATATTTTTGCAGCTACGGCACCACCCAATTGTTGTGCCGTGATATTTCTTATCATGGCTGTGAACGGATCGGGCGCAAGCTTTTCTATTTTAGGACTTCCAACTTTGGCAATGAGACGGGCCATCGCCTCGTCACGTGCCGCTAAATAGTCTGTTATTTTAGAGAAGTCATTTAAGGACATGGTTAAACAATATACCTGGGAGCAGGAGTCCTGCTATCCCAACAAAAGAGCGTGCCTTTAGTTGCGTTTCAGGTGGTTGAAGCGGTATTTGTGGTGCGGACATCTGCTTCGTGAGGCTTTTGATGTGTGCCGTGATGCCCTCTGGCTTGGTCTTGGTAGACGTAATGGCCTCCGCGCAACACCGATGCTCCCGCTGCGGCTAGGCACGCCAAAATCGAGAAGTCAAAAGCTTCATGCAGGCCTTTTTGGAACGGTCCTGATATCAAAGAGGGGAAGAACTTATGCCCATATAAGACTTTGAGGTGGGCACGGGAGAGGTGAGAAAGCGCTTTGGTACCAAGCAGGTGCTGAATGGGATTGTAGCCCAAAAAGGCGGAGAACAAAATGGAAACGGGAGGAAGATGGGCAACTTTGGCAGCCAATGCCCCCGGGACACCTTGTTGAGTTAAGCCGATTGTGAGGGTATGTGGCAGTGTCGCAGAGAGCCCTAATATCATCAGGGTAAAGAAAATTCCTATGGAAAGTACTTGGGCAGAGTTCTGGAAAGTTGAGTTCATGCCACCCCCGGCTCCTCTGTGTTGAGCCGGCAAACTGTTCATGATGGCGGCTCGGTTGGGAGCAGCGAATAAGCCCATTGAAAGACCGTTGAGGAAGATCAGGACTGCAAAAGCCGGGAAGGGAAAATTAATTGGCAGGAGTTCAAGTAGTCCAAAGCTCAAAGCAGCCAATAACATTCCGCCGGTCGTGAACGGTCTTGAGTCGAAGCGGTCAGAGAGTGTGCCGGCGGTGGGACCCGCCAGAAGAAATCCCGCCGTGAGAGGGAGCATGTAGATACCGGCCCACAGGGGTGTGTTGACAAAGTTATATCCGTGCTGAGGCAACCAAATACCCTGCAGCCATATGATCAGCATAAATTGCAGTCCACCTCGCGCTACTGCGGCCAAAAAAGTCGAAATGGTGCCTGCCGTAAAGGCCCTGATTCTAAAAAGCGGTAAGCGAAACATAGGGTTGTCGGATCTGTATTCGACAACGGCGAAGGCAATCAAAAACGCTACACCGAGAGACAGCTCCGTGATAACCCTAGGACTTCCCCATCCCATAGTGGACCCGCCAGCCGGCTCTATGCCGTAAGTGATGCCTATCATTACCAGTATCAGTCCTACGGCAAATGTAATATTTCCCAGCCAGTCGATTTTCCCCGGTTTTAGTTCCCCGCGCTCCTCGAGTTTAAAATATGCCCATAGAGTTCCGGCCAATCCGAAAGGAACCGAGACCAAGAAAATAAGCCGCCAATCTATGGGAGCCAGAATTCCGCCCAAGACAAGGCCTATGAAAGAACCTGATATGCCGGCCACGTTGTTGATCCCAAGTGCCATCCCTCTTTGGTGAGGCGGGAAGGCATCGGTCAGGATGGCTGCGGAATTGGCGATGATGAGAGCCGCTCCGATCCCCTGAAAGATTCGCATTATAACCAAGAACAGGGCTCCGGATCGCCCCGTCATCCAATCGACACTGAGCACCAGTGAAAATACCGTATAGATGACAAACCCCAAGTTATATAACTTAACCCGGCCGTAGATATCTCCCAAGCGACCGAAATTAACTACCAATACGCTGGATACTATTAAAAAGCCAAGCAGGAGCCAAAGGAGGTAAAAAGTGTTGCCTGGCTGCAGCGGGTCTAAGTGTACTCCATTAAAGATGTCCGGCATGGCGATCAAAGTAATGGTGCCGTCTATGGTGGCGAGCAGAATGCCTAAAGTAACGTTTACCAAGGCAACCCACTTATAATTATCGTCCGTTTTTTTGTCGCTTACGCCATCGGTTTGAGAAGGAGTCGTCGACGGCGCTTTACTTTCCGCGTTTTCACCCGAATGTTTTGGTGTCATATAGTTAGCTTAGCGAAATATAATTTTTTGAGTTACTCATTTTCACAATTTGGTATAAGAGTCATTTACATATCGCCACACGTTGGTCTCGCGTCGGGCAAAACCCATTTGTTCGTACAATTTATTGGCTGCCGCTCTTTGAGGTCTTGAGGTCAGTTCGACATGCTTTACGTTTTTGCTCAGGCACTCTGTGATGGCTGCCGACACTAAAGCTTTTCCCACGCCTCGGTTGCGTGCCGAATCGTCAACCACAACGTCTTCTATCAGAGCGATCTTCCCTGTCAGCAGGTTCAGGTAGCATACGGTGATTATACCTATAATTTTTGAATCGCCAACCGGCGGAGAACCCAAGGGTTGATGACTTGCGTTATTTAGTTTTGCCGCAAAAATGGAAGTATTTTGATCACTTAAGATCGTCTTGAGGGCCTCGGTATCAGGGACAATGGCAGAAGAAGAAAGTTGCGGTAAGAGATAGGTCAAGGCAAAGCCAAAGTCGTGATCGCCTACGCCAATTTTTTCTATCCAAGTTTCTTCTCCGTATGAAAGGGAAGCGGTTTCTGTTTCTGGCACAAGATAAGTCTATATGAATTTTTCATATTGTGCTCGAAAGGAAGATGGGAGAAAAGTCTATAACTGAGACGGCAAAGGATTTTTTTAGGTGGCGCCAAAAGTGTTCTGTTTTCGGGTAAATTTGTATAAAGGAGTTTTCTTCAAGAGATAGGCGGCGGGATATTTTTACAAACAATGTAGAGATATAGATTATGAAAAATTTTTGGAAGTTTAGGGATGGGAAACATATCAGATATATTCAACTGCCTAAGCTTTCTGACGCGACAATGATTGTAGCTTTTGAAGGTTGGAATGATGCAGGCAGTGCCGCATCTCTTGCCTTGGCCGTTCTGAGAAATCAGTGGAAGTCGGTTAAAATTGCTGAAGTTGACAGCGAAGAGTTTTTTAATTTTACCGAGCAAAGACCGGAAATGTATTTTTCAAGTGAAAATCGTCGCTATATCAGCTGGCCAAAAACCACTATATCGTTGGCTTCTTCTGAAAAGTCACCGGGGGATGTTATTTTTGTCTACGGAGCTGAGCCACAGCTTAAGTGGAAAACTTACAGTAGTAATTTATACAAGCTAGCCAAAAAGTTGAACTGTCGTAGGGCCATCTTTCTCGGTTCGCACCTCGCGGACATAACACACGACGTCCCGGTACAGATCGCCGTTTCGGGTGATATAACCCCAATGGGCATAGGCAGCAAGCCGGTTGTGTCCGGGTACGAGGGACCGATAGGGATTTTGAGTGCTTTGCAGACTGAATTTGAAAATCACAACGTTCTGACCGGGAGCATTTGGGCCGGGGTCCCCAATTATAGTGAATCGACTTCTCCAAAAGCTGCTTTGGCACTGGTGCTTTCGGTGAACGAGATCCTTAAAGGTACTGTTTCCACTGTGGAATTGGAACGTCTTTCCAAGGAGTACGAGACCAGAATGACCAATATGGTGGATTCAGATGAGCTCTTAGCCACCTATGTATCCTACGTTTCGGAACGCAATGAAATAGATACCTTGATGTCCGGTTCGGGTGAAGTTATCCAAGAGATTGAGGATTTTTTGCGCAAAGAAGAAAGTAATTAGACTTTTTGGCTAGCTTCGTCTGCGAACTTCTATGTTAAAGGCAGATTGCTGAGGCGGGATTATGATTTTGGAAGAATGTAAATATTTGATAGTGCGCACTATGGTAAACGGTGAAAGAACCTTAAAGTGCAAATTGGGGGTTAACCAAGAGATGCCTTTTGCCTGTCCGGAAGGTTGTGTTTTTTTCGAAAAAAAGACTATATCAAATGCCGGGTGGCAGGTAGGGTTACGGAAGCCAAAGCATGCACCCTGATGTCGGCATATTCGGCTATTACCGGTAATCTTTAGATGGAGAGACCGTCGGTTTTGGTGCAGCGGTACTTCCGGATCTGAAGCCTTCCAAATCCAAAGTAACATATTTGTAGCCGGCTTCTTTTGTTGCCTGTATTATCTGCAGTCTTTTATCAAGTATAAGAGGAAAGTTTGCTGTCTCAAATTCTATTCTGGCAAGTTCGCCGTGGTGACGTACCCTCAGATTTCCGACCCCCAGTTTACGCAGGTTCGCTTCGGCGTTACCCACTTGCTGCAACACTGTTACGCTTATGGGGGTACCGTTGGGAATTCGAGAAGCCAGACACGGAGCAGCGGGTTTATCATGGGTGGGCAGACCCATAAGCAGCGAAGCCTCCCTAATCATTTTTTTCGTCAAGCCTGCCGTTACCAACGGGAATTGCCCACCCGCCTGCTTAGCCGCTTCTTGTCCTGGTCGGTATTCCTTCAAGTCATCCATATTGACGCCCAGTATGACGACGGCGTTCCGTGCTTTGGCTATCGGGGTGATGACGGACATGAGTTCTGACTTGCAGTGAAAACAGCGGTCATGTCCGTTGAGTGCATATAAAGGATTTTCTAGTTCAAAAGTACTAATGGCAACCCACGATAAATCGAGTTGTGCAGCCAATTGTGAACAGTCTTGCAGTTCCTCGGCGGCTAGGGAAGGAGAGTTTGCCGTGATGGCCAAAGTGTTGGTTTGCCCCAAGATATATCGGGCTCTTGCCGTCAAAAAAGTTGAGTCGACTCCTCCGGAAAACGCCGTTATGACGGAACCGTAGCTTCTGAGGGTCTGATCCAACTCCTCCAAGGCTTTGGGTAAAGTATTGCCAGGAGTCTTCACTGCTTTTCGGGAGATGTCCAAGGAAAGTGAAGTCATATAAAGACGCTTTCCATGGGCAATACTAGTCCGGTGTAGAAAGGGCCAAACTCGGCATACTTAGCAGATGCACCGTCAAAGCGCATTTTGTATACACACTCTTTGATGTCGTCAAATTCTTTGCCGAAGAGGGTAACTCCCCATTCAAAATCATCCAGTCCTACAGAGCCGGTTACTAGTTGCAGCACACGTCCTCTAAAGGCTTTTCCTGATTTCCCGTGCTCCATCATATTCTGCAGACGCTCGTCATAGTCCAAGAGATACCAATTGTAGGAAGGTTCTCTTCGCTTTGACATGGGATAAAAGCAGAAACTGGTGAGATTTTCCGGAGGAAGCTGAGGATTCAAGCGGGCTTCTTTCATCTGCTCGGGAATTGTAGAAGCGTATTCCGATATTTCTGTGCGCGATACAAACGAGTAAGGTAAAGCGTAACCCGCCTGTTTCATTTCCAGTTGAAGTTGCCTTTGGGCGAGAAAGTCGGTTCCTATACACATTAATCCTATGTCGGATTTATGTCCTGCCGTGGCTACCGCAATAACACTTTGACCTGAATCTTCACAGCGGCGAATAGCTTCAGCTGCTTTTTTTGGATCAGAGTCACTACGGATTTTTAAAAATAAGTGAAGAACGCTCCATGTAGCTAAATCAGTCATCTTAAACGAGTTTAGAAGACAATCGAGCGCTTAATGTATCAAGAAGGATATTTGTGGAGTAGAAGTTAGGGTTGTTTACCGTCATGCTAAGAAAGTGGAAAGGTAAATCGGCACAGTGTCATTGCTAAGCTGATCCCGTATTTGCTCTCGGCATTATTTTCGCAACGCCTTCACCTTTTGTAATCTCAGAACTTTTCACCGATTGTTGACCTAAAGAAGATTGGTCGCATATCTGAAAGTTTTATCGGCGCTGTGGAAACCCAGAGCAGACACATCTTTATTTTGGTAAAGAGGCTTACTGTGGTAACAGGGTTTGGAAAAGAAAACCTCATTTGGCTACGAGTTTCTAATCCCTTTAAATACCACGAAATGACATGGGAAGTAGCTCTAAGTTGGCGACGGAGTTACGCTTCACTCAAAATGGCGTCAAAAATGGCAGTACAAGTTTTAGATAGCCCGTACCTATCTCGGGAGATCTTCCCTTCGGTAAAGCAGTTCTGGGCTGGTATTGTCGTAGTCGACATAGAAACGGGACTCTATCAGCCAAGATGGCTACAGAGGAGTTTTGGCTCAAGTCTCGGCTGAATCAATTAATAGCGTATATACAAATAGAGGCCACCATTTGCACAGTATGCCTCTATTTGTACAGAAAGGAAATAACATTTAATGCCCAAAACCAGTATAACCGTTAGAACGCAAAGATGCCAGTTAATAAAACGTATTTCATCAATATAATTATTTTTAGGTATTTAGCTGGATTTTCTGTGGTTACGAGTATGGTTTAGCGGGTATTTAAATTCAAAAAAGCGTGGAAAACGTCCCACGCTTTTTTGAAAACTATAGAAGTTGCCGTTAGTTCGGATTTAGTAGTCTTCCATGCCTCCGCCTGGCATAGCGGGAGCGGCCTTCTCTTCTGGCTTGTCGACTACCACTGCTTCCGTGGTCAGGAAAAGGGCGGCTATGGAAGAGGCATTCTGCAATGCCGACCTAGTGACTTTGGCGGCATCGATAACACCGGATTTGAAGAGGTCTTCGTATTCACCGGTGGCAGCGTTTAGACCTTCAGAAGGCTGCTTGAGGCTGCGCACTTTTTCTACTACTACTCCGCCTTCTAATCCGGCGTTGATAGCAATTTGTTTGATAGGCTCTTCGACAGCTTTGGCCACTATTTTTGCACCGGTTGCTTCGTCGCCTTCCAACTTTTGTGCCGCATCCAAAATAGCGGATTGGGCACGCAACAGTGCCACCCCACCGCCGGGCACTACACCTTCTTCGATGGCGGCTTTTGTGGTGGAGACGGCGTCTTCGATGCGGTGCTTCTTCTCTTTCAGTTCCACTTCTGTGGCTGCCCCAACTTTGATTACGGCAACTCCGCCGGATAGCTTGGCCAGTCTTTCTTGGAGTTTTTCTCTGTCGTAATCCGAGTCTGTGTTCTCGATTTCGGCTTTGATTTGGCTGATCCGGCCTTTGATGTCGGTATCGCTTCCGCTACCCTCTACAATGGTGGTTTCATCTTTGGTGATAACGACTTTTCTTGCTTGACCCAACAGGTCTAGGGTAACGTTTTCAAGTTTGAGTCCAACGTCTTCGGTAATTACCTGTCCGCCTGTCAGGATGGCTATATCCTGCAGCATGGCTTTCCGACGGTCTCCAAAGCCAGGTGCTTTGACGGCAGCACTCTTGAAGGTACCGCGGATTTTATTGACAACCAAAGTTGCCAGAGCTTCACCTTCTACATCTTCGGCGATGATAACAAGCGGTTTTCCCGTTTGCATGACTTTTTCCAGGACGGGAAGGAGGTCGCGTACGGCAGATATTTTGGAACCATACAGCAAGACGTAAGCGTCCTCAAGGGAAGCCTCCATCCTCTCCGTGTCAGTGGCAAAGTAAGGTGAGATGTAGCCTTTGTCAAATCTCATACCTTCGACTAGGTCCATGTCCATGCCAAAGGTTTGTGACTCTTCTACGGTGATTACGCCGTCTTTTCCGACTTTGTCGATCGCTTCGGCGATCATTTCGCCTATTTCAGTATCTGCCGCTGAGATGGAGGCCACTTGGGCAATTTGTGATTTTGACTCTATTTCTTTTGAGATACCTTTTAGATTGACGATGGCGGCTTCTACGGCTGCCTCGATGCCTTTTTTCAGGCTCATCGGGTTGGCTCCGGCCGCTACGTTTCTGAGTCCTTCTCTTACTAAGGCTCCGGCCAGTACGGTAGCTGTGGTGGTTCCGTCTCCCGCTACGTCATCAGTTTTCTTTGCTACTTCTTTGACGAGTTCAGCTCCGACTTTTTCATACGGGTCTTCCAGTTCAATTTCTCTTGCTATCGATACACCGTCATTGGTAATAGTGGGTGCGCCCCACTTTTTCTCCAGTACTACATTGCGTCCTTTGGGACCCAATGTGACTTTGACGGCATCTACGAGCTGTTGCATTCCGCTCTCCAATGAGCGTCTGGCCTGCTCATCAAACGTGATTAGTTTAGCCACGGTTTTCCTCCTTGTTGTATGTCTGCTACTTTAAAATATTAGCACTCTCTTCTTATGAGTGCTAATAATAGGCTAAGTTATACACGTTTGGCAATCAGAAGAGAACAATTTCTTAAAACATCGGAATTTTTTATCAACAATTCGTTATCCAGGGGGTAGTATAATCAGCCTCCGGCAACAGCCGGCACTATTGACAAAGACTGCCCGGGATTCAGCGAAGTATTCAAGCCATCCAGAAAGCGGATATCTTCATCTACAAGATAGACGTTGACGAAACGTCTCAGGCTGCCGCTCTCGTCCAGCAAGCGCTCACCTATTCCCGGGTAATTTTTTTCTAAATTGTCGATTACTTCTTTTACCGTGCCTCCTTCTACTGCTACTTCAGAGTTTCCTCCGGTCAGAGATCTCAGCTGGGTTGGAATTCTTACTGTTGTCGCCATGTTTTTCTCCTTGGTATTTGATTAAAATTGTTTTTGGCTCCTGCTATCGGCAAAAACAGACGGCTGATACGAGCCAAATTTTTAGTGGTGCAGTAGTTCCTCAAAAGCGTCCACACGGGGAGAAATGGTATCGGTGGGACCAACCCTGTCTCCAAGTGCCTCAATGGTCTTCAGGCCATTGCCGGTAATGTAGATCACTACCGTTTCATCGCTTTTGACGGCGCCCGAGTTCACTAACTTAATAAGGCTGGCAACAGTCACCCCACCTGCTGTTTCTGCGAATACTCCTTCGGTTTTGGCTAGCAAAGTGATGCCTTCGAGCAATTCGTCATCGGATACGGCGGCAGCAGAGCCTCCTGTTTTTCTGATAGTTTGCAGTGCATACCAGCCATCAGCCGGGTTTCCTATGGCAAGTGATTTGGCTACCGTATCCGGCTTGACGGGTTTAATATAGTCAGCGCCGGACAGAAATGCTTCGGCAACGGGAGAGCATCCCAAGGCCTGTGCTCCGGAAATACGAACGTCTTTTTCTGACACTAAACCGAGTTTGGTCAATTCATTAAAACCTTTATGGATTTTTGTCAGTTGACTCCCAGAGGCAATCGGCACTACAACGTGGTCTGGCAATTGCCATCCCAGTTGTTCGGCTACCTCAAAAGCCAGGGTTTTAGAGCCCTCAGCATAATAAGGACGTACATTGACGTTCACAAAGGCCCAATCGTCATGCAGCATGGCCAGTTCGGCACACAGTCTGTTAACTTGGTCGTAATTGCCGTCTACGGCTATCAGATGTCCACCGAAAATTGCAGACATGGCAATTTTATTGTGTTCCAAATTGGCCGGTACAAATATATAGGCTTCCATGCCGGAGCGTGCCGCATGGGCGGCAACAGAGTTGGCCAAATTCCCTGTTGAGGGACAGGCCGCTACTTTTAACCCAAGTTCTCTGGCTTTGGAGAGCGCCACGGATACCACTCTGTCTTTGAACGAGCCCGTTGGGTTTCTGGTGTCGTCTTTGAGATAAAGCTTCCTAAGTCCCAGTTCGGCTGCCAAATGATCGGCACGCAGAAGGGGTGTAAAACCGGTGCCAAGATCGAGGTTGGGGCTGGCGGAGGTGGGGAGTAAATCGCTATAGCGCCATATGGTCTGCGGACCCGACTCAATTCTTGAACGCGAGACCACTTCTTGCATGGCTTCGTAGTTGTAGAACACTTCAAGAGGGCCAAAACAAAACTCGCAAGCATTTAAAGCGCTTACGGGGTATGATCTGCCGCACTCACGACAGCGAAGACTTTCGACAAATGACATGCATCCTCCTCATCGGTCGGGCATTGGCACCTTGACGTGAGATGTGAATACGTCTCACCTGGTTGCCGCGGTTTCAAAGGGCCCGTCCCTCAACCGCTCTTGATGATGTGTAATAGCGTATCAGAATTCCACTCTTCCAGGTACGCGTTTTGGGGATTTTTCCATATTTTGTGTCTTGCTACTTTAAAAAAAAGTCGATAACGCTGGAGTATGTTCATAAAGTGGGCATGCTGTTGAGCTCAACCGAGAATGACATCCAAAAACTTTTTGACAAAAGGCACCCGGTGGGTTTTACTCTGGCTATGGTGTGAGTATGGATTGCAAAGCGGAATCTGAGCAACGCTTGGATGGGTACGCTCTATGGGTGCAAAATGGCAGTAACCAAGAGCAATTACTTGATTATAAAGGGACCTCGTCGATCAGCGTTATCATTCCGGCTAGAAATGAAGCTGCCACCATAGGAGCCATCATTGGCAGTATTCGCTCCGAGTGTATGCTAAAGACGAATTTGGTTGATGAACTGATAGTTATCAACGATGTATCGTCGGACAATACATCCGGCATAGCAAAAGAGAGCGGTGCTGACGTAATAGATATGTCCAAGAATCAAGGTGTGCCTTTTGGCAAAGGCGCTGCATTGCGTGAGGGGATCAGGGCTTCTTCCGGCGATATCCTACTTTTTCTTGATGCCGACGTCACTAATTTCTCAAGTCATTTTGTCACAGAGATGCTCGCCCCACTCCTTATCGACAAGAAACTGATGTTGTGTAAACCAAAGTACCAACGCTTTGACGGCGGAACTTCTTTTGGCGGCGGGCGCGTTACCGAGTTAGTCGCTAAACCAGTTTTGGAAATTTTACTTCCGCAGCTTGCATGTATTGACCAACCTCTTGCGGGGGAAACCTCAATTAGGCGGGAGTTACTGGAGAAAATATGCGTAGCCGACAATTATCAAGTAGAGATCGCCATACTTATCGACACCTATCGCCTGTATGGAGAAGACGTTATTGCACAGGTTGATTTGGGCCAAAGGTATCATAAGAGCAGAACATTGACGGATTTAGTGCCGACCGCCAAGGATGTTTTGCAGGCTATGCTGGAAAGACTCATGTAGATCAATGCCGATATGTTGGCAGAGTGTAAGAGCATAAAAGATTCATATCGTATTCTGACAAAAATGTTATTACCGAATCAAAATATTTAGCCACTAAATTTGCTTCAGAAACCTTCGAAAGGATTGGTTGATTTATTTAGATGGGGTATTCATGAGTGATTTGATGATAGTAGCGAATCGTTCCCCGGTGAGATTGTCAAAAAATTCTCACGGCGGACTGAGCGTACATCACAGTATCGGCGGTGTCGCACCAAGTTTGGTGAGCGCTTTACAGGACCAAAAAGCAGATTGGGTAGCCACTGCGCTAAGTGAAGAAGATATATTTGCTGCCAAGGAAGCCGTTTCCGTCGATATCGGTGATATCAACGTAAACTTTGTGGTTTTACCTCCGGATATTTTGGAGTTGTCGTATAACAAAATTGCCAATGAG
This sequence comes from Actinomycetes bacterium, assembly GCA_021829645.1. Lineage (GTDB taxonomy): Bacteria > Actinomycetota > Acidimicrobiia > Acidimicrobiales > Bog-793 > JAJZMK01. Next base: position 21,573 of record JAKBPI010000026.1, on the reverse strand, counting down.
GTGTTTTGGTTTTTGTGTCACGGGCTGTTTAATGCAGCTTATACTCCCGTGTTTGATAAATCTTTTTTTGCTGCCTGGGAAGCTTACAGGTTGCATAATGAAAAAATTGCTGATGCGATCTGTGAGGGTGCATCTTACGGAGCCAAAGTCATGGTGAATGACTATCATTTTTTTCTTGTTGGGAAGTATCTAAAAATAAAACGTCCTGATTTAGAGACCACATATTTTTTACACATTCCTTTTCCGACTTTGGAAGAATTGCATATTTTGCCTTCCGTACTCAGAGAAGAGCTTCTCCGTGCGATGTCGGCTTACGGTTCCTGTGGTTTCCACACGCAGCGCTGGTGTCAGAGGTATCAAAAAGCCGTTAGCGAAGTATTGGGTATCAAGCCAAAAGCTTATGCAACTCCTCTGGGTGTAGATCCGGTATCCCTGCGGCATAAAGCGTTGGACGGTGTTGTCAGAGATCAAGCAGAGAGATTGTCAAAGCGTTTTGCCGGCAAAAAAATTATTTATCGCACGGACAGGCTGGAGCCGTCTAAAAACTTAATTAGGGGTTTTTTGGCTTTTGAAGAGTTGCTTGTTGAGAACCCTTCTTTGCGTGCCAAAACCGTTTTTTTTGCTAGGACTTATCTGTCACGGGAAAAGAGTAAATATTATCAAACGTATAAAAAAGAGGTATTTGACGAAGTAGCAAGAATCAATCAGCGTTTTGGCGGCGATGACGTAATTGAGTTCGTCACCGATGACAACTACGAGTTGTCCCTGGCAGGGATGCTAATTTATGATGTGCTGCTGGTAAATCCTGTAAGGGACGGTATGAATCTGGTTGCCAAGGAAGGCGTGGCGGTAAATCCAAAGGAAGGATTATTAATCCTATCTCAAGAAGCAGGAGCATACGAAGAAATGCGTGGCGGGGCTTTGGGTGTCAACCCCTATGACGTTTCCGAGACTGCCAATGCCATGAAAAAAGCTCTGGAAATGGATAATCAGGAAAAATCTGCAAGAAATGCACAATTGTCTGAAGTGATTATGAAAAACCCTCCTGCTCTTTGGTTGTCAGAGCTCCTTGAGCAAGCGATATGAAATCTATACGTTTTCATACTTTAGGAAAGTGCAAAAAGTAATTCCTGTGTAAGTTGATGGACAGCTTGGGTGCTCTCGAGTATAAATTGACATTTTTGATACAGCTCAATAGGCATTTCTTCGGAAAATACACCTATTGATAGGCCGCTTCGTGCTCTTTTGTTGACGCTTTCAAAAGCGGCTATATCGCCATAGTCGTCTCCTATATAGCAGATAGCATCGGCATAGTTGCCGATGTAGTCGATCACGTCTCCTTTGTCAATCTGATCGGCTGGAACGAGTTCTATCACCTTTTTCCCTTGTAAAGCACGGACGGGAAAAGTATTTGTAACCTCTTCTGCCATAGCCAGCACTTCTGTTTCGAGATCAGGGCTGTTGCGATAATGGAACACAACCCCGTTGTCTTTTACTTCTATATAGATTTTTTCCGGCAGCGAAGTTGAGCACTGTAAAATTGCCTTTTTGAGCTCTGCTGTCATTCCCGACGTCCGGTGCAGTCCTGCAAAGTTGTCGTCATTCGTTTGACTACCGTAAAGGCCGAAAATTTTGATTGGCATTTCGCCATGTCTACCTATGTGAGGCACAAAAGCCTGGTTTAAAAATTCCAGTTCCCTACCGGAGATAACGGCTACAATCTCAATTTTTTGTGTCAGTAAAAGGAGCGACTCTACGATGTGTTGTGGAATTTTTGATTGAGTAGGGTCGTTTATTATCGGGGCCAAAGTGCCGTCAAAGTCACAGACAAAAGCGTTAGCAGAGGAGTTTTCGTATCGGGCCATGATGGCCGACAACACTTCTTTGACCGAACTAATTGGAGACCTGTCCACCGTCTTATGCTAACAGTCAGTTCTTGAGTACTTCAATTGGTGTCGCTTTCCGTTAAAGGCTATCCTGTTCTATATTAACTGTATCTGTCTCCGTTGTGAAATGAGAAAACTAAAAAATGGTGGGTAATGTTTCATACTTCGTTGCTTTTGGCGGAGGGATAGCTTCTTTTGTTTCCCCATGTGTTTTGCCGTTAGTGCCCGCCTATCTTTCAGTTATCGGAGGGACATCTTTTCAGGGTAACAGTAGCGGAAAAACGCCTTCTCCTGTATCGGAAACCGGCGTATCTTCCTTGCGGGTTGTAATCAATACACTACTCTTTATTTTTGGGTTTGGGGTAGTTTTCATATCTATAGGCCTTACGGCAACTTCTATAGGTCACGCTTTATTGAAAAGCCGTCTTATGTTGACAGAGATATCCGGCGGAATTGTGCTGGCGATGGCGCTTTTTTTACTGCTTACTTCTTTGGATATACGCTGGTCTTTTTTGTATCGGGAGGCAAGATTACATATTTCACCGTCTAAATTTGGGTTTTTAGCGGCGTTTGCCACCGGTGTAGCGTTTGGCTTTGGATGGACTCCATGTCTGGGCCCCGTTTTGGCGGCGGTGACGGCGGTAGCAGTCAGCCAACGCGGTTTTGGTCAGGGAACCGCTCTGCTGACGGCATATTCTCTGGGCATAGGGGTGCCGTTCATTTTGTTGGGACTCTTTTACAACAGGCTGACAGGCGCGTTCAAATTTTTGCGTAGACACAGTGTTCACATCATGCGCATTTCCGCGTTCATGATGGTATTTTTTGGGGTCCTGCTGCTCTTAAACAGGCTTAGTCTCGTGACATCATTTTTGGAGACAATTATGAACCATATAGGGTTAAAGTCTCTGGTTTATTCAGGGTGAGCCCAGAACGGTGAGATTATCTGATAGGTATTTGCGCTCTTGTCGGAGCGCAAATACCTACTGTTTTTTGGCCAGCTGTTTTGCTACAAAACGTAAAATCCCTTTATGAAGGTAGTATTCCGCTTCAGTGGGTGTGTCTATCCTGGCAAGTACTTGGAATTGCTTGTCGTCTGCTCTCACGGATAATACTTTACCTATCAGCTCTGTGGCTCCTATATTTTCTAGGCCGAGTATGGAGTACAGCTCTTTACCTGTCAGCCCCAATGATTCAGAGTTGTCGGGGGCGACGAACTGGAGAGGTAAGACCCCCATGCCGATCAGGTTTGACCTGTGGATCCGTTCAAAGCTCTCCGCAATGACCGCCTTTACTCCCAAGAGAGCTGATCCTTTGGCCGCCCAGTCCCGTGAGGATCCCGTTCCGTATTCCTTACCGGCTATGATGACCAGAGGGGTACCGGCTTCTTTGTAAGCCATGGCTGCATCAAAAATAGTGGTTTGCGTTTCGTCCGGAAGATGGAGTGTGACTCCTCCTTCTATACCCGGAGTGAGTTTGTTTTTTAGTCTGATGTTGGCAAAGGTTCCCCTGATCATAACCAGGTCATTGCCGCGTCTCGTGCCATAAGAGTTAAAGTCTTGCACACTTACTCCGCGTTCTTTCAGCCAGGTCCCGGCGGGTGAGTTGGGTTTTATCGACCCGGCCGGTGATATATGGTCGGTAGTGACGCTGTCTCCCAAGTATGCCAGTACCCTGGCACCTGTGATATCTGTCAAGGGGGATTCTGTCGGTGACATGTCGTCAAAGAAGGGAGGCTTGTGTATGTAGGTGGAGTCTTCGTTCCAAGCAAAGTGTAATCCGAGTGCTACATCCAGATTACGCCACTTTTGGCTGCCCAAGAAGACATCACTGTAGCTTTTAGTAAATAAAGAGGGGTCCAATACGGAGCGTAGAACCTCATTGATTTCTTCTGAAGTGGGCCAGATATCTTTCAGGTAGATTGCAGAGCCGTCTTCGGCGGCTCCTATTGGGTCTGTTTCCAAGTTGATATCCATGGTTCCGGTAAGAGCGTATGTCACTATTAGAGGAGGTGAAGCCAAGTAGTTGAGTTTTACATCCGGGTGAATTCTGCCTTCAAAATTTCTGTTCCCTGATAATACTGCCGCTACCGCAAGACCATTTTTATTGATAGCCTCGGATATTTCCGTTGCCAGGGGACCTGAGTTTCCTATGCAGGTTGTGCAGCCAAAACCAACCAAGTCAAAGCCCAATTTCTCAAGGTAGGGGAGCAGGGCTGATTCACTTAAGTATTGACTTACGACTCGCGACCCCGGGGCGAGGGAGGTCTTTACCCATGGCTTTTGCCTTAGTCCAAGCGAAACGGCTTTTTTTGCCAGCAATCCGGCGGCAATCATCACTTCGGGATTGGAGGTATTGGTGCAACTCGTTATGGCGCAGATAACCACGCTGCCGTTTTGTAAAGTTGCCTTTTCACCATTTCCTAACGTGATTTGGGCATCCCGGCTATCGTTCTCTGTGCTTACGGCAGGCTCTAAGACTTTATGTAAGTTCTCTTTTGCAGCAAAGAGCGATATTCTGTCTTGCGGCCTGGACGGACCGGCAAGACTCGGAACGACGGATGACATGTCCAAATCTATAACGCTGCTGTAGGCGGCTTCTTTGTCGGGGTTACTCCAAAGGCCTTGTTCCTTGGCGTAGGCTTCGACGAGACGAACTTGCTCGTCGCTTCTGCCGGTAAGTCTTAGAAAAGAGAGTGTGGCTTCGTCGATCGGAAAGACGGTGACGGTGGAGCCGTATTCCGGCGACATATTTCCAATCGTGGCTCTGTTTTCAACAGGGAGATGCTGCAATCCGGCACCGAAACATTCCACCATTTTTCCTACAACTTTGTGTTGTCTGAGCAGCTCGGTTATGGACAATACGAGGTCTGTTGCCGTTGTTCCCTCTCGGAGATTGCCAAAAAGACGAAGACCTATGACTTCTGGAATCAGCATGGGTATGGGCTGACCGAGCATGGCTGCTTCGGCTTCGATGCCGCCTACGCCCCAACCCAGAATTCCCAAACCGTTGACCATGGTGGTATGGGAATCAGTACCCACTAAAGTATCCGGATAAGCGTTACCCTCTTCGTCGGTAAAGACAACCCGCGATAAGTATTCCAGGTTGACCTGATGACAAATACCGTTACCGGGGGGCACCACTCTTAAGTTATTGAAAGCCTGCTGCCCCCATCGCAGGAAGTTGTATCTTTCTGCGTTTCTTTCGAATTCAATCTCCGTGTTCTTGTCGTAGGCATCTTTGGTACCGGCATACTCTGCTATGACGGAGTGGTCAATGACCAAGTCGACTGGGATCAGCGGGTTTACTTTTTCCGGAGAACCTCCAAGTGACGTTACGGCGTCACGCATCACAGCAAGATCGACAACGCAGGGAACGCCGGTTAAATCTTGGAGCAGTATCCTGGCTGGGCTAAAGGCTATTTCGTCGTTTTGCGATCCCTTGCCACCTAAATTACAAAGGGCTTCGATACCAGATTTCGTTACACTGCGACCATCTTCGTGTCTGAGTAGGTTTTCCAAGAGAATTTTGGTGGCAAAAGGCAGTGAGTCAATATCAAAATGTTCTTTTAATTTTGCAAGAGAATATATTGTGTAACTCTTATTGCCGACTTCGAGTGATATTTTTGTTTTAAAGCTGTCCAGTGACATCCAATCATTCCACCTTAGTAATATTTGACTATGCGAACTACAATACTTTATCGTATCAGCCGACCGGCTTAAAGCATCGCAGACATATCTTAGCTACTCTGGGTAATAAATGTAAAGCTTAGGCTTCAGCGCCCACAACAGCGTTGGGGTAAACGCGGTTCCGTAACTTTGTCAGCAATTTGACCAGTTTTTCCTCTTCTTGCGGTCGTAACACCCCAAAGAGCAAGCTGTCAATATCCTGTTTGTGTTTGATCAAGGCAATTTCAGCCTGTCTTATTCCCAGCTCTGTGAGAGTTGCGTAAGATCCGCGTCTGTCTTGAGTGCAGTCTTCGCGTCTGACGTGTCCTGCCTCCACCAATTTGTCAACAGCGCGACTCAAACCGCTTGGACTGAGACCAGTCTGGGCTGCTAAATCAGTCATTCTGAGTCGATACGATGGCGTCCTGAGCAACCTGATCATTATTTCAAAGGATTGCCCGCCTACTCCTATTTCGCACTCCACCGTACCGGATAAGTTGTGCCGCAGGCCTGACGCTGTTTCAAATATGAGTCCTATAAGAGTGATGCGGTCTATGTCCGAAAAGAGCTTTTCTGCATCCCCATCTTCGTCGGTGTTGATCTCTGCTTTTATTAATTTTGTTACATTATCTGACACGTACTATATTTTACACTATAAAATAGTTGCGCGCGCAATATTTGTAAGGTATTGTTATTTTAGAAAACAAACAGGAGGTAATAATGTCAGAAGTAGTACGTATAGTGGACGGAGCAGAAGTTCCCGCCCCCGGAAAGTATGTCATAGACAAATCGCACTCTGTAGTGGGCTTTGTCGTAAAGCACATGATGGTTTCCAAAGTGCGAGGGAGTTTTAAAGATTTCGAAGGCGAAATATCAGTAGCCGACGATGTGGAAAACTCTTCAGTGGCAGTCTCCATCAAGTTGGAAAGCGTAGATACAGGGGAAGCCCAGCGCGACGAACACCTAAGATCAGGAGATTTTTTTGATATCGCCAAGAATCCAGAAATGACTTACTCGGGAAACAAGGTTGTCAGAAAAGGAGACAAGTGGATTCTGGAAGGCCAGCTCAGTATCAACGGTGTAACAAAAGATGTGCCGTTGACCGTAGAATTCGGTGGAGGTGGGACTGACCCATACGGCAACAAGAGAATAGGACTATCTGCCACAGCAGAAATAAACAGAGAAGACTTTGGTCTAAAAACCAACGTCTTGTTGGAAACAGGCGGTGTTTTGATTGGCAAAGAAGTCAAAATAGAAATTGACATAGAGGCCATTCAGCAATAAGCATTTTGCTAGTCTCGATAGGCGATACGGACTTGTTTTCGTATCGCCTATAACTTTTTGGGCCATGAAAGTGTTTTTGGTATGGTGAGTAAGTTGATAAAGGTAATGCATGCGTAATATAAAAACCAATGGTTTTGAGAATGAATAGCATGGTTTCACTGAGCGCAGTCTCGGTCATGCGATCGGGAGTTCGCATCTTAGGCCCTCTGTCTTTAGAGATTTTAGCAGGTGAACACCATGCCTTGTTGGGACCGAACGGCGCAGGGAAATCAACTCTTCTATCTGTTATCGCCGGTGAGACACACCCCACGACTGGCGCTGTAAAGGTACTTGGTTGGCAATTCGGTAAAGACGACATCAGAAAATTGCGGGAAAGTGTATCTGCCGTCAATCAACGCTTAATAGAAACACTGCCCATGGGCAGTTCTGTGCTGGACATCGTGCTGACGGGCAAGAAAAACGTACTGGCACCATGGTGGGATCAATTCGAAACTGACGATAAACAAAACGCGTTGACGGCTTTAGAAGCCGTAGGGTGCAAGGACTTAGCTAAAAGAGCGTTTGGCTCCTGTTCGCAGGGGGAAAAGCAACGCATTTTGATTGCAAGATCTCTGCTTATTCGGCATGAGCTTTTCTTGTTTGACGAACCTTGTGTAGGACTGGATTTTCCGGCAAGGGAAAAACTACTTCTGGCGGTGGATCATTTAGCGGAATCAAATATTATGAGGGCCAGTGTTTATGTGGCTCACTACCTAGAAGAGCTCCCCGCCTCTTTGACGCACGCAATGTTGTTGAAGGACGGATTGGTCGTAGCGTCAGGGCCTTTGGAAGAAATATTGACGAATGCCAATTTGAGTGATTTATATGAGGCACCTATTAGCGTTACTCAAAACAGTGGACGTTGGCAGGCCTTTGTGAAGCACCGGTCTTAAGAGTTTTATAGAGGAGAGAGCACCCGCATATAAGAATACGGGCGCTCTCTCTTAATGTGTTTATTAAATGGCGATTGACTTTGCTTGTGTGTAACGCTTTGCCACGTCTTGCCAGTTGACAAGGTTCCAGAAAGCCGAAATGTAGTCTGCTTTGACATTCTTGTATTGCAGATAGAAGGCGTGCTCCCAAACGTCTATTACCAAAAGCGGTATGGCGCCTTGAGCGTTGTTGCCTTGGTGGTCGTATATCTGTTCGATGACGAGACGCTTTCCCAGCGGCTCCCAAGCAAGAGCTCCCCATCCAGATCCCTGCACGGTGGCGGTGGCTTGGGTGAGTTGGCTTTTGAAGTTGTCGAATCCGCCAAAAGCTTCACTGATCGCCAGAGAAAGTTCTCCTTCCGGGGTTCCCCCTCCGTCTGGTGACATGTTGGTCCAGTAGATAGAGTGAAGGATGTGTCCGGATACGTTGAACGCCAGAGTTTTTTCCAGCCCTACGATGCCGCCATATTCATTTTGGCCTCTAGCGGCTTCTAGCTTATCCAGAGTGGTATTGGCTCCTTGTACGTAAGCATTATGGTGTTTGTCATGGTGTAATTCAATAATATGTCCTGAAATGTGGGGTTCCAAGGCACTGTAGTCATAGGGTAGTTCTGGTAGTTGGTATGTCATGCGTCACTCCTTTTATCTGATTTATGTTCTCACTGTCATACTATCAGCAATGTCTTTGTTTGGATATTTCAGGAGTCATTTCTCCTCTGGGAAATATTGCAGTATTGATAACAGGCAAGAGAGAACTCCAAACACAACAGGAGTTTTTCTTCAACTATTGCTCTATTATGATAAGTTTCGAAAAATTACATCCTAATTTCCATTCCGTTACGCTAAGTTGTAAAGTATGGAATTTCGTACGATAGGAAGAATTGACAGAGCGGTAAGCGTTATAGGTTTTGGAGCCTGGGCCATAGGGGGAAGTTGGGGGGAAGTCGATGACTCATCGTCTTATGCCGCCCTTTTGGCGGCCTACGAAGCGGGAATAACTTTTTTTGATACCGCCGATGTCTATGGTGACGGCAGAAGCGAAAGACTTGTGGCAAAACTCAAAAAGGAAACGTCGGGAGACATTTTTATTGCCACAAAAGCAGGTCGTAGGGCTGAAAAGCAAAGTGTTGAGGCGTATAGTCCTGAGAATTTGACGTCTTGGATAGAACGCAGCAGAGAGAACTTGGAAACCGATTGTTTGGATCTCGTGCAACTGCACTGTCCACCGACCGACCTTTTTTACCACCCGGAAGTTTTTGCTGCTTTGGACGATCTCCGGACGGCGGGAAAAATACGTAATTACGGCGTGAGTGTGGAACGGGTAGAAGAAGGTCTAAAGGCTTTGGACTTTCCCAATGTGGTGAGTGTGCAAATTATTTATAATATCTTTCGACAGCGTCCGGCGGACCGCTTTCTGGATGCCGCACATGAGGCAGGTGTCGGAGTAATTGCGAGAGTCCCGCTTGCCTCAGGTCTTCTAACCGGGAAAATAACCAGAGATACTATTTTCTCAGAAGATGATCACAGGAACTTCAACAGGCATGGAGAAGCTTTTGATGTGGGAGAAACTTTTGCTGGGGTCGATTTTGAGACCGGTTTGGCTGTAGTTGAAGAGTTGAAAAGCCTTCTTGGTGACAACGACTCTTTGGTACATTTAGCACTGCGATTTTGTTATTCACACCCCGGAGTGACGACGGTTATACCTGGGGCAAAAACTCCGTTACAGGCGACAGAAAACGCTAAAGCAGGCGAACTGGGGGTTTTGGATCAAGACCTGATATCGCGATTGCAAAGTATCTACAGAGAGAAAATAGCGCCCCAAGTTCACTACAGGTGGTAAGGGGTTAGAAGACAGGCCATCCGGGTGGTACGGCTCCCGTCGGCGGGTTTTGCGGCACCCCCCCCGGTGCGCCCAGAGACTGGAGCAGTTGGGAGAAATTAGCGCCGAAAGCCGTTGAGTTGGAACCGTAAAATTGTCCATTTGCCGCAGCCATGGTCAATCCGTCTGCCGCCGGGGCGGCCCATCCTGTTTCAATGCCATCCGGACCTTCGTAGGCGTCGCCTATCACGGTATTGGCATTCACGCTTTGTCCAACTTGAACTGTCGGATTGATGTCTTCTGCCGCGTATACGACGAGTCCAGCCGCTGGACCGGCCGTTAATCTGTAACAGATATAAGCTCCGCCCGGCCAGCCACCGTTGTAGGTGCTCAGGATAACCGCATCACCTATGGCATAGATGGGACCGTAACCGCTGTAATCTACTCCCTGATCGATGCGGTCAGGGGTGAGAGCTGCTACGGATCGCAACGGGTTGGCATAGGTTCCGGTGCTGCTAATAACCGTACTCGCCACAGCATGACGGGGCACGGGCGGGGGCACGGGGTTGGCTGCCGCTGTTGCCTCCGCTCTGTGGGCCAAGATGAGCTCTGCTTGTCGCTGCTCTGCTAAGTGTCTTTGTGCTTCCTGAGCAAGAATCAGCTGTATATTACCTTTAACCTGGTGTAGCATAGAGTCGTCAGCCGCTATAGCAGCGTCAGCAGCTGCCTTTTTTGCTTGCAACGCCAGGATGGTTTTGTTTAACGCTTTCTGTGTCTTGGTCAATTCGGTACTGGCAGTTCGCGTTCTTGCTCTGGCAATTTGCAGTTGTGATATAGCGCTGTTCAAGGTGTCACTGGCGACGCCTGCATATACGGATGCTACTGATGCGTTCGTATTGGAGACTGAAAGAATACTTCCGGAATTGCTTTGTTGTGCGTCTATGCCGACATAAGATTCTATTGCCACTTGTCTGAGGCGTTTTGCTGCTTGGATTTGACTTTTGCGGTCTAAGAGCAAAGTTTTTTGCAGCGATTTTTCGTTATGCGACAGGGTGTAGTCCTTTTCCTGATACATAGTGAGTTTTGTGACTAAATTTTGTATCAAATTGCCATCCTGAGCAATTCTATTTTCCAGTTGCTGCTCGGTAGACCTGTCTGTGTTGATGCTGGCAGACGCGCGGGAGGGAATGTACGCATAACTTAGCGATACCGCAATCAACAAAGCAAATAAAGCAATTTCTGTCAAAAACAGGGCCGTTTTTTTGGGCTTTGCGGAACGGGTTTTGATCGTGATCGCTGCCATTCTATAGAAGCTACCTTATATTTTCCCTAAGCGCTAGCTTTAATGAGATTTTCCCATATAAAATTTTTTAGGAACTGAGATAAAAAGACAGTCTTTGATCCTGCAATTCAAAAGCAGTGTTGTTAGAGTTTTATTTCAGTGCTCTATTATGTCTTCTTTCCCGGATCGGTGATAATGCGTGGCATAAGCGATTTGAAGCAAAGTGGAACTGTCTTGGGTGGTAAGAAAAGTCGATTATGCAATCAGTCGTATAGGGCTATCAAGGAGTAGATATGGGACAAGAGTGGATTTTTGTACTAAAAGTTTCAAATAGAACCCTTTTTTTTATTTACAAATAAATTATGAGGTATAGCATACATGTTGGGATTTCATATGATTCCCGGCAGTTAAAGGATGCTTGTATACCCTGGAAAGGACGTCAATATGAGGCATGTAGCGGTCGATGTTGGTCACGGCTGGGTAAAAGCTCTCGCCGATGATGCCACCACAGCAAAGTTTCAGGCGCTTATCATTCCTGCACCAAAGTCTGTGAGTTTGGGAAGTTTTGGAACCAGCCACGTCTGGCGGATCAATGAAAAAGAGTATTACGTAGGTGAAGCAGCTTCTAATCAAGGGGCAGCCCCGCTATGGGGTCGAGATAAAGCCGACGAAGACTCATCCGCTTTACTGGCAGTAGCTATAGCCTCTTTGAAATGCGAAGACCTCATCCATCTGGCTGTAGGGTTACCGCTTAGCTGGTATGCAACAAAAGCAAAAGATCTACGTAAGACACTGCTCTCAAGTGAATGGGACGTTTCTTCTCCCGATGGTACGAATTTTAAGTGGAAAATATCAGATGTTCTAGTGGCTCCTCAAGGGGTTGCCGCTGCCATACCGGCCCTGGCAAATGCAGCCGTAGGGAATTGGTTGGTAGTAGACATAGGGTGGCGCACGACCGACTATGTAATAGGTCAAATTACCGACAATCACGAAATGGATGTGGATCCATCCTCGGCGGGCACTATCGAAATAGGAATGCGGTACTTTTATGAGCGTGTAGCCCGTCAAATCGAGGCCGTTTACGACGTTCCCATGACAGCAGAAACAGTTGGAGACCAGACAGAAATAGTTATCAGAGGGAAAAAAGTTTCTTTGGTGGCAATGAGGTCCGATTGGAAATCAATTTTGGCTGCACAACTCGAGCGTCAAATTAATGCCAAACTGGAAAACAGAATACACCAGATCAGCGGAACTGTATTAGTTGGGGGAGGCGCAGCCGAACTCCAATCTTCTTGGCCTACTGATGTCATAGTACCTGATGACCCCCAGACGGCAAATGTGAGAGGATTTTTGGCAGCGTTAAATGGCTGTAGATGTGCCAGCCAGCAGGTAGGCGCCTAATGACAGAGGGTGAAGAGCAATTTGAACTAAATCTGACTATTACTAGTCCTGAACTGATTAAAAAACTCAAGTCACTCTCCGTACGTAAAAGAACTTCTGAAGTTCTCAAGGTACTAGAAGACAATTTCCTGAACGCTTCTCCTGAAAAGACCACCAACAAAGCAGAGCTTCAATACGACAAGTTAGAATTTGAAAATCTTGTAAAGCGTGTCAGAGTTTTGGAAAGTATTCTTAAAACTATGGCTGACAAAGTTACTCGCTTGGAAGTAAATGCAGCAAATTCTTTGACGGCAGGTAATACCAACAACGGGAGCGTTGAGGAAGTACACGAAGATAGCGAAGCAGATCCTCTGCATAACGACGTGGTAAATACGGTAAATCCTGAAAATCTTTTCAATAAGCTAAGTGGTAATTTTTTATAACTGTATAAAAAATTACCAAAACAAGTTATCGGCATTTTGACTTGAGGTCCACTCATCTTGTCGATATCTGCCGTGTAATTCCTCATTTTAGGTATAAAAGCGTTCTGTACAGGAAAGACCCTGCTTTTAACGCTTTTTGATAGTTCAAACGCAGATTTCAGTGTCCCTAACAGAGCTGAAATAAGGCAGGTTTTACTAAAAGATGGACTTTGTTCTATGAGGTTGCGTGGGCGAGGGGGGACTTGAACCCCCACATCCTTGCGAATACAGGAACCTGAATCCTGCGCGTCTACCAATTCCGCCACTCGCCCAAAGGACAAAGGTAATTTAACCTAGTTAGATCATATCAACTAAAATTTCCGGTAAGCCAATAACTGGTATTTATATTTTTTTGCCTTATTTTTTTATTTTATTAACGATAATCTACTTTTATATCCCACAATGCGGGTAATCTGATCATGTCATGGGACTTCAACAGTTCGAACAACGCCTGGAAAGACTGGTTGAGGGCGTATTTGCCAGGGCATTTAGGGGCGTTTTGCAACCCGTTGAAATAGGACGGCGACTTACGCGCGAGATGGATCTGCAACGCGCCGTTATCGTGAGTGGTGTCTTGGTGCCTAATAGCTTTGAAGTCTTGCTTTCTAAGCCGGATTATGAGAGATTCGGCTCTTTTGTTGACGTACTGGCAACAGAATTGGCTGAAGCCGCCAAACAACATGCCGAAGATGAAAATTACGTATTTTTGGGTCCCGTTGAAGTGGCCGTTGGGTGGAGCGAGGAGCTGACAAAAAGTACGTTTGTCGTAACAAGTGATTTTGTAGAGGGAGATCCTCCCCCGCCAAGTTGGCTTTTGCTGCCGAACGGAACCAGGGTCATCATAGAAGACGAGCCTATAACAATAGGTAGATTACCCGAGTGTGCCGTTACTCTCAATGACCACAATGTTTCCAGACGGCATGCCCAGGTATTCCGTGACGGAGATGCTATTATGATTGCTGACTTAGATTCCACTAACGGGACGAAGGTCAACGGCCAATCTATTACGCAAGTGCGTTTAAACGACGGCGATGTGATTATGATCGGGACTAGCAGAATCTATTTTGAGACCAGTCAGCAGGACGATTAAGGCTAGCTTTATATGTCACACGGACTATTGGAGATATTAAGGTATTTTTTACTGGGTTTATTGTGGCTTTTCTTTCTCTATGCTATCAGGGTCGCTTTTGTGGAAGTAAGGCGGGCGAAGTTAGAAGCGGAAGTCGTGGGTAAAAATACGCCTTCGCCTGCTATCGTGAGCGACAAGAAAGTAGATTTGAATTTAAAAGTTTTGGAGCCTGCCGGGAGAAAAGGAATGCTATTCCCACTGGGTGGAGAAATTACAATAGGTCGAGCAGCCGGATGTGCAATTCTATTAGAAGATGACAATTTTGCCTCTGCCGTGCATGCCCGGATCTATCAGGCAAATGGAGAGTTCTGGATAGAAGATTTGGGCTCAAGAAACGGTACTTTTGTAAATTCACTTCCTTTGGAGGAACCTACAAGATTGAGGCGCGGCGACTCTGTCCGTGTGGGATCTACGGTACTTGAGGTAAGTCGATGAGGTGGGTTTCGCCGTGAGTAAATTTACGGCTTTTAGTGCCACCGATACCGGATATGTGCGTTCCGTCAACCAAGATAAGGCTCTTGCCACAGACTACCTGATAGCTGTTGCAGATGGGATGGGAGGTCATGCGGGGGGTGAAGTGGCCGCAAAAGTGGCAATCGAGGCTCTGAATGCGGGATTCCAAGAGGATAATTCCACAGAAGGCCTATTGAAAGCCATCAGGAATGCCAATAAAACTATCATGAACAGATCTTTTAGGGAGCAAGACTTAAAAGGTATGGGCACCACCCTCGTGGCAGCAGCACTTGTTGTGGATCAGGATACTCTATCGCATATAGTGGTGATAAATATCGGAGACTCTAGGGCGTATTTACTGCCTGCTAACGGTGAGCTCTCTAGGCTTACAGAAGATCACAGCTTAGTTGAGGAATTGGTAAGAAGAGGCGAAATAACAGCGGCTCAGGCGCTGGTTCACCCGCATCGGCATATACTAACCCGTGCTCTTGGTATAGATGAAAATGTTGAAATAGATGCTTGGGAATTAGAACTTGACGGTCCGGCAAGAGTACTGCTATGTAGTGACGGTTTGACAAACGAATGTAGCGAAGCTGAAATAGGACAGCTACTTAGGCAATATAAAAATCCCAAACAGGCAGCAGACAAGTTAGTAGAGCTGGCTTTGGCTCATGGCGGCAACGACAATGTTACGGTTATCGTTGCTGATATACCTCTAGAATCTTTTGCTTCTTATGACAACAAAGAAAGTGAAGAGCACAGAGATCAAAGAAATGGTCAAAATGAGAAAAATAACGAGCAAAATAATATTTCATCTTTGTTAGACAGTTCGTTACTAAATGAATCAGATCAACAATCTTCAATAAGTGAACTAAATTATTTTGATGATAAAAATGCAACAATTGCATTAAAAAAAGACAATATTATCCAAGGCAAAGATAATTCAGATATTAAAAACAACAGTCCTCAAGCTCTAGCTGCTAAAAGTAGCGTTGACAAAGCAAATAAAAACAAACATGTAAAGCAAGTTGTTGCTGAGGCATCTGTTGATCAGTCTAAAATAAAAAAAAGTAAGCCCCTGCCAAAGACAAACGGCAATGCCGTTCACTATTGGAAAAGTAATTCTGCCATAGGTAGTAAAAAAGAAAATACACAACTTGACCTACCGTCTACGCCGCTAACTTTTCGAGTGGTAGTATTTACAATTTTATTTGTCTCGATATTTGGTGGCGCAGCTGCAGCTGTCTATTGGTATTTGCACTCCTCGTATTATGTGGGTATTGACAATGGCTATGTGGCAATTTTCCAAGGTAGGCCAGGAGGTTTTCTTTCATTTAAACCAACTTTATATCAGAAAACAAATTTAGCTGTTGCAAAAGTTTTTTCCCCCGAGTTACCTGGATTGAAAGCCGGGATGGTCGAGCCGTCACTTCAAAAAGCTAAGACTGTCGTAAAGGACTTGGGAAACGCACAAAGCTATCTGAAGCTTCCTGCCGGCAATTCTGCTTCTGCTGCGGAAACCTTTTTTGTTCCGGTTGGGGCAACTCCTATATTCACCAAGCCCGGTGTGGGACCGGCGACCACCACTACATTTATACCGACGACTACTACGGCAATTCCTACTACTACCTCTCCCGCAACGACCTTGACGACTATTCCAAAGTCTGTTTCCTCTCCTGTAACGACAACTGCCAGATTGCTTTGTGACGTCGAAAACACAAATCCGCGTTGGGTGTTGTTGGGGCAGAACACTACTTTGAGTAATAGCAGTAAACTTAGAGAATTGACAAACCTACTTTATATATCAGTAGATAAAAAGTTTTTGTATAACAAATCCGGTTTTGATTTCCTTAGCGCAGGATACAGTGATGCCTGTTCCGCCAGAGGTGCTTTATATGGATAAGAGAATAAAGCTCATTGCTCTGGGATTGGTATTTTGCTTTTTACTTCTTTTTTTGCAACTCAATAACATACAAATTATTCAAGAAAAATCACTCAGGTACAAATCTACCAATGTATACGATGACATCACGCAAAATGTTTTGGACTTGCCGCGCGGCGAGATCCTTACTTCTGACGGCACGGTGATAGCTGAATCAAAACCTTCTCACGATGCCTATGGATACCAAAGGATTTATCCCAAGGGGTCGCTTTTTGCAGATATTACAGGCTACTTCGATGTGGTGGACGGTTCTATCCAATATGGAGTAGAATCGGTTTACAATAATTATTTGGAAACCCACGTGACTGCCGGCGGTTCCCCGGGAAAACTCATCAGTCAGCAAACCGGTACGGACAGTATCGTTCTTACCATTAATGCAAAGTTGCAAAAAATTGCTGAGCAAGCTTTGGGCGGCAGGGTAGGAGCCGTTGTGGCTATAGATCCGGTGAACGGCGACATTTTGGCGTTGTACGCAAACCCTACCTATAATCCTAATGTGCTGGCCTCGCACAACGCTTCTTTTGTTCAGGAAGAAGCCAAAAAATTGGAAGATCTCTCCGATCCGGCCGCCTCACCTCTAATTGACGGAGCCACCCAGCTGACGTATCCTCCCGGTTCTACTTTTAAGATAGTGACGACATCCACCATTTATGACTACGATCCCCACTTGGCCGCCATATCGTATCCTTTTCTTCCACAACTGTCTTTACCCGATTCCAATGTCCCCTTGCATAACTTTGACAACGAAGTATGCGGAGGAAGTTTGGCCCTGGCTCTGGCTGTATCCTGCGACACAACCTATTCGCAGATTGGTCTGGACCTAGGGGGCAACCTCATGTATAAGCAGGCAAAAAGATTCGGCTTTGACCAAGTACCACCTATTGACCTACCGGGCGCAACTCCTTCGGTATTCCCCTCTCCGTCAACAATTTCACCGCCTTTCTTGGCGTATTCTGCTATAGGGCAGGGCAACGTCAGAGAATCCGCTTTACAGGACGCCATGGTAATCGCTGCGGTAGCTAACGGCGGTAAGTTGATGACCCCGCACGTATTGGGACGCGTCATAGGTCCAGACGGTCAAATAGTCTATACGTATCACCCTCATATGTGGTTACGAGCCACTACACCGGCTACTGCGGCGGCGGTTCGTGAATTAATGCTGGGCGTGACAGAAAATCCGGCCGGAACCGCAGCTACACAGACTTGGCCAACGGGTGTTCAGGTAGCGGCCAAAACCGGTACCGCTCAGAACGGGACTAACGCCTGTATAGACGATTGGCTCGTGGCAACGGCGCCTGCCGGGAATAAAGAGGTTCCAAAAGTAGCAGTAGCCGCAGTGGTCAGTGGTGCGTCCGCTGGTGTTGTCTGTGACGGTACGGGGGCAGCCGTAGCCGGCCCCGTAGTTTCAACCGTGCTGACGGCAGCATTGAAAGAGGGGTTATAAGTTTTATGACCGAGTTTTTACATAATTGTTTTTGAATCAACTAGATTACGGATAAACATGCAATTGAAATCGGAAAACACTATTGTGTTATTGAATAAAGTAAATAGGCAGACTGGAAAATGACATCAAACCAACCGCCAATATATAACGGTCGTTATGAGCTGAGAAGCCAAATTGCTCGCGGAGGCACGGCACAAGTGTATCTGGCACGCGATTTGGTATTGGATAGGCCAGTAGCACTGAAGGTTTTGTTTCCCGAATTTGCTACCGACCATTTATTCGTTGAAAGATTCAGGAGAGAAGCACAAGCTGCGGCGAACCTTTCTCACCCCAATATAGTTCCCGTTTTTGACTGGGGTGAATCTGACTCCAGCTACTTTATCGTGATGGAATATATAGACGGAGAGCCGTTGTCCGCGATTATTAAAGCGGAAGCTCCTTTGGTGGCAGCTCAAGCAGCGTCAATAGGGATAGGAATTGCCAAAGCCCTTTCGTATGCCCATAGGCACGGCGTGGTGCACCGTGACGTAAAACCGAGTAACGTCCTTATCACTACGGATGGCCAAGTCAAAGTAACTGATTTCGGTATTGCCAGAGCCATAGGTTCAGACGAACAAGTAACCCAAACCGGACTTGTTATGGGAACAGCAACGTATTTTTCTCCGGAACAAGCTCAGGGATTGCCGGTTGACGGAAGAAGTGATATCTATTCCTTGGGTGTAGTGCTCTATGAAATGATTACAGGTCAGCCACCTTTTTCAGGTGATAATCCAGTCGCCATCGCCTATCAGCACGTAAGAGAACAGCCGCCGATGCCGCGTTCTTTGCTACCAGAAATACCTGTTGATTTAGAGACTATCATCATGCAGGCTATGGCCAAAATACCTGGCGAGCGTTATGGCACTGCTCAAGAACTACAGGCCGACTTAGAGAGGTTCGTACAGGGCATTAGAGTTGCTGCCGTACCGGTCTCTGTGGCAACTGAAGTTATGTCACAGACCCAAGCAGAAAACGATCAGACGCAACTCCTGTACAGAACTGAAACTCCACTCCGATCACCAGATGCCACAACCGTAGCACCTGTGGTGAGAGAAGACATCGTAAAGCCAAAAGTAAAAACCAATACAGGACGATGGGCAGCGGCAGCCGTAGTATTACTCTTGGTGCTGGGACTCATTGTGTATGTTGGGGGTCGTAACCTAGGTTACTTTGGCGCCACTAAATTTAGTAAAGTACCTGATCTTGTTGGCAAAAAAGAATCATCTGCCATAGCCACACTACGTCAAGACGGGTTACAATACGTCGTCACCTATGGAAAAGCATCTAAAGTTGACGCTGGAAGAGTTTATGCACAAGAACCGCATGCTTACTCCGAAGTGCGTAGCGGTGGACAGGTGGCTATCGTGGTAGCCACTAAGGAAAAGATAAAAAATATCAGAGTGCCAAGACTAAAAGGCGATAGTGAGTTGCAGGCCTCAAACCAGCTCATAAGTGATGGCTTTAAGGTAAAAGTGCACTTGGTGCCGGCCACTTCTTCTTCTGAAGTACAGGGTACGGTGATCGGGCAGTCTCCTTATGCCGGCGCCATGCGACAACCGCAGTCTACGGTCATTCTGACTGTGATAGAGGGAGCCAATCAGATACCAGTACCCAATTTGACAAACATGTCACAATTGCAAGCGGGTGCCGATATTACCAAAGACAAACTGATTCTTGGCAGTGTGGCCTACCAGTTTTCTTCGGCGGTGACAAAAAATAATGTCATTTCCACTTCTCCGGCGGCTGGTACCAAAGTTTTTCCAGGTGCCACTATCAATCTTGTTATCTCAAAAGGTGCCGGCGTGACCATACCGCCCCTGACAGGGTATTCCTTTGCTCAGGCAACACAAGCTCTACAGTCGATAGGTATTACCAGAATACAGGAAAGGTATGCTCCGACGGCAATAGCGGGAGCGATAGGAAACGTGCTGTATACTTCTCCGGCGGCTGGGCGGGTTGTTCCTCCGGGATCACAGATAATAGTGGTTATAGGAATTCAGAGCAGTGCCAGTACCACCACCACTTTGTCCGGTTCTGGAAGTTCTGGAAACTTAAGCAATTCTGGAAATTCTGGAAATTCGGGCAATTCTGGCAGTTCAAGCAATTCCGGCACAACAACAACGACGACTTTGCCTAGCTCCGGCACAACAACGACTCTTGGACCGGGAGCGGGCCCAACACCTCCCGGCTAAGTATTAGGCTTGTCGCAGAAGATGCGATTACTTGAAAGTTAATTGACGGCTATTTTGTTGAGCGTAATTTGTTTCAGGAAGTTAGCTATTAATTCATGACCGCTGTTTGTGAGTATGGACTCTGGATGGAATTGAACACCTTCAATAGGCAGTTCTTTATGTCTTATCCCCATGATTATCCCATCGGCGGTAGTTGCGGAGACCTCAAGGGTACTTGGAACAGTTTTTGGCTCTATGACAAGAGAGTGGTAGCGTGTGGCTTCTAATGGGTTGACGATACCTGTGAAAACACCGCGATTATCATGATGTACCAGAGATGTTTTACCGTGCATGATTTCTGGAGCTCGCACAATATTTCCGCCAAAAAGCTCTCCGATACACTGGTGTCCCAGGCATACACCAAAAACAGGTACATTGTGGGATCCAAAGTAATCTATAGCTTCCATGCTCATTCCTGAGTCGGCTGGTCGCCCGGGCCCCGGTGAAATCACAACTCCATCAGGGTGGAGTTCACGCAATTCCGTTATGGATAAAGCATCATTTCGAACCGTAAGCGGATCTGCCCCCAGCTCTCCCAGATATTGAACCAAATTGTAGACGAAACTGTCGTAATTGTCGATAACTAATATTTTTCCTATCATATTTAAAGGTTAGCCGCATTTGTACCATAAAGATGGCTAATCTTATAGTATGACTGTGAGGGCTAAGGCAAAAAGTAAATTAGTTCACAAAGATGCTACCGTCGATACGGATACATCTTATGATTCGTTCGACTCTTCTTTTGGGCGAAAGAGACCTGCAAAGAAATCCGTAAATAGAACTGACGGGCGTTATACGGCACCGATACCAAAATCAGTTAAAAGGAGTCCTAGATGGTATCCTGTGGTCTTGCTTGTCCTGCTTTTCTTGGGTGTTCTGGTTATCATTTTGAACTTTGTCGGATCCTTGCCTTCTAGTCCGACAAACTGGTATACCTTGGTTGGTCTGGTTTTGATTTTGGTATCCGTAGTGATGGCAACACGCTATAGATAGTCAGATCTTTTTTATCGGTGATTTTTACCGTATTTCAATAGAGCCTTTTTTATATTCTGCTACTGCGAAAGCAGCATCTTCGGTTTTATACACACTCTTGTTACCTGATTATCCAGGTGATAGACTAGCCCAAGTTTCGCTAGATTTCTCTTATTTGCCCTGGGATTTAGTCGATTCCGGACTGTCTGATTTATATAAGTGCTGCTAGCTAAGTTGAGGATTCTCCAGATCATAAATGTAGTGTCCTAATACTTAGATATATGTTATTATAGGTTGCATTCATGGCATATCTGGGATAGACTTGTCTCTGTGTATATACGGCGGGTCCCGACTACAAATAAGAAGACCGGAGAGGTATATAGCAAGTATCAGCTAGTAGAGTCGTTTCGCTCAGATAAGGGTCCTATATGGCTGCTGTTTTATTTTAGTTGAATGCTCGTGATTTCCTTTTGAGTGTGGGAGTATTTGTTATGGCAATAGGAGTACTTTCAAATCAAGCTCAGTTCAATGATCCTGCAAGTCTTATAGATGATCGCTTAGAAGGTTCTTCCATCTATAAATTCCTGGCAAACT
>JAKBPI010000001.1 GCA_021829645.1 Actinomycetes bacterium | reverse complement strand
GATCATCTATAAGACTTGCAGGATCATTGAACTGAGCTTGATTTGAAAGTACTCCTATTGCCATAACAAATACTCCCACACTCAAAAGAAAATCACGAGCATTCAACTAAAATAAAACAGCAGCCATATAGGAGAATTCCGGACTGGCCCATGTCCCTTCGGGCAAGTTCTTTGCCAACGGCGCCTGGCTCGCCCATGCGGTGCTGGCCCACAACCTGATCCGCCACGTCGCCTACCTGGGGGAGATCACCCCGGCCGGCACCATGGTGGTTGGCTCGAACCTGTGTACCCGCTTCATCTCGATACCCGGGCGTCTCGTCAACCGCTCCGGCAGACTGGTGTTCGCACCCTGGCGCGCTAACCCTGGGCCAAGGCGTTCATCCGCGCTCTCGATCTTTTGAGTGGACTATCTCCAGTCCCCATATAAGGGAAAGCCACCGGCTCATCGGCGCGGCCACAAACGAACCTACAGCGCCACAAAACACGCAGATCCCACCCCGGCCCTGGCCGAGGCTGCCCTGATTTGGGTAAAAACCTCAAGCTAAAGCCGGAGTCGGGCCACCGCAAGTAGAGGAGAGGAACTTGAGGACCGCTCGTCAATGGGACACCCGGTTAAGACCCGGTCGGTGGATTCAGGCTAAGAAATAACCTTAATATATTAAGCCTTATGCTTTTTAGGTACTTTATGTTTACTTGAAGATGCGATATGAAGAACTAAAGCTACATTGACGGGTTGTTTATAGCCGGTGAGCATAATCAAAGCTCTTATGGCAACTCTTGGTGTAAGAGATGTTTTTCTCAAGATTGTTTTGTTTCCTTTTTTGATATGAGAAGTTATAACTCTTACGGCAAGTAATTGCTTTCCTGTCTTATTTAGTCTAATAAGTACTCTTTTAGTACTTCCGGCACTAAGTGATACAAAGCCTTTTCCTATGATGATGTTCTTTGCTTCTTTTATCTTTTTGATAATGGTTCTAGATGTCTTTTTAGACTTTGTATTTGCTTTTACCTTTATGTGACGTATGGAGGTCACATATATCTTTTTAGTAAGTGTAATGCTTCCTTTACATGAGCTATTTATACATTTAGCTAATAAAGAGACGACATTTGGCGATGTAATGGTCTTTCCCTTGTAGATGACAAGTGAGGATGATGCAGATGATTTAGTGATGACAGCTGTTGTAGTGGTGGGTGCAGATGTAGTGGTGGTGGGTATTGAAGTTGTGGTTGTTGAAGTTGTGGTTGTTGAAGTTGTAGTGGGTGATGAAGTTGTTGTAGTAGTGGGTGATGAAGTTGTGGTCGGTGCAGATGTTGTAGTGGGTGGTATAGCTACGTCGATTGATAACTGTTTTGATAACTGTGTAATAGCATCTTTGATCGTTACGGTAAATGTAAAAGACCCAGATGCACTAGGAGTACCCGTGACGGTACCTGTTAGAGAATTAAGACTTAATCCATTAGGTAAGTTACCTGAAGATATAGACCACCTTTTACCTAGTATTCCTCCTATTGAACTAAGTGTGGCTGAATAATTGGTTCCCTTGGTGGCATTGGGAAGAGAAGTGGTGGCAATAGAAAAGGTGTGGGCTGGGATAACATTAACGGTGTTATTTCCATGATTTGCGACATAGAGGTTACCTGATGAGTCAAAGGCCAATCCAGACGGGCTGCTAAGTCCTGATGATACCAAAGTAGTGAGGGTATCGGCATTTACTTTCTTTCCAAAGAGCGTGCCTGAGTTCTTTGGGATAACACTAATGGTGTGACTTCCAGCATTTGCGACATAGAGGTTACCTGATGAGTCAAAGGCCAATCCGGTCGGGTAGCTAAGTCCTGATGATGATATCAAAGTATTAGGGGTATCGGCATTTACTTTCTTTCCAAAGAGCGTGCCTGAGTTCTTTGGGATAACACTAATGGTGTTATTTCCATAATTTGCGACATAGAGGTTACCTGATGAGTCAAAGGCCAATCCGAACGGGTTGCTAAGTCCTGATGATGGCAAAAGTCCTGATGATGGCAAAAGTCCTGATGATGGCAAAAGTCCTGATGATGGCAAAAGTCCTGATGATGGCAAAAGCCCTGATGATGATATCAAAGTATTAGGGGTATCGGCATTTACTTTCTTTCCAAAGAGCGTGCCTGAGTTCTTTGGGATAACGCTAACGGTATTATTGCTGTTATTTGCGACATAAAGATTGCCTGATGAGTCAAAGACCAATCCGAACGGGTTTTTAAGTCCTGATGATACCAAAACAATGGGCTTTGGTTGTAGGAGGTGTCCAAAGAGCGTGCCCGAGCTCTTTGGAATAGCACTAATGGTGTTATTTCTGGCATTTGCGACATAGAGGTTACCTGATGAGTCAAAGGCCAATCCAGACGGGCTGCTAAGTCCTGATGATACCAAAGTAGTGAGGGTATCGGCATTTACCTTCTTTCCAAAGAGTATGCCTGAGTTCTTTGGGATAACACTAATGGTGTTATTTCCATAATTTGCGACATAGAGGTTACCTAATGAGTCAAAGGCCAATTGGGTCGGGCTGCTAAGTCCTGACGCCAAAGTAATGGGGATATCTGCTACTTCTACAGTCCTAGTCGCACTTGATGCTGAAGCAGTAGAAGGTGCTAAAAATCCTACATAAGAGACAAAGGTAAAAAGAACGGTTATGATCAAAATATAGTTTCTGTAAGACTTATGTGTTGTAGGCATTTCCCCAGTATACCCTTCACTCAGCAATTGTAAAGGGTGGAATTGCTCACGAATTTGGACACGTTCATCTCTAATTCCTAAGGCAGCCTAGCATCAGCTAATGCTTCAAATGCAATAGGTGACAGATAGTTAATACTTGAATGTATACGTTTGTGGTTGTACCAGTGAATGAAGTCAAATATTTTTGTCTTTGCCTCCTCTCTGGTTTTAAATCTAGCTTGGTATATAAGCTCTTTTTTCTAATGAGCCCATAAGGATTCGACATTTCACTATCATAGGACGTGCCCACCTTACCCATTGACTGTGCCATTTTAGAGATCCTCAAGATCTCTCTGAAATCTTCACTTGTATATCTAAGAGCCATGACCTAAATGAAAGATTACACTTGGTAGTATTGTCCTCATCCTTGTAGCCTTAGCTACCAAGTGCATCTATAAATGATTTTGTTTCCATAGTATCTGAGACCTTATATCCAAGAATTCTTACTGAATAAGCATCCATAATGCTGACCAGATAACACCAACTGTTCAGTTGGAATATAGGTCAAATCACTACGACAAGAGCTTGTTGATACCGACTGCAAAAGAAGTTACGCTTTATCAAGTCGTCACTCATTTTGGCTAATTTGTTTCGCCTAGATGGCTGCTGTTTTATTTTAGTTGAATGCTCGTGATTTTCTTTTGAGTGTGGGAGTATTTGTTATGGCAATAGGAGTACTTTCAAATCAAGCTCAGTTCAATGATCCTGCAAGTCTTATAGATGATCGCTTAGAAGGTTCTTCCATCTATAAATTCCTGGCAAACTATGGTGGAACTCTATTTCCTGATGACTACTTTGCAGATCTCTATACTGACACTAAAAGGGGAAGACCAACTGTTCCTGCAAGGATCCTTGCAACTATCATGCTGTTGCAATCATTGGAGGGATTATCTGACAGAGATGCCGTTGAAACCTTTGCCTTTGACCTTAGGTGGCAAGGAGCAGCAGGTTGTTCGCTAGCACCTATTCCTCCACATTCAACTGTTCTGGTGGGACTTAGAAATAGGCTCAGAAAATCTAATAGACCAAGAAGGCTCTTTGAAGACACCGTTGGAATTGCCAAGTCATCAGGAGTTCTACGGTCAAAGACCAGGGTACTTGACTCAACTGCCCTATTTGACTCTGTTGCAACCCAAGATAGTGTAACCCAGCTCCGTGCTTCAATTAGGAAGGTATTAGACCTACTGCCCAAAAGTGCAAGTGAAACAGTTCGCTCATCACTTAAACGTGATGACAAATACGATACTTTAGGCAAACCCCCATGTGACTGGGATGACTTTGAGGCAAGAGAGACTTTGGTGGATGAATTGGTAAATGACTCCCTCCTGGCCCTATCTAGTATTGAAAACCTCCCTGACTTAGAGATGGATGAAAGTCTAAAAGATGCAGTAGAACTGCTTGCACTGGTATCGGGCCAAGATGTTGAACAAGATGAAACTGGAAAGTTCAAGATAGCCAAAAGGGTGGCAAAAGACAGAATTATTTCAACTGTGGATACAGATGCAAGGCATGGCCATAAGTCCAAGAACAGAAGGTTTGACGGCTTTAAGACTCATATCTCAGTAGAACCTGAGAGTGAGATCATTTGTGAAACTACTGCCACTAAAGCAAATGTCCATGACCACGATGCCATAGAAGAGCTTGTCAAAGAGCTTGAATCTGAAGAGCTTGAATCTGAAGAAGTTGAAAGTGACGATGGTGAGGCCAAAGTTGTAATAGGAGATGGAGCTTATGGGGATGGAGCACTAGGGAGTTGTTAAATGATAAGGGAATAGATGTAGTGGCAAAGGTCACACCTGCTAGGAACTCTCCCGGTCTTTTCACAAAAGAGGACTTTGCAATAGATACGGATAACAACACCGTCACCTGTCCGGCCTCCAATACAGTTTCCATCAAGGCTGCTAACTCCAAGAAGAACCGAGTTGCAAGCTTTAGATCATTTTGTCAAACATGTCCTTTAAAGGAGAAATGTACAACATCTCATATTGGCAGGACAATATCTGTCAATGCTTATGAAACAGAACTTGCAGCTGCCAGGAAATATCAAAAAACTCCAGAGTTTCAAAATATCTACAAGAAAAAGCGTCCCATAGTTGAAAGAAAGATAGCACACATTACTAAATCTCTCTGGGGTGGAAGAAAAGCCAGAACTAGAGGTTTAAAACGTGTATCAACCGATCTCTACACTAGATGCGGAATAATCAATCTAAAGCGACTTGCCGTATTACAGGTATTTCATGATGGGAGCCAATGGAAAGTGGCTCCAACTTGAATAACACAAGCCCGGATGTAGCAAAGAATTAGAAATATCAACAAATATCGCCAATAAATGTCGCTATAAATTAACCAATTTCAAATGCAATCTTGCATGCACTAAATTTCCATGAAATATCCCGAATGAATTGGCCCTTACTTCAGCAGCCATCTAGAGGAACCCTCGTATCGCTGTCGGATGGAGGATCTGCCATCTGCAGCTGGACGACGTCGACCCAATGGCGTCGACGCTCGAAGTCGCCGGGCACCGTCGCCATCTCCACAGATGAATTGGCTTTTTATATCGGCGCAGCAAATACATTACCTAGTAGACGAATTGCTTCCAGAAAGACCGTTCCAAATGCAGCACGACTCAGCGCTTATAAGAGTGTGGGGGAAACTTATGGCGATATTTTAAAAGAAGAAGAATTACCCGTCCAGACAATAACCGCTTTCGAAGAAAAGTCAGAAGACAGTCCTCTTCTCAGTTGGGATGAGTTTACATTTGGGAGAGTAGAGAAATCGACCGATAAGGTAATTTTTACGTATTCGGATTTAATTCCATCTTCACAACCGATAGTAAATAACTGAACTTGTTCTCAGCACCATATCTTATTCCAAGAGAACCCCGGGTCTGGAAAGTATGCTTCTTGCATCATCCTTTAGCCGTAGTTTTTGCTACAGTCCAACAAATAAATATTTTATTCTCGTAAAATACAGGTATTATCTTCTTCTTTTTGACCTTGTCCTATCACTGTCTTGTTTTCCTGAGAAGGACTTTTGATCTACTTTTGCTTTCAGCCTGTAACCTTTGATAGTGGTTTTATTCAAAGCAGATATGATGTTATTGGCTATTACGCCGGGAACTTCCACTAAGGAAAAACTCCCTTTTATTTCTATGTCGCCGATGTCTCTGCTGTTAATACCGGCTTCGTTGGCTATTGCCCCAACAAGATCTTTGGGTCTAACTCCTTCATTGTGCCCAAGGTTTATATACAGACGTACCGCTCCTCTATCGTTACCGCCAGAAAACGATTTGGTTTTCCTATCTGTATTTTGTGATCCATACCCTTTTGGCTCCCTACCTTTTGAGTCTTTAGAAGGAATTTTCTGCATTAAATCTGGTAATTCCTCGTCTGAATCGGGAACTGCATTCGAAGTATTGGCAAAAGATTGAATGGCGGCCAGCGCTATTTCGACTATGTCAAACTCTTCTGAGAGTCTGTCAACTACGACCTGGAACTGTTCAAAATCGCTTTCTTCCAATACCGTACGCATTCTGCTTTCGATGGCTTCCATTCTCTTGACACGTAGGTCTTTTAGAGTAGGTAATTTATCGATCTTGATTGATTTCTTTGTCAACCTCTCAATTGCCACCAGCAACCTATGCTCACGGGGTTCGGCAAAAGTGATGGCGACACCTTCTTTCCCGGCTCTCCCCACCCTACCGATTCTGTGCACATACGCTTCGGGTGAAGAGGGGACGTCATAGTTGAACACGTGAGTAAGCTGCTCTATATCAAGCCCTCTGGCTGCCACGTCAGTGGCCACAATCAACTCTGCCGTATTAGAACGAAGCCTTCCTACCACTTTATCGCGCTGTTCCTGAGTCATACCTCCGTGTAAAGCTTCGGCTCTATACCCACGACCGTTCAACGTTTCCGTCAGATGATCCACTTCATCACGCGTCCGACAAAACACTATCGATGCTTGTGGCAATTCCACATCCAAAACTCTCCCTAGGGCCAGAGCTTTGTGAGACCTCTGTACTATATACGCTTTTTCGGTAACCAGCGGACTGGTATTTTTCAGCAAATCGTCTTTTTTGATTTGGAAACGAACAGGATTTTTGATATAGCCGCTGATAAGACCTTGTATTTTGTCAGGCAAAGTTGCCGAAAACAACACCACTTGGCACTTTGGAGGCAGTTTTGCCAGTATGGCGTCTATTTCCTCGGCAAAGCCCATATCGAGCATTTCATCTGCTTCGTCCAAAACAACTGTTTCTAGGTCATTCAAACTCAATGAATTGCGTTTCAAATGATCCAAAATTCTTCCGGGAGTTCCTACAACAACGTCTACGCCCATCGAAAGAGACTTGAGTTGTCGAGATATTGCCTGTCCACCGTAAACGGGAACAACCCTGGCATTTAAAAACTTACCGTAACGGTGCGTTGCCTCCGAAACCTGAACCGCCAATTCCCTCGTAGGAGCCAGCACCAGAGCCATAGGCTTGTTGCTTTTTTTGTTCTTCAGAGATAGTCTCTGTAAAATCGGCAGAGCAAACGCCGCTGTTTTCCCAGTACCGGTAGCGGCTTGTCCCAGTACATCAGAGCCTTCGATCATCGACGGAATGGCGACTGCCTGTATGGGGGTTGGTTCTTCATAACCAAGATCTATCAAAGACTTCTGTAATTCGTCACACAAGCCGAGATCGGCGAAAGATATATTATTTGATTCTTCTAAGTCCACATTCTACAGTAACCGAAATAAGGACGTGAAATACCTTTTTCCGGGCATTTATATTTTTTGAGGACCAATAATTGAGTTAATTTTCCCCTTAAAATGCAATAATTGATTTTTATGACTACATCCTATACTCAAAATAATCAATTTTGTGAAATAACCATAACAGCTCCGCCTACCAATTGGATTAATGAATTTTGCCGAAATTTAGTAGAAAAACGACTATGTGCTTGCGCCAATATCGACCGGAATATACATTCCGTTTACAGGTGGGAAAATCAGATTCACGAGGAAGAAGAATCCAGGGCCAGAATTCATACGTTGACTTCTCTGTCCGACAAAATTATAGAGGCGGTTAAACGGGAACACCCCTACCAAGAACCCTCCGTTATCGTCACCCCTATCATCGGAGGAAGCGATACTTACCTAAAATGGATACTAAAGGAAACTTTATAACGTCTAAACTGTCTCTAACAGGTAAAATCGGGATCCAAATTATACGGAGATACTTCTGTTCCGGGCGTCTCTTGTAAAACCCAAGGCGTACCGCCGGCAAACAATTCCGGATAAGTCACTTTTGGCATCTGATAGGTAGCCGTGCCCTGACACCAATTTTGCAATACCGAGGTATTCGGCAAACCTGATTCACCATACGGAGGGGAGGTCCAAGGTGCACCGGCAACCCAGAGCGGAATTTGGGGAGCAGAGGGAATGTAATTTCCCGTTATCGTCGAGTATTGCACGCTGGTACTGTAAATACCCACAGTTATGTTATTGCTTCGCAAAGCATCGATTGCACCCTGAATAGTTTCATCGTTCAACTTTTGAGACTTTGACCAATAGTTGGTTGGAAAATTGGAATAGTTATTGCTTGACAATTGTGCATTTTCTATATCTAACCACCATACGGCTGCCTTGGCACCTTGACTCGCCGCATAATTAAACGCCTGTTCTGCACCATTGTAGCCGTAATTATAAGCAATACAATAAGGGCGGGAACCGGCTGTCAAAGAGGGGCAATTGCCTCCCGGTCCGCTCTCAGCCGAAGCTATAACGCCTGACGAATCCTCGATGGCATTCATAAAGAGATACAGGCTATACGGAGTGCCTGAACTACCCTGTGCCGATGTAGCCCACGTAGCCTCGGCCTGCAGGCAGGGATTGTCAGCGTTGTCCAACCAACCGGCTGCTTCAATAATGGTAATTGGGGATTTAGCCGGTAACTGATTGCTCAAAGTAGAAGAGCCCGGCGTGGAACACTGGAAATTGCTTATATCATTACCGATCAATCCCCCGGCAAAAGGGGCCGGACCAAGCGACTTGACGGGAGGAGGGGCCGGGGGAGGTGGTGTCCCTTGGATAACCAGACCCGCAGTAATAATTTTGCGACCAAATCTTTTATGTACTAAAGAACCGTGAAACTTGGCGTCGCCGTAATTGAATACCTGCCCTTTAGCTGACGTCACCAAATAGCCTTTACCGTCCGGAGATGTCGCTATGGACACCGCCGGTCTTGTGAAGTGCTTGTGAATGGGAGAGCCATAAAACTTGGCGTCGCCGGTATTATAAATATCGCCTTTGGCTGTTAGCAGCCAGTAACCTTTTCCGTCCGGCGTTACGGCCATCGAGACAACCGGAGAGGGCAAACGGAGAGGAGCCTGGGATTTTAAGTTCAAAGCATCTCCGAAACTATAAACATCGCCGTTCCCCGTTACCAGCCAGTAACCTTTTCCGTCCGGCGTTACGGCCATAGAGACAACCGGCGACGACAATTTGGTATGCACCAACGAACCGCAAAACGGAGCGTCGCCATAGTTATAGACAGCACCGTTAGCATCAACGACCCAGTAGCCTTTTCCGTCCGGAGTCGCATTGATGGAGATGAGAGGTTTTCTCAGTTTTTTGTGTATCGGAGAACCATAAAAGTTGGCATTGCCATAATTGTAAATGTTACCGACAGCGGTTGTAAGCAGGTACCCCGTTCCGTAAGAGGTGGAAGTCATCGCAACTATCGGCGACTTGGTCTTTTTGTGTATCGGAGAACCATAAAAATTAGCTCCGCCCAAATTGTGTATAGCCCCGTTCGACAAAAACATGTCATAAACCCCAGAAGAAGCAGGGGTTGCGGTGTCTAGATTGGCAGAAGTTGTGGTGGGAATGACAGGCAGATTAGCTTCCGTCAGAGAACTCATCTGCACAACCGCAGTAGTAGTCGGGGCAGTTGTCGTAGTGGTAGTCGAGGTGGTTGTGGTCGAGGTGGTTGTCACAGTAGCATTTGTCACAGTGGTGGTGGTGGCAGAGGTTGTAGTAGTGACGGTCGAAGTGGTTGTCGTCAAAGCCGGATTGATCGGTAATGTAGTGGTTGTGGCCTGTAAGGACAAGAGGTGACCTGTCACAAGAAGAGCTCTTTGTGGTTTGTCTGATTTCTTTCGATATAACGGAGAAGTACTTGACTGAGCTGGAATAGGTGAACAAGAAGTACTGCCCACAAAGTTATTAGAGTTAGTCTTGATCAACAGCGGTACCAATTGATGACCGGAACCGAGTGTACTCGGGAGAGGCTTTGAGTGATAAATAGGCCCGACTATCAGCATCCTTGACTGTGCAGTTGTCAAAGAATAGGGCTGTATTCTAACTGATGCTTGAGTCTTGTGACTACCGGAGGCAAAAGCAGAGGGCGCAAAAGCAGAAAGCAGAATGAATACAAAGCCCGCTAATCGCAAAGTTTTATTTATAGATTTCGACTTTTTGGATAAAGTACTGAAGCTAGAAGGCTGAAACCACAACACACTAGTTTAGATTAGTTGATAATTCATGGATAGCATCGCATTTAGAATGAAAAAACCCTTTATCACTAAATCATAAAAACTACTGCTTTCATTTTCAGTAGATAGCTAATAGATACTTCATACAAATCAGCGCACTTGTAATTTTGGTATTTTTTTGCAGCAAATAAACTCTCAATTTTTGCCGTTCTATGGGTTTTCAGGAAACTTCGAGTGATGCTTCTTTTATATCAGGCCATAATTCTATCAATTCCCGTCCTTTTGTCTCGGGTAAGAAAAACAACAGCAGAGCGACCAAGAGCATGGGCAGAAAAGTCAACTCTGCTCCCAAGGAAAACTTTCCTCCCACATCGGCTAAAGCACCGAAAAGTAACAGGCCCATTACCGCACCCAGCACACTGGCTATGATGCTCCACCCGGCCACGGCTGCCCTGGCGCTTGTGGGAAACAACTCGTTAGAAAATGCCCCTCCCGCCGGACCAAAAGCAGCTGTGGCAAATATTTCCAGTTCGTAACCGACAAACAAGCCTATTTTCCCACCCGAATATGTCAACAAAGCAGTCAATATGACACCTGTCATGGCTAGATAACTTGCCTGTCTGCGCCCAAATCTATCAGCCAAATAACGCCCTATGATCAATCCCAACAGACCGGTTAACCCGGCAATAACCACCATGAGGGCTGTTATTTTGCCGGAAATTTTTAATATATTTTGAGCGTACAAAAAAACAAAACTGTTGGCGGGACCCGTTACTATTGATACACCCCAAACTATGACATTGACTAAAAGAAGTCTTTTACCGAGGCCTTTGGGGACAGAGGCGAACTTGGGACGCGTTCTTTGTTCTTCCGCTTCATGCATAAACAGACGGGTTTCGGGTACCTTCGGAGCAATAAAGATCACCAGTAAGAAAGGGACGAAGGCTAAAGCAAACAAGCCGCGAAAACCCAATACTTTTTCCGCTAAACCGTTAATAACAGCTGTTAGACCTGCTCCGATGCCGTAGCCGGCTACTACTAAGGCAACCGCTTTAGCCCTGTTATGTGAATCTGTTTCTTCTGCCGCACCTACTTGGGCAATGGCATTAGTGGCGCTCAAAAATGGCCTGCCAAGAGCAAAAATGGCCACGAAATACCAGTAGCTCGGACTAAAAGCTGCCAAAACGGTAAGACACAGTCCTATAGCACAGGTGACGATTAGAATTATTCTTCTTCCAAAACGATCTGCCAAAGACGCGAGCGGCATGCCCAGCATAGACGAGAGTCGTAAAATTGCCAGCCCTATGCCCAGCAACGTACCAGATAAGCCAGCCTCATCAGCCAGCGTGGTACCTTGAGTTTTGATATGTCCAAACGATTTGGCAACATCACCCAAGGCTGAGACTACTCCGAATTGCCCAAACCCGGAAGCCAAGGCCACAATAGCTATGGCAAATATCCCGACAGATCTCCAGCTTGAACTGTTTTGAGGATTGCTATCTGTCACCTAACCGATTCAACTAGAAATAAAGCGATTTGTCTAGAGATATCTTTTTATAATTTCCGCATAGGATGCTATATCGGCATTGCCGATATAGCATCCGGGTACACATGAACCCTATTTGAGATTAAGCGGCTCTCGACTTTTTACTTTTTCCCAATTGATCGTAAAGTTCGTCCAAAACTGACCAAGCTGATGTGAAATAGCGCTGAGGCGATATAAACCTGTGCGGTTTACCTTTCGCCACTGCCAGCCCTAATTCGACTTTTCCTGGAGCTATCGGCTTTACTTCCAACTCTACTGGGTGAGTAAATGACAGTCTTCCGGCATGGCTTAGTGTTGCTTTGTACACTTTCACAGGAGCAACATCCTCTCCTGCGTTGAGTGATTGCGTATTTTCCTCAGAGGAAAGTATAGTCAACACACTCCCATGCCTGCCGACAATTGTCTTTCCCTGTTGCAGTAAAGACAATCCCTTGTCGCTAAGATCTGCCGTTCTGGAAATATACCAATCATCTGTTTGCTCAAGAAGCTTGAACTTACTCATACTTTTTGCCTCCTTAAGTTAGCTCTCTAACTCAAATTCAGTTTCCCAAATTCCTAGTTATCTGTCCAACAGTTATTATTTATGTTAAATATAACTTTTATAGATACAGAATTATTCCATCCAATCCATTTGGAGAAATTGACAAGCAGAAAATGAAGCAATGACTTTCCGAAAGTGACTGCCCAGACAATTGCCACTTTAAATGTGCCCGGCGCTCGCGTACTTTCCGGGTATCCTAATATCGGTCGCTTTTACCTAAATTGCAGTCAGCGCACAGAGTCTGTAGATTGTTTTCCACTGTTCTCCCACCCTTACTGATGGGTACGATGTGGTCGACATGTAAAGTTATGCCATCTTGAGGACTGCGCCCGCAATGCCTGCAACGCTTTCCGTCTCTTTTGATAATTTTATAGCGTAAGGCAGAAGTCATTTTATTTCGTTCCAAAGATCTCTGGAACTCTTCGGAACTCCGCTTTTCCGCTCTTTTAATCGCTTCGGAAAAGCCCTGCGCTAGCTTTACGTCATTCCAAACAGCTTTTTTCTTGTAGTGGTTTCGACCTTTCGGGCTGGTGTAGGTCACAATGAAAAAAATGTGTACTCTATTTAGCTGCTCTCTTAGTTTCCTCTTTTTTAAAGAGTTGTTGCTCAACCTTGTTGAAACGGTCTTGGGCTATTTTTTCTGAACCGGCCTTGCCTAATTCTGTGCTGATCAGTTTTTCATACTTTGCCAAATAAGCGTTGTAGTTAGTTTTTCTTTGCCCCAGATCTAAAAATACTTTTTCAAAGTTATGTTTTTCCAGCGTTATACACTCATTGGCATAGTCATCAAAATCAAATTTGTCAAATTTGGCCTTTGAGGTAACCGAGGTTTGAAAAGTTTTGGAAAAAGCTATCGGCTTTCGTAAAAGGTCCGGAAAATCTTGATTGATATCTTCCAGTTTTTTCAATGCCTCACTTTGGGCACTAACTAACTTCCTAACGTGAGCACGGACGCCAATCCAAACTACAAACAAGAGACCGAATAAGTCTAAAACTACATTTATAGGAAGCGACTTAGTCAGCAACTAATACTCCAAATCTGATCAGTAAACTTTTCATCAAACTCATAGTTAGAGGGCCCAACGAACAATCTAGGCGCGCATTATTGTATAATTTAATAATACAACCAATTCAAGCCCTTCTAAGTCATATTTAGCATGCTTTTTGTCATTAGTATCTAAAAACTGTTTTGGCATATGTGATAAAAAACTTTCTACATAAGCAGTAAAATACCTAATGGCTAGCATTGTCAAAAATATTTGGGATCAGATACTATAGCCTGGGGCTAAATCGCCGCTATACCCTGTTAGGCTTTCTAAAATCCGTCAGAGGGTTACAGGAATTTTTGTCGGATAGTTTCCGGTCAGACAAGCATCGCAAAATCCGTTTCTTCCAACGTTGACAGCGGCAAAAAGACTTTCCAGGCTCAGGTAAGAGATGGAGTCCACGTCCAAAATATCCATCATTTCCTCTTCTGTGTATTTTGCCGCCAGAAGTTCTTCTCTCGAAGGGGTATCGATACCATAAAAACAAGGCCACTTAAAAGGAGGTGAGGAGACCCTGAGGTGAACTTCTGTTGCTCCTACGTCACGCAAAATAGAAACTATTTGTCTAATGGTAGTCCCTCTTACAATTGAGTCGTCCACTACTACAAGTCTTTTACCTTTGACGTTTTCCTTCAAAGGATTTAGCTTTCTCCTTACGGCATCCGTTCTGGCTTTCTGATTGGGGGTAATGAACGTTCTGCCTATATAGCGGTTCTTCACCAACCCCTGTCCGTAAGGGATACCGCTTTGCATGGCAAACCCCTCTGCCGCCGGTACTCCGGAGTCGGGAACGCCTATCACTAGATCTGCATCAGCCGGTGCCTGCATCGCCAAATGCATCCCCATACGCAATCTGGTGGCATGCACTTCTGATCCGCACAAAACAGCATCCGGTCTGGCAAAGTAAACAAATTCGAATAGACATAAACTCGGCTTTATTTGTTCTTTTGGAAAAGGAAAATAGCTGCGTAGCCCTGCTTCGTCAATCACCAAAACTTCGCCGGGCTGGATTTCTCGTATAAAATCAGCACCTACAATATCCAGTGCGGGACTTTCTGAAGCAATTGCATAAGACGTGGGTGAGTTATTTCCGGAAGGTAGCTTTCCTAAGCAAAGCGGTCTAAAACCGTTGGGATCCCGTATCGCTATCAGTTGATTGGCGTCTATCAAGCCAAAAGAAAAAGCCCCCTGTGTGCGGGGAAGGATATCAAACAGAGCAGCCAAGAGTAAATTATTTTTATCGTTTTCCTCCGGTACACAAGTCGTATCGTTACTCTCAAAAGAATCTTTGGTATCCGGAACCTGTTGAGACTGTAAAAAATTGATTCTTTGACTGATCAACTCGGCCACTATGTCAGAATCACTTGTAAAAACTCCCGGTAACATATTGGCCAAAGAAGCTAACTCTTCTACATTGGTCAAATTGCCGTTATGTCCAAGCGCAAAACCCACCTCGCCAGCCGACCTGTAAGCCGGTTGGGCACTCATCCAGTCTTTTTTACCTGCTGTTGAATACCTGACGTGTCCAAGACCAATGCAGCCGGAAAGAGATTGCAGGGTATTTTTATCAAAAACCCTTGTCACAAGACCTAAATCTTTGACAACTGTTATTGAAACATTGTCACTCACTGCGATACCGGCGGATTCCTGTCCTCTGTGTTGCAAGGCAAAAATTCCGTCAAATACCAAGGATGCCACTTCTACGCCGGGTGCGTAGATACCAAAAACTCCACAAGCTTCTTCCACTTAATACATTATGCCATTATCAGGCTCGGTTTCGTGCCTAAAAGTGAGATCAACCACCTATAGTTCGGAAGACTTTTTTGCTTTCCCGTCTTTCACAATTTAGTTGCCTTGATGCCGGCAAAGCTAGTATCTTTTTGTTGTGATAGATCTCCATACCCATTCCAACTTTTCCGACGGTTCTGAAACTCCTGAATCGATTATCGAGACGGCCAAAAAAATAGGTCTATCGGCGATTGCCTTAACTGATCACGATACTTTTGACGGATTAGAACGGGCGGCCACAAAAGCAGAAGAACTTGGAGTGCCCCTGATACCCGGATGTGAAGTCAGTTCTTTATATAACCAAAATACCTCTGTCCACGTTTTATGCTATTTCGTTTCCGACTCCAAAAGCCCGCTAGGGCTCTACCTAGCGACTCTGAGACAAGACCGGATTTCAAGAAATGAAAGGCTTGTGACTAGATTAAATGAACTTGGAGCGGACATTTCTCTGGATGAAGTTGAAAAGGAGGCCGGCGGCGGACTTATCGGGAGACCTCACTTTGCCCAAGTTCTTGTAAATCGCAAAATAGCCGGCTCTCTTGAGAATGCTTTTAACGTCTGGCTCGGAAACAAAGGAAAAGCATACATACCGAAGGAGCGCACAGAACTGAGAGAGTTAGTATCGGCCGTCAAACTTTCCGGAGGCGTTACTTCACTGGCACATCCTTTATCGGGTAGTTTTAGTTTCGACCAACTGGAACAAAATTTAATTCCTCTGAGAGAGTTGGGTATCGTGGGCATAGAGTGCCACTACGGAAAATACAGTCCCGGCACAAGGTTAAAACTTGCAGCCTTAGCCGAACAGTATGGTTTTATCCCAACCGGCGGATCTGACTTCCATGGTAAATACAAACCGGAACTCTCCATAGGCACCGGAGAAGGAGATTTGGCTATAGCAGACGGGGTATTGGAAAAGCTTATCGCTGCCAAACCGGAGCTTTAGGGTTATCTACCGTTCTGACAATCCGCCGATTACGGAATTATTTAAGTTATCTCCGCTTACAAACGTAAGGCTTGTGGCTTGACCAAAAGGAAGAAGTTGACCTGTTCCGGTCAACAACCAATACCCTTTGCCACCGGGAGCAATGATGATATTTGTGGCACCGGCGAGACGAGTAGCCGGGCTTCCGTAGTTTACAGCCGAACCAAATGACAAAACCTCTCCGTCGGCAAGCAGTAAATAGAATCCTATACCCACTTTAGCTGATGCTATGGCCACCACCCGACTGTGGTTCGCCCTAACGGTTGTACGCAAATAGAAAGGTACCAATCGTTTTGCCGCACCGAAACCCCATAGTGAACCATTGGAACCAACCACCCAATAGCCGCTGCCATGGGGTGCACTTGCTATGCCCACCAAATGTTGATGCGCCAGTGGTGTCCCGGGAATTGAGTGTTTGACCTTTATAGGTGCATTGGACAAATAAGTTTTATAAAACTTGGCTTTCCCGCCTCTGTAAATGATGCCTTTGTTGCTCAAAAGCCAGTATCCGGCAGCTGAAGGGTCGGAAGCCAAAGCAATGATACGACCTTGCAATTTTCTTCTCGGCACGGATCTGAGAGCCGAGTTGGCATCAAAAGTGGTAACCCGACCCACGGAATTGGCCGCGAAATAACCGGATGACCCTGCCAACTCGGCTATCCCTACGGTAATGCCCGGCAAGTGACCATTGGTAGGCACTTGCAGCGGAACGGCCGTAGAGGAAGCATAAGACCCAAATCTACCTCCCCTACTCACAAGTAGAACACTTTGCGGAGGGGGAGGAGGCGCTTTGACCGTAAAAGAAAAGGTCAATGTCGAGGATGCCCCGATAGAATCGACGACTTTTACATCGATAGCATAGACTCCGGGAACTCCGGGTCGTCCTTGTAAAATACCATTTGAAGTCAACAAAAGGCCGCCCGGAATAGCCCCCTTGGCAATATACCAACTATAAGGTGGGGTTCCTCCCGATGCCGACAGGATGTCTGAAAAGTTTTCTCCTTGTACAACGAGTGGAAGTGTCTGTGTGGTTATCGTAGGTCCTGGCGTTACAATAAAAGTTACTTTGGTTTGTACACTCAAATGATTGTTATCTGTTGCCACCAACGTAGCGGTAAAATCGCCGGATTGAGTGGGGCTGCCATTTATCAGACCGGTTGAAGATAGGCTAACACCGGACGGCAAAGCACCCACAGTAGAAAAAGTGTAAGGGGATTTCCCTCCCGTCGCTGCTAACTGCACTGAAAGACTTTGTCCCGCTTCCACCTGCGGAATAGTGGGGGGAGTAAAGACAAGGGATGGCAGTACTTGAAAGACAGTACTTGCTTCTATGGTACCGGGGTTATTCACAATAATGGTGGCACTTCCTACCCGCAGATTAGGAACCGTAAACACCAATGCCCTGTCATTTGGCTTAACCGTTGCTGAAACGACAATACCGCCTATCGAAACAGTTGTATCAGCACCAAAACCACTTCCGATAACGGTTACCTGCGTACCCGAAGCTCCGGACGGTGGACTCAGTCTGGTAATTTTGGGCTGATTAATAACCGCTTGGGGAGAAAAGTACGATGCTAATGCGGGAGTGGTAAAAGACGGATATACAAAAGCCACGACCGACAACAGTGGCAACACCGCATAGAAAATACGCCTTGGTAAAACTGCTTTTATCTTAGAGAACATAAATCAACCATTTAATATAGGATTACAAACAATTCCAGTGTTGCAAAAAAGTATTTTCTTTCTGTGATAATTGCTTTATCGGCTTTGATTAATAAGTAAGTAAGCAGTTTATCCGATATGAAAAAATTTAAGTATCTTGATATACATTTTTTAGAATTTTCATCCAAAAACTATTAAGTACTAACCCCACAAGTCTGACCTCTTAGAAGTCCGGCACTTATCAGCTGATGCTCCTTGGCCAATTTTGACTTTATGCCAAGCATTTGAGTTTTTTTATAATCAAAAAGTTTTTTTTTCTTCACTTCATAACTATTATGTAGCTAATGACTGTTCAAGAACCCCTTATAGCCATACCTCCCCCACTTGCTCCCAATATGAAGGCGGCATCCGGGATCAACTACGCCTATCTTTCGATAGACGGGGGGGGTACAAAAACAGAAACAGCGCTATATCTTCCAAACAAAAAAATTTATTTTGCCAGGACGGGGCCGGGTAACCCTGAAGCTTACGGCACCGAGACCGCCACTGTCAACATTTTAGAGAGCATCCGTGAAGTCCTCTCACAGGCATACAACGACCACGAACGTGACTTTGTTATAAAAGCAAGTTTTGGCGGTATATCAGGAATAGACGAGCGTAATGAAATAATCGCAATGGAAAACGTCATCAGTAATGCCGTGGACAAAACGTCTGTATTGATTATGAACGATGTGGTAAGCGCTTGGTCCACTTCACTACTATGCCAGGAAGGAGTGGTAGTGATTTCCGGCACCGGCAGTAACTGTTTCGGCGTTAATAACGAAGGGCAAGCTTGGCGTGTCGGAGGGTGGGGACACCTGTTTGCCGACGAGGGAAGCGGCTACCTGATCGGACTGAACGGCCTCAAAAAAGTATTTCAGTGGCGCGATGGCAGAGGTAAAGCTACTAGCTTGTCCGAGATGGCTCTCCGACACTACGACGTACCCTCTGTCCTGCACTTAGCAAAAGCAGCCTACCATCGACCTTTTAGTAAAGCCGACATAGCGGGCTTTGGACCTGCGGTAGAAACAGCGGCTTTAGAAAACGACGAAATGGCTATGGAGGTTTTTGACGAAGCGGCAAAAGAGATCAGATCATTAGTAATCTGTGCAATAAACAATTTGGGTCTAGATCAAAATAAGTTTAACTTGGGCCTCATAGGCGGCTTTGTTGATAAA
This sequence comes from Actinomycetes bacterium, assembly GCA_021829645.1. Classification (GTDB taxonomy): domain Bacteria; phylum Actinomycetota; class Acidimicrobiia; order Acidimicrobiales; family Bog-793; genus JAJZMK01. Next base: position 188,617 of record JAKBPI010000001.1, on the reverse strand, counting down.
AGTCCTCTGTTCCAAAACTACATCCACAAATACCTTCCGGGGGCTACAATCAAAGCACCCTCAACTCCCTCTTGTATTGGAGGGCTTTTAGTGGCGGCTAAATTAAACGGTGAGTGGCCTCATTCCGTTACGGAATTTCTGCAAGAAAATGAAACGTCTTACAATCTTTGGAAATCTTCTCTAAACATCAAAACAAAAGGACCGACTGAATAATCAGTCGGTCCCTTCTGTCTGTTACTGCTTGCCAAAAATTATCAGCTACGAACTAACGCTACCCATATATATTTGATGCCGTGGTGGTGGTAGGCGCCGCCGTGGTGGTGGTAGGCGCCATCGTGGTAGTGGGTGCCATCGTGGTGGTGGTAGGCGCCATCGTAGTCGTGGACGTCATAGTGGTGGTGGTAGGCGCCATCGTGGTAGTGGGTGCCATCGTGGTGGTAGGTGCCATCGTGGTGGTGGTGGATGTCATAGGAGCAGCAGGGTTGACTGTCTCAAATGTACCGCCAAACAAAGACCCCAAGCCGTTACCTGTAGCTTCGCCCGCAGCACTGGCGCCTGCGTCTTTGATGAAGAGATACAGCGGATGGCCGTCGTAAGTTACTTGCAGACTGCCGCCGGCGTCCCTAATAACACCCAAGGATCTTTGATCCACGCCATTTGTGGCTATCGGAAATTCCGAAGTCAAAACAGGAGGCCAAATTTGAGCGCATTTTCCTGTGCAAGCAACTTTATTGTTTGTATCTCCGCTGAATGTGTAGACCGGATATTCTTTGTAACCAGATCCGGTGTTCATCAAAGCAGACAACACCACACCGTCGTTTGTGGTCCCCTCAAGCGTCAAAGTGGCATGCCCTGAAGCCGGTATACCCCTTGGAGACATCAGATACCAAATACCTCCGGCCAAACCGTCATTCAGACCGGCACCGTTCAGTTCATTAGAAGTCTTGTCGAGGAAGAACTGATAGAGGGGATGACCATTATAAGTTACCTGATCAACCGTTTGTCCGCTGATCACATCCGTTCTTTTGACGACTCCGAGCAGATGGGGGTTTACTCCTCTTCCGGCTATGGGTGTGCCGCCGGAAAGCAAGGCTGGCCAAATGTTTTGGGCACAAGAACCTAAGTTTGGCACCACCGGGGAATCAGTACAACCGTAAGTTGCCGGTAAAGCAGCAGTGTTGTCTGCTGTCAGCATATACAGAGCACAATTGACACTGGATCCGCTTCCTACTACCAAAACCGGTCCATACTGTGTCATTTTTACAGATACGGTAACAGGACCCGTCGGCACTGTGTCGCCGGAAGAAGCCACTTGGCAGGTTGTAGGAGTGGGTGAGACTGGCATATTGGGATGCCCCGGGTTAAAGGGCCAATTTTTACGCCCTCTCCCCGTGGTGCAAGAAATGAGATGGTTTTCATACGTACATCCGCCCATAGAATTGCCAAAGCCTGTTCTTTGTCCGATTCGACGACCCGGTTTATACCGGTGATATGAAGACTTGATCGAGGTGACAGAAGATGCGGGTGCCACAGAACCTACATTGGCCGCCGCAACACCTCCCGCTACTGCCGTCATACCTGATACAAAGAGGGTACTTACCAAGATATGCTTTTTTGCAATTTGCAAAACCTGCTTTATTTTCACACCTATCATATTGCCTCCCCTATTGGAATGATGGTAAAGCCTTGGCGTTTCCAAAGCAATAAACTTCTACCCCAGAAAAAATAGGTCGTCAATAGCGGGCGGGATGATTATTGCCGATACGGGTATGTTGTAATCAAAATGTCATCCGTGTCAATATTCACATTCTGTGCATTACAAACGGCCGTTTTAGTAAGAAGACATAAAAATGGTGGTCGGGACCGGCGTCGATCCGGTGACCTCACGCTTTTCAGGCGCGCGCTCTGCCAACTGAGCTACCCGACCATACTTGTGGACATGAAACACTCGTCCAGCAAAGTTGTGGCGGACCTGACGGGATTTGAACCCGCGACCTCCGGCTTGACAGGCCGGCGTGCACTCCGAGCTGCACCACAGGTCCTTACCTTTTTTAGGGATACTGGTAAGTATTCCCTAAACCTGTTGTTTAAAAGTAGCACCTTAAAAAGTCATTTTTTACATTTTTGACAATCAAAAATAAAAAGCCCTTAAAGCTAAGTTCACCCTCTCCGGGAACCCCCTCACAGGTAAACAGCCCCTCTGTTCCCCGAGACTCTTTTACAAGGTATTATGACACGACCTTGATGACCGCAAATGGATAAGTCCACTCCTATGGAGTACTTTACATTGACTCATACAGAAAACGGGAATACCGTCTTTGTGCTACGACCAAGCCGTACTTACCTGCCATCCAAACAGCAGGGAAATTTTGGCTTATTCGGGAGTGGTTTTTGATTTCAATACATTGCGCCCGGTGCGACATGGCACAAATTAGACTAGAAAGTGCATGTTCTTGAAAAACAACTACTGACTGTTTATGAGAACATAATGTAACCGAAACTGCCACTTTACGACACCAAGAAGAACTATTTCTGATCTCGTAAAGCGCTTGGTTAGCACCCCCAACGGGATTCGGACCCGTGCTTCCGCCTTGAAAGGGCGACGTCCTAGGCCTCTAGACGATGGGGGCCGATTAATGACTAAATAGAGATTAGCAGTTTAAACCGTATTGATTTTCTTAGACGGCTTAATTTAGCTACTAATCCTGTAGCACTGCGTATTTTTGGACAGAATTGCAATGCCTTATGTCAGTCTTTAAAATCCCATCCCGTAGAATCAGCTTTATCTTGTATTTGAATTCCTACCGTTACCAGAACGTCTCTCAGTCTGTCGGCTTCTTGATAGCGGTTGGCATCTCGTGCCTCGTTGCGCATTTGAATCAAAGCTTCCACCAGTGGAGAGTAAAGAGCTTTCTTGTCAATAAATCCCTGTTTTGCGTGATCTATCAAGTCTCCGACAAGTAATAAATACCTGCTTTTCAACTTTTCTAAACCTGACTTTATATCCCCGTCAGAAAGAGGGTCCATAGTAATACAGGCGTCCAACAATAAATTTAAAGCTTCGCTTAGCACGGGGAAAAGCTGTTCGGCATCCTTTTCATCCACAAGACGGGTAAATTCTTTTTCGAGATGACCCAATTTTTCTTGCAAATCGGTAACCGAACTTCCTTTGGTGTCAGGGCTTTGTACATCTTTCAGAGGGTAAGATTCCCCATGGAACGCGGCCCCCTTAGAATTTCCGGCTTCATTGCCTTCGGCTTTAAGTTCAGAAATAGCTTCGAGTAAGGCCTCGAACTCCAAAGTTGTACCTGTCTTGATAATGTGTGATTTTCCCCTATGCCTGACGGTGACGTTACCTAAGCCGCTTACCTTGACGAGAGATTCATTCAGATCTATCAGAAAGCAGGTGTGCTCGTCAATACCGATGATGGACACATCTTGGGGTAATTGGGATTCCAAAAAAGTGAGACGACGCTCTCCCAGATAACAAAATCTGGTGTCGTGCGTTCCGCCTTCGGCATTATTGTAGTGAGGAATAATGGCTGTATTAAGCCCTATTGCCTCTAAAACATTCAACCCGGTTAGCCATCTGGGCACTTGTCCGACTTTATAAATTTCATAAACCGGAATACTGTAAGCCCCCAAAGTCAACGCTGCGGCACTTGAAAAGACAAGGGCCCCACCGTTTTGTAGCTTTTCCTTCAGCAAATCTTTTGTTAAGCTGCTTTCCCACCTGTGTAAAGCATAACTGGGACTTCCCGGACCTGAAAATATGACGTCGGCTTCTCTCAAGAGCCTGTTGTACTGCAAATCGTCATTTAGCCCTGGGACCACATCATCATATGGACCGTCTTTTTTTTCAGGCAAATCAGCCGGTATCACTTCAGACAATAAACTAACCCGAAAAAATTCGATAATTTTGTCTGACAATTCGCTTACATTCTCTTGAAACCTGTACGGAGTGGCGATCAAAGTAACTTTTGGATCGGTGAACTTGGTAAGGATTTCTCTGTGGGTTTTTACTAATCTGGGAGCGGTTTCTCCCGAACCCATCAGTGCCAAAATACGAGCTTGAGTCATAATATTTAATGTTTACCCAAAAGAAAAATTGTTGAATAAAATCTTGACCACTTTACATACCCACTTTAGTTACCAAAAAACTTAATATGACTTATTAAATATTTAATTTTGTAAAAACGGACCCTCGGGTTTGGTGGTGCCGTCCCAGCGCATACCTCCCGGCGGTTCGCCCCAAGGATCTTCCGGTAAAAACGGGTCGTCGTCTTCTGCTACATCCGGCAGTTCATTAAAAAGTACAGATACTATGTCCTCAACCAATTCCGTCAGATAACCATAGGCAATCCACTGAGGAACAATGGGGTCGTCAAAATCCGGCATTGAAGAGTTTTCCGTCACACCTATTACGGTGCCTATAACAAGCCGTAAGTTGTTTAGCGCCATCATCCATCTGTGAAGTTCATCTACGGTAAGGTATTGGTTGGAGATGCTTGACATGAGCAGATTTAAATTATCAATATGCTCTTTCAATAAGTTTACAGACGTCAAAGTTGAAAAATCATTTTGGGCAGCTTCATCAAGTAGGTAAGCTTTTGGCAAAAGTCGCTTAATGGCTTCCGGAATTTCAAAGTCGTCAATGGTATAAAAGCCCTCTTGGTATGCAATGGGGTCTTCCTCAAGCGGACCATACTCAGGAGTACTATCTCCGGTATATTCCTCTTCTGTCTTACCGGAAAGCGCTGCTGATAGCGTATTGAGAGAATCAAGTAGCTGGTTAGGCAATATTTTTAGCAAGACGCGCTCTTCTGTTGGCAATCTAACGGCATACTTTCCGTCGGGCAACTGCTTAAATCTTTTTTTCATCACGCTGATTTTTCAAGTGTAGCCCATAGGCCGTAACTGTGTAGTCGCGACACGTCCAATTCAGCTTTTTCCCGAGTCCCTCTAGAAACTACAGCTCTGCCTTTGTTATGGACGTCAAGCATGAGTTTTTGGGCTTTGGCTTGTGAATAACCAAATAATTTTTGGAAGACATACGTTACATAGCTCATTAAATTTATTGGGTCGTTCCAAACTATCACTATCCATACGAAGCTTGACCCCAATTGATCTGTGGTTGCTTCTAAATCCGGCAAAGCCGTTTTATCAAAACTCATCACCTCAATTTAATCAGTTTTAACCGACACGCGCTGCTATATGGAATAAATAGCATTTGAATTTTCATCCTAACTTTGACAATCGGGACACCTTATCTCACTTACTCCTTGTAGGTACAGTCATTGAGATACTTTTAACATCTAATGCTTTTATACCGACCTCGCAAATGCCCTGCCGGCAGCTTTCCGATTTGAGTAGTGAGACCAATGAAAATATCTGCATAATGCTACTCGCGTCATCTACCCACAAAGGCGTACTCCATGACTACTGCGGCATTGCCGGGAACAATGAAAACTATCGCGTTGGCCGCATGCGGATCATATATACCAAACCCTCCGCATAAAAAGTGTGTTACATCAATTTTGTAAATTGTGTAGAAAGGATGGTCTAATGAAGAAAAGTAAGTTATCTCGTTTCATTCGCTTTTGCAGCATAATTGTCTTCAGTATATGGGTAATCCATATTACGGGCATCAATTACGATCTCTCAAACTCAAATAGCGCCATATCTGCCACCCCAAGTGTTTTGAATACCGTCCATACGCCAAGTAAAAAGCCAAAACCGCCTACCACCGCAAGTCCGGAAGCTTCTCTTAATGTGCTCATGGAAAAACTTAACCTGACTGCTATTGGAGCTAATAGCGGCGGTAGCAGTGGGGGTCAAATTAACGAAATATCGTGTTGGTCTGTAGGTAACTGTGTCATCGGTGGTGCTTATTACTTTGGCCCATTAGGTGGGGGGAATACGGCATTTCTTGCCCAGGAAACCAATGGTCAGTGGGGACAGGCGTTCCTTGTTCCGACAACTGCAAACTTCTCATCTTATCTTCAAGGTGACGACTATTCCGATGCGACCTGGGTGGATTGTCCTGCCAAAGGTTATTGTAGTGTAGGCGGCAGTTACAACGACAACCTAAACGCTATTTGTGAATCGTGTTACACTAATGCATTTGTCGTCAACGAGGTAAAAGGCAAATGGTATGGGGCCATAGCTGTACCCGGGGTACATGCGCTCAACCAAGGAGACGGTGCTGATCTTGAAGTAGGTACCTGTTTGTCCGTAGGGACATGTGAAATAGGTGGAACTTACACTGATAATAGCGGCAATACTCAACTTTATACAGATTCTGAAAAAAACGGTATTTGGCAAATAGCCAAGCCTCTTGGCGACTATAACGGATCCAATAGCACATCCTTTAACACAATGCAGTGTTCTACACCGCAAAGATGTGAGGCGACTGGTACATATGGGTATAACAACTTTGTTGCGATACTAAAAAATGGCCGTTGGCGTTTTGTTTCGTCTAAATAATATTAGAGATTTTACTAAAGACTTTACCCTTAGCCAATTGGTATGGAGCCATAGCAAATTACCAAGTGTGCCGCCAATTAGTAGGTGCAGTTATTTGAGACAGGTAGACACTACTAAGCATTGTTTTGAACAGAAATCCCTTAGAAGCCGGCATTCAAGCACTTAGGATCTGTAAAGAAGTATTGGTCGTATAAGTATCTCAATACTGAAAAAATTACCTAACCTACAAGGAATTACGTGAGATCTTAGCGGATTTAGGTGTCAAAATCAGAGACCAAATCAACATACATTTTTATGTATACAAGATAGAGTTTACAACTCCTGTCGCATCAAAATATTAGGGGCATAACGGAAATCTTCAATTGATTCCGTAATTTGCTCCCACTACTGCCCCGCCTGCAGCAGGCACGCTGAGTGATGAGTCTTGATATGAATACAGACTCAAATAAAAGAAAACCAGAAAAACCCATAAAGATGCGACACCTATCATGTGTAACTCCACCAAGCCGACTTGGTCATGTAAAAAGTATTGAGTGTAACCTATTACCCCTTGAAGACCCATAATCTCCACCAACCGCATAGAACCTTTCTGGATAGAGCTCTTTACGTGTGCCTGCTTTACCAAAAACCATAGCGCTACCGTCAAGCCCAACAAAAAAAGCACCAGATCGGCATGCAGTTCTGCCATATCCCGGAAAGCAACGGGAACGCGCTTTGCTCCCGGACCTCCTGCATGTGGACCGGAACCGGTGACCATCGTACCGGCAGCGGTAACAGCCGTCAGGACTACGAGCAGTAGACGAGTCAAATGAAGAATTTCTCTTGTCACCAGAGGTGACTTGTTGTAGTTTTCCGCTTGACGAGAAAAATAAAACAAGATAACGGCTGCAACCAAAATGGCTATGGTAAAAATAAAGTGCAGGGCAACCAAGTAAGGGTTTAGCTTTGTAAGTACTAACATACCGCCCAAAACAACCTGTCCGGCCAGACCGACAAAAATCACTCCTGCCAAAATAATGAGTTTGCGCGAGCGGGGATTTCTGTAAAAAGAAGCCAAAAACGTAACTACCGTTACTATGCTCACGGCAACCGTCACCATACGGTTGGAAAACTCTACCAAGGGATGAAAAGAGTCAGAAGCAATGAGGTGTCCCGCCGAACATGTCGGCCAGTCCGCACAACCCAACCCGGAGCCGGTAAGGCGTACGGCTCCACCCGTCGCTATTAATAACGCGTAGCATATAGCGACGGCCAGCGACAGATTGGTAAACAGTCTTTTTGATACTACGATTTTTTTCACCTCCACCCATAATAGAGGCAATGTTTTCTACAGACAAAACATCGGTCAATAAAGGCGATCTTTTGTATCGGTTAAATAAATATCTTGATAAAAATACTTATCTGAGACAAGTACTGTCAGTAAGTTTTGACGCAAAATAGCCTCGTAAGCTCCCGCTATTCTTTTACACCCGTCATCCGGATTTTTATAAATGATGTTTCTTTGACCCTTTTGGGCATTACCGGATAGTCTTTATGCCATTAGACCCTATTGAACCAGAGCAGGCGTTGACAAAATTGATTATGTGCCAGAAATGCCATTTGATATCACAACCGTACCCGACCTATCCGAACAACACTACAGAAGCGGCCCTGTCAGGGCTTTTAAACCTGTTTACCTTGACTTGCTGCCACCGTGCAACCAGGGTTGTCCGACAGGTGAAAACATCCAGGCTTGGCTTTACGAAGTAGAGCAGCGCAATTATAAAAAGGCTTGGGAAATAATCACCAAAGACAATCCTTTCCCTGCTATACACGGCAGGGTTTGCTACCACCCATGCGAGGATGCCTGCAATCGCAAAGATTTGGACTCCTCGATAAGTATTCACAATGTAGAAAGATTTGTGGGCGATTTTGCCTTAAGAGAAAACCTTGCTTTTGCCAAACCAAAAAAGAATTCAGGTAAAAGAATTTTAGTGATAGGCGCCGGTCCATCCGGACTGTCCGCCGCCTATCACTTAACCCTACTTGGTCACCAAGTGGAAATCAGAGACGCCGGCAAAGAGCCCGGGGGCATGATGCGCTATGGAATTCCGGCATATCGCTTACCTAGAGAAATTCTCGATGCCGAAATCGCCAGATTGGCAGACTTAGGCGTTACTTTCCGTCTCAACCATAAAGTCAGCAACATCTTGGAAGAAAAAGAGGGCGGCGGTTTTGACGCCGTTTTCGTGGCAGTAGGAGCACACTTGGCAAAGCGTGTCAACATCCCCACTCAAGATGCCGGCAAAATAGTAGATGCTATCCAATTCTTACACCATGTCGCAGAAGGTGAAAAACCTCTCATAGGACGAAGGGTTGCCGTTTACGGTGGCGGTAATACGGCCATGGATGCAGCCCGCACAGCAAAACGGCTTGGTGCAGAAGAGAGTGTGATTGTCTATAGAAGAACAAGAGAACAAATGCCGGCCCATGAAGAAGAAGCGGACGAGGCACTCCTGGAGGGAGTTAAGATCCATTGGTTGAGAACCATAACCGCTTTTGGAGAAAAGGGTCTCGAGTTGGAAATGATGGAACTCGATGAAAACGGCAGGCCGCAATCCACCGGAAAGAAAGAAGTGATATCTGCCGACAGTATCATTCTTGCCTTAGGCCAAGAGAGTGAGACAGACTTTTTATCTCCGGTCCCAGGCATAGAATTCAAAAGCGACGGCACTGTTGCAGTTAATCACCAGATGATGACCGGTTATCCGGGTATTTTTGCCGGAGGCGATATGATACCTGCGGAAAAGACAGTCACGGTCGCCATGGGACACGGCAAAAAAGCGGCAAAAAATATCAACACTTGGTTATCGAACAGCGAATTTACGCCGCCTCAAAAACACGATGTTGTCCACTTGTCAGATTTAAATCTTTGGTATTTCAAAGACCTCCTCGCCGAACAGCCGGAGCACAAATCCCCGCAGGAAAGAGTTAAAAACTTTGAAGAGGTTGTGGCTACGTTTTCGGAAATAGAGGCCCACTTTGAAGCGGCGCGCTGTCTGTCATGCGGCAACTGTTTTGAATGCGACGGCTGTTTTGGTGCATGCCCCGAACAGGCGGTTATCAAACTCGGCAAAGGAAACCGCTACAAATTTGATTACAACTTATGTACCGGCTGCAGGGCTTGTTTTGAGCAGTGCCCGGTACACGCCATTGAAATGGTAGAGGATGTGAAAGGTTAGGTTATGCAAATAACGGTAGACGGAAATGAGGCGGCAGCTTCGGTAGCGTATAGACTCAACGAACTTTGTGCTATTTACCCCATCACGCCTTCTTCACCTATGGCTGAATTGGCAGACGAATGGTCCACGCAAAAAAAGAAAAATGTCTACGGAAGCATACCCCAAGTCAGCGAAATGCAAAGCGAAGGAGGTGCGGCGGGAGCCTTGCACGGCATCCTGCAAGGCGGATCTCTGGGAACGACCTTTACTGCATCTCAAGGTCTATTGCTGATGATCCCTGATATTTACAAAATCACAGGAGAGCTCTCCTCAACCGTGATACACGTGGCGGCCCGCTCTTTAGCTACTTCGGCTTTATCAATTTTTGGAGATCACTCAGACGTGATGGCGTTGCGACAAACCGGAATAGCCATGCTGGCATCGGCATCCGTACAGGAAGCTCATGATTTTGCTGCAATTGCTCAACTCGCAACGTTGAAATCAAAAATTCCTTTTCTGCATTTTTTTGACGGTTTTAGGACTTCACACGAACTAAACACCATTGAATATGTGGAAGACAAGATCCTAAGGGAGTTTGTTCCTATTGAGTTGGTTCACCAAAACAGGAAGCGTGCCCTATCCCCGGAACATCCTATTATCAGAGGAACATCGCAAAATCCCGACGTCTTTTTTCAAACACGAGAAGCCGTAAACATTTTTTACGAAAAAACCCCAGAAATTGCCCAAAAAGCAATGGATAGCTTTGCCGAACTGACAAATCGGTCATACCACTTGGTAGATTACTTTGGAGATCCCATGGCAACAAAAGTTATTGTTGCCATGGGATCTTCCATTGAGACTATTTCCACAACCGTAAAGCACTTAAACAATCAGTTGGGTTATAAAACTGGAGTTTTAGCAATTCGACTTTACAGACCATTCCCGGGATCACAAATCATCCAAGCTTTACCGCCAAGCGTTACAAAAATAGCGGTCTTGGATAGGACAAAAGAGCCGGGTTCTCTTGGAGAACCACTCTTTTTGGATATTGAGGCGCTTTTGAGTGAGTCAAATCACAAATTCACAACTAAACCCATGGTTATAGGGGGACGCTACGGTCTTTCCTCAAAAGAGTTTACTCCCGGGATGGTAAAAGCTGTCTTTGATGAGTTGGATGCAGAATCCCCAAAACGCAGATTCACTGTCGGCATCAAAGACGACATAACATTTTCAAGTTTGGACTATAGTAAAGACTTTGAAATAAAGACTGCCGACACCATAGAGGCCGTTTTTTACGGTTTAGGATCAGACGGCACCGTAGGAGCTAATAAAAACACCATTAAAATCCTGGGGTCTTTGGGCTACTGGGCACAGGGGTACTTTGTTTACGACTCAAAAAAATCAGGTTCACAAACTGCATCACACTTACGCTTCGGAAAATCCCCCATAAAAGCGCCTTATTTGATTGAGCGTGCTTCTTTTGTCGGCTGTCACCAATTTAACCTGCTTAACAGTAAAGAGATTTTGGAGCGTGCTGACAAATCAGCCACTCTACTTCTCAACTCACCTTATTCAGCCACGGAAGTTTGGACAAATTTAGGTGAGAACGTAAGAAAAACAATACGAGAAAAAGCCATATCTTTATATGTAATAAATGCCACAAAAATTGCAAGAGATCTTGGACTGGGGTCAAGAATTAATATAATTCTGCAAACAAGTTTTTTTGCTATCTCAAATATCATCGACCGAGATACTGCCAAGAAAAAAATTGTGGAATCTATTATTAAGACTTACTCTAAGAGAGGACAAAAAGTCGTAGATGCGAATCTGGCAGCAATAGAAGCTGCTTTTAAGAATTTGGAAAAAGTAGAAATACCGCCAATTGAAAACATTTCCGACCCTGATAACATTTCTCATGTAATAAGTGATGACGATTTTATAAGCAACGTTACTTTTAAACTGATTAGAGGAGAGGGTGAAGACTTACCGGTTTCACTACTGCCCGCAGACGGTACTTGGCCAACCGGAACAGCTTGTCTTGAGAAAAGAAATATCTCGGATATAATAGCCGAATGGGATCCCGGTATCTGTATACAGTGTGGCAACTGCAGTTTTGTCTGCCCTCACTCTGTAATCAGGAGCAAATATTACAGCAGTGAAGTAGTCGTCGACGCCCCGGCAAAATTTAAATCAGCACCCCTTATCGAACGCGGCTTACCTGATATATCCTATACTCTCCAGATTTATCCCGAAGACTGCACTGGTTGTGGGCTGTGCGTCGAGGCCTGTCCTGCTAGTGCCACCGGAAATCGCAAAGCGATCAACTTAGTTGACAAAGAACCAATCCTCACGACAGAAAAAGAGAATGCGGCGTTTTTTGAAACATTAGATTACCCACAAAGAGAAAGGATTGATTTCTCAACAGTACGCGGTACTCAATATCTCCAACCCTTATTTGAGTTTTCCGGCGCCTGTAGTGGGTGCGGCGAAACGCCGTATTTAAAGCTTGTATCACAACTCTTTGGCGACAGAGCCATTATTGCCAACGCCACCGGTTGTTCTTCAATCTACGGAGGCAACTTACCCACCACGCCTTGGACCACCAATAAGTTTGGTCGGGGACCGGCTTGGTCCAACTCTCTTTTTGAAGATAACGCTGAATTTGGTTTAGGCATCAGGCTCGCTGTTGACCAGCAGCACAACATAGCCGTGCAGCACCTACAAGATTTATCAGAGGTTTTGGGTGAAGACTTGGTTGCAGAAATTCTCTCTTCGCCTCAAGCAACAGAGTCCGAATTGGAATTGCAACGACAACGCATAGCTACATTACGGGAAAAGTTGGCAGAGATTGACTCGGTTGTCGCTAAAGACCTAGACAGCGTTGCAGACGCTTTACTACAGAAAAGTATTTGGATCGTCGGTGGTGATGGTTGGGCTTATGACATCGGATCCGGGGGACTAGATCACGTACTGGCTTCCGGTAGAAATGTCAATATTCTTGTACTCGATACTGAAGTTTATTCCAACACCGGCGGACAGATGAGTAAATCTACACCTCTTGGTTCGATAGCCAAGTTTGCGGCATCCGGCAAGAAGTTGGAAAAGAAGGACCTGGCACTGCAAGCCATCTCTTACGGCAACGTATATGTGGCAAAAGTTGCCATGGGTGCCGACAAAAAACAGACGTTGCTTGCCTTTAGAGAAGCAGAAGCTTACCCTGGACCTTCGTTGATCATTGCTTACAGTCACTGTATTGCCCACGGCATTGATATGCGTTACGGCTTAGAACAGCAATATAGGGCGACAGCCAGCGGATACTGGCCCCTTTTTAGATATGATCCTGTGTTGCAGGCAAAAGGAGAAAAACCTTTTCTCCTCGACTCTCCAAGAAAGCGAATCCCCTTCAAGAAGTATGCCCTACAGGAAATTCGTTATAGCGCTTTAAATCGCAGCAACCCGGAAGAATCAGAAATTTTACTCAAATTGGCCGAAGAAGCCATAGACAGAAAGTGGCAGCAATACGAAGAAATGGCTGCCAAACCGGCCAAAGCTTATCCCAGTAACAGATAAGAAAGCAGAGGATTTCAATGAATCTGACAACAAATTATATGGGACTGCAACTACAAAACCCTATTGTCGCTTCCCCGTCTCCGCTTTCTCAAACCGTAGATCAAATTCAGGCTTTGGCTGACTCCGGTGTAGGTGCTGTTGTGCTGCACTCTTTGTTTGAAGAACAGATTAACCATGAGGAAAACCGGAAAGCATCCATTTTGGAAAATTATGCAGAAAGCTTCCTTGAGTCACTTTCCTACTTTCCGCAGACGCCCTTAGACTCTCCCGGTCCTTTACCATACCTAAGAACCCTTGAACTTATCTGTTCCAAAATAGACACACCTATTATTGCCAGTCTCAACGGATCCACATTAGGCAGTTGGGTAGCTTATGCCAAAAACATGCAAGATGCCGGGGCATCGGGAATCGAACTAAACTTATATCAACCGATAAGTGATCTCGAAATGGCTGGAACAGATATAGAGCAATTGCATTTCGATATCTTTCGTTCCGTCAAAAAAGAGGTAAGTATACCTGTGGCAGTCAAACTGTCCCCTATGTACACATCCTTATCTAATGTGATAAAAAGATTTGACTCACTTGGTGTCGATGCTTTGGTGTTGTTCAACAGATACCTCTATCCGGACATCGATCTCAATATGCTAGAGGTCTTACCAACCATCAATTTATCTGACAAGCGCGAGGTGAGACTCCCATTGGCTGTCATAGCTTTGGTAAGAAATCAAATTAAAGCTCATATAGCAGCCACAACTGGGGTGGAAAGTGTTGACGAAATTATTAAATACCTTTTAGTAGGTGCTAATACCGTCATGACAACTTCTGCCATTTTGCGAAACGGACTTGGTTACGTCACAAAACTGTTAGATGACCTATCCGCTTGGTTACAAAGCAGGGGCTGTAACAATTTGGACGATATCAGAGGAACGCTCTCTTATCCCCTCGGCAGCAGACACGATTATTACCGATTCGGCTATGTAGAAACACTACAAAAGGCCAATCAAAACCCGTATGACTGGAACGACTGATTAGCCACAACCTCAACATTTGGTCAAAGCCGCCATTACCTAACTAAAACCTTCAAAGTCAAATTTTTTTATCTTTAAGCGCTGCACGCTTTTAGAAGTCCTAAAAATAACTCTATGAAAACCTCGTTCTCTAATCTTTTATTTTCTAAGTCAGCAAAAAGACCCTATGGTTAGGAGTTATCGACGTCCTTTATAGAATAACGAAGAAAAATTTTAATTCATATTTAATGTGTTGACAGTACGGGAAATTTCCCGTATTATTATACGTGAGAGTTTCTGTATTCTAAGAAACCAGATAAAAGGAGCGGCTGTGATTAAAGAACTACCCGAGCCAATAAGAATACCGGCAGTCCCTGGAGGGCAATCAAATGTAGGTTTTGTGATAGGGCGTGATGAGTTAATCAAAAAATTATGGAAAGCTAGTGAATCATCTTCAATTTTACTCACCGACATCCGAAGATTGGGAAAGTCAAGTGTGCTGAGTAAAATGGCTGCCGAAACAAATCGGGAGTCTAAATGTATAAAAATTAGTTTACAGGGTGTGGACACCACCACCAAATTATGTGAAACAATCATCAAAGATCTATATACCTTTCAAACACTGTCAAAACGTGTAATAAATAATCTAAAAAAACTGTTCACTGGGTTTGAGGTATCCGCAGGACCTGTAAAAATTGCCCTCAAACAAGCTTATAAGTACGACCCATTGGCAACACTGGAGACCGCACTCATAGAGATATCAAAAGTACTGAATGAAGAAAAGCGCTTTCTGCTACTGGCATGCGATGAAGTTCCTGACATGCTTTTGAGTATTAAGGATAAAGAAGGACCGGATGAGGCAAGAAAAACTCTGGCAATCTTGCGAAGACTTCGTGAAAATAACCCTTCACTTTGTTGGATACTTACCGGCTCGGTAGGTATGCATCATGTTATGTCTCAAATAGGAGCAGGCGATGATCTCACCAATGATCTGATTTATTACGAACTAGGGGCTCTTGAAGCATCTTGGGCTAAATACCTGGCTGATTGTCTGCTACGTGGAAATGACGTTAAATACGACCCTGATACATCAACAGAAATAGTTAGAATCACAGATGGAATTCCCTATCTGGAACATTTAGTAGTTGCATACGCAAGAGATCAAAAAGAAACGCTTGGCGGTAACAATGTGGCCTCTTTGTTTGATCGGGCTGCTGCCGACTTAGATGTTTCTCACCAAAGCACCTCCCTCTTAACAAGGCTTGATCGATACTATAACCCCGATGATTGTCTGCTTGCCGGGAGTATACTTGACGAACTAGCTCAACATGGACCTAACAAAAGACCTACATTACAAGAAGCCCTGAGCTGCACTAATGGACAACCAGAAAAAAACTTGAAGAGAATTGTTGATTTGTTAATCCGCGACCACTACCTAAAGCGAACCCCTGATGGTGATATCAGTTGGAAATACCGGTCGCTGGCACGGATTTGGGAAATAAGGCGGGCATCATGACACTGGCACGATTTACACCAAGTTTGCTTGACGAAGACACCCTCAACGCTCTGTTTGTTCACCGTCATGACCTATTGGAAGACATCATAGCTCGTACTAAACGTGCTACTCAAACAAATGAACGCTCACATAGGCTATTAGTAGGTCCTCGTGGTGCGGGTAAGACGCATCTAATCAGTCTTGCGTATCATAAACTGCGTCACCTTCAAAAAGACGGCTTGCCTTTCAGCATCAGTTGGCTGCCAGAAGACCCTTGGACCATCAATTCTTATAGTGATCTACTGCGTTGTGTCCTTGAACACATTGAGACACCAATCGCTGATAATTACCAAGGTAAATTAGACCGACACATGACAGACGAGGAATTGGAAACAGCTGTCATGAATGAAGTTGATACATATGGTCCGATTGTGCTACTCACAGAAAACCTTGACTGGATCCTTGATAATCTGCAGACAGCAGGGCAACGCCGTTTGCGGGCGTTTCTCGAAAACAAACGACCGTTTCTCGTGATTGCCACGGCTACTCGCCTTACTGACTACCTATTAAACCAAACAGATACATTTTATGGATTTTTTGATACAACCCAACTTCCTCCATTCACCGCTTCCCAGGCGATAGAAATGTTAAAAGCTATAGCAAAATTTGAAAGAGACCTTCCTTTAGAAAACCGGCTCAACGATCCCACATCACAAGCACGCCTCACTGCTATAGAACATCTCGCCGGTGGACAACCGCGTATGTGGGCACTTTTTGCCACCGGTCTTAAGACTTCCGATCTGGACGAATTGACTAAAGTTCTCATAGAAAGATTTGATGATCTAACTCCTTTCTACCAAGAACAATTATTACGACTATCGCCACAAGAACGACTTGTCGTAAGAACTCTGGCGGATGCCGATCGAGCTATAACAGTAAACGAACTGGCCACAACAATTGGAGTTGAACAAAAAAGCCTAGCTAAAACAATGAGTGATCTAAAAAATCGTGGTTGGGTTCAACTTCGTACAGGTTTACTGGTTGATCGCGCTGATCGTCGTTTGAGTTTTTATGAATTAGCAGAACCTTTAGCACGTCTTGCTTTCCAACTCAAAGACTCGAGAGGTAAGCCCATCCAATTGGTGCTTGATTTTCTTCTCTCTTGGTTTGAACAAGATGAACTTTCCAAAATCAACTCAAGTCAACCTATAGTTGCGAATTACCTCCAGCAAGCACTACACCTAGTCAAAGACTCTACTTTTAGCCTTACCGGAGCGTTAGTCGCCTCACCTTTTATCGATCCAACGACCGGAATGTTTGCACCTCGGCATCAAGAGTCAGCTAATCCGGCATTACTCACAAAACTAAAAGAACTTGACGATGCGTGTGCAGCTCTTGACACAGGAAATCCACTTTCTTTATTAAAACAACCCTCAGCAATTAGCCGTCTTATAGAACACAAACTACAGACATTATCTATTGCTGATATACGATTTGAATTGTTTATGTTGGCTGCCATAAATGACAGAACTAGTTGGGCTGAGCGAGCCGACAGCCTATTGGTTAATGTCGCGGATACTGATAGAGCTTCTTTTTTGCTAGTTGCAATCTTAACAGCTGACCTAAAGAAACCATCTATGTCACTAGATCTGTTGCTATCTATCACCACCGAGGCGATAACCAAAGACAACAACCCTCTTCTTCCCGAACGTGTTATCCGAGTAGCATCAGAATTGATACGTGTTGGTGCCCCTGAAATAGCACAACCTCTACTCGAAACTATTAGTAATAAGGTTCCACCCGAACTATATTTAACCTTTACTCATGCTAAATCTGCGGTAGCTGTTCGAACGGGACAACTGACTAAAATCCCAATTATTTGGGAAAGTGCTGTCGCTACACTAAAAAGCCTTCCTGAGGAAAAGCATTACGACACCCTTGTTGCGTTAAATCACCTGGCTTTTTCTTACCAACAAGTGGGTCGTACTCATGAAGCTATAGAAATCAGTAAAAAAATCTTGACAGATTGTGAGCGAATATTAGGTCCGGATCACCCTGATACATTGACTGTGCGAGGCAACCTGGCTTTTTCTTACCAACAAGTGGGTCGTACTCATGAAGCTATAGAAATCAGTAAAAAAATCTTGACAGATTGTGAGCGGATATTAGGAAAAGATCACCCTAATACATTGACTGTGCGAAGCAATCTGGCTTCTTCCTACCAACAAGTGGGTCGTACTCATGAAGCGATAGAAATCCAGGAAAAGGTCTTGGCAGATCGTGAGCGGATATTAGGTCCGGATCACCCTAATACATTGACTGCGCGAAGCAATCTGGCTTCTTCCTACCAACAAGTGGGTCGTACTCATGAAGCGATAGAAATCCAGGAAAAGGTCTTGGCAGATCGTGAGCGGATATTAGGTCCGGATCACCCTGATACATTGACTGCGCGAGGCAATCTGGCTTCTTCCTACCAACAAGCAGGTCGTACTACGGAAGCGATAGAAATCCAGGAAAAGGTCTTGGCAGATTGTGAGCGGATATTAGGAAAAGATCACCCTAATACATTGACTGTGCGAAGCAACCTGGCTTCTTCCTACCAACAACTGGGTCGTACTCATGAAGCTATAGAAATCGAGGAAAAAGTCTTAGTAGATTGTGAGCGGATATTAGGAAAAGATCACCCTAATACATTGACTGTGCGAAGCAACCTCGCTTCTTCCTACCAACAACTGGGTCGTACTCATGAAGCTATAGAAATCGAGGAAAAAGTCTTAGTAGATTGTGAGCGGATATTAGGAAAAGATCACCCTAATACATTGACTGCGCGAGGCAATCTGGCTTCTTCCTACCAACAAGTGGGTCGTACTCATGAAGCTATAGAAATCGAGGAAAAAGTCTTAGTAGATTGTGAGCGGCTATTGGGTCCGGAGTATCCTTATACTTTGATTACGCGAAGCAACCTCGCTTCTTCCTACCAACAAGTGGGTCGTATTGATAAAGCTATAGAAATAGGGGAAAAGGTCTTAGCAGATTATGAGCGGATATTAGGAAAAGATCACCCTAATACATTGACTGCGCGAGACAATCTGGCTTTTTCCTACCAACAAGTGGGTCGTACTACGGAAGCAAATAAGCTATTAAAAAGATATAGTCACTAAATAATGACAAAAGTATACGTCAATAACCGAACCCAGAAGGTTAGGTATTGATGGTTTGGTGGGGCTAGCAAGAATCGAACTTGCGACCTCAGCATTATCAGTGCTGCGCTCTAACCGACTGAGCTATAGCCCCGCTTCCTATAACAGTTTATAGTCCGTTGGATCCTCCATTGGGAAAACTACCAATTTATTCGTATTCTTGATCCTGGTTCTTTACTAAAGCCACAGCTGCAACACATTGATCGTCGCCCAGATTCATAACTCTTACGCCTGTTGCTGTTCTTCCTTGAGAAGTAATTTGCTTTACGGAAGTCCTGATTAAAATGCCTGTTGAAGAGGATATAAGAACTTCGTCATCGTCTTCTGCCATCAAACCTGAAACCACATAACCTTTTGATTGAGTAAGTCGTATACACCTAACACCTTGGCCCCCACGTGCCTGGCGGTGGAAACTATCGAGCTTAATTCTCTTGCCATATCCGTTTAGAGTAATCACCAGGAGAGATGAGTCGTCTTTGGTGACCAAACTGGAAACCACCTCGTCTCCCTCTTTTAGTTTCATCCCCCTTACGCCAGCTGCAGCTCTACTAACTGCTCTGATGTCTTCTTCAGAGAATCTAATTGCCATCCCGTTTTTAGAAACCATAATGACATCTTCACCGTTCCCGATACTAAACACCCTGACTAACTCGTCATCGTTATGTAAGTTAATGGCAATAAATCCTTCTCTTCTTGTTTTATCGTATTCAGTTAGAGAAGTTTTTTTGACTTGTCCATTTTTGGTAACAAACAAGAGAAATTTATCGGTATCAAAATCTTTAGTAGCAACTATTTCCTCAATCTTCTCTTCTGGAGCCAGAGGAATAAGGTTAACTATCGCCGTGCCTTTAGCAGTTCTTTCTTTCATCGGTACTTCGTAAGCGCGCAAACGATAAACTTTGCCTTTGTTGGAAAACAGTAGTAGGTAAGCATGGGTTGTGGTATGAATAATTTCTTCTACTATGTCTTCTTCTTTTAATTTAGCTGCCCTCACCCCCTTACCGCCGCGTGACTGTGTTTTGTAAGAATCTGTCTGTACGGCTTTTATATACCCGGCTTTGGTGAGAGTAACCACAACTTCTTCGTCATCAATTAAATCTTCCGTATTGATTTCCCCGGCATCATGACCGATTGTGGTTTTTCTCGGAGTAGCAAATTTTTTCTTAATGACTTCCAGTTCTTCCGATATAACCGAACGAAGACGTCCATCATCGTTCAAAATGGATTCCAAATCCAAAATAAGCGCTTTTAGTTGGGCCATTTCGTCTTCTAACTCCCGTCGCCCCAATCTGGTAAGACGACTAAGGGTCATATCTAAAATATGAGTCGCCTGTTCATCGGAAAACGAAAATGGCTCAGCCATAAGTTTTGTCTTAGCATCTTGGCGGTCCGCGGAAGAGCGAATAGCGGCTATAACCTCGTCTAAGATGTCGAGAGCTTTGAGTAGTCCCTCTACTATATGGGCTCTTGCCTTTGCTTTATTTAATCTATATTCAGAACGTCTGGTAACTACTTCGATTTGGTGTCGTATATAAGCACTTAGAGCATTGCTTAAATTCAATAGGCGCGGTACTCCATCCACCAAAGCCAACATGTGTATACCGAATGAGCTTTGTAGAGGGGTTTGCTTGTATAGGTTATTTAATAACACGTTTGGATTGGCATCCCTTTTGCAGGTAATCACCAATTTTGGTTTACCGCCTGAAGATGCGTCTTGTATGTCAGAAATTCCGCTTAGCTCGCCATTCTCCACTAAATCGGCGATGCGCTCCGCTATAACTTCCACCGAAGCCTGGTAGGGAATCTCTGTAACTACTATTTGAGAGATCCCGCCTCGCCCTTCTATAATTTCGGCCGTTGACCTGAGCTTAATAGAACCTCTTCCTGTTCTATATGCGTCAATAATACCTTGTCGACCGAGTATTGTTGCACCTGTCGGAAAATCCGGACCTTTAACAAATCTCATTAGATCATCCGAGGTAGCCTCTGGGTTGTCTATAAGATATTTGGTGGCATCAATAACCTCTCCGAGGTTATGTGGTGGTATATTGGTCGCCATACCCACAGCAATACCCTGTGAACCGTTTACTAAAAGGTTTGGAAAACGTCCAGGAAGTACCACCGGTTCTTCGTCAGACCCATCGTAGTTTGGAACAAAATCAACAGTCTGCTCATTGATATCTTCCAATAAACTCATTGCGAGCTGGGATAACCTGGCTTCTGTGTATCTCATTGCCGCAGGACCAGCGTTTGGACCAGGTGCACCAAAATTACCGTGCCCGTCAATCAACGGATGCCTTAAGCTAAAGTCCTGCACCATTCTGGCCAAGGCATCATAAATAGCGGCGTCACCGTGTGGGTGGAAACGACCCATGACATCGCCGACAACTTTTGCACATTTGACATGTGGTCTGTCGGGACGATGTCCATTGTCCCACATACCGTATAGGATACGCCTATGGACCGGTTTTAGACCATCTCTGACGTCAGGCAGTGCCCGTGAGATAATCACTGACATTGAGTACTCGAGGAAAGATCTTTCCATCTCGAGTTGAATCTCTATAGGCTCAATGGTGCCTATAGCTTCTTCGTCTTCAGTAGGTGAAGACGTGCCTTTATTATTTTTAGACATCCAAGAACCTCACGTCTTTGGCGTTTTGCTGAATAAATTTTCTACGCACTTCCACATCGTCGCCCATAAGGATTGAGCAAACCTCATCGGCAATACTCGCTTGCTCCATATTTATTTGTAGCAGGGATCTTTTTGAGGGACTCATAGTCGTAGCTTCTAGCTCATGGAAGTCCATTTCTCCAAGACCCTTCAACCTCTGAAATTCATTTTTGTGATTTGGATGAGCAGCTAAGAACTCGGCTTTTGCTTGATCATCCTTTAAGTATGTTTTTGCATTACCAATCAGTGTGGAATACAGAGGGGGTTGTGCCGCATACACAAATCCGTTTTCTATCAAAGGCTTCATTTGGCGCAGAAAGAACGTCAATAGAAGGGTTCTAATGTGGGATCCGTCCACATCTGCATCGGCCAGGATAATTATTTTGTGGTAACGAACTTTTGATATATCAAAATCATCACCCACACCACCACCAATTGCCATAATCAGGGCTTGTATCTCGGTATTTTTTAACATCTTGTCCATACGCGATTTTTCAACATTGAGGATTTTACCCCTGATTGGTAAAATGGCTTGTGTATGTGGATCTCTTGCGTCTTTGGCAGAACCACCGGCCGAATTACCTTCCACAATAAAAATTTCAGATATTTCTGCGTTTTTCGAAGAACAGTCAATCAGTTTACCTGGTAAACCTGCCCCACCCATGGCGCTTTTTCTGCGTGTGAGATCCCTGGCATTAGCTGCTGCCTGTCTGGCGCGACTTGCCAGAATTGCCTTTTGAATAATTTGGGAAGCCTCTCTGGGATTCTCTTCCAACCATTGGCTCAGTTTTTCGTTTGTCGTTTTCTCAACCAAAGACCTGATGGTAACGTTACCTAGTTTTGACTTAGTCTGTCCTTCAAACTGTGGTTCACGCAGCCGTACGGAAATAATGCCGGTTAAGCCCTCTCTAATATCTTTACCATCCAGGTTTACCTCGTTTTCTTTGAGTAATTTGCGAGCTCTGGCATATTTATTAATGACGTTTGTTAGGGCTTTTTTAAAACCTTCTTCATGCATACCGCCTTCAAGAGTAGAGATGCCGTTAGCAAAAGAGTGGATACTTTCGTAATATGTCGTATTCCACTGCAAAGCTATTTCTACTTCTTGTTCTGTCTCAACACCTTCATAAAAACATATTTTTTTAAACAGAGATTCCTTGGATATATTTAGATGTCTAACAAAGTCCTGTATACCGCCGTTATATTTGTAAATTTCTTTGAGAACAGGGTCTTGTCTTTCGTCAATGAAAACGATTTCCAAACTTTTATTTAGAAACGCCATTATTTGTAAGCGTTCCATGACGGTTTGAGCACGAAACTCTACATCGTCAAAAATCGTTTGATCCGGCCAAAATGCTACAGTAGTACCTGTTCTCTTCCGGGGTGAGTCGCCCACCGGCTTTAATTTAGATACCGGTGTACCGCCGTCGGTAAATGTCATTTCATAACGCTTACCGCCCCTATCGATTTCTAGCTCCAACCTCTTTGAAAGGGCGTTAACAACAGAAACCCCGACTCCGTGGAGTCCACCCGATACTTTATAGCCGGATCCACCAAACTTACCGCCGGCATGCAGGACTGTTAAAACTATCTCCGCTGCTGATTTACTAGGGTCACTGGGGTGAGGATCTACCGGAATACCCCTACCGTTATCCTCTACGCGACAACCGCCATCTTTTAATAGAGTGACTGTTATTTTTGTACAAAAACCCTGCATAGCTTCATCTACAGAGTTATCTACAACTTCCCAAATTAAGTGATGGAGGCCAGTTGTGGAAGTAGAACCTATAAACATACCGGGCCGCTTGCGGACAGGTTGCAGCCCTTCCAGAATTTCTATATCGTCCGCTTCATAAGTTAATACTGCTTGTTCGCTCACTATCTCCGCCTATACATCATTCAATACAGTCTTATTTTAGACGCTCTCGGTTGGAAATTAGTGTTTTAAGAAGGTTTTCATTCTGAGAGGAAAAGTACTTTGATCTGTTTTGACATGCTCTGACATTCTACTGTCAGCAGCTGTGTTTGGCGGTACTCCATATTCGTCTATTCTTTTTCGAAGCTTACTTAAGATATCTTTGGCAAAAAAATTAACTTGAGTATCCCAAGCAGGATTTGATATCGATACCAGTAAGGTGTCTTCGATAATTTTTACAGGGAAGACGTTTTTGTTGATATTTTCCCCTACGACCTCTTCCCAAACTGCCTGAATTTTTGACAACAGGATCAACTCTGGGTGACCTATTTTTTCCAAGTACTCTTGGCATGAAAAATATATTTTGTGCTCTTCATCCATCATAAAATACACTTTTTAATAAAGTACTCAATAAGAATACTCATTTACTCACATTCGCCGTTTAGCATTCTAACTTCTTTTTCGATAGATATTTTTTTAAGTGGTTTGGTGGCTGATGTTACTATTGCTTGATAATCGTAAATTTGCTCAAGCAGATTATTACTCACTTCTTCATCTAATTCTGAAAAGACATCATCCAGAAGTATGACCGGTATTTTATTTTTTTTATCAATCAGTATATGATGCATAGCTAACTTGAGAGATATTGCTAAAGAACGTTGCTGTCCTTGTGAAAGTTGTCTTCTTGAATCAAGACTTCCTAATGTGATCTCTATATCATCTCGATGGGCACCTATTGTTGTAGTTTTCCTTACTATATCCTCTGTTCTTTTATCAGCTAGTTCTAAAACAATATCGTCTTTAACTGAAGAGATGTAACTTATATTTATATCTCTTTTAATGTTTGTTATCCTCATAAACTCTTTTTGTATATATGGAGTAAGTTCACTAATTAGGTTTTTTCTTAAGTTGACTAAAATTGTACTGTATTTTACAATTTGCTCGTCCCATACATTTAATGTATCTATATAATTCATGTAATTTTTTAATGTTATTTGTTTGAGTAGTATATTTCTTTGCCTTAAAGACTTTTCAAATTGCCTAATAGAATTAAGGTTATATGTGGATAGATTAGACAGTATTTCATCTAAGTAATCGCGTCTTAGATTTGGTCCGCCTTTTATTAAATTGAGATCTTCTGGTGTAAATAATGTGAATGTAAATTCTTCTAGTAGTTGTGAAGATTTACTTGCTTTTACATCATTAATAAATACAGTATCTCTATTTAGCTTGCTTAGTGTTATGTCTATTGTAGAGTTTCTTCCATTGTTTATAATGTTTGTT
The DNA here is from genome assembly GCA_021829645.1 of Actinomycetes bacterium. Lineage (GTDB taxonomy): Bacteria > Actinomycetota > Acidimicrobiia > Acidimicrobiales > Bog-793 > JAJZMK01. The sequence continues at coordinate 163,789 of JAKBPI010000001.1, read as the reverse complement.
TTTATTTTTGATAAATCTTTATCATTTTTAATAATTGAGTTTTTAGAATCATTTTTAATTGACTTTAAAACAGAAGAGTACGCAATAGCTTCAAGGATTGATGTTTTTCCAGAACCATTAGGACCTATTAACAAAGTTACACCTTTTTCAGCAGGTGTAAATTTTGTATTTAGGATATTCCTAAAGTTACTTACTTCAATATCTTTTATTACACTCAGGATATTCTCACCGGCATTAATAAGTAATGGTAATCTTTTTCGTCTTCTGGCTCTATAGTTGCAGGTTTGGAACTGTCAATTATATTAATGACTATATTCTCTGAATTAATCGCTTTTACTCCATCAAGTAAGTAATTGGGATTAAAAGCCACTTGTGTTTCTTCACCTGAGTATTCTGCTTCAATTATCTCAACAGCACTTCCACTCTCCGGTGTGCTTACACTTACCTCAACATGAGAAGAAGAAAAATTCAACTTGACCGGTGACGAAGCGTCTTTTGAATCTCTAATAAGCAGCTTTATTCTGTTTATTACATTGATGAACGGTTCTTTTTCAATAATGGCGTAGTTCTCGTAACTATTCGGTAGTAATCTTTGATAATCGGGAAAAGGACCTTTTATAAGCCTGGTAGCCAGTTTTGAATCCCCAATATTGAAAACAGCGTCTGTGTCGCTATATGAGAAATTTATTTCTTTTTCATTTTGGTTCGCCAAAATAATCTTTTGTAGCTCTTCTAATGTTTTAGCAGGTATTAGAACATCTTCCGTATCTTCTTTAATTGATATACCTTTAATGTCTTTATATGCTAAGCGATATGAGTCTGTAGCTACCATTCTTATTCCGTCTTCAGTAGTAGCAAAGAGAACAGCCGAGAGTTGCGGAGCCCTTGAATTGTCAGTAAGAGCGGCTCTCACTACCTGGTTTAGAGATTCTGCCAAAATTTTTGTTGGTAGTAATGAACCATCACCGGTTGCTTTTGTGAAAAGCGTTAATTCCCCGCCTACAGGTTCGCGAACTTTAAATTCTGCTTTTCCGGAAGTAATGGTGATCTCTTCGTCGTTAGATAAGACATGAACCGCACCCTGATCGAGAGCTCTTACAATATCTTGGAAGAGCTTCGCCGGAACAATCATATCTCCGTCTTGCTCCCCATGCACATCAGTTCTGGTTGATATCACTAAGTCCGGATCGGAACCTATTATTTCTAAGTTATTATTTTTTAGTTTTAGTTTTAGACTTGGAATGTTATAAGAGGTTCCTTTTGAAGTAGCAGCTCTTACCGGTCCATTCAAAGCTTCTACTATTGAATCTCTCTCTGTTGTGAATTTCAATTGTTATCCACCTATTCTTAAAATATTTTTTATTTAAAACATAATAATAGTAGTCTTTGTGAATTGTGAATTTCAAATATAAATTCCTAGTTATTACCCATTATTTAATCCACAGCAATTTTTATATTTCCACAACGTTCAAAAACTACACTTTTGGTTTTTTTAGCTTGCTTGGTTTTCAACAAAAAATCAACAAGCTAAACACAAACTTACCAACAAGCTATCCACATAAAACTACTCTTCTTTTATTTTTGTAATTAATTCTGTAACCAAATCGTAAATATTTTTTTGCTCACTCATAATTTTAGAGATCCTATCAACAGCATGCATTACTGTCGTATGATCTCTTCCACCAAATTCCTTAGCTATTGACGGATAACTAAAATCAGTAAGCTCTCTAATGACGTACATAGCTATCTGACGTGCTAAAACAATAGCTTTTTGACGGGAAGGGCCTCGTATCTCTTCTTCTGTAAAGTCAAATTTTTTGGCCGTGATGCTCACAATATCTTTTACAGTAATTCCTTTTGGTTGACGTTTTATATCGGAGAGAATTTCCTCAGCTAAGCTTTTATTCAAAGGTAACTTATTGAGAGAAGCGTAAGCGTGTACTCTAATGAGAGCCCCTTCTAATTCCCTAATATTGTGCTTTACGTTTTCAGCTATAAATTCAAGTACTTCATCAGGGATATTTAAGTGCTCATGCTCGGATTTTGTACGTAAAATAGCAAGTCTAGTCTCAAATTCAGGTGGTTGAATATCTGCAATTAACCCGGATAAAAACCTGCTTCTAAGTCTGCTTTCCAAAGTTTTCATAGATCCCGGCGGTCTGTCTGAAGTCAATACAACCTGTTTAGAGGCTTCATAGAGTGAATTAAATGTGTGGAAAAATTCTTCTTGCAGAGATTCTTTGCCCTCAATAAATTGAATGTCATCAATAAGTAGCACATCACAGGCTCTATATTTTTTTTTGAATGAGTTAGTGGAGTTGTTTCTTATAGCGTCAATAAACTCATTCATAAAGGTTTCTGCAGAAATATATAAAACACTCATTTTACTAAAGTGTTCGTTTGTATAGTTCCTGATGGCTTGCAGAAGATGTGTTTTTCCTAACCCCACGTCACCTATAATAAAGAGAGGGTTATAAGCCCTTCCGGGTGTTTCGGCAACAGAAAGCGCTGCGGCATGGGCGAACCTATTAGACTGACCTATTACGAAAGTTTCAAAACTGTATTTACTCTGCCTGTAATCGAACGCCGTAACGTTACTGTCAGAGTTCTTTTTAGGTCCCAAACCATTATTTTGAGTTTCTTTTTTTTGATATTCGACATTGAAAAAATCATCCTCGCCAAGAAGACTTTGCTGGCTATGTGTATTGGATGGTGAAATATGGAGTTCCACCTCAAACGAACTCCCTAGTATTTCAGATACACATTCAGCCAGGATGCCGTTAAATCTACTCTGAAGTCGTCCTTTTACTAAATCATTTGGTACGGAGAGCACAAAAGTACTCTCTACCACTTCAACAGGTATTATTGATGAAAACCAAGTCTTCCACGTGGCTTCCGATACCTGTGTTTTAATTACTTTTGAGCACTCACTCCAGAGCTGCTGGGGGTCTATCACTTTTGCAGCCTTTCATTTTTTGTCCACAGCTCAATCCACAACTTGTGGACAAATTGCAGATAAAACACATAAAACACTTTCTTATAATATGTGCGTTCGAAGGGCTACGTATAGTATTTAATCATTAAGTAATTCCTTCTTGAACTTTCATATCTGGCAAAACAAGCTATTCTATAGGTGGTATTTTTTAAAAGCCTATTTTAATACTTAAGGAGAAGTTGTGAAGCGGACATACCAACCAAATCAGAGAAAACGCTCAAAAAAACATGGTTTCAGACATAGAATGGCCACACGAGCAGGCAGAGAAATCCTTGCAGCCAGAAGAAGACGCGGAAGAACAAATATTTCAGCCTAAAAAAACATTAGCGGTAAAAGGGCGTAACTCGTTTATCAACTTATATAAATTTGGGCTCAAAAAATCCAGTAAGTATATTACAGTGCTGTTTTATCAGCAAGATGCCTCAGAAAAAAACATAAGAACAGCATTTGCGGTAAATAAAAAGTATGGCAATGCGGTAAAAAGGAATCTTTGTAAAAGAAGACTAAGGGAAATTGCTAAAGAAATATCCCCTTTTATGATACCTGGCGACTATCTAATAATAATGAAACCAAATGCTGCTAAATTGAATTACCAAGATTTACTCACAGCTGTACAAAGTGAAGTTTTAAAAATGCAAAAAACGAGTTTAAAGTGAGATTTACCCAAAAAGTAGCTTTGGCGCTAATTAAGGTCTACCAAGTATCCAGGCAAGGAAAATTGTCTCCATGTCGCTTTACACCTTCCTGTTCAGAATATATGGCAGAGGCCATAACTGAACATGGTGCGTATACAGGGATTGTACTCGGAGCAAAAAGAATATTCCGGTGCCGTCCCCATGGTGGATTTGGCGTTGACCCAATACCTACCAAGGAAGAACTTGATTCAAAAAAATCTCATAAAAAAATGTTTAACAAACAAACGTATAAAGTAAAGCACTTATAACGTTACTAAGATAAAAAGGACCTCCTGTGGTTTTAGCATCAACACTCGGTCAAATTTTTAAGCCCATATTTGACGGATTTGCTTGGCTGGTAGCTGAGTTTTACGCACTTATTCCAAATTATGCCGTTGCTATAGGGCTACTGACTTTGGTAACCATGGTTGTTACCTTCCCTATTACACGCCGCAGCACCAGATCAATGATGCGTATGCAACTCCTGTCACCGGAGTTAAAGAAATTACAAAGTCGTTATAAAGTGCCACCCAATGCTACGGTTGCAGAAAAGCAGGATATCAGACAACGCCAAAACCAGGAGATGATGGCGTTCTACAAAGAAAATAACGTCAGTCCCACCGGCGGCTGCCTCCCTATGCTGCTACAGATACCTATCTTTATTATACTTTATGACACCATACGAGGTCTTACGGCTACCAAAACTGTGATTAAGCACGGAAAAAAACTTATTGTGCCTTCTCCGGACTACATTTCTCATACCTCCAAAATGTATCACGCTATTATTGCTGCTCATGGGTCTTTGCCCTCTTTTGGGCTTAACTTAGCGGCATCTATTCGTTCATTTCACTCATGGGGAGCAAGAACTCCTTATATTATATTGATAATTATTGCTATTATTTTGCAATATATTCAAATAAAACAGATGAGTGGGCGCAACGTTATGGCACAGGCTAACCCTCAAATGAAGCAAATGCAGTCAATGCAAAAAATATTTCCTTTAGTCTATGCCATACTTTACATAGAACTCCCGGCCGGTGTAAGTATATATTTTATTGTGTCCAGCCTTTTTAGGGTGCTTCAACAAGAGTATATGTACAGACACGACCCGCATATAAAAGAGTCTTTTGCCAAATTAAAACTACAAGCAGAAGATCATGCGAAAACGAAAAGCCTTGTAGGCGAAGACAAACCAAAAGGTTTTCGAGCGTTACTAGAGGCGGTTTCAGACAGATCCTCTTTAGCTTCAAATGAAGTCTCAAAGACAAACACTTCTTCCAAAGGATATACGCCACCTAAAGGAAGTTTACAGAAAAACAAAACCTCAAACAGATCCTCCAAGAAAAGGCGGTAGATAAGTGGAATGGGTAGAGACTACCGGTGTAACTGATGAATTAGCTATACAGGAAGCGCTGGAAGCGCTTGGTATAGAGTATAGAGATGCCGAAGTTGTTATAGTATCTTCTGCAAAAAAGGGTATTTTTGGTATTGCATCAAAGCAAGCCAGAGTGAGAGTGCGTATCAAACCGCAATCCCTTCCCCAGAAGAAGCAGTATAAAAAAAGGAACTCTTACGCCAATAGAGACGAAAGAAGACCTTATAAAAACACAGCATCACAATCAGGTAATCAAACACTTGCCAATCAACAAAAAAGTGCTAATTCTGCAAATAACCCAACAGGTGAAACAGCAAAAGACAAAAGCACTCAGTTTAATAGACAAAAGAAGTATAGAAGCAACCAAACAAATACCGTAGAATCACTAAACAACGAAACAGCTAAGCCGAATAAGCCTACTACTGCTTCTCAGACAAGTAGACCACAAAGGTATAAAACAGATGCCAAACCAGTAGTAGAAGCAAGCAATACTCTTCAGAAAGAGGTAAATGATATGGATATAGAAGAGAAAGCTAAACTAGCCACCAGTTTTCTTCAGGAATTATTGACTAAGTTTGACTTTGACGCGAAAGTCGAAGTCTCGATCAATAGTCCGCAAATACTAATAAATATAGACGGACCGGAATTGGGTATTTTAGTGGGTCCAAAAGGCTCTACATTGGATGCTATTCAAGAAATTACCAGGACCATCATACAACGCAATGAGGGGATCGAGGAAAGAACCAAATTAATTATTGACGTATCGCGTTACAGGCAAAAAAGAGCAAACGCCCTGGCAACATTTGTACAAAAAATAGGTCAAGAGGTTATCGAGACAGGGGTAACCAAAAAATTAGAGCCCATGAACTCACCTGATAGGAAAGTGGTCCATGACACAATTTCCTCTATAGAGGGACTCAAAACAAGGTCAGAAGGATTTGAACCAAGACGCCGTGTTGTTGTATACAAAGCAACAGATGCTGTTGATTCAGAGGTGTTTTCCAAATAACAACTTTTCGGAACATGGATAGTTCCAAGCTAATTTCAGTTTTATCTGAATCCCAACAACTGGGATTTTTGGGTCCTGGGCCGATTGAAGCCCACCTGCGTCATAGTGCCGGTTTCTTGGATATTATCGAAGAAAGCAAGCCTACCCCAAAGGATATTTTAGATTTGGGCACAGGGGGTGGAATTCCCGGGCTTTTTCTTGCTCTAGCGCTGCCAGATGCCCGGATATCGCTTTTAGATGCAAGCGTAAAAAGATGTGCATTTCTCAAAAAAACGGTAACAACTTTAGAATTAGATCATCGCGTCGAAGTGATATGTGAAAGAGCAGAAGTCGCCGGCAGAAGTTCTTTATTAAGAGGTGCTTTTTCAACAGTGGTGGCGAGAAGTTTCGCTCAACCTCCCATTACGGCCGAGTGCGGAGCCCCGTTTTTGCAAAAAGATGGGGTCTTGATAGTTTCTGAGCCACCAGAGAGTGACATTGCCATACGCTGGCCAAAGACCGGTTGTGCCAAAGTATCCTTAGTGCCTGAGCAATCCATTAAGAGTACACACACTTTTGTTAAATTGCGAATGATAAACCTTTGCCCTGATGAATACCCTAGGCGTGTCGGTATTCCCACTAAAAGACCAATATTTTAAATCGTTATCCGTTGGTAAATATATTTATTCTGAGTCCGTTTCAAAAGCGCTGCTTGTTGACACGTCAGTTTCGGTTTTTAAATCCACCAACCTTTGAGATGTACATTGCTTTATAAATACGCTCCAAGTCTTCAAGAGTAGCAAAATCAATAACAATTTTGCCGTGCTTGGAGCCCATTTCAACTTTTACTCTGGTGTCGAGATGTTCACTCAATAAGTCTTCTAAAAATCCCGGGGGCCTTAGAGGTAACGTTTCCTAAACGTTGGGCTTCTGTATTAAAAGGATTCGTAACAGCAGTATTTTCTAAATCTGCTCTGTTTTGAATTAGAGCTTGGCTGCCACCGGGTAATTCGGATTCATCTGCTGTGGTGGTCAGGCGTCTGACTGCCTCTTCCAAACTACGTACTGACAGTTTTAATTCCACTGCTTCTTTAGCTAAACACTCTTGTATTTGACGATCCGGTGTTGCCAGCAAGACTTTAGCATGCCCACTAGTAACGAACCCTCTTGCAGCATAACCTATGGAGCACATTCCATCTGTTCCACGTGGAACAAGTATGTGGTATGACAGAAGAGAATCAAAAGATTCAATAAGCGTATTGTTATAACAAAAGGAATCCTATTTAAGGTGATAGAAAATTCCCAATTTGGTGGGAATCTCAAAATAGGAGTCACTACTCTGTATTTCAATTGGAAGGAATGAATAGGATAAGCTTCTGCAATATAAGTGTTCCACGTGGAACATTTATATTGCAGAAAAGCAGCTTTTATTGACCGGCTACTATTGCTAAATGTTCTCGGTATGCTATATTTTTACTCAAAGAAATTTTTAATATCAAAGGTATTTAAGCGTGGCACATATACAAGACCAGCAATGTCGGACGTTTGCTATAGCCAACCAAAAAGGCGGCGTTGGAAAAACTACTACTACAGTCAACTTAGGAGCGTCTCTTGCTGATTTAGGCAATAAAGTTCTGGTAATTGACTTAGATCCGCAAGGTAATGCAAGTTCTGGCTTGGGGGTGCACGCTCGAAACTTTGACAATTCAATTTACGACGTATTACTCCACAATGTAGATATAGAAGATTCAATTGAGCCTACTAGCATAAAGAATTTATTTCTGACCCCCGCTACCTTGAGCTTAGCAGGAGCAGAAATTGAGCTGGTTACTTCTTTTAGTCGGGAAATGCGCCTAAAGAGAGCCATTGAGCAACTAAGCGAAGATTTTGATTTTATTTTTATTGACTGCCCGCCTTCGTTGGGATTATTGACAGTCAACGCTTTGACGGCAGCTACCGAAGTTCTCGTACCTATACAGTGCGAATATTATGCATTGGAAGGTCTAAGCCAATTACTCAATAATGTGGAGTTAGTCAGGACAAGTCTTAATCCGACTTTAGTGGTCAGCACCATCGTCTTGACTATGTATGACGCCAGGACAAAATTAGCAGATCAAGTTGTTAAAGACGTTAAAAGTCATTTTGAACAATCTATTAGTACAAAAGTTTGCGACACCGTTATACCCCGCTCCGTTCGTGTTTCTGAAGCACCTTCTTTTGGACAACCTGTAACACTACACGACCCATCTTCAAGGGGTGCTATAGCATACAGAGAATTAGCTAAGGAGATACTGCATAATGGCAAGTAAGACTACTGGTCTCGGTCGCGGTTTGAGTGCTTTAATACCAAATCAAACTGCCGGGGGGTCTACAAGTGTACTGCGTGAAGTACCTATAACTTCCATATACCCAAATCCATATCAGCCTCGAAAAAGCTTTGATGAAGAATCTCTGGCGGAACTCTCTGATTCCATTAAGGCATTGGGTTTATTGCAACCGGTTTTAGTTCGCGAAACCGAGCCGGGTAATTTTGAGTTAATTGCCGGAGAACGACGTTGGCGCGCTTCCAAAAGAGCCGGTCTGCAGACAATACCGGTATTGGTGCAATCAGCCGACGATAAACTTAGCTTAGAAAAAGCTTTAGTAGAAAATCTACACAGAAGTGACTTAAACCCCATAGAAGAAGGCTCAGCTTATAGACAACTCATAGAAGAATTTGGCTTAACGCATGAGGAATTGGCTATCAGGGTGGGTAAAAGCAGAGCCGCTGTTTCTAATATACTGCGACTATTACAACTTCCTCCAATTATTCAGGTTATGCTGCAAGAGGGTTCGTTGACTAGTGGGCATGCTAAAGTCTTACTGGCAACACCGGATCGTCAAATACAAGAGCGTTTAGCTAAAGAAGCGGTGGAATTAAAACTGTCAGTACGTAGTTTGGAAGAGGCAGTCAGACGCCTGACCACCACAGCAGATGAATCCGAATTACCCGGTGCGGCTGGCAGCCAAGCTCTAATTCAAAACAGAGCAGATTTAGAAAATACTGCTGTCACGAATCCTTTTAATACAGAAGCCCAACGTTTGGGGAACGTTACCTCTAAACAATTAAGGCCCCCGGGATTTTTAGAGTTAGAAGACTTATTGAGTGAACATCTCGACACCAGAGTAAAAGTTGAAATGGGCTCCAAGCACGGCAAAATTGTTATTGATTTTGCTACTCTTGAAGACTTGGAGCGTATTTATAAAGCAATGGTGGGGCGTTCGTAGGGCGTTACTCAATCTCAACTTGACGTTGATACACTTTAATGTCAAATATCAGCTACCACCTAGAAGAATATTTCAAAACTTATTCAAATTGCCTACTTTAGGTGAACACAATGTATATAAACCATAACTTGAAGGTTATCCACAAGTTGTGGACAACCTTGTGGATTTATGATTACATCAAGAATAGCTTTAGTGTTGAGTTTCAACCTGAGAAATAGGTTTTCCTCGCGTTTACCAGGTTTAACGAGGCCGCAAAGAAGTTTTTATTCCCAGTCGTGTTCTATCCACTGTGTCGTGGCCGTGATTATTGTAGAGGCCAAAGAGGTAATTTGCTTTACTACTTCTTTGACGTTGCCTAGATAAAGTTCAACCGCCGGCATTCTTGTTTCTCTTAAGATAGGTGTCGCCATGCCAATTACGGAGGTTGCTTCAAAATTAAAAGAAGCCGACAATTCTGCCTCAATAAGCTCAGCCAACTGTCTGCTTGCTTCTGATTCGTAACGGTAACCTTTATAGTAATGGATAGAGCACTCTTGTGTTGCGGGCTCTAAATTGAGCGAAATAACAAGTTCTGCGGCCAACTGGTTGGCTTCTGCTGCGGTAGTGGAAGGATTGATATTGGGAAGGACAAAAACATTCGCACCGCTTCTTCCAAAAAACCTTTTTAGGGCTGTCGTCGCTTTGTCGAATCCGCCCGGTTCGCAAACAACTATTTTTTTGCCGGCTAATCCTGTTTCTCGTTTTGAAATCAACGTCCAGCGCTCGCGCAGAGGTGAGACCAAAGCCGTACCACCGTTAGCGGGACGCAATCTGTTCAATTCGTGGATGGTTCGTTGACCGCAGATACCATCTACCAACAGTCCGCAGTTGCGTTGAAAATCACGCAGTGCAAAGTCTGTGTCATTGCCAAAAATGCCGTCGATTCTACCCGGGTCAAAGCCGTAAGCGCTCAAGTTTCGTTGCAGTTGAGCTACGTCATCTCCTTTAAACATAGGAGTGCGGCGGTACAACATACGATCGCCTAACTTCCAGCCTGATTCAACCAAAGTATCCCAAGTTTGTCGACTGCATTCTCCGGTGGCTATCAAACCTCTGACGGCTTGAAATTCCGATACGGCCTTTTGTGTGGATAAACCAAAATATCCGTAGGTATCATCGGTTTCCATGCCGAGTGCATTTAGACGTCTTTGGAGGTCTTTGACGGCCAGATTGTGGTCACCAAGCTTTAACGGCAAAATTGAGTCACCCACAATTTCTGTGTTATGGGTACTTGAGTTTTGCAGCTTCAGCTCGTTTTGAACCATTTATTCAATGATAGGTCGATATTGAGTTTAATGTCGGTATTTGTTATAACTATCTCAAGAAATTAGCATGGCAGTAATTATTACAAATATGTAATTTGTGCTGATAGATTTCAGAGAAACTGGCTTATTTTGTTTACAAGGGCAGATTTAGGTTGAGCTCCTACGATCCTTATTTGAGCTTCTCCGTCTTTGAATAAAATTAAAGTAGGTATGCTCATTACTTCAAACCGTCTCGCTGTTTCGATGTTATCGTCTGTGTTGAGCTTACCTATAATAATTTTGCCTTCGTGTTCTGCGGCTATTTCATCCAAAATAGGTGCGATTATTTTGCAAGGACCACACCACTCTGCCCAAAAGTCAACCAAAACAGGTGTATCAGAAGCTATTACGGCTTCGTTAAAATTAGAATCGTTAATTGTTACTGTGCTACCTGACATTTATCAGTCTCCTTGTTTTAGTGTGATGATTCCAAATAGTGTTCTACATCCAATGCGGCCATACATCCTGATCCGGCTGCCGTTATTGCTTGACGGTATTTGGAGTCTTGTACATCGCCGGCGGCGAATACACCGGGTACAGAAGTCTCGGTGCCGTTACGTGTCAGAACATAGCCTTTTTGATCGAGCTCGATTTGACCTTTAAAAAGCTCTGTATTGGGCGCGTGACCTATTGCCACGAAAAGACCCTGAGCTTCTACGTCTTCAACAAGCGACGTTTCTACATCCTCTATTCTCACAAATTCCAACTTATTTTCGCCTGTAAGTTCTTTAACTATAGCGTTGTAACGAAAAGAAATTTTTGGATTTTTCATCGCTCTTTCTTGCATAATTTTAGAGGCCCGCAATTCTTTTCTGCGATGTACTACCGTAACAGAAGAGGCGAATTTTGACAAAAAACCGGCTTCTTCCAACGCAGAGTCTCCACCTCCCACTACGATCACTTTTTGGTCTCTAAAGAAAAAACCATCACACGTTGCACACGCAGAAACTCCATGCCCGAGCAATCTCTCTTCGCCTTCTACGTTGAGCATAAGAGCCTGTGCTCCTGTCGCTATAATAACGGAACGGGTCTGAATCGGCTCGTTTGATACCGATGTCCGGATGGAAAAAGGCGAAGCCGAAAAGTCTACCTTTAAGGCTTTTGCCGTACTGATGGTGGTACCGAATTTAATGGCCTGCTCTTTCAGACTTGCCATCAGCTCCGGACCTAAAATACCTTGAGGAAAGCCGGGAAAGTTTTCCACCTCTGTTGTCAGCATCAACTGGCCTCCGGGTTGGTCACCTGTGGAAGAGGGTTCTCCTTCAAGCAGTAAAGGCTTAAGGTTACCTCTGGCCGTGTAAATGGCAGCCGTCAAGCCGGCCGGCCCGGAACCAAGTATAACTACGTCATGGATGTTAGCCTCAGACAATGTGGGACCTTTCTTTTCCTATCTTCCTTATGAGAAACAAGCCAATAAGAAAAAATATTCCGCCAACTAAAAGGTAAGTGGCCCAGACGCGGCCGGAAAAGACCAAGTCATTAAGCAGTCTAAACACGCCCAGAGTAAAAATAACCGACAGAAAAGAAACTCCCAATAACAGCATTACTACAATGAAAACCGTATTGATGATACCGGCAAGAGGCTTCGTCGATTTATCCCTAACCATATCAACCGCTGTTTCAAGATAAGCGGTTAATTTAGCAGCCAAATCCTTTTTATCTGCGCCAGTCTCTGTCTCGGAAGGTGCTTGCATGCCAACATATTACTACTAATCACTATGTAACGGCAGAATATATATCCAATAAAACAGGCGACTATTTTTCCATAAGGCAAAACCCGATTGTGCCCGGACCGGAATAAGTGCCCACTATGGGACCTATATAGGAGGTAAGAACATCCTCGGTTCCAAGGATGCCCGTAACGGATTCAGTGATGCTGTCTATGTCTGGCGCCATGGAGTGAACTACGGCAACCTTTTCTAGGTTGGTGTAGGTTTTGAGTAAGTCGGTCAGAAAATCGATTCCTCTCGATCTGGTTCTTTGTTTACTGACGGTTGATAAAGCACCGAATTTGATTTCAATAATTGGCTTTACGGAAAGTAGTGTTCCTATCATGGAAGAAAGAGCGCCAATGCGTCCTCCTAACTTTAGGTACTCTAAAGTATCCAGAAGGGCCAAAATCTTAATTTTCTCACGTTTTTTGCAAGTAGCATCTACAATTTCTTGAAAAGAAAGCCCATTATTTGCCAGTTCAGATGCAAATAGTACTAGTAAACCCTCTCCGAGGGTAACTGATTTGGAATCAATGACTTCAATTGGAAAGTTCTTCACTTCTTGTGCTCCAACCAAAGCGGCTTCGTATGTTCCGGATAATTCAGAGGCAAGAGTGATACATATAACACCTTCATAGCCTTCGGATTGCGCTGTGGCAAACGATTCAGCGAAACTACCCGGAGAAGGAGCAGAAGTTTTTGGTAGAAAAGTATCTGCGGCCATGGTTTTCCAAAATTCTTCGACAGAGTCGATGCTCATCTCGGTATTGTTTTTGTAAAAATAGACTCCGAGTGGCACGGCGACTATGTTTTTTTCACTTAAAATTTCAGGAGGGATATCTGCGGCGGTATCGGTGATAATTTTAATCATTTGAACCTCACATTAAATATATTCAGGGCTTTACTATAAACGGGGATTAGCTTTATTTTTCCACACTATCACACTGCGTGCTATATTTAGAATTCCTAAGTAAACTAATAATCCACCGGCGATTTGGAGTAGGAGGATGAGTATTTCGTAGGCGCCTGTTTCGTGAGGGAAAAGAGCACCGATAAAGGCAACTGCGAATACCATCACAACGGAATACCCCAACGCTGCAAGGGAGCGTAAGGCAATTTTTCTTCCACTGATGCTACCCAGGCGTTCTCTGAGGAGCAGTAAGGCCACAAGCATGGCGACACTGTAGGCTATGGAGTAAGAAAGTGCCAAACCTTTGACTCCAAAATGTCGGTATAGGAAAATAGCAGCAATAATATTGATCCCGTTTTCAATGACGTATAACACAAAAGCAGTTTTTGTGTCGTGCATGGCCTGGAAGGCCCTGATAGCCAAAAAGAACACACAAAAACCGGGCAGACCCAGTGCGAACATGACCAAGGTGGCTGCAGTCAGATTTACAGCAGTCATCGATTCTCGTCCGTGGCCTATTAAGACTTCTACCATAGGTCTAGCCAGCACCAAATAGGCCGCGGCTGCCGGAATAACAAGAGCCATTATCTGACGCACGCCGTAAGAAAATCTATTGGCAAATTGTCTTGGTTTGTTGGCCGCATACAGCCTTGCAAAGTCAGGTGTAACAACGTTTGCTATAGATACAGTGACGACGCCGAATGGGAGTTGGAAAAAAGTAAAAGCGTAAGTGTACGCGCTTACTCCTCCGACACCGGATCTAACTTCAAGGGCCATGATGAAAAAGAGGGCCAGCTGGTTTGCCAGTACAAAACCAAGAGTCCATGACGAAAGAGACATAATCATCCGGATGGCGGGATCTCGCAAACTAAAAGAAAGTTTGAATCTGAATTTCTGTCTTCTTAGGGCAGGGAGGATTATAAACACTTGCGAGGCAACCGCCAGGGTTGTGCCGGCACCCAGTAAGATAAGTTCGGGTTGCGACAAAGCGAGGTGTTTCATGTTTGTTTTGCTTGTCATAAAAGAAAAAACAAGCAAAACTATGATGCCGACAATGTTATTGCTAACCGGGGCAATACCGACAATGGCGAACTCGTCTCTCGTGGCCAACAGGGAAGCAATAAGACCAAAAAAACCATAACAGAGCACTTGTGGAGCAAAAAATCTCAATAGCTCTACCGCAATCGATCTTTCCTGAGCAGAGATATGTGCCCCAAACGTATAGAGGTTGACTATTTCAGGTGCTAACAACTCAAAAATTACAGTGGAAACTATCAATATCAGTATCGACAAAGAAACTATGGCCGATATGGACTGCCTAAATTCTTGTTCCGAAGCACCGGACATTCTTTTCACAATGGCAGGTACAAATGTCGCAGCCATAATTCCACCCAAAACAAGATCGTGGATCATATTGGGAGTATTGTTAGCCAGGTTAAACGCGTCAGCTAATCTAGAACCACCTATGGCGTAAGCTAAAACAATAAGTCTCAGCAGTCCGGTGACGCGTGACAACATAGTGCCACCGGCGGTTTTTAGCGAAGCCCTGTTTAGTTGAGATTTACGATTTTCTCCAGTTATAAAGTGTATGGTGTCATTTTTGGAATTTTTATTATGTGTTTTGGATGTATCAGGCATTTTAGTGGCGCTCACTCGGGAGAAGTTTATTTTTGCGTGACTTCAAAAAAGACTTGATCCACCAAGCGATCAGTATAAAAAGCGCCAGTGCCGTGAGTAATAGAGATTCCAGTGAAATTGCTGTTGAAGATACCACATAATTTTCATTTAGCAAAAGCAAATGCCCGGTTGGCGAAAAAACCTGTACTTTGAGAATAAACCTTCCGGATGTTCTGGTTGTGACCTGAAAATAAACCGGCTGTAAATGACGGAGCGAGAGAAGTTTAGGTTTAGTTTGTACTATGACTTCGCTCGAGTTTACGCTAAGTTCCACGTTTAGCGGAATAGGGTAATCGGAACTAACCGTAACGGGTACTTTCCCTGTGGAAGAAGTGAGGGTAATCGCCTTGTTTCCGTTCAGCGAAAGCGCCGGTTCTATTTTTTTGATCATGTTATAAGGTGTCAAAAAATAAGCTTTTTCCATTGCCGAAGATAGATTGTTGGTTTCTCCCTCCAATATCGATGCACTTGCCAGTAAATTTTGGGATTGTGCCAAAGGTTCTTTTGTGCCAAGGATTGACTCCAGTATCCTCAGATAGTTGTAACCTTTAGTCAATGCGGTGATTTCTTTGAGGTGAAGCTTTTGTGATCCGGTGCCGTAATTGTCAAGTTTTGCTTCTGTGGGAGAGCCGTTTGTACCGGTACGCACGGTGGCAAAAATTTGATTTATTGTTTTTGATTGTAAAATGTTTGAAGACAGTAATCCTGCCAGTAGGGGCTTCATGAGGTATTTACCACCCCACGAAGAAGGACTTATTACGATACATCTGTTACTGAGGGCGTCAGGTGCATCGAAGTATATCTGTGCAAGTTCACCTAAGATGGTACTTGCTTCCAATTGGGGATCGCCGGTGTCGTCGTTAAACCTGTTTGCCAATCCCTGGTCAGCTAAGAGTACCTCCGGAGATTGAGTTGAGTGTTTGTTCGGTAATGGTATGCTGTTTTCTGATATCCGTAAAGGCGCTGTTATGGTGCTGTTATAGTTCAACGCAATATTTTTTTCGGGTAGAACCATTCTATTGAT
Organism: Actinomycetes bacterium; assembly: GCA_021829645.1. Classification (GTDB taxonomy): domain Bacteria; phylum Actinomycetota; class Acidimicrobiia; order Acidimicrobiales; family Bog-793; genus JAJZMK01. The sequence continues at coordinate 147,824 of JAKBPI010000001.1, read as the reverse complement.
GTGATTGACTGTCAGTACGTTGAGAGCTTTTGGTGAGATGTTTGCGGAAGATAAGTAAGGACTTGCTCGCGTGGAAATTTTTAAGTAATTGGTATCAATGGATTGCCCGTATTGGAATTGTGTCTTGATTTGAGAAGCTAAATGAGCTTTTACTAGTTGAGTGGCGTTGATGTTACTAAAAGTTTGTCCTAATATTTGCAAGTTTTTCAATTTAAATTTGATATTTATCAGATGACGTATTTCAGGCAAGATAGCTTCGGCATTTTTATTCTTACTAAGATCCAATGCGTATAGTAGTTGGGGACTTATATTGAGTGTGACGGCATCTTTTTTGTATGCCGTCAAAAGTGACAGAACCGATCGGAGTGAGGATATCGATTGGGACGGTACGTCTGTTGTGCCGTTTGGTTTAATGTAGTTGTTTTCCCCTATAGGGATAATGAGGCCTACCTCCAGAGGGAGGTTGCTTCTTTCGAACGCAGTATAAATGATATGGGTTGTCAAGGTACCCAGTTGTTTGCCGGTGGCAATGTCGATTAAGTTGGCTTGCAGAGGATATACTCCGTCACAGGCGCTCTGGTTACAGTTTAAATATAGGATGGGAACTTTTTTCGTTTCCGGTTGGGGGCTTGCTAGGGAGATAGGAAAGCTTATACTTGGTCGAAATTGGTTTTTACTTAGGTCTACTGTTCTGAGTCGGTTGATCGGAATGATATTGGATGTGGTAATTGCACTTTGACCCGACTCTTGGTTCTCAGCAGAAGCGGCATATGCGTAACGAGACGTTAGTTTGGAATAGAGCACGAATTGTAATCCGAGATTTTGTTTGGCAAGAGGAGATGATAATAAAAAACTGACTGTAAAGCTTTGTCCCTGACGCTTTATCCACTCAGTCTGGTTGGCTAAAACTATCGTTGTACGAGGGCTCACATGGCGACTTTTCGTAGCAGCACTTGCTGTGACAGGAAAACCCATTAGTACAGACAAAATAAGTGTTACCAGAGACGGTAGTAAGGTTTTGCGATGTGTTTTTTGGCAAAATTGGTATTTGATACGGGAAAAAACCGAAGCGGACCTTTTTTGATTAGTAAAGTCTTCAAACGGTAAAAGAAACACTAAAAAACAATATCTCAAATCAAGGAGTACTTTGTCCAGATTGGCAATTTGTAGTGCCCTTATTTGCCATAGGTGCCAGTCTGTAGAATCGCTGATAATTGTTATGGGATCCGCTATAGCCAAAACTCTCCATACAGTTTGGCTATAGGCTATAAAGTAAGTAAGCGGCGCTTCGAAAGACGAGGCGGTAACGTTTTATGTTTAGGTATTTTTGTGAGCACAATCCCCAAAAATTTTCAATCTGTCATCGACAAAACAATGTTTCTAGCCGTGCAATTCACCGATGCCGGTTATGACATATACATTGTGGGAGGTCCTGTCAGAGATGGGTTTGTGAAGCGACCTTACGGGGAAAACACCCAAGCACCCGACATAGATCTCACTACAAATGCCAAACCGGAAGACACAGAGAGGATTTTATCCAAATTTGCCGACGCCATGTGGTCTCAAGGTAAGCGATTTGGCACCATAGGAGCTCTTCACAACGGTCAAAAGTTTGAAATCACCACTCACCGCAGCGAAAGCTACTCTTCGGCTTCTCGGCATCCGAACGTAGCTTTCGGTAATGACATAGAAGAGGATTTGGCCAGACGTGATTTTACGGTGAACGCCATGGCCATTAAATTACCTGAAATCAAGCTTATAGATCCTTTTGGTGGCTTGGAAGACCTGCTGCAGCACAAGATCCTCAAAACACCTATTGACGCCGGTGAGTCTTTTTCCGATGATCCTTTGCGTATGTTGCGCGCTGCCAGATTTTCTTGCGGATATAAGTTAACACCCGTCGATGACCTTATTGAAGCGGTGCAGGGTATGTATGAAAGGCTGAAAATCGTTTCCGCCGAGAGAATAAGAGACGAATTCAACCTTCTCATCACTTTGCCGGATCCCCAGTTGGGTCTGTGGTTTATTTTAAAAAACAAATTGGCAGAAGTATTTCTCCCTGAATTGCCGGCCTTGTCTCTGGAGCAAGATCCGATACATAAACATAAAGATGTGTTGAGTCACACGGTTGCCGTTGTTGCAAAAACACCCCCAGATTTGGTTTTGCGGTTAGCCGCTCTCCTACATGACATAGGGAAACCCAAAACAAGGTCTATTTCACAGAGCGGAGTCAGTTTTCATCACCACGATATTGTGGGGGCAAAAATGGCCAGAAAGCGCTTGGAAGCTTTGCGGTATTCCAACGATCAGATTGAACAGGTATATAAACTGATAGCTCTGCATTTAAGGTTCCACACTTATAAAATGGGATGGACCGAGTCCGCTATACGCAGATATGCACGGGATGCAGGAGATCTCCTGGAAAAACTCAATGCTTTAACTAGAGCAGATTGTACGACTCGCAACAAAGCCAAGGCCGATGCTCTGATGGCCAGTATTGACGAGTTTGAAGATCGTTACGGGGAACTGAAAGCCAGAGAAGAATTGGATGCCATCAGACCCGAGTTGGACGGTATAGAGGTTATGGCCGAGTTGGCTCTTACCCCTGGCCCGATGGTGGGGAAAGCCATGTCTTATTTGCTTGAGATACGTTTAGAAGAAGGCCTTCTCGGTAAAGATGAGGCAAGGGCCAGGTTGAGAGACTGGTATAGAGTGAATCAGATTACCGAAAAATAAAAATGGGGCGAAAGCCGTATTGGTTTCGCCCCATTTTATATAGATCAGTCTATGTCGTTGGCAAAGTCCTGAACCATTTGTCTGGCGATGTCGTCATGGTACTGGACGGGTGGTGATTTCATGAAATAAGCCGAAGGACCCACAAGCGGACCTCCTATTTTTCTGTCCAGAGCTATCTTTGCACAGCGTACTGCATCAATGATAACCCCTGCCGAGTTAGGAGAGTCCCACACTTCAAGCTTTACCTCTATGTTGAGAGGCACATCACCAAAGTTACGTCCCTCCATTCTGATGTAAGCCCATTTTCTGTCTTCCAACCAAGGCACGTGATCGGAAGGACCTATGTGGACGTCTTTGGCTTTCAGTTCGTGATCCACTTGGCTGGTAACGGCTTGGGTTTTGGATATTTTTTTGGACTCCAAACGCTCTCTTTCCAGCATATTCATGAAGTCCATATTGCCGCCTACGTTTAGCTGATACGTGCGATCCAGTACAGTGCCGCGGTCTTCAAAAAGCCTTGCCAAAATTCTGTGTAGTATCGTGGCACCTACCTGGCTTTTTATGTCGTCCCCTATGATAGGAACGCCGGCATCTGTAAATTTCTTTGCCCAAACCGGATCGCTTGCTATAAATACGGGTATGGCGTTTACAAAAGCTACTTTTGCCTCCAAAGCTGCCTGTGCGTAATATTTTTGTGCGTTTTCAGATCCTACAGGCAGGTAAGCTACGAGTACGTCTGCCTGTGATGAACGCAACACTTCAGCTACATCGACGGGCTCCAAGGGGGATTCTTCGATGGTTTGTGAGTAATACTTACCTAAACCGTCCAATGTGGGTCCCCTGCTCACGTCCACGGACAACTCCGGGACGTCACTGAAGCGAATAGTATTATTCTCACCGGCGGAAATCGCTTTCGAGAGGTCTATACCCACTTTTGTCGAATCTACATCAAAAGCAGCTACAAATTCGATATCAGAGACATGGTAATTGCCCAGTACCACATTCATGAGCCCCGGCACTTGTTCGTCGGCGTTAGCGCCGGCATAATAGTGGACTCCTTGGATAAGCGCACTGGCACAGTTTCCGACGCCGGCTATGGCGACCTTTATCTTTTTCTGGTTTGTTTCCATAATTTCCTTTCTTTTTGTTACTCAAACAGGTGTTTCGACCTGTGGGTGGGAAAAAGTTTCTGGGGGTTTTCCTACAAGTGAAACGTTGTTTTCTAGAGTTGGTGTATCTTTGGACAGATCGTTTTTATCAGTCTGCCTTTGAATGGCAGATACCCTCAAATTTTCTTGTTCGAGAAGAGATTCGACCCAAGCAAGATCGAGAGCGACGATTTCCAGAGAATGTTTTGCTATGGCGAGTTCGTATTCGTCTAAAATACGGTGAGGTTGAGCCAAGTTTTTTTTGCTGACTTCAAACCTGTCTATGAGTTGGAGACGTCTGCGCTCCAGCATCCTAATTCTGGCGGCCGGACTCAGATGTTTGGCAAAGCCCAGACGTAAATTGAAACCCCTCGGGTCATCTCTGCTGACGGGGTCTTCAAGTAATTCTTCGAATAGTAAATTACCCTTTTCCGTTATGGTAAAAATCTTTTTAGCCCGCGTACTGTGATTACTAATAGCGGCCACAGCCTTTGTCGTGGTCATCTTGGCCATGAAGGAAGCTTTTTCACCTTCCAAAGATCCAGTTGTAAACATAGGTGCAGCCACATTTTGGCTGGCACGGCCTATCGGGGTTATAGCACCGGCTTTTTCTAATCTTTCTAAAGCCGGATAGAGAGCGCCATAGGAAATGTTGGACAATGGGCCAAAGTCATTTTTTAAACGCTTACGTAGATCGTAACCGTGCATGGGTCTTTCTTTTAGAAGTCCAAGTATGGCGAGTTCGATCATGAAGGATAGTATAGCTTAAATTATGTATGAATGACATATCGTATCGATATATCTAAAAAGTGATTAATTTTTGAAAAAAGTGAAATTTGATTGAGAGCAAAGATTTTTATCGCCGTGTGAACTGCTTGCAGAAAATCTCATGTACCCTTTTTAGATATGGAAAAAGCATCCGGCAGGTCGTTTCTAGACAGGGTGACTGATACCAACGCGGCTTGGATTGAATACAGGTTGTCCAGAGAAATTCTGGTAAGGGATTTTGAAAAGGGCAGGATATCCAAAGCCGATATTTGTGACGCACAACCTGAACTGTTGAGATTGGCACACCACATAGGTCAATCCAACGGAGAGAAGTGTCCAATTTGCAAAAACAATCAAGTAGTGCTGGTTTACTTCATGTTCGGCCCCCAGTTGCCGCGCAGCGGTAAGCCGGTGGCACCGGGTTTTGAACTCTTGTCCATGATGAAAGCAAGGCCTGATGCAAACTTTTATGAAGTCGAAATCTGTACTGGCTGCAATTGGAATTTCTTGATGAGAACTTTTGAAGGCGCAGCTCTGAAGCATAAAAAGAGACAACACAGTAAATCGTAAACCTCTTTATTGCTCTCTTTTTAAACGGTATGTGGATCGTATAAGTTCTTGCTATACATGAGCGCATGTTTTTATATGTTTTCTGCCAAGAGACGGAATTTTGGGTTATAATGTGTCTGAAATCTAGCCTGCCCCGATAAAAAGGGGTCCCTTAAATTTTTAAGGGTCCAGAGGAGGAATGCCGAATGCGGCCTTATGAAATTGCAACTATTTTTAATGTGTCGTTAAATGAAGACGAAGTCAAAGCTTTTGTCGACCGCATAACAGACATGATAAAAGACAAAGGCGGCACAACCGGCCAAATCGATACCTGGGGACGTAAGCAATTCGCTTATGAAATCAACCACCAAACAGAAGGTATCTATGTATTTATCGAGTTTAGTGCCGACCCATCCTTAGTGGCGGAAGTAGATAGAATGCTCGGTCTCTCTGATGTCGTTATCAGACACAGAATAGTAAAACAGCCCGAGAACAAAACTTTACAGACCGCCATTAAAGCTAAAAAAACTACGGCAAAAGCTAAGAGCTAAGAGAGATCAACAGGTAAAGGGGCTGCAATGACAAACGGTAACACTGTTGTTTTGGTTGGCAATGTAACGAGAGATCCAGAACTTAGATTTACCCCAAGCGGTCAAGCTACGGCAACCTTTGGTTTGGCGGTAAACAGACGTTGGCAAAATCGTCAGACGCAAGAGTGGGAAGAAGCGGCCTCTTTTTTTGATGTTGTATGCTGGCGTGAAATGGCAGAAAACGTCAGTGAAACACTTTCCCGTGGAGCACGTGTCATTGTGACAGGTCGTCTCGAACAGCGTACATGGGAGACTCCGGAAGGCGAAAAGCGGTCACGAGTAGAGGTGATAGCCGACGAACTCGGACCGAGCCTGCGCTGGGCTACCTGCCAAATTGTAAAAAATGAAAGAAGGGGTGCGGGGGGAGACTATGCCTCTGCTGGACAGGCGGAAAATAAGTACCGACCTGATTCAGAACCGCCAGCCTACACAGAAGAAGAGGAGCCGTTTTAAAAGTGGCAAGAAACAACGACAGAGACCGCAGTAGTACCTCTACCAAGCGGGCGCCAAAAGAAAATCCCCGCAAAATGCGTAAAAAGGTTTGTGCTTTCTGTAAAGAAAACATAAGCTACATAGACTACAAAGCAGTTAACTTACTGCGTAAGTTTATATCCGATAGAGGAAAAATACGTTCCAGACGCGTTTCCGGTAATTGCACCCAGCATCAACGAGAGGTAGCAATGGCTATCAAACTTTCCAGAGAACTGGCTCTTTTGCCTTATACTCAGCGTACAACTAATGAGCGTTCAAACAATAGATCCTCATCGCGCGATGAAAATGTTGATAAGTGGGCTTTGGTAGAAAATGAAGAAGCCGAAGTGGAAATAGAAGAAATATTGACTTCAGTTACAGCTGAAGCTGATGCTATAGGTGATGAAGAATGAAGGTAGTTTTACGTAAAGATCTGTCAGGTATAGGTAAGCGCGGCGATATTGTCGACGTTCCGGACGGCTATGCCAGAAATTATTTACTCCCTCACAAAAGTGCTTTGAAAGCCACCGATGGGATTACTGCACAGGCAGCAGCCATGCGCAAAAGCAGAGATTTAAAAGATCACAAGGACAGGGGAGCAGCAGAAGTCGTTGCTCAGGAATTGGTGCCAAAGGTAATTGTCGTAAAAGCCCGTTCCGGTACGGAGGGGCGTCTTTTCGGATCTGTCACACACCACGACATCCTTGAAGCTGTTTTGGCGCAGACAGGAATTGATATTGACAGGCATAAGGTACTGCCTTCGGAGCCAATTAAAACATTGGGAAATCATCAGATACAGGTTCGCTTGCATCCTGATGTCGAATTCCCGATCACCGTGGCTGTAGAGTCAGAGTAAAGTTTTAGTATCAAATTTTATAGAGTCCAATACTCCTGAACTATATTTGCCGACAAAGAGGCAAGTTTTCTTTGTCGGCAAATAATGTCTCTTTGAATAATTTGTATTCTCAGAAAGAGCTATAGAATATTTCTATGCCGCAATCAGCCAAGGAATTCCCAATGAGATCAGATGATATGGGACAATCCGATCTTTCAACTACGAGAGTTCCTCCTTATAATTTGGATGCAGAAGAATCTCTTTTGGGGGCTATGCTGCTGTCCAGAGACGCGACGGCGGCAGCTTTGGAACTTTGCTCCGCTGTCGATTTTTATAAGCCTTCCCATAAGTTAATTTTTGAAGCCATAACTTCTCTTTACGCAAAAGGCGATCCGGCAGATGCCATCACTGTTGCCGAAGAACTGAGACGAAATAATTTACTAGAAGAAGCAGGTGGGCAGGCAGAGATTATTTCTTTACAGGCAGCTGTTCCGGCCATTTCTTCAGCTCCTTATTATGCCAAAATCGTAGAAGAAAACGCCTTATTGAGAAGACTGATAGGGGTTGCCAACGAAATTGCCGATATGGGCTATAGTCTGCCGACTGACGTTGCCCAAGCCCTGGACAAAGCGGAGTCACTGGTTTTCAATGTAGCCGAGAGGCGTTCAACAGATACGATAGTAGATTTAAATGAATTGCTTAGCAGAAGCTTGGACCGTCTGGAAGAACTGGCCGGAAGAACAGAAGCCATCACAGGGATACCCACCGGTTACATCGATTTAGACGAACATTTAGCCGGCTTACAGGCTTCTAACTTAGTAGTTGTTGGGGCCAGACCTTCCATGGGAAAGACAGCTTTTGCACTCGGCATAGCCGCCCACGCAGCCATAAAGGGCGAAAAAGTGCTATTTTTCTCGCTTGAAATGAGCCACTTGGAAATTGCACAGAGAGTTTTGGCTGCGGAAGCAAGGGTCGACGCCGGGCGTATGCGAAGTGGGCGCTTGACACAGGATGACTTTGGAAAAATTAATCAGGCAATCGGGCGTTTAGGTGAAGCTCCGCTGTATATAGATGATAATCCTAATGTGACGATCATGGACATACGTGCTAAAGCCAGAAGGATAAAGTCCAGATCTGATCTTTCTCTGGTGATAGTGGACTATCTCCAGTTGATGACCGGAAGAAATAACGCAGAAAACAGGCAGGTGGAAATATCAGAGATCAGCAGAGGTTTAAAAATCTTAGCTCGAGAGTTGAACATTCCCGTAGTAGCCTTAAGTCAGTTGTCAAGAAATTTGGAAGCTCGTAATGATAAGCGACCCATGCTTTCTGACCTCAGGGAATCCGGCGCAATTGAACAGGATGCCGACGTTGTAATGTTCATCTACCGTGATGAGGTTTATCACCCCGACTCAATTGATAAAGGCATGGCGGAAGTCATTGTTGCCAAGCACAGAAACGGTCCTACGGGTACCGTGGAACTTTCGTTTGCCCCCAACCACGCGCGCTTTGGTAATATCGCAAAAATATAATTACCGCTGTTTTAATTGATGATAGTTACCAGCGTTCCATAAGCGAGCCAAGGCCATACTTGTGATGCCGATGACAGGGGAAGCTCTACACACCCTAAACTTTGCGGAATACCGTAATATGCCCGCGGCATGTAGTGCACGGCCTGTCCTCCGTTGAAATAGGAAACAAACTGCACCGGATCCGAGTAGTGGGTTCCGTCGGGGTTGGTGCCGTGCATAACCTGATAGCGGTATTTGGCAAATACAGGATAGGTGCCGTCCGATGTAGGATCAGAAGCTATCCCGGTATTGGCTTCTGTTTTGATGACAACTTGGCCGTTGTGGTAAACGGTTAAGCTTTCCGGAGGTGTTTTATTGACAAAAGCGTAGTTGTAACCACCGGTGTTGATGTCGTTGTTGGTAACGGCTTGCAGCAGGTCGTTAAAAAGACCGGCGGTTTCTTTGCCGTTGACAAGCAGCGCATGGTCGGCTTGAAACTCCATTACCAATCCTCTGGTCATAACGTTATAAGTATTGGGTTGCCACAGTTGCGTAAGGTTTTCCGGCCATGTGGTCTGATTCCAGGTGAATTTGCCTTTGGGAGGGTTGTAAAAAGCCTCTATTTGGGCGGCTGTGTCTGTCGGACTGACAGAGGTGCCACTGGAAGAAAAGGAGAGCGGGGAGTACTTCAGCAGTGACAGTAATTCCTGTATGCGAAGTACGGAACCCGTTTTGATCTTAAAAGCAGAAGTATAAGCGGACGAAAGAGTGTTTCCCGTCGAAGATACAATAGGTGACAGGCCATTTTTAACGGACACTGTTATGTCACTCAGAGGTATAAACGGTACGGTGGGAGTGAAAATGGCTTTATTACCCACAATTTGCCAAGAGCCGGGTGTGGAGGGGGTAAGAGACGGAGTCGGAGAATTGCTTGCCAAGGGCTGTGAAAATGTAATTGCTATTTGTGTCATGGGACTAATGTTGACAGAGCCCTGCCGGGGAGTAACGGATACAACATAAAGTTTGTTGCTGCCGAGCGTTCCCGAAGGTTTCTTTTGTTTCTGTGTGGATGAGTTGTGGGGTTCGATAGCTTTAGAAACACTGCTATTTTTTTTAGCCTTAGGTCGGCCTGTATTGGTCAATGTAGTTGCCGTCACAAGATTGCCGGAAGTCCGGGAAGCTTGGGTTGCGGTTTGCAAACGGTTTGTTGTGGATGAGTTGTGTTTGGTCAATACGGCAACAGCTACGAAAGCACCCGCTCCAAGGACAATAATTGCCGAGAATATTTTGAGGATGCTGCCGGATGTTTTATATATGGAAGTATTTCTGGGCATTGTTTTCTCCTTCCCAGATACCAGTTTGCCATTTTTTTTAGATTTTGCAATTGCGGGCAATAAAAAATATTAAAACCAGTGAAAATCCGGAGAGCCGTGCCGCCAAACAATGGCAATAACTTTACCGATAATGTGAGAGGACGGAACAGGTCCCCAATAACGTGAGTCATAAGAGTCACCTCTGCAGTCACCCATCACAAAGTATTCGTTTTTGGGCACCACTAAAGAGCCAGAAGTCCTGGGAACTTCAGCACATACGCCTGTTAGGGTGGGAAGCCAAGGTTGGGGTAGTTGTTGACCGTTGATCAAGATATTATTTCCTTGCCAAGTAACCCTTTGACCCGGCAGCCCTATCACTCTCTTCACTAAATCTTGGTATTGCACCTGAGGGTCCGCAGCAGCTCTTCGAAATACTACAATGTCTCCCGTATGGATGGTTCCGTAAACTTTGTTGACTAAAATGCGGTCTCCGACTTGCAAAGTAGGGCTCATCGACCCGGAAGGGATAAAAAATGTTTGAAGGGCAAAAGTCCTTGTGAGAAAAGCTATTAGGGCAGCTATGACAATAACTAGTAGCCATTCTGCAAGACCCCTACCCAGACGTCTCTTTTTTTTGGCGGGACTATTGCCGGCTATGGTCGTATTACTGGCCGATTGCTGCATCGTAGGCTCATGTTGGAGAATTGAGGATTCGACTGGTGAATTGGTTAAAAAACCAAAATCAGGTCCATTTTGGCCGGATGCAGGGTTGTCGGTCATTTGGGTTTCTCCATGGCTCTATCTATGATAATCAAAAGAGCGGCTTTTTGTAGGTCAGTCCGGTAAATATAAGCAACTTCATACGATAGCACGAATAACATCTCAAAAATAGGCAAAAAGTTGTTCGCTACTAGCTGCCAATAGCCCAAGGGGGCACGAGCTGCCAGCCTTTTTTTAACCGTGATTTGGCCAGTTGTGCATTTCGGTCTTCTGCCGCTAGCAATTCCCAAAATCTTTTAGAGTGATTCATCTCTTTAATATGACATAATTCATGTAGCATAATATGATTTACTAAATCCGGAGGTAGAAATAAGAGAACTTTATTTAAGCTAATTTTACCAGTACTACTGCAACTTCCCCACCGTGTACGTTGCGAGCGGATAGCAACAGAGTTTACGATCATTTCACGCTCTTCAGCCAAACCCAAAAGCCATGGGATAAGTACCTGTTTTGCTTTTATAGTCAACCAAGAGTTGATTTTTGTCAAAACCTCTTCTGTCTGACCATAGGCGGCGTTAATTACCAGGGTGTTGTTTGGAAGTTCTTTTATTTTTACTTTACCTACGGGATCGGGGTGACGGCGATTAGTAAAAGTGTCGTTTTGGAAAATTGTGTCTGACGAGAAAAGACGACTTTGCGTTTCGGTGGCCGGAAGGTTCTGAGCGGGAACTACGTTAACTCTGAAAATAGTACTAATGGCTTTTAGTTCTATAGTATCTGGTATTGAGGTGTTTTGTGTTGTCGAGTCATCTGAGTAAACTTTAAAGTTATTCAGTGACTTTTCTATCCAGGATTTTTTCTTTTCTAAAATTGTTGGCAGATAGTCCAAATCAAATGTATGTGGCACGACTACTATCAACTGGCCGGTGCTGTTCACAGTTAGGCGTATATGTTTAGCTCGTTTGCTCTTCTTGAGAGTAAACTCTGTTGTCTCCGGCATATATCCGATTATAAGTCGTAATACACCGTGTGGTATGTATACGGTGTGATGAGTATGCAGCGGCGAAAAACTTAATTGTCTTCGCTGATACTTTCTGCCAGCTTAGCCAGCCTTTCTAAAGTGTGCCGGATGCTTTCGAGGTTTTTTTGCGGAAACCCCATGAGTTTTATCCCAAGCGGTGATTTGGCTGTAGAGTAGTCAAAAGTTTCGGTTACCATGGTGTGAGAAGCATCTATGACTTGCAGTTGGTATCTCCATCTGTGTCCAAAGAAATGTTGCCAGGCGATAAGAGAATCTTCTTCGTATTCAACTACAGTGTTGGTGATATGGTACGGTGCCCACATTTTCATTGACATAGAGAATTTTGTTCCCAGTCGGAGCCGTTCGCCTGAGATAAAACCTTTGACGGTAGTTTGCCCATCCAGTACGGGATGTTGCTTGGGGTCGGTGAGAATATTAAAAATTACATGCCTGCCGGCAGCTATTTCTTTTGAAGACGAGACAGCGAGCTGCTCTTTTCCTGTCGTTGTTTCATACATAAACTTGATAACAGATAACTACGGTCAATTATTCCCAAAGATCGGTTCGTCAGTCTGGGTGCTTTATAAGCTTTTTAACAGTTTATTCACAGTATAATATTGGATTATTATCAATGTGGATACTAATCGGGTTTTAGTCGTTGACGATGAAAGAAATATAGCAGATCTTGTCGCTACGGCTCTGCATTATGAGGGCTTTGAAGTTGCTACTGCCTATACGGGTAGGGATGGCTTGAATGCGGCCATAAAAAGCAGACCGCACTTGATGGTGCTGGACATCATGTTGCCTGACATAGACGGTTTTGAAGTAGCCAGACGCCTAAGGCTTGAAGGTTATAAAATACCCATCCTGTTTTTGACGGCCCGGGATACTACTGAAGACAAAGTTCGAGGGCTTACGCTTGGCGGAGACGACTATGTTACCAAACCTTTCAGTATCGAAGAATTGGTGGCTCGTCTAAGGGCAATTCTGCGCAGAACGGGTGAGTCGTCGGGAAGTAAAGCAAAGCTAACATTCCATGATTTGGAACTTGACGAAGAGACGAGAGAGGTTTACAGGGGGGACAGGCCAATAGAGCTGACACCTACAGAGTTTAAGCTTCTCAGATATCTAATGCTGAATCCCAGGAGAGTTTTGTCAAAAGCTCAAATTCTCGATTATGTATGGGAATACGATTTTGAAGGAGATGCAAACGTCGTTGAGACTTATATAAGTTATCTTCGGAAAAAAGTTGATTCTCAGGATTCACCTCTTATTCATACCCTAAGAGGAGCCGGCTATTCCTTAAGGGCGCCGAGCTCATAAGACAGTTATGGAGCAAAAAGGCCAATTTAAAGAAAATGAGGAAACACTTGTTCTTACAGCCGATCTGTCCGTACCTTTGAATGGCAAGCAAGACAACGAACGACCGTTTTTTACAAAATCTATGACTTCTTCAAAAAGATTGGCAAAAGCGGCATTCAAACTCGGGAAAATGTCCCTGAGAGCCCGCTTATTGATCGGTCTGGTTCTTATTACAACCGTTGGTCTATCAGTGGCTGACGTGATAGTTTATTCTCAAACTGAATCTTTTTTAACAAGACAAGTCGATGAAGAGCTGGCTGCGGCCAAACAACCCGTAGAACGCTATTTCGGTGATGGGGGTTTTAGGTCACCTGATTTGAGTGCTGCTCCCACCGGTACTTATGGCGAAGTAATAGGTATTAGCGGTACGGTGATAAGTGCTTTCCCCTCCACCGACGGTCCGGGTCCGGTGGTCCCAATGTCTGTTGTTAAAAGTGTTGTTAAACAGTTTAACACCCCCAATGATGTCGATGTATTCTCGTCTCCGGCAAAAGGAGGCAACTCTTCGATAACTTCTTATCGGGTCATGGCCATACCGGCAATAAACGGTTTTACGCAACAGCTGGCCGGAGTAGAGGTGATTGCCATTCCCCTCAATCCTTTTTACGATACTTTGCGACACCTGAAACTCTTTGATTTGGCTGTAGGTATGAGCGTACTGGTGGTTTTAACGTTACTAAGTTATTTCTTGGTGCGAATTGGGATGAAACCTCTTGAAGAGATAGAAAAAACAGCCGATGCCATTGCAAAAGGCGATCTTTCGCAAAGGGTTACGCTAGCTGAACCTACCACAGAACTAGGCAGGTTAGGCATGTCACTAAATACTATGCTCTCTCAAATAGAGCACGCTTTCAACGAGCAGCAGTCTTCTGAAAACAGACTGCGACAATTTTTGGCAGATGCCTCTCATGAACTGAGAACACCACTCACTTCGATAAGAGGATATGCTGAACTTTTCCGCAGGGGGGCCAACAAGCATCCCGAGGACTTGGAAAGATCCATGCTTAGAATCGAAAGCGAAGCTAAGCGTATGGCTGAACTAGTGGAAGATTTATTGCTACTTGCCAGGCTTGATCAAGGTCACGTATATCGCTTCGATAGTGTTGATCTGAATCAAATTGCAGCCGATGTGGCCATCGATGCCCAAGCGATGGATCCTGACAGAGAAATTACTTTTTTGTCAGAAGGTCCTGTTGAGGTATACGGAGATGAAGCAAGTTTGCGGCAAGTGGCGGTCAATCTAGTCAGAAATGCGATCGTGCATACCCCTCATACGGTCAGTATTCATATCAATGTAAAGCAAAATGAAGGAAAAGGTATTTTTGAAGTGGTAGATGAAGGGCCTGGTATACCCCCTGAGCACTTGGAAAAAGTCTTTGAGCGTTTTTACAAAGCCGATTCTTCCAGAAACAGGGACAAAGGAGGTACGGGTTTAGGTTTAGCGATAGTTTCTTCCATAATTGAAGCCCATCGGGGAAACACCGGGGTTAATTCAGTAGTCGGTGTGGGCACACACTTCTGGGTTGAAATACCGGTTAGTAAAGCAGATTCTGAGAGCTCTTCCGAAAAATAGAGACCCGGATCGGATTCTTTTCGACAAAATGGATTTTCTAAAGGTGTTTGATGTGCTCAAGGTGTGCCGTATCGTTAAATCTTCGCAAATACCATTTTTTGTCGGCAATGACAACTTCGGATATAGAGGCATTGTCGTTACCTAAAAAAGCAAAAGGCTCTGAGTGGGTGACAGAGGCGAGTATATTAGCTATTACGACGCTGTGTGTGAATATGGCCAGCGTTTGACCTGCATGTTCAGCGGCAATTCTTTGAATAGCTGCAACGGCCCTTGAAGTTACAGAATGATTTGATTCGCCGCCCGGGATAACGTCAAAACGTTGCTCATTCAGTATCTTTTGTGCTATTGGATGACCCTCTGTCATGTATTTACGGTAGATACCGCCTTCCCACTCACCCATAAATATCTCTACCAAATCTTTTTCCATGGTCCACGTTTGTCCTAGGGCAGCGCATAGAGGCGCAGCTGTTTCCTGAGTGCGCTTCAACTGGGTGACATAGATGGCATCCAGTTGATAACCGGCCAATCTGGCCGACAGTGCCTGAGCTTGCAGTGTGCCAATGGGCGACAGAGGAGGATCGCTACGACCTTCTGTTAATGGAAAAGGTTTTTCCATGTCTGCTATTGCAGATTCCCCGTGACGAATTAAAAGTAATGTAACGGCTTTACTGTTTGGGATGAACTTTACCTGCCGGTAAACCTCTTTTGTTTCAGAGTTGCCATATGGGTTATTGTCTGCGCTTTGGTCGTTCGTCATAACTTGTATTCTACAGCCTTATATACCCGGAAAAGAAAAACAAAAGCCACGGTGGTTTGTTAACGTTTTCAGGTAGGTATAACAACCATGAGTAAGAGAGGTAAATAACGGCTTATGGATTTTCGAAAACAGCCCGTCTGGCCTATGAGTAGCTTTTCTTCTTGGCTTGCTTGTTTCTTTTTATTTTAACTAAGATCTTGACCAGAACGCGAATAATTATGCCCATTTGCTCAATCTAGCAGACGTGCTATCTTTTTGACAGTGATCGCAGTTAAGTTTTGGTGGTTTTCCCGTCGTTTTGATACAAGGAAGACAGGTAATTATTGTAAGCCGCGGTCTCTGCTTCCAGCTCATCTTCCTGAATTTTAGGTTTAGCCTGTTTTCTGGAGAACCGTAGTCCTGTGGTCTTTTCTTTTTCCTCGTCTTCGTGAATCAGTTTCCACCACAGAACAATGGCATAAAATCCAAAAAAAGGCCATTCGAAAGTATAGACCCAACTTAGAGAGTTCCCACCCAAAGCTCTACTCAGTTGCCAATCAGCCAGTCCGGAGAATATGGGCAGTACAATAAGCAACGTAGCGTGTAAACCTACGGCTCTTTTGTTCCACCACATATTACCAGTATAGTAACTAAGAATAAGAGTTATTTTGCAGCAGGTCGTAAATTCTTGCAGGTAAGTCGTTACCGCAAACACTTCTGCTCGGATGTTTTATTCTGCTTTGAGCGTTATGTTATAGCCATATGTGAAAATAACAATAATGTTATTTTAGGCAGTGATCGAAGATTCGGCCTCAAAATCAGCAGAAATATATGTGATAAAAAAAGGAGATGTGGCTAATATGGGGTTATCGATTGTGTTAAGAGAGACGAACAGATATATGCAGCAGTGCTTGCCTTATGAGCACAGTCAGGAAATATCGGTAGATAAGATGTGGTCATACGGAGAAGTTGTTGCTTTTGACTTGGAAACGACAGGTCTTGATATAAGAACGGCTTTGCCTGTTAGCTACGCTTTTTGTACGTACCAAAACCGTTTTTTGGCTTTGGCTAACGAACAAATTGTGAATCCGGGTGTCGAAATACCAAAAGAAGCTATAGCTATTCACGGTATTAGCAACGAAGAAGCCGTTGAGCGCGGAGAAGATTTGGCTGTGGCCATCCGCCGTATGTATGACAACATCTTGGACTTAGGGAAGCGTAACATACCGCTGGTGGGTATGAATTTAACGTATGACTTAAGCATAGTTAGTCTTTTGGGTAAACAGTTTCTTGGTGCAAGTCTGTACGAAGTTGGATGGAAGGGACCTGCTGTCGATATATTGGTTTTGGACAGGTATTTTGTTAAAGAGAGAATGGGGCGTCGCAATTTGGCAGCTCTGTGTGGCTACTACGGTATTGGCAATAGGCAGCCCCACAAGTCATTTTCCGATGCCCAAGCTTCATGCGAAATTTTATTTAAAATGGCAGATCAATTTAAGATAGACGATTACGAACCTGCCATGTTGCATCATCTGCAGGGTCAGTGGTATTTGGACTGGGCACAAAATTATTTTATAAGTTCAACATCACGACACCGAGAGCCTCTGACAGAAGAGCAGAGGCACTGGCCTATTTACGGTTATGCCATATAGGTATTTTGAAGTTATTTTAAAAAAGGTGCCTTATATGGGAGAAGCTTTCTAAGCTAGTCTGTAATAGAGTGAACGGAACGCGGAGGAGATATGACAGAGTCAAGTCACATAGAAATAATGGACGAAAAAGAATGTTTTGAATTGTTGAAAACCCAGTCTGTCGGAAGATTGGGGATAGTGGCAGATTCACGTCCACTGATTTTTCCCGTCAATTACGTCTTCGATGATTATGCGATCGTGTTTAAAACTACCATAGGAACAAAATTTGAGCACTCTGCTTTAAACAGTGTGTCATTCGAAGTCGACTCTTTGGACTATGTCAACCGCAGTGGGTGGAGTATTATGGTCGACGGCGTGGGACGTGAGATCACGAACGCCATTGACAATATTTCTGAAAGTGAACGCCACCTGCAGTTTGACTCATGGGTTAACGAAGAAGACGAACACTATATACGAATTCATATCAATTCAATCTCCGGGAGAAAGATCACTTCTTCTTAGGCAGGGATTACTTTTAGAAATTTGATTTACTTATTTTGAGGGATTGCTATATATTTTGTCAAGGGCAGCGGTTTCTAAAGTTTCATCACGGCTTGTCTTCTTATTCAAGTCCGGAGCTATTTTAAAAACTACTTTTTGGTATGCGACGTATTTGGCGATCCATGTTATGAAATTGAGAGCCAAGAAAGACCCACCTACAACCTCTAGGTGCTCGTTGCCGGTAGTGTTGGAGTGATGGGTTATGAAGCCAGTTCCAAAACTGTTGATCAATATCGATATAATCGATATTGCCCAGTAAAGTATAATTTGCTGGGTGGTGTTTTTCCTGTCCGCTTCTTTCCAAATCCAGTATCTGCTCAGCAAGTATGAAGGTATAACTCCTGCGAAATTGGCAATTAAAGCAGCAGTAGTGGCTCCAAATAAATTAGTGGCGGTAAGGATCAATATAGTGGCTTCGCTTATACCAAGGCATATAACAGAAGTCGCACTGTAGCGAAACATTCTTATGATGGAATTAGCAAACTTGCTGGCAGAAAATGTTTCCCAAAACTGCTTAAAGATTTTCGTCACTTTTTGCATTCGTTTCTGTAAGCATCTATATAACCACCATGGCGTACAAATCTTAACATTTGCTGATAAAAATTTAATAAAACTGTGATGTATTCATTTTAGCATATATATGCTGCTAAACTGGCTTAGCTCGCCCTTTTGTAAAAGATTTCACAATAGTGTTACAGCCTTTTGATTTTAGAGGCTATACACGGGTGGACATGTCTCTTTAGAGGCATTTTAAACCGGTAGATTTAAGTCCGCAATATCCGCTGGGATTTTTAGCCAAATATTGCTGGTGGTATTCTTCGGCATAATAAAAATCACTTTGTAATGATATCTCAGTGGTTATCTGCCCCATATTGGCTGTTATTAGCGTATTTTGATAGCGTTGGGTAATTTCCAGCGCCGTTTGCATTTGGTTGGGGTCGTCGCAATATATGGCGGATCGGTATTGAGTACCGACGTCGTTGCCCTGCTTCATGTATTGAGTGGGGTCATGTGTTTCGTAAAAAACCTTTATAATTTCGGCGTAGCTCAGTAATGTTGGATCAAAAATCACCAAAACAGATTCTGCATGTCCGGTTTTTCCCGAACAGACTTGTTCGTAGGTTGGGTTTTGGCTGAATCCGCCACAGTATCCGGCTGCTGTTGTATAAACGCCCTCCAAACTCCACATAGCTCTTTCGGCTCCCCAAAAACAACCCATGGCCACCACCGCTTTTTCGTAATCCGGCGGGAAGGGAGGTGTGAGGGGGGTTCCCAACACGTAATGAGTGCCGGACACGATGACGGGAGTTTTGTTGCCGGGAAGTGCGTTATGTGCTTCCACCATGCTCAAGTTGTGATCAAAGGAAAACATGACTAGGTCTCTTCTTCGGAGGGACTTTTTGGCATAAATTCCAGTGATACGGAATTGATGCACCACCTCTGACCAAGTTCTCCGGGGCCGTCTTCAAAGACGTGTCCCAGGTGCGATCCACATTTTGTGCAAAGTGCCTCTGTTCTCAGCATGTTGTGTGAGGTGTCTTGCCGGGTATCGATATTGGCAGAGTCGACGGGTTTTGTGAAACTGGGCCAGCCTGATCCCGAATCATATTTGTCGTCTGAGGAGAAAAGCGAATTGCCGCAAGCGGCACAGACAAAAAACCCTTTTTGATGAAAATCGTTATATTTACCCGTAAAAGGCGCCTCAGTTCCCTTTTGCCGGAGCACGTAAAACTGCTCTGCAGTAAGGCTATTTTGCCATTCTTTATCTGAACCTTTTTCAGATTCTTGGTCTGTAGCCATTTTTTGCCTCTCGTCATTTGATTTTAACGACGCATCGTTATTGTGACCTATTTATCTAAGCATAATGCTATCGTGGCAAAAATCGGTTGCGCTCTTTTTATATATTGGCAAAATCCGGCAACTTATGAGTTGGTCAGTCGATATTACTAAGAATATCTTGCAAAATAATTTTTACCGATTCAACGTCAGGGTCTTTACGGTTGAGGATGTCAAAAGCTTTTTGTATGCATTCTTTGATATGGGCAAATTTCCTTAAAGCTATTTCATCCGACATTTTACGTAAGTCTTGGATGGTTAAGTTGGCCATTGTTATCAGCGCTCCTCGCCGGCTAAAGGGCCTCTTGCTTAGCCTATAGCGTGGCTTTCGGGAAGAAAACCATAAAATTGCCACTCGGTGCACAGTATATATTACATGTAGTGAAGATACAAGAGATGATATGAAATTTATTGCAAGATTTAACCCATGATTAAGGAATCTCTTTGTGGATGAAGTGTTTTTTGGTGTAAAGAGTCTTTGTCGTTAACTCAAGTCGTGCCGACAAGGCTAACTTTATTACCCCAAGGGTCACCTCTGGGGTATTTCGGCAATTCGGTATCAATGTCGTTAGTCGGGGATATTTCGGGATTGTTGGCAGCCAAAGTGGATTGTGATGTGCTGAGCGGAGGTAAATTTTTCTTTTTTGACATAATCATTCCGGCGAGCAAGAGACCGCCAAAGAACATACCCAGTCCGGCTACCTCTACTCCGATTGTGCCGTTATCGTGAGGCAAGTATACTGATTCGTCAAAGTAGCGACTGAGTCCCCACAGCCCGGTAGCCGTACAAGCCACTATGCCTATCGGTCCGCCTCGTTTGGCAATCAACCGTTCGACATAAAGACTGATCAGGAAAACTACCGTACATTCGATGGCTTGAAATATCGGTACCGGTAGCCGTTTACCGACTTCACCTGCATAATACATACCATACCAAGCGTTGGTAGGCTTTCCTCCCCCGGAGTACATTAGTTGAGGCCCCAGGAGTCTTCCCACGGCCCAGGCTGCCACCAATACCGGGGCGATCAGATCTGCCGCTATAGACAGCTTTAAGTTTTTACAACGCTTTTTTGCACTCAAAAAACCTACCGGTATACCCCCCAATAGTCCACCGTAGCTGGAGAGACCTCCGTTCCAAATGGCTATGATTTGTCCCGGATTGTGTGAGTAATACCTGGTATGAGCCAAAATATGGACTACCCTTGCCCCGATGACGGCAGAAATTACTATTTCTATAAACGTTACGGCAAACCAAGAGTCGTCATATCCGTGTTTTCTGAGTCTATAGCAAAAATAGCGGTATCCGAACCAGAATGCAATGGCCAGCCCGATTCCATATGTGTGTACCTCAAGAGGACCGATGTGAAATGCAACAGGTATAGGTTTCATGTCTGACATATATTATTACTTAAAATTGGTTTAGGATCTAATCGGTGGAGAGAAGACATTTCATAAAATCAGTGGCGGCGGTTTTAGGTTCTCTGGCGGTTGGGGGAACAATAGCGGATATTATTCTCCGTTCCGGGCAGAGTGCCAAAGATCCGACAGGCAGCAAGCGTGTCTCGTATGACGCCGTCACCGGTGTCAAAAAAAAGCATAAAATAGCCTCAGAACTGCCTGTTTCTGAAAAAATCATAGAAGAAAATAACAAAAAAGGCTCATTAGGATGGCTTTTGCGCGGGAATCAAAATTCTTATTCCCCTGGCATAGAAGGTTTTGTAGACAAAGTCAGTCTTGAGAACGGCGATATCCTGACCCTCTACGTGAATACTTCCGCTCCTCAATACTATGCTGAAATTTACCGCATGGGTTATTATCAGGGATTGGGTGCCAGATTGATCCATCGTACCCCCAAGCTCAAAGGACAAATTCAGTCCGCTCCGACGTTTACTCCCGGTATAAATATGACGGAGTGTCATTGGAATCCGTCCAGGCGTTTTGGAATAGATGACACTTATGTTCCGGGTTATTATCTGATCAAACTGGTATCCTCGCAGGGTGCCGAGCGGTATGTGCCGTTCATGGTGCGAGACGATTCCAGTAAGGCAGCAATAGTGGTGCAAAGCTCCGTTACGACTTGGCAGGCTTATAACCTGTGGGGCGGTTACTCTCTTTATGGCGGTCTTCCCACGGGGGCATTGGAGTACAGATCCAGGATTGTGTCTTTTGACCGTCCTTACGGACCGAATTTGGATGCAGGAGGGTCCGGTGATTTCATTGGCAACGAATACCCCTTCGTATATTTGGCGGAGCGCTTAGGTTTGGACGTTACCTACTGGACAGATGTGGATTTTCATATACGGCCTGACTTGCTTACCAATCATAAAGTACTTGTCAGTCTGGGTCACGACGAATACTGGTCTATGCCGATGCGCTTGGGGGCCCAATCAGCTCTCGCCAAGGGTGTCAACCTTATGTTCCTGGGAGCGAACGCTTGCTATCGTCAGATCAGGCTGGAGTCGTCTCATATCGGTCCTTATCGGCACGAAATTTGCTATAAAGATGCCGTGGCGGATCCTGAGATGAGAACGGATCCCTCACTTGCCACTGGGGTTTCCTGGGCTACCGATCCCGTTCCGTGGTTTGAAAGCAACATGATCGGCATCATGTATCAGGCTTTTCAGCCGGATGGCTCCTCTCCTGCTCCTATGGTAATAAAAGACGCTTCTTCATGGATATTTGAAGGTACCGGTCTTAAAAACAACGCCTCGATTCCAGGCGTTGTGGGTTCGGAGTTTGATGCCTATGAGCCCAGTGAGGCTCCTCGAAACGTCAATCTGTTGGCGCATTCGCCTATAGATTCGGTTTTAGGACCCCTGCATTCCGATATGTCGTATTATAGCGTAAAAGGCCGAGGCGGGGTATTTGCAACAGGAACAGCGCAGTGGGTTTCCCTCTTATGGGACGGATCAAAAAAAGTGGAAGACGGACTCCATTTTGGGATAAGACCGGCCATGTTTCCACTTACCGCAATAACCAAAAATGTCTTGAAAGTTTTTGCCAACGCTCCGGCGGACACCGTTCATCCTTCACAAGCCAATTGGCGCGAGTTCTATCTTCCAGGGGGGACAGCTAACGCCGGGGTGGATGTTTAATTTCGTCTAATTGTGTCTTCAATCAGAGGATTTAGTCAAAAAATAGAAAAAAACAGAAAAATATTGCCAGTCTGACACCAATTGGGTGGGAACTTCAACTATTTTCGTAATGTGCAAAACGACTCAAATAATACCGCAGGTGAACAATTGCCGGATACGGCCGGTTCCGCGTTATCGGCAAAGGAATCTTTGTCAAAAGGTAAAGTCAAAAGAAAAAAGGCTCACCCAGTTGTCTTCTGGGCTGGAGTAGCCATCGTTCTACTCTCTTTGGTGGTGTTCGGATCCGTAGCCGGCTATCTGCAATATACCAACAGCGAGGTTCATCACGTCAACGTAAAGCATCTACAGGCGACCCCCACCAAAGGCATAGATGCCAATACGGAAAATATTTTATTGATAGGTTCCACGTCTCGTTGTGCCCTAAACGGCAAACAGGCCGGGGCTTTTGGTTCATGCGCAGCGGGTGTTACGGGCATCAATGCCGATGTCATCATACTGGTCAGGGTTGATCCAAATACAAACAGAATTTCGCTTATTTCAATTCCGAGAGACTCGTTTTTGATCAATGCAAGGCCAAACCAGAACGACAAAATAGATTCAGCCCTTGTCTATGGTCCCAGTCAGCTTGTTTTGGCCTTAGAACAGGATTTGGGCATATCGATACAACACTTTGCCGAGTTGAATTTTGACTCTTTTGAAAATGTTGTGAAAAGTTTGGGCGGTCTTTCCATGTGGTTTCCGGATCCCGTGAAAGATGCCGTTTCTGGCTTAAACGTACCTGTATCCGGTTGTTATAAATTGGGCGCATTCCAGGCATTGGCTCTTGTCAGGGCACGTCACATGTACTACTACGTCAAAGGTCAAGGCTGGCTTTATGACGGATCCGGGGATTTGGGACGTATCATCAGGGTGCATGAATTCCTGAGGGTCCTTGCATCGCAGGTTGTTCATCACGGTATCGGAAGTGTGACTTACGATAACGCCCTGGTACAGGATGTGGCTCCGCAGTTGACCGTGGATCAGGGTTTTACCCCACATGATATGGTAGACCTTATTACCCAGATGCGCCACATTAACCCCTACCGTGTTCCGGAATCCACGTTGCCGGTGATGAACGATCCAACTTATTCTTACATGTACCAGGGATACGATTACGGAAATGTCGTATTTGCTTCCGAACCTCAGGATCTGGAAGACGTTACGAGTTGGCTCGGTCACAAAGTTCCGGGTGCTACGCTCAATCCTAAGAAAATCACGGTGTCGGTACTGGGAGGTATCGGGGATGCTGTGGAAACGGCACAAGTTGCCACCCAGTTGAAGACTTTGGGTTTTGATGTTATCGGTACAGGAGAACAGACTCCCGTCGGTCCGGTAGTCGAAGCCTCCGTGCTGTACAAGAATTCCGTTTCAATGCCTGACGGCAATCGAGTTTTAGCCGATTTGAGCGGTGCGGTTGCCATGGGGCAGGGTAAAACTTTGGATAACGCAGATGTGACCATTATAACCGGTACCAATTTTTCCGTCGATTCTCCGAAAGCAGCCGCCTCTACTTTAGCTAAACTCACACTGAAAGTCCCGATGACATCTGTGGGAAGCGTGAAACTAACCAACGCCGGCAGCAGAAGTCAGTCTTTGGCACAGCTCTTGAGTGCAGTTCTGGATTCTTCCGCATCGGTTCCGTATCTGGATCCGCCTACGTCTGCAACAGCCCCTCTGCCTTCTTACGACCCGAGGGCATGTCCTGCCCAAGATTTGCAGTCGCCTTCCAGCTATGCACACTTGAGCAAGTCAGAGATACAAAAAGCAGCCACAACGACTACAAAAGCTAAAAAAGCAAAGAAGTAATTAGGGTTTTCTTGCTAAGTAGCGGTAGCTTTGCCAAGACTCACCGGCGCTATTATCTTCCATAACCCGGATTATCTCCGCGCCTTTGTCAAGGAGCAATTCTTCTACTTCTTGCCTACCGATTCCGTGCATTTCTATTTCGGCGAGTACGGTTTCTTGTATTTGGTCATCACTTAGAACGTGTTGAACGGCATTTTCTGTGTGCCCCATGTTTTCACTGTTCTGCGCAGTGCTTATCCGTACGGGTAAGAGATAACGCTTAGAACCGAGGTCGGCAAATAGCGGCCGCCCCGGTTGAGATAGATCCAACTCCAACCAGTAGTTTCCTTCTTTGACAGGAGTTCTGAGTTCCATATCAACGGTTACGCTGTTTTGTGACTCGAGACCGCTGGCAAGAGGAACTCTCCCTCCGTCGTCGGCATAAGCCAAGAGCAAACCTTCCGGATATGACAGCCATCTTCTCCCTAGGCTGACCATATGCTCTGCCTTCCAGTCAATTTCTGAAGTGTTAGTTATCTCAACCGGCAGTACAAGCACTTCGCCGGCGTTAGCCTGGAAAAGTGAATCGGGGGCTTTTGTGACGGTGTCGGACCCGACAGGGGTTTTGGCACGGGATTTAACCCCAAAAATTTTTCTCAGTAGTTTTAGGCTGTGCTCCGGAGAAACACTCGGCGGAGTAGTTGCCGGCTGCAGCGCATCCGTGTATCCGGATAGATCCACAGAGATTTTTGTTCTGCAAGCCGTATCTTCGATTATTGGTATTTCTTTCAGTTGGGCAGGAATCTGGAAAAATAAAACGCCGCCCGGTTTTAATACCCTAATCATCTCCTTTAGGTAGCTCTTCGCCAAATCTTGTCCGACATGCTGTAAAACAATGCTGGATACGATGAGGGAGAATCTGTTATCCTCAAAAATTCCAAGGTTATCGGTCTGGTTGAGGACATATGAGCACCTATCCGGAAAAGCGTTTTTTTCTTTGGCAACCTTGAGCATTGAGGCAGCGATGTCTAAACCTATTACCTCGGTGAAATAATGGGAAAGTGCTTGAGTCAAACGTCCTATACCGCAACCAAAATCCAGTACAGGGTCAGTTGGTGTGATCCCTTCCTCTTGCAGCATTTCCAGCAACCATTTGATTTCCGTAAGACCGGTTTCAAAGAAAATCTTTTCGTCTTCTGTACCAAGGGTTGAAATAATGGCGGTTATGGCCTGTTGCTTACCCAACAGATCCCAGTTTCTCGCCAGTTCAGATAATTCCATTGCTCCTCTTTTTTCGTTATCTATGTTAGCATTTTAGTGGATTATCTAGGGCTTAAGTGGACAAAGTAGTTTATACCACTACCATATGGGGTATAATAAAGCAAGGAACGTTCAAATATTGGAGTCAGGCATGGAATTCCCAGAAGACATAGTAAAAGACTGCAGTATGCGTCTTCATAGGATCAAAGGACAAATTGACGGTATAGAGAAAATGCTTACAGCAAAAAGAGACTGTAAGGACATCATCACTCAAATATCAGCTGCCAATAAAGCTCTAGAACAGGTAGGTTTTCATTTACTCGCTTCAGGTATGTCCTATTGTCTGGACGATCCAGAAGCTGCAGCAGAAGACGGTTATGATCTGGAAGCCATCAAGCAAATGTTTCTAAAACTGAGTTAATTTTCAAAATAATGTGACGAATATTTTTTAGCTAGGCGCGCACCAGTTTTTTTGTCAGATATGTATCATTCTAATTACCGATTAATATGTTTTCCACAGCAAAAGTTAAAGTATCGCGAAAAGGCGATATAAAAGGGAGGTAGTAAAATGAACAATACATGGGGTAGGCTAATAGCCGCAACAGCCGTGGCTTTGGGAAGTGCCACAATAGCAGTCCCGCTTGCCGGGGCAGCGACGTCTCATGCCACTTCGGCCAAGACGGCGGTCAAGCATAAAAGTACCAAAAAGAAAACTAAAACCACCACGACTACCATTCATGTGAGCGTCCCCCCTGCTTTGGAAGTGGAACACTCCAAGTATGGCATGGTGCTGGAGACAGGAGAGGGCAGAACGCTGTATGAGACAACGGGGAACTGTTCTTCGACCAGGTGCCAAGGTGCTTGGCCCCCTCTGGTGGTTACTGCTAAGCCGCATTATGGTAAAGGCGTAAATACCAAGTTGATCAAAGAAGTCAAAATCAAGTCCGGTTTGAAACAGCTCTCCTACGGCGGACATCTTCTGTATGAATTTATAGGAGATAACGGTCCGCATCAATATCACGGCGAAGCTCTCAAGACCCCCTTTGGTCTTTGGGATGTCGTATCGGCTGCAACCGGCAAGCCCGTTGCTCCTAAGGTCACCAAGTCGAAATCAGCGAAAGCGACAAAAGCCAAAACTACAGCTTCCACCAGTAAGAAGTGGTAAAAATAATTTCCTATTAGGTTGCATGAACCCGGCCACTGGCCGGGTTCATGTTTTTTAAGCCCGGCTAACCTGAGAATTTCTTAGCGCCGGTGATATTTTGCATTTTGGCAAGAAGCGTTATACAACGGTCCGGCTTAGTCCGGCGTATTATCTTAAGCCGGAGCTTGCAAAGCTGTTATCACGTCTTTCATTTGCTGAGCCGCTACTGACATTTCAGAGGACATTTTATTGATTGCCCCCTTTGGATTTTGCTGCTTTTGCAGACCTTCAGTGAGGTTTTGGCAATCTAGGGCCACTTGGTCTAATGAGTTGATCAGGGAAGAAAAGTGTGAAGCCGCCGGGGAGTTTGGAATGGCAGGCCATGATTCGGCATCGGTGGCATCCTGTCCAAGTTGTTTGCAGGATGACACCAATGAGCTGTAATTTTCTGCCCCCAAGGCGTCCAGGATACCTTTGATGGGTGTGACGAGATGTTCTGTTTGAGACAAGTATTCTTTATTCCAAGCGGCAATGGTGGTTATTTGGCTTTTGCTGCTTTGTGAAAAGGCAAAAAATATGCCTACGCCGCAGCCGACTGCCAATACAGCTAAAAGTACTTTGCGGTATAGGTACTTCTGATGATTTTTCTTTGCCCCCATCACTTATCAGTTTATAGCAGGCAAGTGGTTTATGGCTTCAGAAGATAAATTTTTAAAGTCAGAGCCGGCATTGAGTTGCCAGAGAAAATAGAAGAACCCCGGAGAAGATTTCCGGGGTTCTTCTATTTCAGTCGTTTATTAGTTGTTGGTGGCGAGAGCTGAAGTCTGGATGACTTTTTCAGCTTCGTGTACTACATCGTCGGAAGAAATTTCCTCCAGACTCTTTTGGGCTGGTTCCGGGATAAGGAGTGTAAGCAAAAATCCCACAACCGCCATACCAAAGGAGAGACGCAGAGCGCCGGTGATACCCAAATCTGTTTTGATGATGGGGAAGAGATAAACTCCTATGAAAGCTCCCACCTTGGCCATACCAGCCGAAATACCGCTACCGGTAGCTCTTGCCCTAGTGGGATACATTTCTGCTGACAGTACAAATGTCGTTGTATTTGGGCCAAACTCAGCGAAGAAGTAGCTGACACCGAACAGAAGCAAAAACGGCGTCACCATGGTAGTGATATTTGGAATCACACCTATCAGTAGAAACGCTGTACCCATTCCTAAAAAGCCTATCCACTGTAAGCGGCGGTGGCCTATTCTATCCATGAAGTGTGTTGCGAGATAGTAACCGGGCAACGCTGCCAAGCTAAAGACGATCAGCTGCAGGGCCAAAGTTTCTGTAAGGACACCGGCACCTTGCTTCCCAAGTACGCTCTTTACGATGAGAGGTGCAGATACGGAGTTGCCGTAGTAAGCGTAGTCAAACACGAACCAAGTACCGGCTGTGCCAAGCAGCAACAAGAGATATTTGGGGTTGGAGAGGAATTCTCTCAGTTTCATGTAGCCCTTGGCACTTTTTTGGGTGGAGTTGTCTGAGTTGGTGATAACGACACCTTCAGAGTAGGAAGCAATATCTGTACTCGCTTTGGCGGTTTTCCCGAGTACTTTATCTGAATATCTCGGTGACTCCGGCATTCTGCGCCTCATGACAAGGACGCTTGCCGCAGGAACAGCTCCCATACCCAGCAAAATACGCCATGTCAAGTCGTTGGATACGTGAGCCGAAAGTAGGGCAAGTCCGATGATGTATCCTGCTACTGTACCAAGACCCTGCATGGCAAAGACCAGACCTACCAACTTACCACGGTTTTTCCGGTTGGAAAACTCGGTCATTAGAGTAGCCGACATGGGGTAGTCTCCACCCACGCCTATACCCAAAATGAAACGACAAACTATAAGAAATGCAAAGTTGGGGGCAAAGGCGGAAGCAAGAGCTCCTATAACCATCAGTCCGGCTTCTATGCCGTAGACTTTTTTTCTTCCCAAAACATCGGAAAGACGACCAAAAATGAAAGCCCCCACAAAAGCCGATATCAGTGTGATGGAATTCACCAATCCGGTTTGTGAAGAATTCAAGTGCCAAAGCGGGGTGATGAGCGTGGTGGCCACGCCTATGACAAATAAATCGTAAGCATCGGTAAAAAAGCCCATTCCCGCCGTAACAACAGATTTTGTATGAAAACGACTGAGCGGTGCTTCATCCAATGCGAAATCTAATGATGACATTGGTATTGCTCCTTTGGTTTTGTAAAAGTTATCTGCCATATGTTAGACAATAAAAGTTGCCGGAAGATTTTGTCTCGTTAAACGCCAAAGTAACATTAGGTGAATTTTTGTAAATCTTAAAAAGTTATTAAGTCCCGTAAAGACCAGCTTAAGCCCATGTCAACCCTCACTTTGACACTGAGGCAGAAAGCCGCACCTCAAAGATGAACATATGATGTCTTAAAGTAAATTTTACTTTAACAACTCCTTTACGGGCGCTGTTTGGAGTTAGCGCTATAGCTGGCAGAAGTGATAGGTGAGCTAAGGTAATCGTCGTCGAGTAATTTGAGAATGGTATATCTTTTTTGAGGATGTGTTACATACTCGAGCTGTCTGCCCTTTTCCGTGTCTACGGTTGGAACGTCGAATTCCGGGTGATGATCTAAAAATTGAAAAATAGCTGCGCTGTTCAAAATACTTTTTGTGTAATCGGCATCTTCCAACATTTTTTGACTAATAGATTTTAGTTTCATAATCATTGGAAGCGATTTAACGATGTCTTCGCGCATTTTGTCAAAGTTGGCAATCGGAAGTGCATCAGCGATTTGATTGGCTGTAGTGAGCGCTTCTTGCTTTAGTTTCTCACCTATCCCACAGATGCGTTGGAGATATGTTAGATTTTTGAAATAAATCACACTATCTATAACGATTGCCGTGAACTCTTTCTCGAAGTAAAGCAGTTCTTTTTTTAACAAATGCAACTCCGTCCCAAATAAAGAAAAAATTTTTTTCTTTGCTGTTAGGTAGTTGTTTTGGGATAGTTTTTCAATGAAAAGGATTTGGTGTGAGTCCACTTCGGTATGCAAAGCCATATATTTTGGGGGACAGTTAGTCGCTTTGTCTCCTGTAAACAACTCCAAAGTTGCAAGATCAGAAAAATAAGTGTATAGCTGATCTATTAATTCAAAATGGATGTCTGTGCATATGGCCTGTGTGGCATTGGGGGGATTGGCATACTCATAAGTTATTAATTCATAGTTCCCATAGTATTCCAGGCTTTCTATCATAGCTGTACGGAGTTCGTCCGTGGCTTCTTGAGTGAGCTTGGCTTGATAGGTGTGAGTATTTTTATTTTTACCCACGCCTATGATCATGGACACGGGGTATAAATGGTCGGGATTCGTACTTATGTAGCTATTGATCGCAGCAAGTAAAGCCGATCCTTTTTCAGATATTGAAGGGATGTCAAGGTTTGCAATTTCGCTAACCATTGTTTTTTTCCAAAAAGACGAAGTTGGCCAATCTGTACACACTCAACGTAACCGGCAGTTGAATGAAAGGCTTTGGTGTGATAAGAACTGCCGATGCGCCTTGTGAAGTGGTTACTTGAAAAAGTCTGTAGCCCTTAAGGGCGAACAAAGAATTTATATAAAAAAATTCGGATTTTATATACATAAAGCACAGCAAAGCAAGCAAGAGTGCAAAAACGACCTTTTTATTAACTGAACTCTGCTGGCTAACGAGGAAAGGTACTATATAGGTGAGTGTATAGCCGATAAAGTCTCCGTCTCTGGGTTGTAAAGAACGTATTGTCAGATTTTGTGGTGCGGATGTAGCAGTTCCTGATAAAAGTCGAAAAAAGCCGATAATTCCGAGAAACGCCATTGCCGCGGTGACAATATCTCCCGGGAAGAATCCAAAGGTATTGAGTATCGTTAGGAATACAAAAAGAGGCACGTAAGATGAGAAAAATAGAATTATCCGTGTAAAGACGCTCATGATTTGCCTTCTTGATTTTATTAAAACAAATCATAGAATCCGGTTGTTACAAAAATCTAAGTCTTTAAGGCGCAGACCTTTTGTCTGACACTCGCAGACGTTAGCCGGTTTATTCCGTATGGGAATTGTTGAATTGCGGAAAAGCCTTTGCCAGTTCTCTCAACTCTTGTATGTGTGTAGACGCCAGTTGCACAAGACAGTTTTCTCCTTGTGTGCTCAGGCTGAGTCTGGTAATTCTGTGATCGTCGGGATCTTTTATACGTTTCACCAGTCCGGCCTTTTCCGCTCTGTCGATGAGTCCTACGGCGGAATGATGTTTTAAGAAAAGGTAATTTGCTATGTCGCTTACCGTAGGGTGGTTTTTGTCCGGGTGTCCGCGAATTGCCAATAAAAGCTGGTACTGATTTGGAGTAAGGCCCACCGATCGCACTTCTTGTTCGCTCCAATGTAAAAAGTAACGTAGTTGGGTGCGAAATTTGAGTATTTGACGATAGTGCTCGTCGGTAATCGTTGTGGGTGGGTTAGTGCCGGTGTCATTCATAGTTTTCCCCGGTGGGTTTTTTATTGGAGCGATGTCGACGGAAGAACAATTTGATGGTCTCTATATCGAGTGTCGGGTCTTCAATAATCTCATCATTATACTGAGAATCCAGTATTCCTACAATGCTTTGGGCGGTGATCACCCCGATTTCGTTGCTGAACTGATCTCGTACTGTAACATCCGTTTTTTTCAGAAGCGGCACAACGCGGTATAATGGCTCGTTCTCGTTCACGGTGGGACAACGGCTTGCTATCTCGTTACCGGCTATCGGTCTCATAGCTTCTCTAGCCAATGTGGTTCGTAGGATGTCTGTTTTGGTATCAAATTCAACAGTCAAATTCCGGCGGGTGAGTTTGTTTGTCATGAGACGTTCTTTTAGGAAGCGCTGTGTTATGAGTTCACCTATAACCATTGCGGTGAAGATTTCCGGTAAAAGTTGATAAGTGCCGGTCACTTCAACGGCGAATATAGCTCCCGTAAAAAGAGCGCGCGTCGATGTACCGAGTACCACTCCCATCGATACTATGGCAAAATATCCCGGGAAGATATGTAAGCTCGGAAAGAGACGGGAAAGTGCAATACCGAAGACCTCTCCCGTAAGAGCCCCTATCAGGAGAATTGGTGCAAGTGTGCCACCTGACGTATCGGAAGCCAAGGCTATTTGCCAGGAAAGTAATTTTGCTAACCCCAATATAAGAGCAGTAACTGCTAAAAAGCGGTTGTTGACAGCATCGGTGATTGCCCAATATCCTACAGATAAAGATCCAGGCACCACCAAACCGATGGCGGAAAAACCGATAGCTCCAATCAGCGGGTGGGAAAAAGTCGGCATAGGAGTTTTAGCGAAGCATTTTTCAAAAAAGAACAGTCCTTTGTTGATCAAGATGGCTAGTACGCCGCCAACAATACCAACCAGTAAGAAAAAAGGCAGTTGCGATGTTGGCAAGACAGGTTGGTGTCTCAGCGCGAATAAGGGCCTGTCGGATATCAGTAAATTGTGGATTTCTGTAGCTACTCCGCAAGCTATCATGAGCGGTGCCAAAGATCTGAGGGACCGTTCGAATAGTAGGAGCTCAAATGCTAATACCACGGCAGCCAGTGGAGTACCGAAAACTCCGGCCATGCCGGCAGCGGCACCTGCAGATAGCAAAATTCGTCTTTCCGTGGGCGATACCGGCAATCCTTGGCCAAATAAAGATCCAACGGCGGCTCCGGTCACTATTATCGGACCTTCTGCGCCGAAGGGTCCCCCTGTCCCCATAGCTATAGCTGAAGATAGTGGTTTGGTAATGGCGGTTTTTGCTTGAATGCGGCTTTTATGTCGTTGAATGACCTCAATGGATTCCGGTATGCCGTGCCCCTTGATAATT
Organism: Actinomycetes bacterium; assembly: GCA_021829645.1. GTDB lineage: Bacteria > Actinomycetota > Acidimicrobiia > Acidimicrobiales > Bog-793 > JAJZMK01. The sequence goes on along the minus strand of JAKBPI010000001.1, from coordinate 115,249 downwards.
GGCGTTGCTCTGGCCATGATGATAACCGAGCCTGCTCCTAAGAGTGCTATAGGGATAAGAGTCCAATTCGGATGGTAGTGGCTAAGGTCTGGGAGGTTATACCCGATATGGTGCAGTAACGCCAAGTTGGATATAAAAGCAACAATGCGTACTAATGCAAAAGCCAGAGTTCCTCCGATGAGCCCAAGAAAGAAACCCAGGATACCAAGGAAGCAAAGGCGTTGCCCGGTAGTTCCCAGACTGACATCACTAGAAGACTTTTTAGAAATGCGGGAAAGATCTAACATATATATCGTAATACGATTATAACGTATTACGATATATAGTCAAATTCTGTTTTCTTTTTCGAATATACTTTGCGAGTAGGTACTGATGGCTACCTGTTACATTTCTCAATCGATCAATTGGACTTGGCGACCGCCAAAGTTTAAAAACCGTGTTTGTAAATCCGCATCAGGAGCGGAGGTAATTTTTGGCGCAAATCCGCCCGGTCGACGTATGGCCTCATCCAGCGGTTCGAGGAAAGCAAAGGCTTTTTCTACGGCATCTTGGTTGAGATTTGTATCTTGTGAAGTTGCCTTCGCCAGATCCCAGGTATGGAATAGGGTATCCGCACAAAGCAAGCGACCGACGAGTGAGGCAAAACTTTGCTCGCCGAACATGCCAGAAGTCATCTGATTGGCGGTCGCTTCGTTGGCAAGAAGATCGGTAATTAAGCTTTTGGCTGTTTCCCATTGACTTACAAAGTCGTCTGCAGAACGGTGTTGGTTTGAACTATCAACCTGCGCACCGACTCGAAAATTGGTCTCAATGACATGTGTGATTAGTCTCGAGACGTCCCATTCATGACAGGGAGTTGGGAGATGAAGCTGTGCGGGCGTTACATTAGCGAGTCGATGGGCAAAGTCTTCGGCTACTAAAGAATAGCGTTTCAGCACTTCCTGTCGGGATGCTTCAGATTCCATAATTGGTATCTCCTTTTTTAACTCATGCTATCAATTGTTTTATGGCCGTACTCTACAGTATTGTGTGAAATGAAGGAGGTTTTCAAAGAAGATTTTTAGCTTAGACACTTTACACACGCATTGTAACCCGCTGGATGCTTAAGTGGTAGCTATGGTACTATAAATCTATGAAAAGGGCTTTAGGATCAAGGCACGTTTACCGGCTACACAGGTGGGTGGCCTTGACAGCCGGTTTAGTATTCGCAGGGTATTTTTTATTGCCTATGCCTGCTTATGGGGTATCCAAGAATATTTCAGCAGCTAATCGATTTGCTGAAGAAATATTTCACAAAGCTGTATTACCCAAAGATACCAAGCTGTTAAAAATAAAGCCGGGAGCCCTTCCTAACAACGTACCCACAGAAGCAGTAGGGAACCTGAAAGACCTGCATGCTTTTTATCTGGTACAGATGACAAAGCCAAGACTGCTGGCATTCGTTAAGGCTCATCTTTCAAAAGAGGAAACAATTACCTCACAGGGCTCATTTTACAATAGCTCTACCAAGAAAGGTTATACGGATATTATCGTAAACGTAAAGACAGGCATACTTTCCGACTACCTTAGCGAGTTGATTTATACACTTGCACCCGGTCCTAATGCCTATGCCACTTATTTACGGGTGGATTCAAATACCGTATATTTGAATCCAAGAACCCGACAGGCAATTGTGCCGAGGAATGCGTCCGTCAAGATGGTTTTATACACCAAACCCAGCCTCTTCCGTCAGGCTTCTGGGAAAGTAAATATCAAGGTGTTAGCCAAATACAAAGCAGGGGTCATCAAAGTTTTCAATTCAGAGCCAATAGCTCCAGTGACTGTACTGTGTATGGAAAACTCTTTGCTATATAACCTGAGCTTTACTTGGGGAACTCATCAATCTGTTGCGGTAGATGCAGATATTTGCGGGCGTGTACTGTATGCAACATACGATGGAAGTAAGCACGTAAACCTATATGAAAGCTGTTCATTGGAACAAAACATTACAGAGGTTCTCTCTGAACAGCACTTAACAAAGTACGCTTCTTTCTTAAAGAAATTTTCAGTTTGTTCATAAGTACTTAAATAGCCATCACACCTGCCATTCCTGAGGCAGGGTCAGTATTTATTTGGTTTCCGTATAGGCGAATGTAAGTACAAATTCTCTGTTGATCCTAGACGAGAATAATAAATTTACTTAACGGGATAAAAGACTAAAAACTCAAACACCTTGGCGCGCTCGGAGGGACTCGAACCCCCAACCTTCTGATCCGTAGTCAGATGCTCTATCCAATTGGGCTACGAGCGCATATTTAGCATAAATAATAATAGCGACAAAATGACAATCAAGTTTGTGGTTAGTGTATTAACTAATTGGATCCTTGTAAGAATTGGCCGGAATGCACCAAACTCAGCTTTTTGGCAAGACTATTTGAGAGATTTTCGATCCGCTTATGAGCGTTGGAAAGAAAATTATTAGCTGTGCTAGTATTATGGAAATGAGTTATAGTAAATGGGCAACAAACCAAAATGTCATGCCCCCTACACCGGCAGCAAAAATACTTAGGCAGGTTTTTGCTCTTACCAAAAGAGGGTATTTTAAGTGGCTTGCTATGAGCTCACCTGCTTATATATTGATGGCTTTGGCAATTTTTTTGTTGACAAAGAATGCTCAGCCTTTTAAAGTAAATATTACGAACCATTCTGCAGCAGCCTTGCACGAAGAATATTACCTATTAGCTTCATTGGGAATTGCGCTTGTTGGAGTATTTTGGGGACAGGTTTTTTCAACGCGAAGCATTGCAGCTGAATATTTTTCCTATACCCCGTCAGACAGAGCTCAGTTACGTGCTCCTTTTGAAAAAGTTGCCAAGGCTTTCTTGGCCTCTGTCGTTATAGGTATATTTTTTATTATCGGATATTCGATTTTGCTTGTCCCGGGTATCATCTGGTATCTGATCAATTACTTGGTTGTGACCGGTATGGCTCTGGAAGATCAACCTTCTTTTTTTGATTTCTTCCTAAGGTCAAGACAGTTGGTCAAATACAATACTTTGCGGATATTTGGAGTGCAAATCGTATTGTTAATTTCACAAATTGCAGTAAATACTGTAGTTGGGTTTTTATTGAGTAAAACATCTCTCGCCGCTGAATCAATTTTTATGGTGTTGCTTCTATGTTCACTCCTGTTGTTCCCCGTCTACTCCTGTGCCGCATTTGTATTTTACGCTGATCTCAGGACGCAAAAAGAGGGCATCTCCTATGAGCAACTGTCAGCGTATATAGGCATGTCTCTTACCACTATCGACAAGAACTCCTCGTTTTCCGGTCAATTTAATAGCTCGGACCCTGCTTCATCTAATGCAAATTTCCCGTTTCCATATCAAAGTCAGTATCCTGCAAATAGAGAGGAGACGGGTATGCAAGCCTATCCTAGTCCGACCCCTGAAGATGTATCGCCTGACCAAAGCGGGTTTGGTAATATGCCCAATCCGAGTGACAGAGTTGAATTCGGATCTCTCAAGTATGTACAGGACTTATCGCCTGCAGATATCGAAATAAGCGAGGATCAGGATAAGTCGGGAAGCGTTCAAGATACAGAGAGTGAAGATACAAGCGGCTCGGATTCTGAGAAAGGTTGAAGCCCGAAAATTTAGTTACTTAAACTTCTCAATGCGAAATGCATGGTTATCACTTTATGATGCCATATAGGATGTAGTAAACATATATCCAGAGGGCTATGGACTAATATTCCTACCACTGAGTACAAACTCGTATCACTCTGGAAGTTCTATAAAATACTAATCCGATATTTAAATTGAATATTTGTAAGTATTAATTACACTTAAAGTGTTTTTATAAGTTGCCATAACAATTAGTACACTTTTAAAAACTGGCACGGTAAGGATATAGGCGCCTAACTAAAAGGTCGCTTTTCTGTCTATTGATTACCTATGAGTAGTTTCAATGGCAAATGTTATCGATAAAAAAGCGTCTCGATATCTTTTTATACCTGAGACGATAAGGTTATTTTCGGAGAAGTCTTTTCTAAGACCAAATGTGTTGATGGTCTCTAGTGCGTTATGCCGGCATTACGGACAGTACGTTATGAGTTATTCTTGATTTACTAGATCCAAGAAGTTCCTAAGATGAAACACGTGGCGCATGCCGCCGTTGAAAGTTGCAGTTTGCCGGGAAACATGGATGACCCCATCGTCATTATGATGCGATCCGGCATTTTCATGTGAGGGCGTTATTCTAAAAATTTTTCCATGGAACCTCTGGGCTTACAGTCAAGCCTTAGTATGGAATTGTCTGCTTCCGACGACAACGATATTGGCAACTAGCATCCAAGAGAAGTATCGGATAGATGCCAAAGATCTGTATGACAATCCAGAACTTTTCGAGGCCGGATTCCTCTTTGGAACTCTGTTTTGGGCGAAAAGTTACCGGGCAATCAGGTCTGTCTATAGCAAGTTGGTGCGGGAGGAAGATATAACAATTTTCTTCTAATCTTAACCGGCATACGGTTTTGTACAATTGAGAAAAAGCCCTGGTTTTTTGGGCTTTTTCTCAATTGTAATCTGGCGGAGAGGGAGGGATTTGAACCCTCGGACCCAGTTTCCCAGGTCAACTCATTAGCAGTGAGCCCGATTCGGCCACTCTCGCACCTCTCCGTATCAAAATGATATTCCATTCTAAAACTTTTTTAGTTGTGTTTTATCAAGTATCTATAAATATTAAAAAATGTGAAAGCTGTCTTATGGTAACGACTGGCTACATAGGTGCAGCTTTGTAGGATTTTGCTCAGAACTGCGCGCGGTTAGGCTTTGCTTTCCATCTATGATGATCTAAATAAGCAACGTTGAAAGGGTAAATGTGTATTTCTTTAAGAGAAAGTTCACTATATCAGCTGTATCGGTTTTTTCTCTGGTAGCGTTGCTGGGTTTTGCGACAGGATCTGTCTATCCGTTGACGACTCATAATTCCGGTGTGGGTAAATCTCTTATTCAAAGCGGTGTATCTCAGTTGAGGAAATCCTACTCAAACTCTACGAATTTAGGCTTTGAGGATAGCCATGCAAACAACAAAAACTTTTTTCTGCCGGCTTCAACAAATGTCAATCTGACTACTGAGGCTACTTTAACTGCCAAAGATAAATTGCAAGGATCTGGAGTTCAAGCACTTGTTTTGGAATTGAAACCGCGTAATGTATCACTGCTCAATCAGTATGCGTCACAGGTAGATATAAAAGGATCACCTTACTATCATAAGTATTTGAGCTCGAAGCAAATAATGACTGAATTTGCTCCTACTCAAAATACTATTTCTGTTATTGAGAGCATTTTGCTTCAGCACGGACTTGGTATAGGCAGCTTGCCGGCAAACAAACTCTTAATCCCATTTTATGCTACAAAAAAACAAGAAAGCACCTATTTTGCTACCGGGTCAGCGGGCTTTCTTGGTGCCCACTTCCAAAGCGAAAAGACAGGGAGAGCGGGGAAAAGTTCTGACTTGATTGTCAACTCTCTTGGGTTGCCGTCCTTTTTACGGCCGTATGCCATAGGTGTATTAAAGCAAAATTCCACTTCTCCTGCGGCTCGGCTACAACATGCTTCTTTGGTCGTTACAAAGAAAGCAGAGGTCGGAGTGAGCTCTGCAGATCAATCTGGAAAATCGTATGGAAATAATTGGCTGAGTTCGTCTGCTTTTGGAGAGCAAAGCAAAAGTTTGCTCTCCAAATCGATACAGAAAGCGGGAAGAGCAGATCTTTTCAAATTTGGAACTCATTCAACTTCTTCTTTGGAAAACCCGATTTTTTCTAACCCCCTTTCTCCCCATGCTTGCTCTGCTGCCTTATCGGATGCGGGCAAAACAAAAGCCTGGACGATAAATGCCATTGCCAACGCTTATGGACTCGGTCCCTTGTATGATCAAGGGGACTTGGGGCAAGGTGAGACAATAGCTGTTTTTGAACTGGAGCCTTTCCTCAGGTCAGACTTAGCTGCTTTTGAACAATGTTATTTCGGACATTCTTTTTTGGACAATATCACAAGAGTCAAAGTCGACGGCTTTTCTTTACAGGGTGCTGGTAGCGGTGAAGCCATTTTGGATATGGAGTTATTGTCGGCATTAGCTCCCGAAGCCCACTTGTTGATTTACGAATCCCCTAACACTGCCGCAGGTGTTCTGGAAGCCTACAATGATATGGTTATCCAAGATAAAGCCAATATAGCCACTACCAGCTGGGGAGAGTGCGAGGCGGCTCTGCAGGCATCAGCTCCGGGGGCAGAGCAATTGGAGAACTTTATCTTTGAAGAGGGAGCCATAGAGGGCATATCTTTGTTCGCAGCTACCGGAGACGACGGAGCGGATGACTGTGCCAGTACTCCGTACGGTTCTAACACCAAAGAAGCTCCTTACCTTTCAGTGGATGACCCGGCCAGCCAGCCATTTGTGGTGGGAGTGGGAGGCAATACGATGCTTGCTGCTACCAATCCACCGTTACAGGCTGTTTGGAATAACGGTCCAGCCGGCGGAGGCGGAGGCGGAGGTCTGTCAACGGTTTGGTCGCAACCGGCTTGGCAGTCCTCACTGTCATTGCAGGGCAATCAGGGTAACTCTAACAGGGAATTGCCTGATATAAGTATGACGGCTAACGAAGATTACGGGGTGACTGTCTTTTCCCGTACAGCTTATGGTTTTGGTTACATAAAGACAAAAAAGAAAGTATTTTTACACCCCAACGTTGTTGTGAGGCATTCAGCTAAGTATCAGAACAAGAGTAAAGTCATACAGACAAGTCACGTTGTTGTGATGCGACATCACATATCCGTATTGCCTGGCGGGTGGACCTCGGTCGGAGGAACTTCCGAAGCGGCTCCAATTATGGCCGCTTCCATGGCTTTAGTGGCATCTTCTGCTGCATGCAACGGTCTGCCTGTTACGCAGGGTGGGCCCGATATAGGTTTTCTGTCGCCGCTGTTATATCAATTGGCTTCAAATCCAGCAACCTATGCTCAATCTTTTGATCAGGTCACTTCCGGCAATAATGACGTGTTTCATGATGGGAAAGGCTATCAGGCCGGACCGGGCTATAACTTGGTGACCGGTCTCGGTTCTGTGATACTTACGAATTCCGGTGGTTCACCGGCTTTTGACGCTAATGTGTGTGCTTTGGCATTGGGTAAGCAAAGTACCGTTAGCGGATCCTCCGGCAATGTAACAGTGGCTTCAGTTACGCCGGGTGAAGGAAGCGTGACCGGTAATGAGACAGTCAGCATTGACGGAAATGGTTTTGGGACTCTGCCAAACGACTTGTCCGTTTACTTCGGTGACGTCAAAGCCAAAATCATATCGGCAGCAAACAACCAAATAACGGTACTCACCCCTCCCTCCCCCGTCTATACCTCTTCGGCACCTTTTGCCGGTGCGGGTGAAGTGGCGGTAACCGTTACCAAGCTTGTCGCTCAATCGATGAGTGTGAGTGCGGAAAATAAGGCTTCTGTGTATAACTATGTAGATTTTGCCAAGTTGCAAAGCACTTCATCCGGAATTTTGAACACCCGCGTGAAACCGGTAGTGACTTATCTGGCGCCGACGGGAGGACGGGAATCCGGAGGCACGAAAGTGACCGTTTTCGGCAACGGTTTTACTGAAGGCGGCGGGGTAAGAGAGGTGCTCTTTGGAGGGCGGAAGGCCAGGAGTTTCAGAGTAGTTTCGGATCGCGAACTCATAGCCGTTACCCCCGCCATGACGGGCAGGACAACATGCCGGAAAGGGAGAGGCTTTATACCGGCCACCGTATGTCAAACTGATGTACAGGTTGTGGATGCCGGAGGTAAGAGTCCTTTCTCGCGTATATTACCGCCGGTTGTCGGCAATATAGTGCTGGCTCCAGGAGGCTACGACAAAGTAGTCAAAGGTCGGGAAGTGACGCCGGCGACAACGGAGTTTGACTATGCAGAACCGCCTACTATAAAAAGCGTATTGGTTTCTGATCAAGTAGATACCAGTAATATCCCCTTGACCATCACGGGTAAAAACTTCAACGTTTTAACTCTGGAGTGGGTCAATGTCGGTAATCCCAAAGTGGCGGCCAATGAGCAGACCAAGTTCGAATACATTACGGGTAACCTCGTAATCGTCATAACTTCGGTTTTGCCCAATTCTGTAGTGTCGAGTCCGGGATCTAAAGAAATTTCTATTCAGGCCGTTACAGGTATGAGTAACCCTGCTGCTCTTACGCAAGTTAACGGCAACTGACGTTTTTTGTAACGATCTGGGTCGACTAAGCGATGACGTTGTCGAGTTCGGTGATTTCAATCGGGGTATCTTTTAGCAATTGCAAAATTGTCTGAGCCATTTTCAGTGCTGATTTAGGTTCCAGCTCGAGAGCTATACGTTCTCCGTTTGTCAAAGCGGTATTACGAAAATCTATATTGATACTGTGTGCAAACGGGGCATGCACCGGATGGTCAAAGTAAACGGTGGCTTCGTCGACTGTTGTCCAAGCTAAAGTACCCTTACCGCTGCCTTTTGTTTCAATTATTTCAGTTCTGTACGTACACATATTTCCTCCATACTTATAAGCATGATGTCTGATTTCTGCAATCGCAGCAGTCCATTAATATTGAAGTTCCGGCCGGCTTCCTATCAGCTTAAGTGTTTGGCAAAAAAAGTAAATATCTTTCCCCAACCGTCAACAGCTGCTTCGGGACGATAGCTGGGGCGGTCGGCGGCAAAGAAAGCGTGCCCGGCACCTTCATAAGAATGGAATTCATGTTCTTTGCCAAGTCTGGTCAATTCTGCATCCAACTCCTCGATTTCTTCCGGGGAGGGGAATGAGTCTTCTTTTCCGAACAGACCCAGTAACGGGCAACTCAACTGAGGAGTCAAGTGTATCAGGGAAGTAAATGTGAACGGAGCCCCCTCAGGCGGACTTTTTACCACAAATGCACCATAGCAGTCCACAGCTGCTTGGAGTGGCAGCGAACAGGCGGCCAAGAAAGTCTGCCTTCCTCCGGAGCAGTGTCCTATGACACCCACTTTTTGATTGGAATTGGAGAGGTTCTTAATATAATCTGCCGCCCCTTTGACGTCACCGACAAGTCTTTCATCGGGCACACCGCCCAAGTTTCTGGCAGTTGCGGCTGCGTCGTCGGGACTTTGCCCAGGGGCTTCCCTGTGGTATAGGTTGGGGACAAGAGCTATGTAGCCTTCGGTGGCAAAGCGCCTGGCCATTTCTTTTGTCTGTCTGTCGTAGCCGGGTATATGGTGTATGAGAACTACCCCACCGCGTAGGGTAGCATCAAGCGGTCTGGAAAGGTATGCTTCGAGGTTATCCCCATTGTGTCCGGATATAGTGACTGTTTCTGACAATATTGCATCGTATGGCATAAAAACCCCTTTCTCTTAAGCCATTCTATTCTCAAGGTAACGTTTTTTCTTCTAAATACTTAGTTTATTTATATAAACTAAGTATTTTCATACGCTCCTCTGTGACAAGCTTTGAGTCAGGGGTTTTTATCAAAACGCTTAGTTGGCAACCAGTTCTCTGACGGCTGCGGCTATTGAGGCCAGTCCTTTCTTTCCGTCGGCAAAGAACATAGAGGTTTTCTCATCCAAGTACAGTTCGTTGTCGATACCGGCATAGCCTTGTCCCATGGATCTCTTGATGACAATAACATTTTTTGCTTTGTCGACGTCCAAGATCGGCATACCGGATATGGCGTTCCCAGGCCGTCTGGCAGCGGGGTTGATGACGTCGTTTGCTCCTATGACCAAAGCTACGTCTGCTGTTGGAAATTCCAAGTTAGCTGCCTCCATCTCATACAGCTGTGTATAAGGGACGTCAACTTCTGCTAAAAGAACGTTCATGTGTCCCGGCATACGCCCTGCCACGGGGTGAATGGCAAACAGAACTTCTACTCCCCTGTCTTCTAGCAGCTGTGCCAAGTCTTTGAGTTCCCGCTGAGCCTGAGCTGCGGCCAAACCGTATCCGGGGACAAAAACAACTTTTTGAGCATAAGAAAGCTGGATGGCTGCGTCGTCGGCAGAAAGTTGCCGGATGTTGCCGGTTACTCCTCCGGAGACCGCTGCGGCTGTTTCACCCTGACCAAAGCCTCCGATCATAATATTGGGAATAGATCTGTTCATAGCGTCCGCCATCAGCTTTGTCAAAATGGTACCCGAAGCTCCTACTAAAGCCCCAGCTATGATGAGAGCAGAAGAGTTGATGACGAATCCTGCCATTGCCACCGCCGTACCGGTAAAAGCGTTCAGGAGGGAAATCACCACAGGCATGTCTGCTCCTCCGATTGGCAGCACCAGAGTTATACCGAACAAGAGAGCGGCGACCAAAAGCAGGATAAGCACATCGGTATTTGTCGTCCCTGTAAACAAAAACGCCGCACTGCCAAGTCCCACGACAGTGAGAATCGTGTTGATGATTTTGGATCCCGGAATGATGATAGGACTACCCGAGATAAGGCCTTGCAGCTTTCCTGCGGCTATTATCGATCCGGTAAAGGTAACCGCTCCGATGAGTATGTCCAATGCCGTTGCCACTGCCGGCGTAGGTCCAATGGTTGCCAAGTGCAGGTTTTTATCATGAACAAAGTCAGTAAGAGCCACAAGAGCTGCGGCTCCGCCACCTACTGCGTTAAAGATGGAAACCAGTTGAGGAATGTCGGTCATTTTGACTTTGTCTGCTGATCTGAGACCGACTAGGCCTCCTATCGCAAATCCGGCAGCCAAAACGATCCAACCCGTGGTGGTGACTCCGCCTACGTCTATGAGATAGGCCAGAGTGGCGGCAATAGCCAGTACCATACCTACAACGGAGAACTGACTACCCTTACGTGCCGTGGCCGGAGAATTCATGAGATGCAGACCTATGACAAATAGGGCAGCAGCCAAGAGATAAATTAAATCTACGATTGTCTGTATGGTACTCACGGCTTTACCTCCGCCTGAACGTTTTCTACAACCGGCTTAGTAGGACGGCGCTTGAACATCTTCAACATGCGGTCAGTCACTTTATATCCCCCGGCTACGTTCATGCCGGCAAACATCATCGCAAAAAAAGCGAGCACATACCCCAAATTGCTGTGGGCCTGAGCCGCTGTCAGCATGGCTCCTGCTAATACTATTCCATGGATGGAGTTCGCCGCCGACATCAAAGGGGTATGAAGAGTGGCTGGTACTTTTGATATCACTTCGAAGCCGACTAAAAGACTCAGTATGAATATACTGAGGTCGGTAAGGAGTTGGTGGCTCATAGTTGTCCTCTTTTCTCGTTGACTAAATCAGCTATCGTCTTGTTGACAATTTCACCTTGATGACAAATCACAATGTCGCGTTGTATTTCGTCTTCCGTATCTATACCGCAGACCCCGTCTTTGGTTATATATATGAGCAGAGACGACAGGTTTCCGGAAAAAGCATCCGACGCGCTTGCCGGCATGGCAGAAGGCAAATTGGCAGCTCCCACTATCCGGACGCCGTTTTTGGTCACTACGGTTTCGTTAGGTTTCGAAAAGGCCACGTTACCGCCGAGGTCACTGGCAGCGATGTCGACGATAACAGAGCCCGGTTTTAGCAATTGAAGGGCCTCTTCGGTGACAAGGAGAGGAGGCTTTTTGCCGGGTACCTGCGCGGTGGTGATGATGATATCTTGTCTGGAGATGTGGGCGTTCAGCGCTTCTTGTTGACGGGCAAGTTCTTCCGGGGTGAGGGCACGGGCATAGCCGCCTTCTCCTGATCCCGATACCTCTCCTAAGTCAACGAATTTGGCGCCCACCGATGTAATTTCTGCTTTTGTTTCCGGGCGAACGTCGTAGCCGAAGACCAGAGCCCCTAAGCGCTTTGCCGTACCCATAGCCTGCAGACCCGCTACACCCGCTCCCAGTACCAAGACACCGGCTGGTTTAGCGGTCCCAGCCGCGGTTATCATCATAGGAAAGTAGCGTCCGTAAGTATCGGCAGCCACCAAGACAGCTTTGTAGCCGGCAATGTTGGCCTGTGATGACAGTACGTCCATGGTCTGTGCCCTGCTAAGTCTTCTGTTGATACTGTCTAAGCTGATGGCTGTGATGCTTTTTTGACGGAGGGTTTCTATGAGTTCCGTGTTGATCTGGGGCTGCAAGAGGCCTATAAATATTTGGCCGGCGTGCAGTTTTGTCAGGGTTTTTGCATCTGGTTTTTTAACGCTTACTATCACGTTTGATTTTTTGAATACTTCATCTCTTGCAACGATTTCAGCACCCTGTTTTTCATAAGAAGAGTTGTCATAATGAGCACCTACACCGGCTTCGTTTTCCACCAAAACTTCCAACCCCGCTTTTTTTAGTTGCGGTACAGAGCCTGGCACTAAAGCAACCCGGTTGTCGTTTTCTTCTTTGATGATTCCGACAACGGTAGGTGCATTATTGGCTTTACTTCTTGATTCAGGGTTCTTGTCTAAATCAAGTTCCATAACCCTCCTTAACTTTCCTTTTTGTATATCTACCTATAACTTTATAAAGAATGCTGATTGAAAGTAGCATTTTATAAATAATTGGACTTTAGGCAGTTTTAAGGGGAATAGCCAATTCCTTGGGCAAGAGACATTTTTAACAATATCTATGTAAAATGACAATAAGGAAAAGGAGCTCTCAGCACTATGAAAATTTGGCGGAAAGTGTTTTTTGTGCCGGCAACATTCGCAGCCTTGATACGTTTTTTAATGTTCAAGATCATAACACCACCCAAAAGACCCGATTACAGTCAGGATAGAATCATAGAGGTAAGACCGGATGAGGTGGTATTGCGCCTTACCTCAGCCACCACGAGACCCGGCATTTATGAGCTCAACTTTCCGGGTGGCATGGCTTTAGTAGGTGAAGTTGCAGAGATATACGATAACATGGTCTGCAGACGCCTCATCGATGTGCCTTTTGGAAAGTTGAAAATCGGATCTGCTGACTTTGGCAGGGTCTATGGCGGGAATCCCAAAACAAGACTGGGTCTTGAATACTCCAACGTAAGTCTAAAAGTAGGTGTGGATGACATTCCTGCCTGGGTTATTCCCGCTGGAGAGAATCCAGCCCGTAGCGATAGTTGGGCCATTTTGGTTCATGGCTGGGGACAGGAGAGAGCTTATTGTCTCCAGTATGTTCCACTGCTTGTTGCGCTGGGTATCAATTGCCTAGTCTTGTCTTATCACAATGACGAGGGTGCTCCTAGCAGCCCAGACGGCAAATACCGTTTGGGATTGACTGAATGGCAGGAAGTGGAAGCGGCTACGGATTATGCCGTCGTCAACGGTGCCAAAAACATCGTCTTATATGGTTTTTCCATGGGCGGTGAGATAGTCATGCAGGCCGCTATCCGCTCAGAGCTAAAAAGCATGATTTCTGCAATAATTTTGGACGGCCCAGTCTTAGATTGGGGTAGGACTTTGATATATCAGGGAAATAAATATCACTTGCCTCGCTTTGTCAGTCTTTTGACTATGAAGATGTTAGAAGTTACCAAAGGCATAAGTTTTAAGGACTTAAACTTAGTAGATAACGATATAGCTATAGATTGTCCTATTTTGATATTGCATGCCCGTGATGACGAAGTGGTGCCTTTTGGAGCCAGTCAACTCTTTGCCGAAAAATATACCAACGCGACGCTTTGCAATTTCAAAGAAGGCGGGCACATGCTGTTAATCAATTCCAATCGTGAGAGATACGAAAGTGAGCTCAGAGAGTTTTTACAAAAAAACTTAAGTATAGGGCCGGCCGACGTTCTGGCCGACTAGTTATTCGTAAATAGGTTCCCATTCCTTTACCTGTTCCTCCGGCGCTTTGGTGGGTTTAAAGATAGGTAAAGACCCCAAAGCTTTAATGAGTACCGCATCGTGCCCCAAAATTTCTTTGTAGCTACCGTTTTCTGTTGCGAGGGTTCCTATGGCTGATATATTAGCCCCCGCTTTTCTGAGCAATCTTAGAGCCGCCGCAGCGGACTGACCGGTAGAGATGACGTCGTCGATAAAGGCCACAGACTTGTTCTGAACGTCTTTTATCCTGGCGGCATCCAGCCTGAGAGTTTGTATTTTATTGGTGGTAATAGACTTGACTTCTTCACACAGGGCATCCTGTAAGTAGGTTTTTGGGGTCTTGTGTAATACCAGGTATTTATTCAGCCCCAAGGACTTGGTAACTTCTATAGCTAGCGGTATGCCCATCGTAGCTGCTGTCACCACAATATCGATGGGTGTCTCGCTTAACTTGGCTGCTAATTCCGATGCTGCCCGAGAAAGTACATCTAAGTCCAAGTCGGCTGTTATCAAAAGTGCTACGGCTAAGTCCTCACTCAGGAGTGTTACCGGTAGATCCAATTGCTGTGATCCTATATGTGCTACAAAAGTGCCGACTTGACCTGCCATGTGTGCCTTTCCTTCTTACTGGGACGCCTAGAGACCTATCTTACACCTAAGCCATACCGTGTGTGTGTGGACAAACTTGGGACACCGTCTCAAGTCCGGCTTCTTCCACGGAGAAAAGCAGAAGTTACGGGAAGTGATCTTATTTTGATTCCTCTATGGTATATGATGGCAGTAATGGCAGATCAAGCCGATTTTATAGAACAAGCCATGGAATATATGCCCTCGCTCTATTCCGCGGCCATGAGAATGACAAGGAATCCGGCAGACGCAGAGGACTTGGTGCAGGAGACCTACCTGAAAGCCTATAGGGCCTTTGGGAGTTTTCAGGAAGGTACCAACTTAAAAGCTTGGCTCTATAGGATTCTGACAAATTCATATATAAATATTTATCGGGCAAAAATGCGCAGTCCTGAAATTGACGATTTAGAAGATGTGGAAGACTTCTATCTCTACCATAGACTGAAACAGGATCAAACCGTATTTGGTAAAAGCGCAGAAGACGAAGCCCTTGATCTTTTTACCGACGACGAAGTCAAAGAAGCCTTGGAATCCCTGCCGGAAAACTTCCGGATTCCGGTTATCTTGGCCGATGTGGAAGGTTTTTCCTATAAGGAAATTGCCGATATCATGGAAACGCCTGTGGGTACCATCATGAGCAGACTGCATCGCGGAAGAAAAGCTTTACAAAAAGCGTTATCACAATATGGACTTGAAAAAGGTCTTTTGGTGACGGAGCCGGGATAGTCGTGGATAAGCAAAATAATCATATGGAAAATAAAAACCCAATGGCAGTTGCGGGTGTCTCTTCCGGGTACGTCAATTGCAATGACGTCGCAAGTAAGATATACGAGTACCTGGATGGAGAACTTACGGAAGACAAGAGGAAAGCAATACAGTTCCATTTAGATCACTGTGCTCCCTGTGTAGAGGTTTTTGAGTTTGAAAACGACCTCAGAAAGCTGGTGTCGTGTAAGTGTCAGGAAAAAGTTCCGGACACCCTAAAGCAGAGAATTGCCGCCGTCATCTCGATGGAAGAACAAACTACCAAGCTATTTTACGAAAGAACAAATTCCGAATCAGATACAGATAGCTAAGCAAAAATTTTTTGGATCGGTGGTTTTGTTATTTATGAAAACGAAAGATGTCAGTAAGTGAAAGTTGAACCGATAGCTTGGGATTTAGCGAAAAGCGTAGCCGAAAAAACAATTTCTTATTCGCACGCTGCTCTGCCGGAAGCAGAATTGGAAAGTTTGCAATCGGAATTCAACGAAATAGGGAAAAAAGCCGAGAAAATTGTCAAGAAAGAAACCGGTCTTAAGCCTTCCGGGAAAGCCGTATGCCAAGTAGTAACCAGAGCCTCTTGGGTGGAGGCAAATATTTCTTCTCTCAGAAATTTGATGTCTTTGGGTCAAGGCAAGGCTAAGCGATCCCAGCTGTTTGGCAAAGCATTAAATCCTGCTACCAGTGCGGCAGCCGGCATAGAGCTGGGTTTGATGCTCGCTTGGCTGTCGACCAAAGTGCTTGGCCAATACGATATGGCCATAGGAGCGGCACAGGCCGGCGATACGGTGTATTTCGTAGCGGAAAATATTCTGGCGGTAGAAGACGAGTATAAATTCGACAAAGGTCAATTTCGCTTGTGGGTTGCCATTCATGAGTTGACGCACAGATCTCAATTTCGGGGTGTGGCTTGGATGAATAACTATTTTGAAGATCTGATCAAACGAAGCATGTCTCTCGCGACCTTAACACTTGACGATTTACTGGCCGGTTTGCGTCGCAGCATAGCGGCTCTTGCGACTGGTAATAACCCTTTAGCCGAGCACGGGTTGGTGGGACTGTTTGTTTCCGGAGAGCATATGGATGCCCTACGACAGGCTCAGGCCCTGATGAGTGTAGTAGAAGGTCATTCTGATGTGATTATGGACAGGGCCGCCGGAGAGAATATCAAAGATGCCAAGCTGTTTTCTGATACCCTGCATGCCAGGCGTCAGGCAGGGAGCGGTCCCGCAAAATTCATTCGTCAAATGACCGGTATGGAAGCCAAAGCTGCTCAGTACAAAAAAGGTGAGGAATTCATCTACCATATCGAGTCAGTCGGAGGACAAAAAGTAATGGACAAAATTTGGGATTCTCCCACAGCGCTTCCTACCATAGAGGAAATAGCACAGCCGGATTTGTGGGTAAATAGGGTACTCGGCAAATAAAAAGCATATCTGGATGGGAAACGATAATTCAAAGCTTCCGGAAATCAATTGTGACGCAGAACCTAAATCTGATCTTTCTGTCTGGAACGACGAAGCTTCACGTTTTGCCGACTCTTTACTATTAAGATGTAATTTTCCTCAAGAAGGCACTTCCTATAAATGTGCTGTTTCCGGTGGCCCCGACTCTCTTGCTTTGCTTGCCTTAGCTGTCAGGGCAGGTTTACGGGTCACTTGTTACCATGTTGATCATCAGATCAGAGAAGGATCTCATTTGGAAGCCACCAAAGTGCGCTCGGCTGCCAAGTTATTGGGAGCAGAATTCGTTGCCCTGAGTGTGGCGGTAGAGGAGGGCCCAAATTTAGAAGCCAGAGCACGGGCTTTGCGCAAAGCGGCCCTACCGCCAGACGCTGCCACCGGGCATACTTTGGATGATCAAGCAGAAACGGTACTCATTAATTTACTGAGAGGGGCCGGGTTAGACGGCTTGAGTGGTATGGAGATCAATTTCTCTCATCCTATTCTTAGGATCAGAAGATGGGAGACAAGAAAACTTACGGAGCTATTGGGTTTAGATCCCGTTATGGATCCGAGCAACGACGATCCAAGGTTTTTACGCAATCGGGTACGTCACGAGCTCCTTCCCCTGTGTAACGAAATAGCCCGACGCGATGTGGCTGTTTTATTGGCGCGCACAGCTGAAGTTGTATCTGCCGAAAATGAGCTCTTGGAGGACTTGGCTGCCGGTATCAAAGCGGACAGTGTCGCTGAAATTCTACAAGTACAGGAAGTGCTGGCCAAAAGGGCGTTACGCGGCTGGCTCAGGGGTTTAAACGCAGAAAAGCACCCTCCTTCATATGAGAGCTTGGAACGGGTTATGGAAGTGGCAAAAAAGAAAAGACTGGCCTGTCAATTGCCAGGCGGTATCGATGTGCACAGATCAAAAGGATCTCTCGTTGTGCGCGCGTCGAAAACGATTACGTGAACTTAGCTATGTCGTGTTTAAAAGTACTAATCTGGATCTGTGAAAGAAAAAGGACCTGATTCATTTTACGTCGAATTGCCCGGATGCTCAGACGCAAAAGCCACCATGCTCATCAAAAAGGATGACTTATTGGCTAGGGTAACCGAAATTGGAGACTTAATAACAAATGATTTTAGAGACAAAAACCCTTTGTTTATAGGTATTCTAAAGGGCGCTTTTATTTTTCTAGCCGATTTGGTTCGTGCCGTTGATTTGGATGTAGAAACAGATTTTATGGCTGTTGCCTCTTATGGAGCAGCCACCAAGACCTCCGGTGTAGTTAGGATAGCTAAAGACCTAGATACGGATATACAGGGTAGGAACGTCATCATCATCGAAGATATAGTAGATAGCGGGCTCACACTTTCTTATTTACGCAAAGGTCTTTTAGCTCGTAATCCGGCCAGTCTTAGCGTATGTTCACTGTTGGTAAAGGACGGGCAGCAAAAAGCGGCATTAGATATCAAGTATGTTGGTTTTAAAATACCGCCCTATTTTGTCGTAGGATACGGTTTGGATGTAGGGCAGCGCTATAGAAACTTAGCCGATATTTATTCTTTAGAAATATAATAAGTACAGTTAATATAATGCATATTTGTAATTATGTATTTTGATTTTAGGGATTAAAAATGGCAGCAGACGGAACGAAAAGAACTTATGATTTGGAGAGAGTAGAACAGGCTGTCAAAGAACTTTTGTCGGCTATAGGAGAAGATCCAAGTCGCGACGGGCTTCGCGATACCCCACAGCGGGTAGCCAAGATGTTTTTGGAAATGACCTCAGAGCTCTTTTCAGATCCCGGTGAGCATTTAGACAAAGTATTTGATGAAAGCCATGGTGAAATGGTGATGGTGAAAGATATTACCTTCACTTCTCTTTGTGAGCACCATTTGGTGCCATTTTTTGGCAAGGCACATGTGGCTTATATACCAAATAACACTGGTCGTATTACCGGTCTTTCCAAACTTGCCCGTTTGGTCGAAGGCTATGCGCGAAGATTGCAAGTTCAGGAAAGAATGACCACTCAGATAGCCCAAGCCATAGAAGCCCGTTTGCATCCCATCGGAACGCTGGTAGTTATAGAAGCCGAGCATATGTGTATGTCGATGAGAGGTATCAAAAAGCCAGGGGCTATAACCGTTACTTCGGCTGTAAGGGGCGTCTTTGAGACAGATATATCCTCAAGGCAGGAAGCCATGGCTTTTATTAGAGGTTGACTAAGGAGCACAAATCAACATCAGCTTTCTTCTCTATAATCGTACTATGGTCTTCGTAAGGTTTATTGGCACAAGAAATCCTACTTTGTTCACAAGGTCTTTTTCTGTTACCGGAAAGCGGACATGAACTCTGAGGATGCTAACTTTGAAAAGTTATGCAGCAATATTTAGAAACTATGTAATTTGTATATTATGCAATAACTTTTATCTATTGTCCCAAATCTGTCACTGAAGTGATCCGATTAATGAAGGACTCTGTCTTTTTGGACAAGATAGTAACTGGAAAAGCAAAGAGATATTTACTGTTTGAGTTAAGGAAAAGGAATAAGGCTGCTTTTGAATTATGAAAGCAAAGAGAGCTGTCTATTCATACATACCCTCAGAACATAACCCAAGTCTGTTTTCTCACCTGTGACATCTCACTGATTCTGATCAGACTATTTTTTATAAAATTAGGTAATAAATACTCAGATAGGAGACAAACCTAAAAAGCACCGCCGCTACACACAGAAGCTTCCGGTTGATATATATGCTAGATTGATAACAATTGTTGGTTATTTTATAGTACTGATTAGATATCTTAACCTGATGGGGCATTATTTTAAAAATGGAAAAGCAAACTATGATTATGGGGGTGTTGAATGTTACGCCTGACTCTTTTTACGACGGGGGACTTTACTTTGATCACGAAAAGGCCATAGAGCGCGGCTTAGTTTTGGTAGATCAGGGGGCAGATATCGTAGATATAGGGGGTGAGTCGACCCGTCCGGGTGCGTCGCCTGTTCCTGCGGAAGAAGAATTGAGAAGGGTAATTCCCGTTATACGCGAGCTGGCCCCAAAAGTGCGTATTTCTATAGATACGTTCAAAGCGGAAGTGGCTAAAGAGGCGGTCAAGGCAGGTGCCACTTTCATCAATGACGTGGGTGGGAATCTTTCAGAAGTTGCCGCTGAATCCAATACCGCACTTGTGGTGATGCACAGGCAGGGAGAATATCGGCGTATGCAGGATAAGCCGTATTATCAAGACGTTGTGGCAGAAGTGTATCCGCGTATTATCCAAATGGGTCAAGAGGCAGCGGCCAAAGGAGTCAATGAGATATATATAGACCCCGGAATAGGTTTTGGTAAATCGGCTGAGCACAATTTATCCTTACTTGGCTATCTTCCAATTCTTTTGCAAAATAACGCCGGTCACTTTCCACTGCTGGTGGGGGCGAGTCGTAAACGCTTTCTAGGTCATATACTTGCCCAAGAAAAGCGTCCTGAGAAAATAAAAGAAGAAGATCTGAGAGCGTATCTGCAAAATTTGCAGGAAAAAACTTTTTTAGAATTGCCAAAGCTTGATTTAACGAATGATTCAGGCTACCCTCCTATGGAAAGGAAAGAAGCTTCATTGGCGTCAGCGGCTTTTATGCTACTTGCTGGTGTTAAAATACTAAGAGTACATGACGTACCGGAAACTAAATATATTTTAGACCTAATGGGAGAACTGCAGTGGTAAGTCGTTGGGCAGAAGGGCTACAGCCAAGGAACTTGACTTGGATTATTCCCGAATTGCTGGCTGTAAGTGAGAGGCCCGGCGGCCATCATGAGACACATAGAGCCATCAGACAGAGAGAAGAAATAGTTTGGCTCAAAGCCAATAAGTTTATCCACGTCGTATCTTTACTTTCAACGGCAGACAATATAACAGCCTATACCGAGTCAAAAATAGCATGGTACCATGCTCCGATTACTTCAGACAGAGCCGGGAATCAAGTGCTTGTAGAGCTATATGAAAATCTAGACAAGTGGATAAGGCAAGGCGAACGAACCATTATGCATGAAGGCATGTTGGGCGACGTTGCCTTTGGGGCTGCTGCCGGATTCTTATGCTGGGAAAAAATATACTATCCGGCTACTAAGGCAATATTTCAGATGGAAAGGATGACTAAACGCCATCTGGGGGCGAGTGGCCGGCAAATAGTCGCCACGACGGCCCTATTGGTTGACGAACGGGAGACCAAGCTAAAAAACACTAAAATTTCAGAGGATGAAAGCGGCGACTCAGCTCCTGATGCCTCCTGACCCGGAGAGCTCTTTTGCCAAGTATCTTTTGTTATGATGATACGTCTATTCAACAGTTAGGAAAATCGCGTGGAATGCTGTGATTGCCGTTTGGGGAATTACTATTTGGAGCTAACAGCTATAAGAGCGTATGGCATACACGGAGTTTTGCCGTTTGAGAAAAAACAAAAGCAGCCTTTCAGTGTCGATCTCGTAGTTTGGTTTTATTCTGACAAGTGTTGTGTAACAGATAATGTAGCCGACACTGTTGATTATTCACTTTTAACTCATAAAGTTGTCAACGCAATTGAAAGCTCAAGTTTTAATTTAATTGAAGCATTGGCAAATCATATGGCGCAGGAAATTTTAGATATAGAACATGTGAGAGCCGTACGGATTTCTCTGACTAAAGAAAATCCACCGGTCAAAGAAAATATAAAACATGTCAAAGTCACACTTCTTAGACAAAATGATACCGGACATACTGGTTCCTAAAATAAAGCGACTAAACTGATAGATAAAGATTTTGCTATGAAAAATAACGACAATGACTCCTCGTCTATAACACGTCAACGCTTAGATATATCATCTTACGGTGCCGAGGAAAGTTTTGGCCCTACGAGAACAACTTATTTATCTTTGGGTTCCAACCTTGGAGATAAATCGGAAAATCTTTTGCTGGGAGTCAAAGAACTTTTAAAGCTGGATGAGCACTTAAAAATTTCACGTGTATACGAGACGAAACCGGTAGGAGGACCGGCTGGCCAGGACAATTACTATAATACAGCTGTTGCTCTCGATACGTCGCTGCATCCCTATGATTTATTAAGCCTTGTCAACGGCATAGAGAGCGCGGCCAAAAGGGTGCGAAAAGAAAGATTTGGGCCGAGAACGCTCGATATAGATATTTTGATTATGGATGGTGTGCTGATGTCTGACGAGTCCCTAACGATTCCCCATCCCCGTATGCATGAACGGGCTTTTGTGCTGGCTCCGCTTTCCGATCTGGTAAACATCGCGGAACTGACAATCTTTACGGCAATTTATCCGCAATTTCTTAGTAGTTCTTGGTACGATGTTCTCGGTTCTGCAGACACTTACGACCTGCCCGTGGTGCTTGATGGTGTAAATATAGATCCAAGGTTGCTAGATGAAATATAAGTCCTTTCAGGTAGTTGTGGTGGGCAGCGGGGTTGCCGGTTTAACGGCAGCGATTAACCTAGCTCAAAAACATATTGATGTAGCGATAGTGACCAAAGACACTCTTGCCGATTCGGCTACCAACATAGCCCAGGGCGGGATAGCCGCTGTTATGGAGCAGAACGGGGATAGGAAGGAAATTCATCTCAGTGATACACTGTCAGCAGGGGCAGGCCTGTGTGATGTGGAAACGGTCCGTGTTTTAGTTACGGAAGGTCCTAAAAGAGTCAGGGATCTTATTCAACTCGGTGCACATTTTGACACAGATGCTTCCGGTCATCTGGCAAAAGGTCGAGAGGGCGGTCATAGTTTTGCCAGGGTTGTGCATGCCGGCGGAGCTGCCACTGGGCGGGAGGTAGAGAGCAGTTTAATACGGTTTTTGGCATCTTTGCGCGTAGAGGTTTTGGAAAATTATTTTGCTACGGATCTCTTGTATACTACCTCCGGTATCACGGGACTCATGGCCGTGGATGCTTTGGGAGAGATGACCAACATCAGTGCCGACTATGTCATCCTTGCCACGGGAGGTGCAGGACAGATGTTTCCTCTTACGACCGCTCCGCATCAGTCCACAGGAGACGGATTAGCCATGGCACTAAGGGCAGGAGCGGCATGTGCCGATTTGGAGTTCGTGCAGTTCCACCCCACCGCTCTTGCCGTCAAAGGACAGCCAAAGCCTCTGATTTCCGAAGCTGTCAGGGGCGAAGGGGGTTTACTGCTGGATCACAGCGGAAAAAGATTCGTGGATGAGCTGTTACCTCGGGATGTTGTCAGCAAAAAAATGGCGGAAAAAATGGCCGAGGAAAAAAGCACGGAATTATTTCTGGATGTTCGTAATGTGGAAAATTTTGCCTCTAAATTTCCGAATCTGGATGAAATCGTCAAGAAGGAAGGTTTTGATCCCGGTGTTGATCTTTTACCGGTAGCGCCAGCAGCACATTACCTATGTGGCGGCGTATTGGCGGATCCGGACGGTTTTTCTTCTCTGCCAGGTCTTTGTGCGGTGGGAGAGGTGGCTTGCAACGGCGTGCACGGAGCAAACAGGTTGGCTTCCAATTCGTTATTAGACGGTTTGGTATCGGGGAAAAGAGTCGCAGAGCGCATTGCAACCGGAGTAAAAAAAGCTTCTCCAAACGGTGTTTTTGCTTTCTATGCAGAGGAGAGCTTGAGTAATCAGGTAATGTTGGAGCAAAGCGCAAATGACCATATACCGTTGTTATACTTGGGCGACATGACCTCGCCGGATCTGGCGGGGCGAATCGGGAAGAAATTTCACGCTGAGGCCAGAGAAGACTTTTTGTCAACTTTTTATTTAACAACGGGTAGATATCTTGCGATGTCTCGCTCGAGTGAAGGGCTTTTAGAAGCAGAAAAGCAACTAAATGAGCTATCCGAACTGCTTCCTGAAGCATTTGGGCGTAAAGACGCGGAAATGGTAAATATGATTCTAATAGCAAAAGCACTCATTGCTTCGGCTGAGCGGCGTCGGGAATCCAGAGGAGCTCACATCAGAGAAGAATTCCCAGATTCAGACGAACGTTACCGGGTTAGGTTGGTACATGGGGCTAAAGAAATGCTCTCAGCGATATAGACTTTTACATTGCGAGAATAGGAGATTTGGTTGGAACCACTGCTCAAAGATACAGTAAGTGCTGCTTTGCGGGAAGACCTGTTCCCCATGGGTGATATAACTTCTTTTTTGATACCGGAAGATGCCGTAGCCGCAGGTACTTTTGTCGCTAGGCAAAACGGCATACTGGCAGGCATGGACGCAGTCAAAGAAGTCATTAGACAGGTTGATCCGCTTTTGGAACTGGAGATTATCCTGCCGGACGGGGCGGCAGTTGCTTCAAATGATGCTTTGGCGGTGGTAAGGGGCAAACTGCGAAGCATAGTTACATCTGAAAGAACGGCTCTTAACTTTCTAAGTCACCTTTCGGGGATAGCTTCCCGTACCAATTTGTTTGTTGAGAAAATTAAAACCGTCTCTTCAAAAACAAGAATCCTTGACACGAGAAAAACAGTGCCGGGTCTTAGATTTTTGGAAAAAGCAGCCGTGAGAGCCGGCGGAGGTCACAATCACCGCGGCAATCTATCGGAAGCGGTAATGCTAAAAGATACACACTTGGCTTTTTTGGAAATTAAAGATGCCGTAGCAAAAGCAAGATCAATATGGCCAGGACGATTCATAGAAGTTGAATGTGAAACTATTGAACAGGTCAGGCAGGCGACATTGGCGGGCAGTGACATAGTAATGTTTGACAACATGCCTATTGAACTGGCTAAAGCCGCCAAAGAAGCACTCATGACATTGGGATCGGAAAATTATCGTTTACCGCTTGTGGAAGTATCGGGATGTGTAGATATGGGTAACATAGTCGACTATGCAAAACTGGATGTAGATTTTATTTCTTTGGGTACGATTACCAATTCGGCTCCCGCCCTTGATATAGGATTAGACATATTAAACTAGACAAAATAGGTTTTGTATGTTACTCACCGTTGACATAGGGAATACCAATACAGTTTTGGGTATTTTTAACAATAAAACTGCCATAAAAAGTCAGCAATTAGCATATCCAATAAAAGAAAAATCTTTATTTTACGACATACTTTTTGAAGACCTATCACAGCATGAGACACGCATCAAAGACTTGTTTTGTGCATTTAGAATATCTACCGTTACGACAAGAACTGCCGATGAACTTGCAATCATTTTTAGCAATTTATTGCAATTGGTTAACACGGTAGATGAAATAGACGCTGTGGCAGTTTCTTCTTCTGTTCCACAGGCGTTGGCGGAGATGCTTTTGATGCTCAGGAGATTTTTTAGAGTAGATATACTCGTTGCAGATTATACGGTTGCCGACGGTATTGAAATATTTTATAACACTCCACAAGATGTCGGTCCGGACAGGATAGTTGACGTGGTGGCGGCTAAAGACCTATACGGCAGCCCGTGCATTATTGTCGATTTGGGAACGGCAACGACTTTTGACGTAATTTCTCCGGCCGGAGATTACTTAGGCGGTGCCATAACTCCCGGTTTAGTTATTTCGCAAGACGCGCTGGCATCAAAAGCCGCTGCTCTTAGACACGTAAGACTTTTTCCTCCTGATCTCGTTGTGGGGCGATCTACGACTGAATCAATAAGATCGGGGCTTACTTTCGGACATGCGTCTATGATCGAAGGTATGTG
Source organism: Actinomycetes bacterium (assembly GCA_021829645.1). GTDB lineage: Bacteria > Actinomycetota > Acidimicrobiia > Acidimicrobiales > Bog-793 > JAJZMK01. The sequence continues at coordinate 89,961 of JAKBPI010000001.1, read as the reverse complement.
CTCAAGAATAGAAAAAGAACTGGGGACGCAGGCGGATTTGATTCTGACGGGTGGCTTGGCTAAAACAATGCTTGAGATATTGGATAGGCGATTTGCCTATGAACCTTGGTTGACTCTGCACGGTCTAAAAATTGCCTACGATAAGCGTTATGGGCGTAAATAGGCTGATTTGCACGGGTAATGTCTTTCTTTGAAGACGTTACGGGTGTGATTTTTTAGCTAGCATGGCTTATGAGTCAGATAAAATCACGGATTCAATAAATCTTATTTGGATGATAAAGAGAGCAGCAATGAACGAAGCAGCAGAGAACGAATTACTCCAGGAAGGACCGGGTGGCAGGCTGAATTTAACTGTGCCGTATAGATTCCCGGATGTGCTACCCATAGTAGATGTTATCAGAGACTATAGCGATATTGAGCCGGAAGCCGTGGCGGAGGGCACTGTGAGAGTCGCCGGACGCGTGATGCGCTTTAGAGGACAAGGAAAGCTTATATTTGCCGAATTGCGTGACGGCTCCGGAGCCATTCAACTCTTCGTGGAACAGAGTACGGCTGAGGATTTTGAATCTTTTAAATTGCTCAATTTGGGTGACTGGATAGGGGTATCGGGTACGCCAATGCGTACAAAGCGCGGTGAGCTTTCTGTCAAAGTGCAGGACTGGTCGCTATTGGCGCCGGCTCATAGAGGCTTTGGTGACAAGTGGAAAGGCATTTCGGACCCGGAATTGCGGTATAGGCAGCGTGAAGTGGATCTCTGGGCCAACGAAGGAGTAAGGCAAATTTTTTTGCAGCGCTCGGAGATTATCAAATACATAAGGCGCTTCTTGGACGAAAAAGGTTTTATCGAAGTGGAAACCCCTATTTTACAGGCCGTGGAAGGAGGAGCGACTGCCAAACCTTTCATAACACATCACAACGCTTTGCACGCCGATCTCTCCCTGCGTATAGCACTCGAACTCTATTTAAAGCGGGCCCTGGTAGGCGGTTTTGAAAAGGTTTATGAACTGGGAAGGGTCTTTAGGAACGAAGGACTTTCTCCGCGCCACAATCCGGAGTTCACCATGCTGGAGTTGTATGAGGCGTATGCGGACTATACCGACATGATGGACATGGTGGAGCAATTGGTGTCCTACGTATGCCTGAGCTTACATGGTAAAACCGTTATTACTTATCAAGGGCAAGAAGTTGATTTGACTCCTCCTTGGAGAAGAGCCGGTATGGAGGAACTGATTTTTGAAGCTACTTCCGAAACAGTAAATCTCTCAATGACAAGGGAAGAAGTGGCCGAAGTGGCAGATCGCCTCAAGGTGGCTTACACCAAAAACGACGGTGCAGGGAAAATCATATTGGAAATATATGAAAAGACCACGGAGCCTAACCTGATCGGACCGGTCCATGTTTATGACTATCCTAAGGAAGTATCTCCCCTGGCTCGTGACCACAGATCCAAATCAGACTATGTAGAACGTTTTGAAACCGTCATTGTCAAAAGAGAATTGGCCAATGCGTTTTCTGAACTCAATGACCCAATCGAGCAGCGTGTCCGTCTGGAAGCTCAAGCCATATTGAGGGCTGCTGGCGACGAAGAAGCCATGGCAGTTGACGAAGATTTCCTACGGGCTTTGGAGCATGGGATGCCTCCGACAGGTGGCTTGGGAGTGGGCATAGACAGACTGGTCATGCTGCTGACCGATCAGCCAAACATCAAAGAGGTCATTCTTTTTCCGGCACTCAGAAAAGATGAGAGACAGTAGTTTCTATAACTTCAAACAGAAATTTTAGCTAGCGAGGGCGGCGTCAGTGGTGTCTATTGCCAGCAAAAGGTTGTCTGCCAAGTTGGCAAGTTTTGTGGCGACTTCGGTATTGCTAAGTTTTTCACAAGCTAACTGAGCTGTTTTAGCGTATTGCTTTGCCACCACTGCCGTGCGTTCTATGGCGTCTGAGCTGATGATTAAGCGTCTGGCAACTGTCAATTGCTCCGGAGTGAGCGGACGACCTAGCAGTGAAGCCAGTTCTTCTCCCACAGATGGATTTTGCAACGCCCAACATGCGGGCATGGTGTATACCCCTTCAGCCAAGTCCTGTCCGGGGGGTTTTCTTAAGAACTCTTCTGTGGCGACTACATCTAATACGTCGTCTCTGATCTGAAATATCATACCCAGATTTTCGCCGTAGACGGTGAGGGCATCGATCTCATCCATGCCCAAACCTGCTGTTATGCCCCCTATACGGCAGGCTGTAGCTGTCAGCGAGGCGGTTTTGTCAGCTATCGATTCCAGATATTGTTCTTGCGTGCGGTTGACGTCGTAACAAGAACGGACTTCAGTAACTTGGCCATGACAAAGTCTTGACAAGGTGGCCGCTATTAAAGAGGCAATTTCGCTTCCCAAACTGGCTGCAATTTCAGCAGATCTAGCCAAGAGGTAGTCTCCTACCACGATGGCCAATCTATTACCCCAGAGGGCATTGACGCTGGCTACATTGCGTCTTTTTACGGCTTCGTCCATCACATCGTCATGGTAAAGGGAGGCCAAGTGGACCAATTCTACGGAAACAGCGCCCATAATGGTTTCGTGTTTGATTTCACCATGTCTTGTCGAAGCAGCACATATGGTAAGAGCAGGGCGTAGGCGCTTTCCCCCAGCTTTTATCAAGTGGGTGGCGATCTCATTGAGGTACATATCGTCTACGGAGACAGCCTCAACTAGTTGGCTCTCCAGACGCTCAATACTCTCTTCGGTTGTCAAAGAGGAAAAGAAATCGTTTAAAGTCACTAGATGTAACGTTACGGCAAATATAGAGCCCTTTTGACGCTACTGCCAATATTATTTATAAATTTTTAAATATTTTTACTCTAGAAAGCCATCCCACCTAGTTGTGATGGCTTTTATCAGGACAAATAAAATCAGCGATATTATCAGGCAATTAATTAAGGTAAACTATATTTATAAAAAAGATTGGACAATATGGGAAGGTTTGGCCGCTTACAGTCGTTGATTATTATAAATGTTTATATTTAATGACAGTACAAACAGGCTTTTATAGATGTAAGCTCAAATTGTAAAAAGAGCTTCGAAGGAGTAAAATGTTCGAGCGCTTTACTGATAGGGCACGAAGAGTATTAGTGTTGGCACAGGAAGAAGCCCGCCAGCTCAATCACAGTTTTATAGGTACCGAGCACATTCTGCTCGGGTTGATACACGAAGGTGAAGGCCTTGCCGCCAAGGCGCTAGAGTCTCTCGGTATTTCACTGGAGGCAGTAAGGGCCAAAGTGGAAGAAACCATAGGACCCGCCGGCACGGCCCCCACAGGGTCTCCGCCTTTTACCCCGCGGGCAAAAAAGGTTTTGGAACTTTCCCTCAGGGAAGCTTTGCAATTGGGTCACAACTACATAGGCACAGAACACATGTTGCTGGGTTTGGTGAGAGAAGGCGAAGGAGTGGCAGCTCAAGTGCTGCAAAGCTTGGGCGCCGATCTTCCCCGTGTGCGCCAACAGGTTATTCAACTTCTTTCTGGTTACCAAGGCAGGGAAGCATCCGGTGTGGGCTCCGGCTCTTCTGACCAAGCGCCAACCGGTTCTCCTGTGCTTGACCAATTCGGACGTAATCTTACCCAGCTTGCCAGGGAACACAAGTTAGACCCGGTGATAGGTAGAGACAGAGAAATAGAGCGCCTTATGCAGGTACTTTCTCGTAGAACCAAGAACAATCCAGTTTTGATAGGCGAACCTGGGGTTGGGAAAACAGCCATAGTCGAAGGTCTTTCGCAGCAGATCGTGAATAACGACGTACCCGAGACTTTGAAAGGAAAGCAGCTTTACACTTTGGATCTCGGGGCTCTGGTAGCGGGGAGTCGTTACCGCGGTGATTTTGAAGAAAGACTAAAGAAAGTCTTGAAAGAAATCAAAACCCGAGGTGACACGATACTCTTCATTGACGAACTACACACTTTGGTGGGAGCAGGTGCTGCCGAAGGGGCTATTGACGCAGCTTCGATACTGAAACCGATGCTTGCCAGAGGAGAATTGCAAACGATAGGCGCTACCACAATAGACGAGTACCGTAAGCACTTGGAAAAAGACGCCGCCCTAGAAAGGCGTTTCCAGCCCATCAAGGTAGAAGAGCCTTCACTGGAGCACACTATTGAAATCTTAAAAGGTCTTCGGGAACGTTACGAAGAGCACCACCAAGTTACGATCACAGACCAAGCTTTGGTAGCGGCTGCCAATTTAGCCGATCGCTATATTTCAGACAGATATCTGCCTGACAAGGCCATCGATCTCATTGACGAAGCAGGGAGTAGACTGCGAATTCGCAGAATGTCTACCCCTCCCGAGTACAAGAAAATCGAAGAAGATCTTTCCAGACTCTACAAAGAGCGCGAAGTAGAGTCGGCAAAAGACAACCAGGATAAACTTCAGAAAATAGCTGACGAGATTCAAGTCAAGCAGGAGCGTAAGTCGGCTCTTGAGGCTGAGTGGAGATCGGAAGGCGTCGATTTGTTTGACGTAGTTGACGAAGACGTTATAGCCGAAGTATTGGCTAACTGGACCGGTATACCTGTTTTCAGACTTACCGAAGAAGAAACCGCCAAGTTGTTGCGTATGGAAGATGAACTTCACAGGCGCATCATAGGGCAAGAAGACGCCGTCAACGCCCTTTCCAGGGCGATACGTAGGACGAGGGCCGGGTTAAAAGATCCGAAACGTCCCAGCGGCTCCTTTATTTTCCTCGGTCCGACAGGTGTCGGGAAAACCGAACTGGCCAAAGCTCTAGCCGAGTTGCTTTTTGGCGATGAGACCGCTCTTATCCAGATGGATATGAGTGAATACATGGAAAAGCACGCTGTGAGCAGACTGGTAGGTTCTCCTCCGGGGTATGTGGGCTATGACGAAGGCGGTCAACTGACCGAAGCTGTTCGGAGAAAGCCATTTTCTATCATACTTTTCGACGAAATAGAAAAAGCTCATCCGGATATCTTCAACACTTTGCTACAGATTTTGGAAGACGGTCGACTTACAGATTCTCAAGGGAGAACCGTAGACTTCAAGAACACTATTTTGATCATGACATCCAATCTTGGGACGGCAGATCTCCGGAAGGCAAACGTAGGTTTCCAGAAGTTTTCCGAAGCCATAACTTATGAGAAGATGAAATCCAAAGTTCATGAAGCCCTTAAGTCTCACTTTAAGCCAGAGTTCCTGAACCGTATTGATGAGGTAGTCGTTTTCCACGAATTGCAGCTGGAAGAAGTAGTGGAAATAGTGGAACTGTTGACCAAACGGCTTGTCGCACAACTGGAAGGACAAGGCATAGGCGTGGAACTGACACTTACTGCCAAGCAATTCGTGGCCAAGAAAGGCTACGATCCAACTCTGGGTGCCAGACCTCTGCGCAGGGCTATTCAACAGTTGATTGAAGACCCATTGGCGGAAAAAATTCTGTGGAAAGAATTTACTCCCGGCGAAACCGTAGTGGTCGACGTGGCAGACGAAAAGATAATTTTCACTGCCGTTCCCGGTTTTGAACACCAGTCAATCGAGCTAGCCGGTGCGGGTGCAGACTCGTAAGGAATAAGATCTGCTGCCCGGCTTGTCAAACGGGCTTTAGGAAACTGTATAAATAAAAAATAAGTGCGCCAAGTTGCTCCTTTCTTGGCGCACTTATTGATTTTTCCGCAGAGTTGATACAACCTTTTTTTAGTATTGCTTTATGGCTCAGAATAAAGTATTGTACCGTTGCAATAACTGCGGACACGAGACTTCCAGATGGCAGGGTAAATGTTTGGAATGCGATCGTTGGGACGCCTTGTCTGTTGTGGATGAGACAAAAACTTCCCAAAATCTCCCTTTGGATCCTTTCCGTCTACGCCGTATGGATACGACCCATCCGGATGCCGGAACGATTCAGCCGATTCCGACAGGAATAGCAGAAGCGGACCGGGTTTTTTCCGGCGGTCTTCTTCCCGGTTCCGTCACTTTGCTCGGGGGCGAGCCCGGGATAGGTAAATCCACGTTTTTATTACAAATCGCCGCTTCGATGGCCAAGCGCATCAGTGTCATGTACGTTTCCGCCGAAGAGGGTCTGAATCAGATATCTTTACGGGCGGCAAGACTTTTTATTCACGACTCCGGTATGAACTTGCTGCACGCATTCGGGACAGCCGAAATATTAGCTTATGCCAAAGACCTGAAGCCCGATTTATTGATTGTGGACTCAGTGCAGACGGTCTGCGATGAAACCGTCAACTCTGCTTCCGGAAGCGTAACGCAAGTGCGTGCAGTGACGGAAAATTTGGTAAAGTTTGCCAAAAAAATGAATACGGCTGTCATTATGGCCGGTCATGTCACCAAAGACGGCACTTTGGCCGGACCAAAAGTGCTCGAACACCTAGTGGATACCGTGGTCAGCTTTGAAGGGGACAGGCATCATAGCCTACGCGTTCTGACTGTGTTAAAGCATAGATTTGGTACATCCGGCGAAACGGCTATTTTTTCTATGAGTGCAGAAGGCTTGCGGGAAATTCCCGATCCTTCGGGTCTGATGTTGGCTGACAGGTGTCAAGAAGTCCCCGGATCGGTTGTGGTTCCGGTTTTGGAAGGTCAAAGAAGTCTGCTGGTGGAATTGCAAGCCTTGGTAGTAAAGAGCAATTTAGCCAATCCCAAAAGACAGGTGCAAGGTGTTGCCGGTTCGCGTTTAGCCATTATTTTGGCTATTTTAGAACAGCGAGCAGGCTGTAGTTTTTCTGCCAGCGATGTCTTTGTTTCCATTGTGGGAGGTATCAAAGTGAGCGAACCGGCTTTGGACCTTCCACTGGCTCTTTGTTTGGCATCTGCTTTTCATGACACAAAAGTTGACGGTGCTCTTTTGTCCTGTGGGGAGTTAGGGTTAGGTGGAGAAGTAAGACAGGTAGCTCACTTGGACAAGAGATTAGCAGAAGGGATCAGGTTGGGTTTTAAAAAATTTATAGTTCCAGCTTCTGACGCAGACAATTTGGATGAGAAGTCGGAAGGCAACAAAATTGAAATTATTGGGGTGAGAACTTTACGCGAAGCTCTCAAAGCGTTGACCATAGAATGATAAGCCGTTGTACCATTTTTTACCTACTCGTTGCACCTTGGGTGCAGTCCAGTGTCTAGAATCTAGATTATGGACGAAACGGGCAGGATGGAATGGAGCGAAAAACTCTCTTTGGTGGTGCCGGGTACCGACTTACGGGAAGGCCTGAATAGGATTTTAAAAGCCCGAATGGGTGCCTTACTCGTTCTGGACGACAGCCGGGATATCCTAAATATCGCTTCCGGAGGTTTTCACATCGACGCCTCCATGACCCCACAGCGCCTTTCGGAATTGGCAAAAATGGACGGAGCCATTATATTGGACCAAAGAGCCAAAAGAATTCTGTGGGCCAATATTCATCTGATGCCGGATCCGACTGCTTTCACCACCGAAACCGGGACCAGGCATAGAACCGCTGAACGCGTTGCCAGATCCACCGATGCCTTCGTGGTATCTGTTTCAGAAGAAATGGGTTCCATTACCTTATATTTTCGCGAAGAAAAACACATCCTCGAACCCACGGAAAATATAGGTATACGCTTTAACAGAATGATGCAAGTTTTGGAAAGACAATTTAGGCGTATCAACGCCACGGAAGTCGATATCTTACAGGATCCAAATACCAGCGGGGTGCTCAAAAAAATTCTTTTATTTTTTCAACAGATTAGAGTTTTCGATCGCGTTGCCGGTGAAATCGAGGGCCTTTTGAGCGAGCTGGGTACTCTGGGAAAGTTTCAGTATTTTGAACTGAGCGATATGAAAGAAAACTTGACTGAGGCGAAAAAAACTATGACAAAGCTCTACCTGGAACTGAGAGACAGTTATTCGCCGGAAGAGATTACTGAGATGTTTGGAGAAGAGGGAGTACAGGCTTTACCCGATCACTCCCCGTTTCTGAAGGACTAAATGTCGAAATCTGCATTTAACTCGTCTGAAGCCCATTGGCCGTTGTACCGAGAGCACTAAAGTCGGTCTTTAGTTGTTTTGAGAATTAGCTAATCTAATTATCATGAAAGTATGAAATACGATCTTGATTTTACCTTGAATTGCCGGGCATCCAATGAGGCGATAGATTATCAGTGGTAAATACATAGCTACCACGGCATGAAAGGTTTTAGTTCAAAATTGAGGCAGTTAACAGCGTAATAGATCTACGGTCAAGCTGACGACGCTCTATTTTTTAGCCGATAAAGCTATTCACACAAGAAGAACAAAATACAAAAGAGAGTATCTTCCATGCCGACCGGATCTCACAATACCAAGCTAAATCAGTAGTTGAACTCCATGACGGATTCCCTATTGCAAGTAGTGCTAAAATTGATTTCGTGTAGCATGAAATCATTTTGGTCTGTTTTCTAAACTGCAATACCGGTTACCGTCAGAGCTTTTCTGCCAAGCAGGAGTAACGGAATATATCCGATTTTATAAGACTCTAAAACATACAAATTGTATGGGTCCGGATGACTCACGGTTACAGTGATTACTACTCGGCTGGGTGATAACTTGAGTGCCCAGTTTTTCCGGGGAACCTCAGTGTCAAATATTACCTAAATACCATTCCTGATTTCTTTTGAGCCGATTCATAAGGTATGATAGTAATATTATATTTTATTATCTGAACCGTTAGAGGTGATACCAAATATGACCGCACAAAGCCAGATGCTATTTGACGTCGGCGATAAAGTCGTATATCCGCACCACGGCGCTGCGATTGTTGAACGTAGGGAAATCAAGGAGGCTTTCGGTGAAAAACGGGAATATCTGGTATTGAAATTAGCCTATGGGGATCTAACACTTATGGTACCCGTGGAAAACATCAAAGAAGTGGGTATCAGGGAAGTCATCAACGACGAAGAGGTAGAAGAAGTCTTTGCCGTCTTGGGTAAAAAAGATGCCAGAATGCCTGTCAATTGGTCTAGGCGCTACAAGAATCACCTAGAGAAATTGAAGTCAGGTGATATATATCAGGTAGCAGAAGTTATCAGAAATCTTTCCATCAGAGACAAAGATAATGGGCTGTCCATCGGAGAAAAAAATATGCTGGTGAGAGCCCGTCAGATTCTAATTTCAGAACTTACGTTTGCCATCGGAGTTGACGAGACTGAGGCAGAAAAGCGTCTTAACTCGGCATTGCCGTAGAGACGGAAGCGGTATATCCCGATGGGGTACAAGCAAAAAGTTTTACTGTCATGAAAGACCGTTCAGCGGCTATCGTTGTGGCGGGCGGCAGTGGAACCAGATTTGGCTCGCTGAAGCAATTTGTAGAATTTTTTGGTTTCCCCGTCATATCTTGGTGCATTCACCAACTTGTACAAGCGGTTGATCATATCGCTGTTGTAATTCCTCCACAGGTTTTGCAAGAGACAGACAGAGAAACTGTTTTAAAAACTCTACGCTCACTTGTTGATGCTGTCGAGCTGCCAGAACCGGCGGCATCCTACTTTTTGAAAAGTCTTGATTACCGCTATTTAGATGACGGCATGATAACTATAGTATCTGGAGGCGTGACGAGATCGGAGTCGGTGCGTAACGGGCTTTCTGTCCTTTCTCAGGACTATTCCGTCGTTGTCGTTCACGATGCGGCCCGCCCTTTGGCCACAGCTGATCTGTTTCGCCGTGTGATGGGCAAGATAGACGAAGGTTACGATGGAGCCACCTGTTACCTCCCCGTTACCGATACCGTTAAACTCTTGGAAGATGACGGCTCCCTGTCTACGCTGGATAGGCAAAAACTTATTGCCGTTCAGACACCTCAGGCTTTTGCACCAGACGTCCTACGTGCGGTTCATTCCAAAGGGGAAGAGGCAACGGACGACATCGCTTTACTGGAAAAAGCGGGTGCCAAAATAGCTCTGGTGGAAGGTGAAGCGTTGAATTGGAAAATAACGGATCCCGATGACGTCCTTTTGCTGGAGGCAGTGCTTACGGCAAAAACGAGTTCCTCTCAAAGTCTCAAGCGCCATGGGTAGAAGGTGGCGATCTGTTAAAACATGTCTTTTGAATAGTAAAAACTGAACTTTACAAGAGGACTTTGACAGTCCTTGGTAATGGTGAAAGGTTGTTATGGAACAAATAAGAGTGGGTTTTGGCTTTGACGTTCATCCCTTTGAAAAAGAAAGCAAAGACCGAGAGGCAGGCGAGGCTCAAAGCTCAGTTGTGAGGGATGAGACAACTCAAAATATAACCGATGATCGCTGTTTAGTTTTAGGCGGAGTAAAGTTTGACGGAATGCCACCGCTTTTGGGCCACAGTGATGCCGATGCCCTTGCTCATGCCGTTAGTGACGCCATGTTGGGAGCAGCCGGCATGGGTGACATAGGGATGATGTTTCCCGACGACAACGAGAGCTATAAAAATGCCGATTCTCTTTGGATGCTTTCTGTAATTGCCGAAAGGCTAAGCCAGGACGGCTGGCATTTGCTGAATGCAGACTGTACGGTTGTAACGGAAAAGCCTAAATTGGCTCCCGTAATAAAAGAAATAATGGGCAAGTTGTCGGAAGCCGCCAAAGGTCAGGTTCACGTCAAAGCCACTAGGCCGGAGCAGTTGGGAGCTTTGGGTAGAAACGAAGGTTTGGCCTGCTTTGCTGTGGCTCTCATCGGGCGGAGTTGATGCAATTTGGGTCCATCTGAGCTAAATAAGGCTATCTCATGAGAAGTCAGATACAGAAAACCTCGGGGCAAAGAGACTTAAGTGTCGGCGGGGAGCAGATAGAAGGCAAACAGGCGGTTTTGGAACTTCTGCGTGTCGGGAAACGCCGTGTGCATAAGTTGACAATCTCACAGGACGGACCGATGTCATCTGCCATGCGTGAAATATACAATCATGCGGCAGCGTCTGACATCGTGATTGCAGAAGTGACAAAAAACGAGTTCTTGCGCAAAGCTAAAACAGAAGCCCCGCAGGGGGTTATTGCTACTGCCGAACCCATAGCAGGCGTAACGCTTAATGGGTTAGCAAAAGAGAGTCTGGACAAGAAATCGGCTCCTTTTCTTGTACTGCTTGATTCGATAAGCGATCCCTATAACGTTGGGAGTATCATAAGAACTGCCTTGGCGGCCGGTATCGACGGCGTAATCCTATGCGAGCACTCCGCTGCCGGCATTACACCCGCTGCAGCCAAAGCTGCTGCTGGTGCTATAGAGCATTTATCTTTCGCCAAAGTCAGCAGAGCACCGTCTGCCATAGGCTTACTCAAAGAAAAGGGATTTTGGGTTGTGGGTTTGGATTCACATTCCAAAACGTATTTGGATAGCGTAGAAGTTTTATCAATGCCGCTGGTTTTGGTATTGGGATCCGAAGGCAAAGGAATTTCACCTTTAGCCAAAGAGCGCTGCGACATCCTGGCTGCCATTGAGATGTACGGGCCGGCGGAGTCTTTGGGGGTTAGTGCGGCGGCGGCTGTGGCACTTTTTGGAGTTGTAAGAGCACGTACTTCTAAGCCATAAAATGGAAAACGGCCTGTCAGCGTGGCTTGACAGGCCGTAAGACGGGCATTGATACTCGTCGCATTCCCCCTTTATCTCTTTATTGTATCTCATGGATAGCCAAGAGAGATAATAAATTGATATTTATTGTTATTTCATGTCAATTTATTCAGGTTTACGCTGTTCAATCGGAAGGTAAGACCTTTCGGGACTTCCCGTGTAGACTTGGCGCGGTCTGGCAATCTTGGTGTTCATACTGAGCATCTCTAACCAGTGTGCCAGCCAGCCGGAAGTCCTTGGAATGGCAAAGAGCACCGGGAACATGGTCAACGGGAAACCCATGGCCTGGTAAATGAGACCGGAATAGAAGTCAACGTTGGGGTAAAGCTTGCGCGAGATGAAGTATTCGTCGGAGAGTGCCACCTCTTCGAGCTTCAAAGCGATATCTAAGAGGGGGTTTTTGCCTGTAACCTCAAAAACTTCGTAGGCAATTTGACGTACTATTTTGGCACGGGGATCATAATTCTTATATACCCTGTGACCGAAGCCCTGCAAACGGCCGTTACCCGCTTTTACCCCTCTGATAAATTCCGGCACGTTATCCATACTGCCTATCGAAGAGAGCATGCGTACCACGGCTTCGTTGGCTCCCCCGTGTCTGGGACCGTAAAGGGCGGCCGCTGCTCCCGCACAGGCCACATACGGATCGGCATGTGACGAACCTATGACTCTCATCGTGGTGGTGGAGCAGTTTTGCTCGTGGTCGGCGTGCAAAATAAACAGAACATCGATTGCCCTAGCCAGTTTGGGGTTGGCAGCAAACCTGGGTTCTGCCGTCTTCCACATCATAGAGAGGAAGTTTTCCGGGAAACTCAAGTCGTTGTCCGGATATACGAAAGGCATTCCTACCGAAAATCTGTGTGCGGCTGCTGCTATCGTGGGGACTTTGGCGATCAGTCTGATAATTTGTTCGTGTCCTCTGTCTTCATCAAAGATATCTTTTGCATCGGGATAAAAAGTTGATAGGGCGGCAATCGCCGATACGAGCATACCCATTGGATGGGCGTCGTAGTGGAACCCTTCCAAGAATCTTTTACGGACGTTTTCGTGGATGAAAGTATGGTGAGTTATCTCGTGTTTGAACTGGCTGAACTGAGCTTCGGTTGGCAGCTCTCCGTAAAGGAGGAGGTAGGCTACTTCCAAATAAGTTGATTTGGAAGCCAGTTCTTCTATGGGGTAACCTCTATATCTGAGGATGCCTGCATCACCGTCTATGTAAGTAATAGAACTTTCACATTCGGCAGTATTCATAAAAGCCGGGTCATGAAACCAAATACCAGGTAAGAGTTTGGCCCAGGCGGTAGAGGATACCGCTCCGTTCATTATGGGAATTTCTACTGATTCACCAGTCCTATTATCTGTGACGGTTATGCTTTCGGTCACTTATCTGTCTCCTCGGATTGATCGCTTATGAAGGTTTACCAAAATGCGATATTGCTTTAACCTAGCAGTATAACATTTAGCCAATTGCGATATTAGCTGCCTTTTCACATTAAGCAAATTCCTAAAGTATCTTTTGATAAATTTATGCAAAATACCTAAGGGTATCTCTAAAACTTAGTCCTTTTGATCGTTCTGCCAGATCCTCTTCTCGTTCCAGTCGTCCCTAAAACCCATCTGAGTTAGGGGAATATCTTCGTAGCGGCGAATCAGATGCAAAAGCTGAGTGCGCCACTGATGCTTACTGTCAATGCGGTCCATGAGATAAAGGGCTATGACGAGAGTATTGTAAATTTTATTATTCTGAGTTTTTGAAAGTGTATCCCGAAGAGATGGCGGTGGTTTTTTGGGAATTGCCAGCGGAACGGAAAGTGTCCTATCCTATAAGCGCATATGATGGGCGCATATGTTGCGGACAACATTTAAGTTATGGAGCCACGAACTGAGTTCTTGGTTGCCAACATTGTAGACAGCGGCAATGGACTGTCGCGTTGTGACAGTTGCCAAGTTGTCATATAGCTTGGAGAGTAGTCCCATGGGTATGACTTCGCATAGCGCCCATATGGGCGGGAGTGGTTCTTCGTAGGTATTCTGAAAGTGCTTGATGTATGCTTCATGCGATCGTTTGACGAGGTTTGCAGTTCGCATAGGTTCTGTTTCCCTATGTCTTCTGAGCGCCATAAAGATTCATCAAGATGAGCATGAGGACCGTGATTTATAGACATTTGATAAGCAAAGTTGGCCCGAAAAGAAATTTCTATATGGGAAACGGCATTAAATAAATGCAAGCGCAGTTCGCAGTCAAAGTTATATCTGGCGAGTACGGATAAAAAATTCACCCCACTCTGTAGTTGATGTGATTCTTTGTCAGTTTCAAAAGGTTTCCAGTAGGCAGACAGTCTGTAATAGTTTAAGTGTTGCAGCAAATGTCTATGTTCTTCTGATATGATCATTCCGCGGTTACGCAGTAGATTCACTTGCTCTTTATGGGTAAGGGGCTTTTTGTCAAAAGGCTTTGTCATTTTCAACCCTAAAAAATGACCTGCCGGGGATACGTGTCATGCACGCATAGCCCACTGGCAGGTTCTGTTAATGACAGTATATAGGATACGTGTATAAAAGCAAGTATTGTTATCTCATGGCTTTGACACCTAATTTCTGAAATAACTCCTTTTATCCCTGTTAGGGGTATTATTTTTTGTCAAGTATTTGATCTGTTTACTGGCAGAATATGTCATAACGACCTACATCTTGTACTGAAGGTTGGTAAAAGCAGAGGTCGTGATTATTTATCTATTATTACCAAGTATTGGGATCGTGAAAATAAACAGTCACAAACAAAGACTGTTAGGTCACTTGGTTATGTAGATAAACTAAAAAATGACCTGCCGGGGATACGTGTCATGCACGCATGGCCCACTGGCAGGTTCTGTTAATGACAGTATATAGGATACGTGTATAAACGCAAGTATTTTTATCTTGTGTACCGGTGACGGATGAGCGAGATTTGTTTAGTTTATGCGATCTTATTGTGTGAATGGCAATTTAACCGTGCTGCCTCGGGTTCTGGAGATGAGTATTTGACAATACTTTTGTTTAAAGTGTTGCAGGAGGCTTGGGCTATGAAGTAACTTTTTGGTAAAGCTTACCCGCAACATAGCTGGCAACTCCTAAAGTACCGATGAAAAAACCTATTGGCCAGTTAGACCAATAGGCCATAGCTATCGATAGATACACGATGATGAGCGAAAGTCCAACTGAGAACCAAAGAGCTGTTTTAGGGGTTTTGGAGATCAGACGAGCGGTTGCGGCAGGAGCCACTAAAAGAGTAAAGATCAAAAGGGTCCCTACCACAGGTATGGCCATTGTGGTGACAAGAGCCACGATAAGTAAGAACACGATGTTATATATATCCGGAGATACTTTTTTGGAAAAAGCTACTTCTTCCAGGACGGATGAGTACAGAAGAGGTCTGTAAGCAAAAGATATCAGTCCTAGGGTTACTAGGGCTAAAATTACCGTAGGCAGGAGTTCGGTTGAGGATACCCCTAAAATCTCACCGAATAAAAGTGCAAAAATCTGCTGAGAGTACTCAGTCGTCAGGGAGAGCAACAAGGCACCTATCGCCAGCAACAAAACGAATCCAAGCGCAGTGGCCGTATCTTTTTTTAGCTTTTTTTCGAGGAAGGCTATTATGCCGGCACCGAATACAGAGAAAATGCCAAGTCCAAGAAGCGGATTGATATTTACCAGGCTGGCCATAGCCGCCCCGGCAAAAGCTCCGTTTGGTAAAGCGTGGGCCAAGAAAGCCTGACCCCTGACGGCGATAAAAAAGCCGACCACAGCCGATACCACGCCGACGACGGATGCCGTAATCCAGGCATTGATCATGAAAGGCGCAAACATTTATACCTGCCCTGCTTTGTATCTGGTTTTTGCTTCCGGTTTAAGTAGCGTGAGCAGATAAATGATAAAAATTACGGCAACGACGAAAAAGCTTACCGGCCACCCGTGATGATAAGGGGGCCAAGTGTAGCTGTCATAGGAAAGCAAGAGTCCGAGAAAAATACTCACTCCTCCGATGAGAGAAGCGTAAATAAAAGTCGATTTCATGTCTTTGGCAAGTCTTGTAGCAGCCGTTGCCGGTCCTACTAAAAGAGCTGTGGATAAAATGGCCCCGATCGCTATTGCCGACATGGAAACGGCTAAAGCGAGTGCTAATAAAAATACTAAGGAAGCAGCTTTGGGAGACCTGCGTTTTGCCTGAAGTAAGTCTGTATCAATAGAAGAGAGAAGTAATTGTCGATAATAAACGATAAGTAGGGCGATTGAGAGAGCAGACAGGACTATAAAGACATTTATGAGAGAGGGTTGTATAGTCAGTATGGATCCGAATAAAAGGTTCATGGTGTCTCCGCTGCCGGAGGTATTGGTGGTATCTAGGTAGAGAAAAAGAGCGGTAAGGCCCAGCGAGGCTCCAAGCACGACTCCGGTAACGATATCTCGTTCTTTTTTATTGTTGATGCCGAGTGCGTCCAAGAACACACCTATCGCCAAATTTATGGCAACAAATCCGTATATGGTGGGTACACCTACCAGATAAGCCGCAGCTCCCCCTGTCGCCCCGATGTCAGATAGGGCGTGTCCTATGAAAGACTGACTTCTGAGAACGGTAAAGGTTCCCGCTACCGCAGAGACTATTGCGGTAAGGCAGCCTATGACTAAAGCCGTATCTATGACGGAACTGGAGAAAAATCCGGGTTCAACGATGTCATGCAGAATATTCATCTCTCATTGACCGTTTCATGGTGCAGACCTTCTGTTTCATTGCCGGTTAACACAATCAGCCTATTATTGTGCTCCAAGACGTCTACCGGATAGCCGTAGAGTCCGGTTAGTGTTTCTGAGGTAATGATTTCGGATACTTTACCAGTGGCAGTTTTGCCGTTGGCGATGTAGACGACTTTGTCCATCACGTTGGTAAGAGGATTCATGTCGTGGGCGGAGAAAAGTATGGCTATACCTCTCTCGATTTTTAATTGATTGACAAGGTTGATAACTTCTTGTTGGCTCTTAAGATCCAGATTCGCCAAAGGTTCGTCCAGCAGCAGGACTTTAGGGTTGGCAATTAAGCCGTGAGCAATCAGAATTTTTTGTTGCTGTCCGCCGGAGAGTTCTCCTATTCTGGCGTCACCAAATTCCATAGCGTCCACGGCTGACAAGATCTCATCTACTAACTTCCGACTTTTTTTATCAAACAACCCGATGCCGAATTTATGTCCGTCTAACCCCAGCTTGACAAGGTCTCTTGCTCTTAGAGGCATCTCTTTTTCAAATTGTATTTTTTGTGGCACGTAGCCCAAGATCGGTCTTTTGTCCTCCGGATCAGTCACGATACTGATATGTCCGCCGTCTGGTTTGATAAGTCCGAGAATAACCTTGAGTAGCGTTGTTTTACCTACGCCATTGGCACCTATCAGTCCGTAAAACTCGCCTCTTTCGATTTCCAAGTCAACGTCTTTCAGAATCATTCTTCCGGAGCGGAAAACGGTAATTTTTTCTAAGCTTAGAACAGTATCGGTAGTTTGGCTAAAAGTACTTTTCGTCATTTTGTCTCCGGTATTTTTTATCCGTTTCACTGGTCCTGATTCTTTGTCAATTCTTATAGCTTTGTCGTGCTGAGATGACCGGTGAGCGCTTTTTGGATGGCTTTGATTTCAGCCCCCATCCATGTTTGGTAGTTATACCCTGGTGTAGGCATAGTTTCATACACCCCAACAATGGGGATAGAATTTTTATTAGCGTATTCCACAAAACTTTGGGTAAGTGAAGTGGTTACCTGTTGGTTATAGACAAACAAATTGACCTTATGGGTAGAAAATAAGTTTTCTTCAAAAGAAACGGCTTCCGGTGAGGGGTCTATGCCGTTCATAATTGTTGCTTGTAAAGACCAAGGTGTCAGGTTATCTATTCCCAGAGCCGTCAGTAAGTAATCGGCTACCGGCTCTGTAGTGGCCACTTTCGCGTTTTTGTACTTTGACTTAAAAGTTGCTATTTGGCTTTCAAGCTTTCTAAGCGATCCTAAAAACTTATTCTCGTTGTCACTAAAATATTGCCTGTGGGAAGGGGCTAAGTTGATCAGAGCTTTGGTAAAGGCTTTTGACATGGAAGCTATGTAGTAGGGGTTATACCACAAGTGAGGGTTTTCCGTGCTGTTTGACAAATGAAGTATGTTTTGTACGTTCAGATTGACTCTGTCGGTGTTTGGAGAAGCACTTTCTAATTTATTTATAAAACTGTCATAGCCCACTCCGTTTTGGATAACTATCTGGGCGTTGGCGATCAACGTGGCTGTAGAAGCCGAAGCTTCATATTCGTGTGGGTCGGTGTTGGGATTTGACATAATAGAAGTCACACTGACGTACTTACCGCCGATTTGAGAGGCGATGTTGCCGTATTCGTTTTCGGCCGCAACAACCTGAATAGCTGATTTCGTATCGTTGCCGGAGGTATTACAGGCACTTAGTGGCAGCAGTACAGCCATAGACAAAGCTAAAGGCAACAATTTAGTCAAATTTTGGAGTTTGCGAACCCGTCTTTTTTTTAAAGTCAACCGTGACATTTGGAACTCCTGTTCTAGCATCCATTATACTATCTGAAATCATAACCGATACAGATAAGGTTGATTTTTGCTAGAATGTATCAGAGGATGTAATCTGGGAGTGCACAAAGACAGAGCTAGCGAGAGGCAATGAACACATCAGCCAAAAATACTCACAATCTTTTAGCGGGAGGAGAGCGTGCGACCAAGCAAAAAAAAGCATTGGCCGAAATGATTGATTCTTCCGATTCTTTTCAATCAGCGCAAGATATTTTTGCGTCATTGCGATCTAAGGGAGAAAACATCGGGTTGACAACTATATATAGCCAGTTGAAGCTGCTTGCGGCACAAGGTGAGCTGGATTATATGAAGTCAGAATCTGGTGAAACGCTGTACAGGAAATGCAGTACGGTGCAACACCATCATCATCTTGTCTGTAGGGGTTGCAAAACAACGATTGAAATTGAACCTCCTGGATTTGAAGAATGGGCTGAAAAAGTGGCCAGAGAGAATCATTTTTCCGATATATCACATGTGATAGAAATAACCGGGTTATGCGAAAAATGCCTTTCTCATCGAAATTAGGTCACGATGTATGCAGACCCTACTGCTAAAGAGTTGATTTGGGAGTAGGGGAAAACAGATTCAGGCAGAACAACAAAAATTGTTATCAAGATTTTATGAACAAAATGAATTGTGAGCATGATGCTTTATGGAATGTTTAGTTATGACAAAACCGGCTATCGATACGTCTGCTAGGTAATATACTGTTTGAAGAGGTAGTGATTTATCTCAATCAAATTTTGGAGAATGCGTGAAAAATCGATTGCAAAGTCATACATACAAGACCCTCCTGTTACTGAGCGTTACAGGAGCACTACTTGCTTCTTCAGTGTTTTTTATTTCTGAAGCAGGCGCCGCCGGCTTCAGTGTTAAAAACACTGATTCAAGAGGTGCACACTTTAGCGTTGAACCTAACAAAGCACACAAGTTAAATCCGAAAAAGACAAAAAATAGCTCAAATCAAAATATTGAAAGACTGTCAAATATTTTGAGTGCAGCACGCAAAAAAGTTGCTGCAGAAAGCTCTGTTTCAGTCAAAATTGGTGCCAGCTTTGGGGTTGCCAACGGGCACATACTCGAGCACTCCCAAGGCAATATCACAAAAAATGCCGGGGAATTAGAAGACTTGGTGATAGTGGGAAAGAAATCGGGACATCTAACTCAAATACTTAGCAACGGTGTTGCCTATTGTAAAGGTGACGTTATAGGATTGGAGTACGGTTGCGGACTGAACACAAGCCAAGCAAATAAAGCAAAAAATGGCTGGATAGCGATACCTAAGAGCAACATACTGTATAAAAATGCTGCCGGTGACATGACGATCAGCGCGGCCTTTTCCAGTATGTTTCCGTCTTCTCTTACGTCTTATCGTTTGGGTAAAAACGCGGTGGTCAACAAAGTTACATCTTATTATATATACGGTACTGTGCCAGGAACCATAAGTTCAACTTTGCCCAAGGGAGTCAGTGAAAATTTTTATGTGGCAGCTAATGGAAGCTACTTACCGCAAAAAGTAGAACTAAGCACACAAGGTGTGGCTGAAGTAGTTGATTTCTCGAATTGGGGTAAGGCTGCAACACCCAAAGCACCTACGAAATCTACAAGTATAAATAAGTTGTAGTACTATACCTGCTCATTATGCTTTTATAGGGCCACCGGTTTAGCCTAAGCGGCCCCGGCATAGTTATTATCAACTAAGTACAGGTGCCTCAGCAATAATGGCTAACCAGGAAAGACGCTATCAAAAAAGATGACTTTATGGAATGTGAATTTTACTGCAGAAGCACGCGCCCAGAAAAGAGCATCAATGAGTAGTGGAGCTTTGCTACTCGGCAAATCGTAATCTATATTGCTAGTAGATAGTATGGCTTTAGTACTCCTGTATTCTTAGTACTCCTGTATTCTTCACGGTATGACAACTTGAAACAGCTAATGAAGTAGAATTCGCGAATAAGTAGAACACAGTACAACATTCTCAGTAATGCATGATCTTTTGCTGTTTGGTTGAAGTAGCAATCATTTTCTAATGTTTCCAATTCGTAGTGAAAAGTATTTTTCATCACTACTAAGTATTGGCAATTAAAGATTCTGTGCTATATATATTTGTAGATAAATATCGTAACGGGCAAATGGAGAATATGTGTTAGATAAAACCAATTACAAGAAATATAAAATAGGAGCCCTAACAGGTGTAGTAGCTACTTGTTTAGTGCTCTTTTCACTTGTTTCCCAAACAGCGGGCGCTGTCAATATTAGCATGAGGGATACTACATCCAAGGGCACTTTTTTTGGCTCGAATTCAATGCTGTATAGTGAATCAGGTATGCAAAATACCAGTATCGATTCCAGCAAGGGCCAAGGTATTGAAAGTATCGGTTATGTATGGGGTATGCTTCGCAAAACGCTTGCCACAGAACAATCTGTTACCACGGAGGGAACAATACATCTTGTGATAGGCAATGTCAATGCATATATCCGGAGTAGGCGAAATATTGGAAAAAGTAGTGCCGAGATAAAGGCGATTGTGCGCGTCGGAGCAAAATCAAGTCGTGTAACTCTAATACTTAAATCAAGTGCTTTATATTGTAAAGGCGGAATTTTAGGCTTGGAAAACTCCTGTGGTTTTAATTCTACCGAAGCAGAAGCGGCTCTTAATAACTGGGTTAGGGTTCCAAGAAACAATGCACTTTATTCTGCCATAAAAAATGGCACGACAATGCACTCATTATTTTTTACGGATATCCTAAATGCTTTCCAAAATCCCCATATAGCTAAGACTGCTATGGTTAAAGGCATTATGACCTACGACATAAGGGGGACTCTTGCACGCAGTGTAAGCGCGGTGTTTCCTAAGGGCCTAGATGAGAATGTATATGTAGCTACCAATGGAAGCTATTTACCGGTAATGTTAACGATTGGTGCAAGAGGAATTACGGAAAAAGTTACTTTTGTCGATTGGAACAGGCGTCATGTTTTCAAGGCTCCCAAGAAAGTTGTTAGTATATATCAATTGTAAATAAATATGCTTTGATATAGGCAAATCTTAGTCTATGCTCTCGGTATAGAGAGTCTTCATAAAATGAAGAATATTGCTATCAGAGGATATATATTTTATGGCTACCTTGGGACAGATTATTCTTTCTGATGTAAATGTCCAAGTGTAAATGAGCCAAAATAGAAACTTTTAACTTATGTTTTCCTTTTTAGCAACTGACGCTTGTAGATAAGCATTTCTGCTACCTCTTGCTAAAAAACTGAAATTATGCATTGATTGCTCGAAATAGTGAATAAAAAGTTATCTCTGAAGGTCATTGTAAATAGGTAAACTCAAGCAGTAAGATATAGAGAAGGTATCTAAAAAGTAGGATTGACGCAAAGCATTAAGTAAACTAGCATTGCCTACGTAAAGCAACTACTATTTGTTATCAGATCAGATAAAAATTTTTGTACTGTGGTAATCGCTTAAGAAGGAGAAGGCTTTGAGAGATAGAAGCTTTATTTTGATGCCTATTTTGGGAGTATGCTTCTTGCTTTTGGGGTGGTTTAACGCTACGGCAGCCGGTGCCGATAGTATGGCGAGAAAAATTGAGTTCCAGGGCAACTCTAATGCCTTAGTGGCACCTAAGGGCGATAAATTAAATTTGCGAAGTACCTCTTTAAAGAAAACTAAAATTACACTGACTACTATCTTAGATCGACTCCGCCAAGATGCCTCCCGTAAGCGATCTGTGGTGCTGGATGAGACGAGTAGCGGTATCGTGAGTGGTGAGGATGTTTCTATGAATATTCAAGGAGTTTTAGGTAAAAACTCTGAGACACACATGGGTCAATAGTTATCAACCATGAGTTAGGATCCGGAAGGGTGATTCTAAGTTATGGTGTGGTGTATTGTAGTGGCAACATGCTGTTTATGGGAACTTTTTGTGACTTGAGTGTAACTCAGGCAGGCAGAGCGAAAAATAGGTGGGTGGCAATAAGTCGTAATAATCCGCTGTATGTAAGCGCATCATCTGGTATGGAAATAGCTCCTTTTTTATCTTCCCTAAACCTCTCTCCCAAAGCTTCACATTTGGGTAAGAACGTTGTGATTGACAAGACTGTTGCTTATGATATATCGATCAAAGTGAATGTTGGCTCTGCCTCCTCGCCTACGTACGCGACTGAGAATTTTTACATATCTACACGCAGTTACTTGCCCATCAAAATTGTGCTAACCAAAAAAGAATTTAATACCGTTATGAGCTTTTCTGATTGGAACAAAGCATCCACTATAAAAGTCCCTACTAAATGGGTGAGTATTAATAAGTTATAGTTTTGCTATATCTTTTTCGTTGAATATTTTGAAGAACGCTGCGACAGACCAAGCCTGGAAAGGGCACCCTGTTGCCACATGAGGGGGATCCCCTTCTAGCGTTTCCGATATAGATCCAAGACCATAATCAAAAAGGTGGTTTTCCAGGGCATCTCTGAAGATATCGTATGCCCTGTTAGTTTTTTGTAGTCCTATGGTATAGTGCTCCAAGAGATATGGCCAGATAGTTCCCTGGTGGTAGGCCATATCCCTTTGATATTGGTTACCTCTGTGTTGACCCATATATCTTGGATCCAAAGGCGAGAGCGTTCTAAGTCCCAGATGAGTAACTAGCGGTGCGACGCTTTCCATGATGTGATATGGATCTTTTGTACCTATATGGTCGTCAAACAATCCCAATGCGAGGGCCAACAATTGATTTGGCCTGCAACTGTCGTCGTTTCGCTTTGTGGAAGTCGTCGGATCTTCATAAGAGTCTACAACGTCATACAAACCGGCTTTATTGGGGTTAGGGTAGCGCTTTTGGAAACTTGCCAATGCTTTGTTGTAGAGAGAACCAAATGTCGCATTACTCTGTCCACACAAAGAAGCTATTGTCTCCATAATCTGTAAACCATTTACCCAAAGGGCGTTTACTTCGACTGGTTTACCGGCTCGCATGGTGACCGGAACGTCATTGATTCTGGCGTCCATCCACGTAAGAGCAGTATTTGTGGTGCCACAAGAAATTAAGAAGTCGTTTTGGTCAAGCCCGATGTTGTATTTTGTGCCGTTTGTATAGTTCGTAACGATACCGGTCAAACTTGGAAGAACCTCGTTTAGTAAGTCCTTGTCTCTCGTTACTCTGTAGTGGGAAAATACGGCTTGGATGAGCCAGAGGGGAGCATCTACGCTGTTATACATCCTGTCTTGGCCGATGGTGGTGTTGGGTAAAAGACCGTCCACAATCTCATTACACATTTGCTTCAGAAAAGCCCGACCTTCTGTGAAGCGCCTTGTGCTAAGAAAGAGACCGGGATAGCTAATTAAGGCGTCGCGTGACCATACCCCAAACCAAGGATAGCCCGCTATAACGTTAGGGCCTTTGATGATGAATTGATCAGCGGCTCCGGAGAGGAGTTTGGCGGTATCTGTGTTGGCTTTGGCTTGGACATACAGACCGGTTCGGCGTCTGCGCGATCTCTCAGCCAAATTCGGTTCCGGTTTTTTCCCGGTTGCTTTTGCCCAAGCCTGTACATAAGTTGTTTCGCCGGGGGAAAGCACTTTATGAAAAGTTCCTGCACAAAAGAGGTCTTCCGTGGGCGGAAGACCTCTTGCCTCTTCAACTCGATAATAGACCCCTCTATACCAATCCAATCCGTTTTGTAGATAACCAGGTCCTTCTACAAAAAAAGCATCTTCAAAGACAAAGCCTTCCCCGTATTTGTCTATCTTGGGTGTTTGCGTGCCGAATCTTTCTTGGTCAGCATTACGCCAAGTGCAGAGAGGCTTTATTTCGATTTCAAGAGGATCCGGAGAATGCTCTAGGCAATAAGACACCTCTACGGCCGGGTTGCCGTAATCCATGGCTACCTCAACTGTTAACGTCACTTCACCGATATTGAAGTACCACTTCGGGATGCCTTCTTGTATTTCGAAGCGTTCCAGGTAAATATAACCGGTGGGGCTGATAACTCCGTTGGCCCATTCGTGTGTGGCCATTTGAAAGGGCTTATCGTTTATTTTTACGGTTAAATCCAAGGCGGCCAAAGCCAGATTTCTGCTGCTGGCAGTTTCGTTTGCCGCTATGAGGAGTCCATGGTAGCGTCTGGTTCTAAGACCTGCTACAGTGCCGAAAGCAAACCCCCCAAGAGCGTCTGTGCACAACCACTCTCTTGCGGAAGATTCTTCTAAATTTCCACAAATTTGTCTTCCGAATACAATTCCTCTTGTCATGAGCTCTCCGTTTTGCAAGACTGTAACAATGGCTAAAGATACACCTATAAAAAATACAAGACAAGAAGTCCGTAATCTTTCTTCTAAAGAACATGGCAGACTTAGAGACAACGGGGAACTCTGGAAGAAGTGGGGGCCTTACGTCTCAGAAAGAGCTTGGGGCACGGTAAGGGAAGACTATAGCGATGGGGGTACGGCTTGGGACTATTTTCCCCATGATCACGCCAGATCTAGGGCTTATAGGTGGAGTGAAGATGGATTGGGTGCCATATGTGACGATCATCAATTCCTATGTTTTGGGTTTGCGTTTTGGAACGGTAAAGACCCGATCATCAAAGAGAGAATATTCGGTCTGACTGGGAACGAGGGAAATCACGGTGAAGACGCCAAAGAATATTGGTGGTACCTTGACTCCACACCCACCCATTCTTATATGAAATGGCGTTACATCTACCCTATGGAGGCCTTCCCCTACGAAGATTTAGTCGATGTCAATCGCACCAGGGGTAAGCTGCAAAAAGAGTATGAACTTGTCGATACCCATGTGCTGGACAATAACCGTTATTTTGACATAGTAGCCGAATATGCCAAAAAATCACCTACGGACTACTGTATTAAACTTCTCATCACAAATCCCTCAGATGAAGCGGCGACTATTGACGTCATCCCCACTCTTTGGTTCAGAAATACTTGGTCATACGGAAGAGACTCGCGAAAACCGATTATCGAGAAAATTGATGAGAGTAAGCTAAAGGCAAATCATATTTACCTAGGTGATATGTATCTTATTGCGGATGGCTCGCCGACGCTTCTGATGACGGAAAACGAAACAAATTACCCCAAGCTATTCGAGGTAGAAAAAGAAGGTCCCTTTAAAGATTACTTTAATGACTATCTTCTGGGCGATAAAGATTTCGAAGAGAGGAATTCCGGTACTAAGGCGGGTTTCTTGTATAAATTGGAAATTCCGGCACATGAAACTCTTTGTATCAAAGTAAGGTTGTCTGATTCTCAATCGTGCGACTTAGGAAAAGACTGGGATGACA
Organism: Actinomycetes bacterium; assembly: GCA_021829645.1. Classification (GTDB taxonomy): domain Bacteria; phylum Actinomycetota; class Acidimicrobiia; order Acidimicrobiales; family Bog-793; genus JAJZMK01. The sequence goes on along the minus strand of JAKBPI010000001.1, from coordinate 64,519 downwards.
CTATGAGCTCGGCTTTATTGGATGCCGATGAATTTTATGCAGCCCTTACGCCACCCGCATTAAGTGAAGATGAAAAGTCTATCTTGCGAAGGGCATTTTCATCCATGCTATGGTCCAAACAATATTATCACTACGACGTGGCGGAATGGCTGGATGGGGACCCTGGCCAGCCACCGCCTGCAGAGGGTAGAAAAGAAGGCCGTAATTCCGGGTGGCGCCATTTGGACAGCAAAGATATTTTAGCCATGCCCGATAAATGGGAATACCCTTGGTTCGCTGCTTGGGATCTGGCATTCCATTGTGCAACATTGGCCTATGTCGACCCCGAGTTTGCCAAAGAACAACTTATATTGCTCTGTCGCGAGTGGTATATGCATCCCAATGGGCAGCTGCCCGCTTATGAATGGGCTTTTTCCGACGTCAACCCGCCGGTACAGGCCTGGGCTGCTTTGCAGATTTTTAAAATAGACGGATCCCAAGACTACGCTTTTTTGGAAAAAATACTCATCAAGTTGACTATTAACTTTACCTGGTGGGTAAACAGAAAAGACGCTGCGGGCAATAACGTATTTGAAGGAGGGTTTTTGGGCCTTGACAATATAGGCCCCATAGATCGCTCTGCTCAGTTACCCATGAACGGCATCTTGGAGCAATCAGACGGGACCTCTTGGATGGCCATGTACTGTCTCAATTTGTTGGAAATATCCCTTATATTGGCCGGCAAGGACATAATTTACGAGGATGTAGCGGTAAAGTTTTTTGAACACTTCGGCTACATCGGCAGCGCAGTTTATGCTCAGGGACTTTGGAACGAAGAAGACAATTTCTATTATGACCTGCTATGTCTGGATTCCGGAGAAAACATTCCACTGAAAGTAAAATCTCTAGTGGGTCTCATACCTCTATGCGCAACGTCGACTTTGGCGGAGATGATTGAGCTAAACGAGCATTCTTTTGCGGCTTACATGGAATGGTTTATTGAGCGTAAACCGGAATTGACACAGCATGTGGTACGCAATCACGGGAAGCAAAAAGATGCTTTTAAGTTGTTTTCCATAGTGGAACCGGAAAAGCTAAAAAACCTGTTAAAGATTATGCTTGATGAAGAAGAGTTTCTTTCTCCATACGGGTTGCGTAGTGTTTCCAGATACCACAAAGACCACCCTTTCAGACTGGAAATAGAAAACCTAATCGCTGTCGTCGATTACGAACCCGGGGAATCCGTTTCAGGCCTTTTTGGAGGAAACTCCAATTGGCGCGGTCCTATATGGTTCCCTATCAATTTCTTGCTAATAGAGGCTCTGGAGCGTTTTTACGCGTATTTGGGAGACGACTTTTTGGTTGAATGTCCCACGGGTTCAGGACAAGAGATGTCACTGCGACAAGTCGCCAATGTCATCTCGGAGCGCCTCATATCTATTTTCCGCCAAGACACTAACGGGCGCAGACCTGTATTTGGCGAATATGAGTTCTTTCAATCACAACCCGGCACCGATATGATTTTTTTCCACGAATACTTTCATGGCGATGACGGTCATGGGCTGGGTGCCTCACACCAGACCGGCTGGACCGGACTGGTGGCAAATCTTTTGATGCGAAAAGGCGGTTAAGCATCGCGATGTCCCAGTTGGAATCATGGTATAAAAAGTTCGGAAAGGTCAGCCAGACCTCTAAAGCCAAGTATGGTGAGCTGTCCCGGGTAAAATAAATATACTTCTGATTTGAGATCGAACGTTTGTCTAGTTGCGATTTACCAAGCAGTCAGGGATTACTTGGATGTCGTTTCTCCGGTATATAGTTTGGTAATTGTTAAATAATTTTTCACAAGACAATTTCACTTGATTTTTTACTCGAAGTAGCGCTATCGTCACAGAATAAGGTTTTTTATCTGACGTAAATAACGCTTATCAACACTATAAGTAGTACGAAAAATGCTATACCCAAGGAGGACTTTTAAAATGATTTTTTCCACAACAAAAGAAGCTTGGCACACCAAAGCTGCTTGTCGGGGAGAGAATCTGGTTTCTTTCTTTGCTCCACCTTTCCAATCCGAGAGGAGAGAAATGAGAGCGCGCAGAGAGAGACTGGCTAAATCGATATGTTCTTCATGTCCTGTTCGCCAAGAATGTCTGGAATACGCCCTGTCCATTCCGGAACCTCACGGCATTTGGGGTGGTATGAACGAAAGCGAGCGTCGCAGGCTTGTGCAACGCAGCGCAATTTGATCTCAGCTTTCCAAAGAGTGCTCTATGGCTTCGAGCATGCGGGCGCTGCAGCCGGACATGCCTTCTTGACTTACGCACATATCCATAATTGTGCTTGAGAGCTCGGCAAAAGCTTGATTTGTCGGATGAGCCAGTTGTGAGCGCCGCGGGTTATTCTGGACGCCGGCGTCAATGGGTATCGAGGCCAGTAGCGGGACGTGTAGGAATTGAGCCAAGCGACTACCCCCTCCTTGACCGAATATGGGGTATTGAACGCCGTGTTCGCATCGGAACGAACTCATGTTTTCAATAACGCCGAATATTCTTATGTGGCTCTTCCTTGCCATATCGGCTGCTCGAGCGGCTATGTGTTCCACATAACTAGACGGAGTCGTTACAAGAAGCAATTGTGTTTCCGGTAGCATTCTGGCCAAAGCCATTTGAATATCACCTGTCCCAGGAGGCAGATCTATAATCAAATACTCTAGGTTTTGTAACCAATTGACGTCTTCTAAAAAGTGCTGCAGTGCTCTACTTAAAACCAATCCGCGCCACATAATTGCTTCTTGGGAGTTGGCCAAAAATCCCATGGAAATAACCTGCAGCAAACCCGGACCGACCGGTATTTCCACCGGCTCTATTTTGGCGTTTTTGACTTGCAAATCCTGATGCACGCCAAGTAGCTCCGGAACTGAAAACCCCCAGATGTCGGCGTCCAATAGGCCCACTTTTTGCCCCGAAGCGCATAGAGACAGAGCCAGATTGACCGCCACGGAAGATTTTCCTACGCCACCTTTTCCGGAGGCAACAGCAAATACTTTTGTGCGTGTGGATATGGCGGTGCTGACCCTTTTTTGGTTGAGGATACGAGCTTTTTCCATGAGTCTGGCTTTTTCAATTGGCGACAAAACTTTTGTTTTTACGTGTATCTGTCGTGTGCCTGCCAGGTCGGAAACGACTTTGACAACATCGCCCCTGATTTGTTCCTTGAGGGGACAACCGGCAATAGTGAGGGCTACTTCTATTTCGAGTACATTGGAATCAACTGTTATGCTGCCCACCATGCCGAGTTCTGTGATGCTTGCGTGTAATTCTGGATCCAGGACCTCCGAAAGGCGATCGTATACGGAGCGTGAAAAGTCATCACCATCGATTTGCTGGGGTATTTCGCTGTGGCTTTCGGTCATTTTGTGATCCAGTTTGGCTGCTTTTATAAGCAGTATATCCCGTTGTGATCAACGTTAGTTATTGGCAAATAAACATTATCTGAAAAACCGATTGTGAAGCTTTATTTTCTAAAAAATATGACGCTATCAATCCGGTTAATTGCTAAATTATAAATAAAGCTTACCTAAAGTTTTATCCATCAAAGTAGGAGAAACCAAATGTCTACAATTGCTACAGGTGTTGCCATAGGAAAAAAACCGGCTCCTGTTACTCTTACCGATTCTGCCATTGAGCAGCTAACGCAACTGATTGCCGAAGAACAGGGTTCTGACTCTTTGGCTTTGCGAGTAGCGGTAAAACCAGGAGGTTGCTCGGGATACAGCTATGACATGTACTTTGACTCTGACATCGAGGCAGACGACATAGTCAGGACTTTTGGTTCTATCAAAGTTGTGGTAGATTCAGAATCAGCCAGTCTCATCGAGGGGTCCACCTTGGACTACTCCGGTGGATTGCAAGGGGCCGGCTTCCACATCACGAATCCTAACGCAACGAAAACCTGTGGGTGCGGATCTTCGTTTAGCTAGTAAGATCTTTTGAAGAACATGTCCTTACCTCTGAAGTTCTATAGTCCATATGTGCGAGCCGGCGATTTTGTATTTTGCTCAGGGCAGTTGGGTATTGGGGAAAATGCCGAGTTACTGGAAAGTTTCGAAGCTCAATTCGACCAAGCCATGACTAATTTGTCATCGGTGCTGGCAGAAGCCGGATGTTCGATGGCGAATATAGTAAAGGCAACCGTGTTTTTAGTAGACGCGGAGAATTTTTCCAGGATGAACGAAATATATGTAAGTTATTTTCCAGAGTCGTTGCCGGCTAGAAGTAGCGTTATCGTAAAAGAACTTCCCAGGGGTGCTCTTGTGGAAATTGAGGCTATAGCTCATATTTCATAGGTAACACTATGAAGTCAACGATTTAGGTTTTGTAAATACCAAAGTGCCGGCTTATATTGTATTACCAGTGGATTCTGCCAAAGCGGTAGCCAACGCTCCTAACAGTTTCTATCAAACCGGCGTGCTCTTCGCCTAATTTTGCTCTCAATCTTCGGATATGCACGTCCACTGTTCTGGCCCCGCCGAAGTATTCGTATCCCCAGACTCTGGTTAAAAGGGTATCTCTGGTGAATACTTTCCCCGGATTTTGGACTAAAAATCTGAGCAGTTCATACTCCATATAGGTCAGATCCAACGGTTTTTTCTCCACAACGGCCTGGTAGGTTTCGAGATTTAGAGCAAGGGGGCCGTAAGAGATGACAGGTGAGTTCAGGTTTTTACCGAATCTCTTGAGAGATCTGATGATTCTAAATTTGATCTCTTGGGCTGTAGCATCTTCGATAATACATTCGTCAAAGAGGTCGTCCAACTGATCCAATTTTGACATGAGACCCAACTGGACTACCAAAATAACGGGGGAAAGCGGTGTTTCGCGACTTCGTATTTCCCGGCACAAATCTATCGCCTTTTGTTCGTTTTGCCCTGCCGTTACTAAAACACCCAAGAAGCCTTCTGGTGATTCCACGTCGGTGAAAAGGTCGAATTCATCTGTGCACTTGGTTTCGTAGCCAAGTTCTGTAATTATCTCTGTGATGTTGGATGGAGTATCCTTCGGGAAGCAAAGAAATGTTTTCACGTGTCTATAGGGTCGGGAAGTATCTGGTCAACTCGTAATTGCTGATATGACGGCTGTACTCGTTCCATTCGTAGTATTTGTTTCTGAGAAACCATTCAAATACGTGTTCTCCGAGAGTCTCTGCTACGAGTTCTGATTTTTCCATTTCCGCTAAAGCTGCCTCTAACGTCATGGGCAACGGGCGTATTCCCGCTTTTTTCAGTTCTTTGTCACTCATCTCGAACAAGTTATTGTTTGCTTCTTTGGGCAATTCGATGGTATTTGCAATGCCATCTAATCCGGCAGCAAGGATAACAGCGAAGCACAGGTATGGGTTACAAGCCGGATCCGGTGCCCGGTATTCTATTCTGGTGGCTTCGGGATGAGAGGTTTTTGTAACAGGCACTCTGACTAGTGCTGAGCGGTTATTGTGAGCCCAAGAGATGTGGATAGGCGCTTCATAACCGGATACGAGGCGTTTGTAAGAATTGACCCATTGGTTGGTGATAGCCGTTATTTCATGGGCGTGATATAGGAGCCCGGCGATAAAGTGCCGGGCTGTTTTGGAAAGGAATTTTTCGGAATCCGGATCATAAAATACGTTTTGGTCCCCTTGGAAAAGAGAAAAGTGAGTGTGCATACCAGAACCCTGCACTCCTTCAAGGGGCTTTGGCATGAACGATGCGTAGACGTTGTTGTCTTGGGCAACTTCCTTAATGGCGAGGCGAACTGTCATAATGGTATCGGCCATTGTCAGAGCATCAGTATATCTCAAGTCAATTTCATGCTGACTAGGGGCGTCTTCGTGTTGGGCGTATTCAACGGGAATGCCTATTTCTTCCAGTGCCAAAACCGTCCGTTTTCGTAGATCAGACGATAGGTCGGCAACGGTCAATTCAAAATACGAACCGTTATCCAACGGCTGGGGAAGTCCTCTCCCATCTTGTTTGGCGAAGTAAAAATATTCAATTTCCGGTGAAGCAAAAAAGTTATAGTTGAGCTCGTGTGCTTTGGTAAGTGTGCGCTTTAGAACGTGTCTGGGACAGCCCTCAAAAGGGGTCTGGTCTAAGTTGTAAATATCACAGAAAATTCTGGCGAGTTCAGAGTTGCCTTTTTGGAAAGGCAAGATCTGGAAAGTCTTTGGATCGGGAAATGCTAAGACGTCGCTTTCTTGAACGCGACTGAAGCCGTCTATGGCGGATCCGTCGAAAGTCATGCCTTCTTCAAGGGCATTTTCTAATTCCGCCGGTGTAATGGAAAATGATTTTGGGGTTCCCAAAATATCGGTAAACCACAGCTGGATAAAACGTACCTTGCGTTCCTCGACACTGCGCAAAACGTAGTTGATTTGATCCTTGTTAGAAACGATACTCACAATGAAATACCTCGCATAAAGTATCATCTATAACATACTTTTCGTTCAGACTTAAGGTGTTTAAAGACTTTCTTTGCTGTAAAGAAAAAATTGTTGACACGTCTATTAATTTATGGATATATATCATGCGGAGAAATCCGGAAAGATTGTCTTGTCCTATATAATGGAAACACGTTGTGCTGATGTGAAGCACACAGATCGGTTCAAACTTTTTGCGATGGGAAATAATTTGGTGACACCTCTCACACTGGCAGAGTCAGCGCGTTTTGTCGGAAAGATCTCATACGTGGAATTGCAGTTATGTTCCGTTCTGGCTAAAATGTCAACACTGATAGACCAAGAGTATCAACAGATATTTTTATCTTCAGCCAGCGCCGCTCACGCTTGGAGAAGCCAGCAACTTTTTGATCTTTTGCCAGTCTCGGTTGGTTTGGAAAGCAGAGATGAGTTGATTGAGTCTTTTAATCCCGAATTTGACCGGCTGCTTGTTCACTTGGGGGAGGAAGAGAGTGCCGCCGGATTACTCACTGCTTTATTGAGGAAGATCTACCCCACTCTTCTCTTGGTCTATGAAGAACGGTTGCAGTTGTGTTGCTCACCGGCGGATATGGCGGCGAAAAGGGTTTTTCAACGGGTAAAAGCAGATCTGGAAGAGGTCATATATGACGGAAACCTTATTTTGGAGGTATCAGACGGTGCTACGTCAACGGAAATTGTCGATGAAAGAATTGTTACTCTTTTAAGACAATTATTGCCCAGTGCCCGATGAGCGTGCCTGAAGTCTTGACGCAACCTGTACACTGTTAATATAAAACCCAAAAAATGGAGGAAAACCAGATTTCCAGTTAGATATACATATATGTAACTTTTATAGTAGTAATTTATTTTACCGAAGCAACAATCAAAAAGTTATGGAGGATTTTAAAACTTGGCTAAAGAAAGAGTAGAACGGGACGAAGAAGACCTAATAAGGCTGTACCTTACCGACATAGGTCAGTATCCTCTGCTGTCAAAAGATGACGAAGTACGGCTGGCCCAAGACATAGAAAAAAGGCATCAAGCCGAAGAAGAGTTGCGCAATGCGGCTCCCGATATGACTCCCACTCGCAAAAGGGAGCTCAAGAGAATGATACGCCATGCAGACGAAGCACAAAGAGCTTTTGTCCAGTCCAATCTACGCTTGGTGGTTTCGATAGCTAAAAAGTATCAGGCTTCCGGTCTTCCGCTTCTTGACCTTATCCAAGAAGGAAACCTAGGTCTTATGCATGCCGTAGAGAAGTTTGATTGGCGAAAAGGGTTTAAATTTTCTACCTACGCCACGTGGTGGATACGACAGGCTATAACGCGCGGTATAGCTAACACCGGACGCACAATTAGACTTCCTGTACACGCTGGAGATACGCTGGCCAGAGTGCAAAAAGCTCAGGCGCGTTTAGAACTCAAATATGGCAGACCCGCCACTTTGGCTGAATTGGGTGAAGAAGTAGAGTTACCCGAGGACAAGTTGATAGAAGCTTTGCGTTTTCGCTCCGAGCCCCTCTCTTTGTCTGAGCCTCTGCGCGAAGACGGAGACGCTGAGTTGGGAGACGTAGTAGAAGATCGTTCTGCAGGATCGCCTTTTGAGGAAGCAGCAACTTCCATTTTGCCCATGGAAATCACCAGGCTACTTGCCCCACTGGATGAACGCGAAAGAGAAATCCTTCAGCTCAGATTCGGACTTGACAGAGGTGAACCAAGAACGCTAGAGGAAGTCGGCGAGTACTTCAACTTGACCAGAGAGAGAATCCGTCAAATTGAGGCCAGAGCGATGTCTAAGCTCCGCCATCCTTCAAGCGACACAGGCGCCAGAGATCTGCTGTCCGTTTAGCTCAGCTTTTCCAGAGTTTGGTGGTCTCCTAACAGCTCTCTGGTGAGGCTAGAACACTAAAGCAAAATAATTTTTGCGAACAGCAAAGAATTGCTGTATATTCTAAAACATGCTGAAAAAACTGTTTTTGCTATTATTACTTGGCGGTTTGGCTTTTATAGCAGTAAAGCGTATCAAGGGAGAGTAAATAGACCCGGCTCTTACGAGCCGGGTCTATTTGTATTTTAAAAAATTACAATATCTGACGGCGATTGGTGTAAATATTTTCGCTCCTGTGCTTTACTGCGGGAAAGCACGTAAATGAAAGCACAAATTGCCAGTATTGTTATGGTTGGCAGTAATGAGAGTATTGCCGTTGGTTTGCTGTATCTATCTGTAACGGTCTTTTTGACGTTTTTAATCCTTACGGACAAATTAATTGGCTCAACAAATTCATCTATATCCCACCCTCTGATCTCTGCCAATTTTTCCAGGGCTCGGTCAGGGTTGATGGCCGTAGGGTGTCCCACAATTTCGAGCATCGGTATGTCTGTAATGGAGTCTGTGAAAGCATATGACTGTGCAAGATCAATGTTCATGTTTTGAGCCAATTGCACTATTGCATCTGCCTTTTTAGTCCCTACAGCTAGGAATTCTATATTTCCGGTATAGCGACCCGTTTGATCCGTATCAGCTTTGGATGCAATGACAAGGTCCGCATTTAGCAGTTTTGCCAGTGGCTGGACTATTTCTTCAGGAGAAGCGGAGACCAAGACTATCAGGTGGTTTTGGCTTTTATGAAATTCGATCAGTTTTAGAGCTTCTGAGTAGATGATGGGGTCGACAACTTGATGTACTGCCTCTTCGATAATTTGACAAATTTCGGATTTATTCTTCCCTTTAACCAGTCTCGCTCCCGATCGGCCAAATTTTTCTATACGAGCTCTGGTGGCGCCCAAGTGCAAGTAGATCAGTTCACCTATGACAATTGAAAGAACCGATCTTTTGGATAAGAGGCCGTGTGAGTGCAAAGGACTTTTAAAAGCGCTCATCGCTGCTTTTGCTATGATCGTCCTATCCAAATCGAAAAAAGCCGCGATTTTCTTTTCTGGGGTATCCGTCGTTGGATTGCTATTCTCTGTTGATTTAGCGCTCATCCGTTCCGACAAGCATTTCCCTCACTTCATCTTCACAGTTTCCCATTGCCAAAAGCATGACTTCGTCTCCGGCGTTGAGTACTGTATCTCCTCTGGGGACTATAACCTGGCCATCTCGTATAATTGCTACTACGGTTGCTCGTCTGGGTAAAGTCATGTCTGTCAGTGCCATGCCAATAGCCGGAGACTGCTCCGCCAAGGTCACTTCGATAAGGTGTGCATTTCCTTTGTCGAACTGAAAAAGTTTTACCAAGGATCCCACAGAAACGGCTTCCTGAACCAAAGCCGACAGAAGGTGAGGCGTTGAAACAGCTATATCGACTCCCCAGCTTTGGTTGAACATCCAGTGGTTGGCCGGATTGTTGACTCTTGCTATGACCCTTGGCACGGCAAATTCTTGTTTGGCCAGTAGAAAAATCACCAAATTGTCTTCGTCGTCACCGGTGGTCGCCACCACTACGTCAGCATTTACCAAATCCGCTCTCTGGAGGGTGTCTACTTCACAGGCATCGGACTCCATCAATTTAAGGTTGTCTGCTGTCGGTATGCGCTCGGTTTGAGAGATATTTTTTTCGATAAGAGTCACAATGTGACCGGCATTAGCCAAGTCCTCGGCCAAGAAAGCCCCTACTGCTCCCGCTCCCGCTATGATAACTTTCATTTACCGTCTTGCCTTTTACCTTTGTCGTCGCTAAGTATTTCGTCAAGCAGTTTCTGGGCGTTTTCGTCCACCGTTATATGAATTAAATCACCTTCCTGCCCGATTAAGTCACTGCTAAACATGAGAGACTTTTGCCCTCTGGAGACGGCGACTATTCTGCCTCCCGTTTCCTTTTCCAGTGTCTCAAGCTTTTTCCCGCATAAACGATTGGGTAGGTTTCTTTCTACCACTCGGAGAGTGCCAAAAGGGTCTTCCCAGGCGTAAGGTTTTTCTTCAGGAAACAATTTGTCAATGACACGCTGTATCGTCCAAGTGACTGTAGCAATGGTAGGTATACCAAGTCTTGAGTAAATTTCAGCTCGTCTGGGGTCGTAAATCCTGGCTACCACGTGTTGAATAGCAAAGTCCTCTCTTGCTATGCGGGCCGTTAAGATGTTGGAGTTATCTCCGCTGGTAACGGCGGCTAAGGCATAAGCTTGTGTGGCACCGGCTTCTGCCAAAGTGGTTTTGTCAAATCCAGAACCCACTATTTCGATACCACCCCACCCAGCCGGCATACGGCGAAAGGAATTGGGGTTGCGGTCAATGAGGGTCACTTGGTGGCCGTGTGATACCAATGCCACCGCTAACCCCGATCCGACTCTGCCGCACCCTACTACAATTGTTCTCATATTTAATCAATACTCTTTTTAAATGGAATCAAGATAAGTTATCAACTTATCTTTTCTATCATCAGTATACCTTTTTACTTGAGAGACTCACTTATTCAGATCATAAAACCGGTTTTTATCGAAGTTTCTTCTTAGACAAGCCTATTTTTCCGGCTATTTAAGATGTAAGCCGCTTTATTCTGATAGGACCTATCTTGTTCTGCTAAATTTTTGTATCGTGACCGACTTATCCGATACCGGTAATGTCCTACCGGGCAACATAAAGCAAGATGCGCACACATCTGCTGCTTTAGATAAAGCCTCTCAACCTTTTTCCGGACCCAAGCCGGTGACAGTGAAAATCGAGATTCCGGAGTCTCTGACCTATAGGTTGAAAAAAAGACTTCTTGGGCCGCCTCTTATTACGGAAAAGCTTTCCGAACAGAGATTGAGTAATTTCATAGCTCTTGGCGTACTTTCTCCGGACTGTATTTCTTCCACGGCATACGGAACAGAGGAAATTCTGACACAGTTGGTACCGGCCATCGGTATAGCTGCTTTTGGGCTTATCATGCCAATAACCTTTGCCGTTGTTGCCGTGTTGTTTTTTGTCACACTTTCTTATCGTGAAGTCGTGATGATCTATACCAAGGCTGGCGGAAGCTACGTGGTAGCCAGGGAAAATTTCGGACCGAAATTTGCCCAAGTGGCAGCAGTGGCTCTCATCATTGACTATACAGTGACTGTTGCCGTTCAAACAGCGGCCGGCACTGATGCACTTACGTCGGCTTTCCCGCTTCTTGTTCCCTACCAGTTGCCGATCACTTTGGCTGTAGTCTTGATTATCTGTTACGGGAATCTGAGAGGTATTAGGGAGGCCGGTAAAACTTTTGCCATTCCAACCTACCTTTTTATCGTAGGTCTGGGTGCCATGGTGATCGTAGGGGGTATCAGAAGTCTCTTGGGGCAACTCTCAGCTCATACAATCAATGTACAAGGGGCACTATCTGGTCCTGATCACGTTACGTCAGGTATCTTTGCAGGGGCAAGTCTTTTCATAGTGCTCAAGGCTTTTGCCAACGGAGGCTCTTCGCTCACGGGGCTGGAAGCCATCTCTAACGGTGTCGCCAATTTCCGGCAGCCTGAGGGAAGAAATGCCAGAAAGACTCTGGTATCTATGTCTTCCGTGTTGGGATTTTTGGTTTTGGGAGTTTCCTTTCTGGCTTGGAAAACCCATGCCGTACCGTATGTATTGGGCAGTCCTACTGTTCTGTCCCAAGAGGCAAAATACGTTTTTGGCACCAACCTTTTCGGAAAAATATGTTTCTACTTTATCCAAGCTGTTACCATGCTCATCCTCTATACGGGGGCCAACACCAGTTTCAACGGTTTTCCCAACCTAGCAAGCTTTGTCGCTAAAGATGCCTTTTTGCCAAAAGCGCTGACTAAGAGAGGCCACCGCCTAGTCTTTTCCAACGGAATACTAATTTTGACAGTGGCGGCATGCGCTCTTTTGATTGTCACAAGAGCCCAGGTGGATGCATTGGTAGCCGTTTATGCTATAGGTGTGTTTACGGGATTTACCATCGCCGGCTCCGGGATGGTAAAACACCACGTGACTTTCCGTGAAAAGAACTATAAGAGAAAAATTGTCATCAATGGATTCGCTGCTGTTCTCGCTTTCCTGGTGGTGATCATTTTTGCCGTCACCAAATTTACTCAAGGGGCATGGGCAGTTGTGGTCCTTTTCCCGGTGCTGGTTTGGTTCTTGATTAAACTCCATGCGACTTATGTCGATACCCAAAAAGAGCTAGAGCAAAACGTTAAAAAGGCTGTAGAAGCACCTATTTTAAGAAGACATGTGGTGATGGTTCTGATCGACAGGTTCGACTTGGCGGCTGCCAGGGCGTTGCAGTATGCGAGGACTCTCAGTACAGAGGTTAGAGCGGTACACTTTCTCCTAGACACCCAAGTGGCCCACGAACTGGAAGAAATATGGTCTGACTTGGGCATCGACGGGGTTTCTTTGGAAGTCATTGAGTGCCAAGATCGCAGGTTGGGTAGGGCTGTGATGGAACACGTGGCAGAAGCCGCCTGCGACGGGGAAACGGAAGTAAGCGTTTTGCTACCAAGAGCTGTTTACAGCGGTTTACTCAGGCGAATAGTACACGACAGAGCCAGTGAGCGCCTTTCCTCTATGGTGAACGAGATACCTAATGCCAGTGCTACCATCATTGCTTATCCGCTTGGGAAGCGCAAGAGAATCACCCTTCCGGAAGTTACAACCAGGCAGACCACCACGGAAATAGAAATTCAATCGGATGACCATGCAGATGACGTACTACCCCCGGCTTTTTCTTCCGTGAACGGTGCTGTGCCGATTCAGAATACAGTTTGGAGACGCCACGCCAGAGTGGTAGGTAGGATAAAATCAGTAAGGATTCAACCGGCCGGCGGTATATCCAGTCTGGAATGCGTTTTGGTTGACAGTACTGGCCAAATGTTGTTGATATTTCAAGGGAGAAGAACTTTGCCGGGAGTGGAGCCTGGGGCAATCATTGTTGCTGAAGGTATAGTGGGCGACAGATATAAGCGCAAAGCAATGATAAACCCTTCTTACACAATTTTGCAGGGGGCCGACGGCAATGAGGGGTAATTCGGCATTAATATCGACGTATGTTATTTTTTAGGACAACAGATGATTTCATGGTTGGCTATAGTTTTGGCTGTAAAGACGATATGGGTAAGAAGTCAATCTATGATTGAAAGTAATATTTAAAATGGCAAAACCTTTAGTGATTGTAGAGTCACCGGCCAAAGCAAAAACCATTGGCGACTTTTTGGGTTCTGATTTTCTAGTGGAGTCATCTATAGGACACATCCGTGACCTACCCAAGTCGGCAGCGGAAATTCCGCAAGAAGTCAAAAAGGAACCATGGGCCAGACTCGGAGTTGACGTAGAGCACAACTTCAGGCCCCTTTATGTCGTGCCGTCCTCCAAACGGGACCAAGTAAATAAGTTGAAAAAGTTACTGGCCTCTGCCAGTGAAATATACCTCGCTACGGATGAAGACCGAGAAGGGGAATCCATAGCCTGGCATTTGTTTGAAGTTCTTCAGCCAAAAGTTCCCGTCAAGCGGATGGTGTTTCATGAAATAACGGGAAGTGCCATAGAATATGCTATTCAACATCCCAGGGAAGTTGACGCGAACTTGGTTAACGCCCAGGAGGCCAGAAGAATCCTGGACCGACTGTACGGGTATGAAGTATCGCCGGTACTTTGGAAAAAAGTTATGCAAGGCCTTTCTGCCGGTCGGGTACAGAGCGTATTTACCAGGATCGTAGTTGAGCGCGAGCGCGAAAGAATAAAATTCGTATCGGCAAATTGGTGGGATATCTCAGCCAAACTGCTGACAGAAGGGGAGCAAAGATTTTCCGCTTCGCTCACGAAAATAAATGACGTAAAAGTCGCCGAAGGTTCCTCTTTTGATTCCTCGGGGGCGACATCCACGGAAGCACAATTGGAGCTACTGGATGAAAAAACAGCCGTTGTCCTGAGCGAAGTATTGGCAAAAGGACAATTTGAAGTTGTTGGCACGGAGGAAAGACCGTATAGGCGTTCACCGGCCCCTCCTTTTATTACCTCCACTCTCCAGCAGGAGGCGGGGCGCAAGTTAAAATTTTCAGCACAAAGAACTATGCAGATTGCGCAACGTCTCTACGAACAGGGTTTTATAACCTATATGAGAACGGACTCCACCAATTTATCGGAAGCCGCATTATCGGAAATTCGGAGAACAATTGCGAACTTATTCGGCAATCAAAGCGTGCCAAAACAGCCCAGAGTGTATTTGAAGAAAGTCAAAAATGCCCAAGAAGCTCACGAAGCGATTCGACCGGCTGGGGATAAGTTCCACGAACCGGCTGCTTTGGCCAAAAAACTGACTTCGGACGAAGCCAAACTTTATGAGTTAATTTATAAAAGAACCATGGCTTCTCAGATGACCGATGCTGTTGGAAAAACGGTAAAAGTCAGAATTAAATCTGTTCTTTTAGAAGACGCCGGCAGATTTCCACAGGGGTCATTTTTGGAGTTTTCGGCTTCTGGAACCGTGATTACGTCTCCCGGCTTTTTGCAAGTCTATAAGGAAGATACTGATTCCGAAGAAGATTCCGATCAGGTAATGTTGCCTCAGCTAAACAAAGGAGATTTACTCACTCCGGAAGAAATTATCCCGGCGGGTCATCAAACCAAGCCGCCTGCTCGCTATACAGAGGCCTCCCTGGTGAAGAAAGTAGAAGAACTCGGGGTGGGTAGGCCTTCTACCTATGCTTCTATGCTGCAAACAATTCAGGAGAGAGGATACGTTTGGAAGAAAGGTACCGCTTTGGTGCCGACATTTCTGGCTTTTGCGGTGGTCTCACTGCTGGAAAGATATTTCACCAAGCTGGTTGATTACAGTTTTACCGCTTCCATGGAAAATGACTTGGATGCCATAGCCAACGGCGAAGAAGAGATGCTGCCTTGGTTGGAAAAATTTTATTTTGGGAGCGGCAAAAAATCAGATACCGGCGATGACAAAGAGTATATAGAGGATCAGGAGACCGGATTAAAGAATCTCATTGCGACGCGACTGGCCATGATAGACGCCCGTGAAATCAACTCCATTCCGATAGGCGTCAATGACTCCGGACAGGCGATAGTGGCCAGGGTAGGACGTTACGGACCTTATCTGGAATGCGGAGAGCAGCGTGTTTCCATACCTGAAGACTTGGCTCCGGATGAACTGAATGTGGAAAAAGCCACAGAACTCTTGGAGGCTATTCCCGAAGAACGTCTTTTGGGTAAGGACCCGGTAACGCAGCAGGATGTTTTTTTGAAAAAAGGGCGATTCGGGCCTTACGTACAATTGATCGATGCGGACGACCCGGACAAATCTAAAGCGGCTTCCCTGCTTACCTACATGTCGTCTTCTGCTCTCAGTCTAGACGAAGCACTGCAACTTTTATCTTTGCCCAGATTACTGGGAAAAGATCCAGAAACGGGAATTGAAATTTGGGCGAAAAACGGTCGCTACGGTCCTTATATCCAAAGAGACAAAGACTCCAGAAGTCTAGAGAGCGAAGAACGTATTTTTACCGTTACCCTCCAAGAGGCCTTGGATTTGTTGGCTAAGCCAAAAGAGAGGAGATCAGCCAGAGGCTCTTCTCAGGCTACAGAGGTGGGAACTGATCCGGAAACCGGAAAAAAGATTTTGCTCAAGACGGGAAGATTTGGGCCTTATGTAACAGACGGAGAAATTAACGCCTCGCTTCGTAGGGGGGATGACCAGTCGTCGCTGACCACTGAGCGGGCTTTAGAGCTTTTGGCTGACAGAAGAATCTTACTGGCTTCCCAAGGTGATCAAAAGAAGAAGAGCGCGGCCAAGAAAACTTCTGCCAAAAAGACATCCGCTACTGCGGCAAAGACTGTAGCTAAAAAATCACCCGTCAAGAAGAGTGTTGCCAAGAAAACTTCTGCCAAAAAGACATCCGCTACTGCGGCAAAGACTGTAGCTAAAAAATCACCCGTCAAGAAGAGTGCGGCTTTATAGCATGCACCGTACTTTTTCCGGAAGGGATCTTGATCTATGAACAAAAGGGGCAAATTTATAGTTTTTGAAGGCGGAGATGCCGCCGGTAAATCTACACAAGCCGAACTGTTTGCGGCAAAAGTAAATGCTCTTTTGACGCGCGAGCCCGGAGGAACCAAATTGGGTGAGCGCATCAGATCTCTGTTGCTTGTCCCAGACGGAGATGTTTTGCTTATGCCAAAAGCCGAACTCTTTTTGATGGCTGCTGCCAGGGCGCAGCATGTAAAAGAAGTCATAGAGCCTGCACTTGAGCAGGGCCGTAATGTAGTCTGTGATCGATATTCGGCATCAACCCTTGCTTATCAAGGTTTTGGTCGAAGACTTCCTATAGATGAGGTAGAAGAAGTTGTGGGTTTTGCTTCATATGGACTGGAACCAGATATCTATGTTTTATTGGACATCAGCCTGGAGGTGGCACTGACAAGAAAGTCTTTAGGGGGTGATCGCATAGAGGACGAGGGGCAATCTTTTCATGAAAGAGTATTGGAAGGTTTCCGTCGTTTGGCAAGTGACAATCCCGCATCGTGGGTGGTAGTAGATGCATCGAGAAGTATAGCTGAAACAGCCGAAACAGTAAATTCACTGGTGTTACCGCGTCTTGGTGATTGAAATGTCGCTAAACGATACCGGGAATCAAAGTAGTAATTATGCCTCGAACCTGGAGAATATCTTAGGACAAGATGCAGCTAAGAAACTTCTCAGGGCTTCTTTACATTCTCCGGTTCACGCTTACATGTTTATCGGTCCGGCCGGGGTCGGCAAGAAGAACGCTGCTTTGGCGTTTGCCGCCTCGTTGCTATGTGACAATTTTGGATGTGGTTCCTGTCCGCATTGTGCCGATGCCATGGCTGGGATCCACAGAGATTTGGTGGTCATAGAACGCGAAGGATCACAAATCTCGGTAGATGCTGCGAGAAATGTTGTAGCTTTGGCTCAGCGTTCTCCCAGTGTTGCCAAAAGACAGGTGATCATCCTGTGTGATTTTCATTTGGCAGAAGAAGCCGCTGCCGCTCTTCTTAAAACCATAGAAGAGCCGCCAGAGAGCACTGTGTTTATCGTTTTGACCGAAGAAGTAACGCCGCATCTTATTACTGTGGCTTCCAGATGTGTGCAAATCCAGTTCAACCCAGTGGCCGAGGAGATAATCGAGCAGATGCTCGTCACCCGAGGTGTTGATACCCAATTGGCGCACGAAATAGCTTTGTTTTCCAGAGGCAGTTTGGCCAGAGCTCACCTACTGCTGGAAGACGAAAGTTTTTTACCAAGGCGCCAAATTTGGCACGATATACCCAACAGACTCAAGGCAGAAGGTTCTGTCATCGCAGGAATAGTGGATGGCATAGCGGCTTCACTCGATGTCCTAGTTGAGCATCTCGTCGAAGAAGGTAAAAGTGAATTGGCGGCTTTGGAATCCTCTGCCGGAGGTTTATCGGCTTTCAACAGACAGGGTATAGAAGAAAGAAATAAAAGAAAAATCAGAAGAGTCCGCACTGACGAATTAAAGTCCGGTTTTTCCGAGCTGATTCACAGTTATTATCAAAAAATAGATACAAGCTATGAGAGCGGTGAAGTTGACATCGCTTGGCAACGTGTCCAATTGTTGGAGGAAGCTTCCCTCGCTCTGAATCGCAATCCAAACGAAGAACTTCTCCTTACTTCTTTGCTATTTGAGCTTGCTCGAATCAATTAAAAAGTTGTTTCAATTATCGTAAAGACTGGGGAAAAAGTCTCGGTAGCAAGGCAATCCTCCTTTGGAGTGGGCTGTTGCTACTGCTCTGACGACAGCCCTGGTGACAGCAGTCGCACCGCATTCATATACTCTACTCAAGGCGAGGGCTCTTTCTGCCGTAAGCGGAGCGTGCAGGTCATTGCCTAGGTTGAGCTGAGCTGTGGAAAGTGAAAATAGCGTATCCCCGTCAAAGAGGGTATGAA
This sequence comes from Actinomycetes bacterium, assembly GCA_021829645.1. Taxonomy (GTDB): domain Bacteria; phylum Actinomycetota; class Acidimicrobiia; order Acidimicrobiales; family Bog-793; genus JAJZMK01. The sequence continues at coordinate 46,226 of JAKBPI010000001.1, read as the reverse complement.
TCGGTGAAATAGATCTGGCTAACCCGTTATGAGCAACCTTGGCCATTCTGGTGAGTTCGTCTCGACGCAGGTCGACATTGGTGGCAATAATACCGATGACCGTATTGGTATTTCCGGGAGTTCCTTGGTGTTTTCCCCGGTTGGTTTCGGCAGCAACATAGGCTTGCCAATGAGAAATTTCTTTTTGTGTGGGGGCTGCAATCTTCGTTACTAACTCGGCTCGACAGAAAACACTGTTAAGATGAGCGTTGCCTAGTAACTCTCCGGTTTCGATGTCAATCGGCAGACCGGCTGAATTGACTACGACAATGGCCGCAACCGATATCCCATCCTCTGTTTTAACGCACCCGGTGCCGATTCCCCCCACTAATCCGGGGCCCAAAAGACCTCCGACTTCGGCCCCGCTACCCGCTCCTCGAGATCCCTCTCCGACGTAACCTCTGCCGGCAGCAGCCGCTGTTTCATAGCCGAGTTGAAAAGTGGGTCTTGTCGTAAAGGAGTTACTTCTTCCTAAATCAAAAATAGCCGCTGCCGGAACTATAGGCACGACTTCTTCAGGCGAAGTACCTACCCTCCATCCTAAGTGCTGTTCCGCCAGATACTGCTGTACGCCGCATGCACTGATAAGGCCGAAACTGCTGCCTCCGGTCAGTACGACACCCTGAACACGCTCGACCAAATTACCGCATCTGAGTAAGTCTGTTTCATGGGTAGCCGGTGCACCGCCGCGGCACTCAAAGCCAGCCGCGGCTCCCTCCGGCGCCAAGACGGCGGTGACTCCCGTAATTGGCAATTTCTCGCCCACTTCCCTTTGTCCGAGCAAGAGCCCTTCTATGTCCGTAAGGGAGCCGTATTGGTTACGGGAAGTGTCAATTTTTGTTTTCATCTCGTTATGCGGTGTCATATTCTGTTAAGTTTTTGTCGATTTTCTTGACCGGAGGGTTCTATTGTGGCAATATTGCAGTTGTGTTACAGCATTTAGTACACTGCAGTTCTCGTATAAGGGATTTTAGATGCAATTGAATGCCGGATGCTGACTAATAAGCTTTTTATATAAAACAGGTGGGAAAATATAAATGTACAAAAATGCCTTACGCCAAACGTTGAAAATTGCATTAATCTTTTGCCTGGTAAGCGGTATGGCGGTTTTAGCCGGTGAACGTACTTCGGGGCCCGGCAGGGTAAGTTTTTATAAACCTGCGCCTAGGTTGACATTCGATCGGAAAACAACCGGGAGCAGCAAAAAAAAATTGTTCATTGGATCTTCAGTTTTTCCTCCCACCTTAGACCCTACGGCTAATGCCGCTCAGGCTATTGACGAGGTAATAGACTATAACGTATTGCAGCATTTGGTAGAGCTTGCTCCAAACGGCACGATTGTTCCCGTCTTGGCCAGCAAGTGGAAGACTTCTGACAACGGCACCCTTTATACTTTCACCGTTCGACAAGGCGTACACTTTTCTAACGGAGATTTATTGACGCCTGCCGACGTAGTTTTCAGCATCGACAGAGTATTGAAAGACCCGTCTTATCCGTACAGGGACATCTTTGATGTCAAAAGTGCCAAAGTCGTCGGTAGTGACGAAGTAGCTGTGCGTCTCATTAAAAAGAGCTGGTCGTTCTTATTTGACATGGCGGCTTATTCCAATGGTGTCATCCTGGATCCCCCTACCGTCAAGACTCTAGCCACGGATCCAATAGGAACCGGTCCTTATGTCGTTACCGGGGAAGTCAATAACTACAGTGTTTCTTTGGGGATTAACCACAGATATTTCGGAGAACTTCCGAATGTAGGCGGGGTTGAGTTTCGCTATTTTTCCAATCCCGCTACAGAAGACACGGCTCTTTTGACGGGCCAAATTAATGTGATAGACGATTTGGCAACGCCTTCTGATATTTCACTTTTCTCTTCTAATCCAAAAAAATACGTATTGATCAGCGGGCTTTCCAACGGCAAGGTCCAATTGACTATCAACAACGCAGTCGGGCCTTTTAAAAACAAATTGGTAAGGCAAGCTTTGGAGTATGCCATTAACAAGCAAGAGGTCATAGACGTAGCTGCCGGAGGTAAAAGCATAGCCATCGGAAGCGACTCCGTACCGGCTGATCCATACTACATAAATCTGGCCAATTATTACAAATATGACGTGACTAAAGCCAAAGCTCTACTGAACCAAGCCGGATACCCAAATGGGTTTTCTACAACCCTGACTCTGCCCCCTTATTACTATGCTCAGTTGGCCGGGCCGATTATCCAACAGGAACTTGCTGCCATCGGGGTTACAGTTCATATTCAACAGGTATCCTGGCCATTATGGCTCAGTAAAGTCTTTTACGGCGGGAATTTCGACTTGACCATCATCGATCACGCGGAAGCCAGAGACGTAGCCAATTACGCGAATTCCAAGTATTACTGGCATTTTGCGGGGAGTGCCAAAGTAGCACAACAACTGGCTCAGGCAAATGCATCTCCCACCAAAACAGGTTGGGTAAAAGGCATGCATCAAATCCTGGAAGAAATTACCGCTGCCGCAGTAAACGTTTGGCTTTATGTATTACCGGTGATAGAAGTCCACGACAAAGGCATTATAGGACTTCCTAGGTATGGCTACTCGGAATCTTTTGATCTGACGCACGTGTCTTTCGGGGGTAAGCTGACGAAAAATCTCATCAGTCAAGGCTATTCGACAAGATAATAGCCGCTTTATCTTAAAAAGCCATGCATCGGTACTAATCTAAATGGTGATGATCCGCTATTTGTATAGGCACTTTGCCTACTTACTTATATCGTTCATACTCTCATCAGTCATTATATTTGTTCTGGTTGATATGCTACCGGGATCACCGGCAGAGGTGATCCTGGGTACTCAAGCCAGTAAAGCTTCCTTGGCTGCTTTGAATGCAAAACTTGGTTTTGACCATCCGCCATATTGGCAATATTGGCATTGGATTACAGGTCTTTTCACTCTGCATTGGGGAAATTCATACGTATCCGGGCAAAGCTTGGGTAGTGAAATAGCTTCCTCGGCAGCCGTAACGTTTCCTCTTGTGGCGATGGCAATGCTGTTTGCATTTGTCATAGCTTCTATTTTGGCAGTTGCCGGAGGACTTTCGCATCGAACCAAGCTGGGCACGGCATTATTAGCCGTGTCACAAATAGGTATTTCTGTACCGAGTTTTGTGGCTGCTATGTTTTTGATAGTCCTTATCGCGCTCAAGTTAAACCTTTTACCCGCTACGGGTTTTCCCGGCTGGTCTTCTAGCGTAGGTGGTTCTCTAAAATCTCTTATCTTACCTTCACTTTCTTTGGCTATAGCGGAGGGCTGCTTTTTGTCAAGATACATCAGAACGGCTCTCATAGACGTTTTGAATTCTAATTACTATAGAAGTGCTTTGGCCAAAGGGTTGACTCCTCCCGGGGCGTTGTGGCGTCACGGCAGACGCAATATAGCCGTAGAGGTGCTCACCGTATTTGGTATGCAGGTAATAGCCTTGATTGTAGGCGCTGTAATTGTAGAATCCGTTTTTTCTTTGCCGGGCATGGGAACTTTACTGATTACGGCCATCAACAATCGGGATTTATCGTTATTACGTGATATCTGTCTTATGTTAGTGGGTATCGTTTTGGCCATGAATTTTCTTGTTGACCTCGCTTACCACGCCATAGACCCGAGAGTCTTTGATTATGCATGATTTTGGGCAGCCTGACGACAAAATTTCTATGCCTGGCTCGGCTAAAGGATATATATTTAGATCCGCTGCTCGACCAAAGAGAAGCTCTAACGTGACTTTATGGCTCGGGTTGTCAATGGTGCTTTTAGTGGCGGCGGCGGGCATCGTTTCTGTTTTCTGGACACCCTATAATCCCATAAATTACATTTCGCCCCACATCCTACAGGGGTCTACGGCGTCTCATCCTCTGGGGACTGATCAGGAGGGGCGAGACGAATTGTCCAGACTTATGGCGGGGGCGTGGATAACTGTTTATTCGGGTATGTTGGCCACTTTGATCGGTGTTTTCTTGGGCACGCTGCTGGGTGTTTATTCAGCGATTGGCAAATCAGCTATTACGGAGGTGGTTATGCGCTTTGGCGACCTTTTGCTAGCGTTTCCCGCTTTATTGATAGCCACTCTTGTATCTGTGCGGTATGGGAGTTCTACGATCACGGCAGTTTTGGCTATAGGTATCGCCTTCGTGCCTTATGTGATGCGCTTCACTAGGGTGAGCGTTATCAAAGTATATAAGTCGGACTATGTTTTGACAGCTAAGACTTACGGTTTGGGTAAGGTGATGATTCTCAAGAAACATGTATTGCCGAACGTATTTCCGCAGCTTTCGATCCAGGCGATGCTTTTATTTTCTGTGGCTGTTTTATCCGAGTCGGGACTGTCTTACTTGGGTTTAGGAACACCCCCTCCCTCTCCTGCGTGGGGCGATATGCTGAGCGAAGCACAAAGCGTTATTCTTACCGATCCCTTGTTGGTACTTTGGCCCACATTAGCTATTGCCTTAACGGTCTTAGGGTTTAACCTGCTTGCCGAAGGCATCTTGGCAAAAGCAGACGTGAGGAACATGTGATGTCGCTGATTTGCGAAGTCGACGGGATGTCTCTTAGCGTATCCGGCAAAGTTTTATTGGACGAAGTGAACTTATCACTTACCAGTGGGGACGCTGTAGCACTCGTTGGTGAGTCAGGGGCTGGGAAAACTCTTTTATCCGCAGCCCTGCTTGGTTTTGCACCGCACAACGCTTTGCTGGAAGGGGAAGTAAAGCTTTTTGGGAAAGACGTATTTAAGATAAAAAAGAAAGAGCTGGCTTCCGTCAGGGGAAGAAAAGCGTCCATTATTTTTCAGGAGCCACTCACTTCGTTGAATCCACTGATGCCCATCTATAAACAAATCGCCGAACCTCTATTGATTCATAAACTGGCTAAGGCAAAGCAGGCCAAAGAAAAGGTCTTGGCGGCTCTGGCAGAGGTAGGTATAGATAATCCGGAAAGAAAGGCGTTTGCGTTTCCGCATCAACTTTCCGGAGGGGAGCGACAGCGTGTTCTCATAGCACAGGCTCTTATTTGTGAACCGGAGTTGCTGATAGCGGACGAACCCACAGCCTCCTTAGACCCTATTACCAAACTCCAGATTGTGGAACTTTTAGCCGCGATGACGAAAAAGACGGGGACGGCTTTGCTGATGGTGACCCATGAGATCAAAGCGGCCAGCTTTTTGTGTGAAAAAATAGCTGTGTTGCATCATGGGAGAATTGTGGAATCCGGGGATTTTGCTGCCGTGCTATCCGCTCCGCAGGCGGATGTGACGAAGTCTTTGCTTACCGAGTATTTTTAAGTGTTGCAGTTGGCAAGTGACGGAGAAAAGCAGCACTTGCAAGCAATGTCCACGGAAGAAGGGTGCGCTTTGGACGAACATATGTTGGAAATGAGAAACGTTACTAAGCAATACCCCGTCCCTTTCCTCGGCACTGCCAGATATAGTAAAAAGCGGGGCTCTCTATCTGAGATAGGTCTGACCGGCAGTAAACGACATGCAAAGAAGACGGTCCTTGATGGAGTAAACCTTGTTTTGGACGCCGGAGACAGGCTGGCTTTGGTGGGTGCGTCAGCCGCCGGGAAAAGCACTTTGGTCAAAATGCTGTTTGGTATGGAAAGGCCTTCTTCGGGGGAGATCCTGTATGCCGGAATCAAGATGAGCCGTGCCCCGCAAGACGAGGCTTTGGCCAGGATTAGAAAAGAAGCACGACTGATTTTGCAGGATCCACGCAGTTCTTTTGATCCGAAAGCGACCCTGTTTGCCTCTGTGGCTGAACCCCTTGTCGCCCTTGCCCGCCGCGGAAGCGGGAAAGGCGATATATCCAGGGAAGCCGTGGAACAGGTTTTTGTGAAAGTGGGTTTGCACCCATCGCTGCAAGACTACTATCCGCATCAGCTTTCCGGCGGTCAACTGCAGCGGGCGGCCATAGCCAGAGCCATCATATCCGAACCAAAACTTGTCGTTGCCGATGAGATGCTGAGTGCATTGGATCCTTTCAGGCGAAAAGAGATTTCTGATCTTTTTCTTCACACTTTTGCTGAGAAAAGTCTGATTTTTATCGCCCATGACTTGAGTACAATCAGATACTTATGTAGCAAGATAGCGGTATTGCATAATGGAAAAATCGTAGATTACGGTCCTTTAGCCGAAGTCATCGACGATCCTAAAGATTCCTATACCAAAGACCTTATACGAGCTGACGCCGTTTTTGGTTTGCAATAATTTTTTCGAAGCTAAAATCAGCGGTTAGTTACTCTAGCCGGCAGTAAGAGAGGTTATCTATGAATATCGTCCACTTTTCTGACCCACACATCATGGCAGAAGGGCTTTTGCATGGTGTTATTGATACGGGGAAAACTTTTTCTGCGGCTCTGAAAGGTTTATCGGAGAGTGGCAAAAAGGTAGATCTCGTAGTCGTATCGGGGGATTTAGCCAACTCGGGTGAGTCGGAGGCTTATGAAAAGTTGTATTTCACATTAGAAAATCTGGTCAGTGCGCTGGGCTGCGCACTCCTCGCCGTGCCGGGTAATCATGACAACAGGAAGAACTTTTCGGCTGTATTCCCCGGAGTCCAAAATGGGATAACGGGTCGCATGGATCAGCAATTGGAATTGGGTGATTGGCAATTTATTGGACTGGATACTTTGGCAGAAGGGCATGACTATGGGGAAATGACCTTATCCCAGGCGGAATGGCTGGAAAATGTGCTGAGGAATTCAACATCCAGACACTCTGCTCTGGTTATGCACCACCCGCCTATTGACTCACCGACTGTTGGCATGAGTAAAATAGGTTTTCGAAATAAAGATTTACTATCCTCGGCGCTTGCCGCTGGTAATGTCCGGTTTATTTTAGCTGGTCACTATCACCATTTCGTATTCTCTGACTTTTGCGGAGCAAAAGTCATCGTGGCTTCTTCAACTGCATACCAAATTGACCCCATGTCTCCAGAGGACTTTTTGCGAGGTTACCAGGGGATAGGCTTTAATTTTATGACTTTGACAGATGAGGGCAACTGCCATCTGTCGCAAGTCAACAAGAGTTATCCGTTGAGTAGTCCAGTGCTGGACGCGCCTATCGCAGAACTTGGAATAAGTATCTATTAAATCGATAAGAAGACAAAAAGTGTTCTAAATACGATAATTTGGATAGTCAGAGGTAAGTGAGGTAATTTAAGTGATCGTTGTAAAAATAGAACAGTGGCCGGACGGTGCCGATATAGAAGACCCCAGAGAACGCTCAAGACCTCATACCGATATCGCTTGGGCCGTGATGCAGAACGACAAAACTGGTTCTGAGGAATCGGCTTGTTATGATATCAGTTTGTATGACCCCCCGCCGTATAACCCTTGGGCCGGAGCCGTGGTGAAAGAAAAAGTATCCGAATTCCCGCGCAAAAAATTGGGAGTCTGGGACCTATTATTCAGAGCTTTGGAGCCAATCGTGCGCGACACCGATCGGCATAAAAGCTATCAAAAACTATAAGCAAGAGATTTTAGACAGCATCAGCCGTTTCTTTTGTGTTGCCTACTTTTTTCTTGTTTTGATAGCGTTCGTATACACCGGGACCAAAACCAAGGCCCAAGATTCCAACCGCCAGCATGCCGAAAAATTCCGGGTAGTAAGGATCTGCCTGATATAAAAAGCGTACGGTATAGGTACCTTTATTGAGTGTGACGCCTACAAGAGCCGGGGCTACCATCTCCGTTTGAGCGGGTTTACCGTTGACCGTGACCGTCCACCCCGGGTCATATGAAGCAGATAAAAGCACCACTGCACGCCTATTGAGATGGACTTTAGTGGTAAGTTCTCCTTCTACCAAATCGGGACGTTCGTTTATCACATAGCCGGGTGAGCCATGGGGGTGCTCTCCGGGGGCGAGCGTAGGTTGGGCAGCCGGGGCTCCGGCGTAGGAGACGGTCGGATATATTTTCTTATAGGGCAAGTTGCTGTCGATGAACGACAGGGATTGTGCTCCTATATCGGTTCTGTTTTCGTCGATTGTACCTTGGGTGTTGACAACCTGAACGTAGCTGTTAGATGGTATTTCGTAAAGGGAGTAGTAGGTGTTTTGCATGATCAGCTTGGCATGTACCGGCAGTGCATTGATGGCAAGGGTTGACGGTGACAGGATGATGTATCTGACGCCGAACATGGAGTAGTCTCCCGGGTTGCACTGGTCAAAGTTCTGTTCGGGATTGGACATCAATGCTGCCGTACGCATGGTATAGCCGACTTCCGGGATATTGTACTGTTCTATCCACTTATATACCGGTAAATCCAGAGTACCCACATAAGCAATAGCGGTAGACTGATTTTCCTGTGAGAGTTTTGGGTCTGGTATATCGTTTGCGTTGTAACACGTCGCGTAATTGACGCTTGTCAGTTCCTGTGTGCCGGCGTAAAGGCGGCCGCCGCCCAGTTTTTTCATTTTGTTTACCATGGGCATCAAGAACTGGCTGTAAAAAGAGTCTGCCTGTACTTGGGTAGAAATATCCTGTGAGTTGAGGGCATCATGCGCACTTACCGCTTGCCAAGCCGGCGTAAGGGCAATGACGAGCAGTGCACAACCGAGCAGAGCTGAGAAACCGGATCTTATGGTCGACTGCAAGCTATAGATACCATTCAGATCTGCCCATTTGATAACCTTTCTGAACAGTATAAGTGTGTAGTAACCTGTAGTATAGGCGGCGATGCCGGCAAAGAAAATTGATGTCAATTGCACACCCATCAAGAATCTACGCAAAAAGAGATCTTCGCTTCCCGGTATCAGGCGAAGCAGCGGGCCCCAAAAAGGTTTTCCGAACATCAGGAAAGCGGAAACAAAAAACATCACGACGATAGGTCGAAATCTTATGTCGCTGTAGATTTTTATCAACGAAAAGACAATACCTATGATGGCCAAAATGGTAATTATCGGAAAGTGACCGTAGTCAAGCAGCTGACCGTCAAAGAACCACCTGATGACGGGGCGTGCCCCATATGATTGCGAGATAGGCGTAGGTGCCAGCAATTCGTTGACTGCTGCCCAGTGTTTATATTGTAGTACCGGTATGACAACAAATCCCAGACATAGACCGGTACCGATGAGAAGCGCAAAGGCCCTCTTCAGTCTTTCTTTTAAATCAGCTGGCACAAGCCAGGGGAATAACACGATCGGCAGCAGGGCCAAATAGCCGGTCATAAAGTGAAAAGCCGTGGTGAGGGTGATGAAAATAGCTGCGGGGAGCAACTTTTTCCAAGACTCCATTGCTCTGTGGGTAAACCCCCAAGCGAGTGGTAAAAACCACATGCCCCAGAGCTGAGTTGTGAGGCCGTATCCTATCCAGATGTAGGTCTGCTCTTCATAGCCGATGTTCATGTTGCTCATGAGAAGAGGTGAAACCAAAGCTGCAGCCCCTGCCACCCATCGAGGGAAGCGAAACAGCCTGGCGGAAATATAAATACTAATCGGCCAAGTGGCCAGCAAAAGATAAAGCAACCAGGCAAAAGATTGTGCTTGACCGAATACCAGTCCCACCGCTCCGGTGACTATTGAGGAGAGGCTCTGGTAGTGCAAAAATTGCGGAGATCCAAGCTGTAGGTAAGGCCACCAACCGTCCAGAGGGAGGTGTCCGTGCGTCATCTGTGAAGCAGCCCAGCGGGCCATCTGGGCGTGCACGGATGCATCGTCTATATAGGCTACGGTCGAGGTTTCGGGCCAAAGCTCTTTCAGTCCAAAGCCAACCGCTATGGCAACCAGCACGAGCGGTCCAAACCGGTTGATGAGGGTAACAGCTCTACTGGGTTGTGAGTCTTCAGACTTGGTTTTGCCTATATTACTGATTCTTGGTTTTTGCTTAGGTGTACCGGTAACGGGTCCGGTGCTGGCTTTGGGGCTTTGACGGTTGCCGGCTTGAGGCGCCGCAGGCTTTTTCTTCTTGTAGGACCGCTTTGACATAGTAATGAACATTAGTTGTTTTTTTGACAACTTGCAGATAAAAACGCTAAACTTACAGGATCAATTGTAAAAATAATTCACAGAAATTTTTAAAGTATTGATAAAATATTTCTATGATCCTCACTTCGTTTGCTTTTTTATCAGTCGTGCTATGCAGTTGCAAAAAGTGAAAGCAATTTTTCGAAGAATTACTTTGGATAAAAAGAGAACAGGTATTTTCGTGTGCCGATTTACCTTTTTCAGGCTTTTGGTAATCTGTGAGCCCGAACAGACCTGAAATACTGCATTCTCGTCGGTAATCAAGTAGTATTTCAGTTGGCACGAGTGATGCTTTTTGGCAAAGGATTTTTTTGTAACTATGGCTTTAATCGATGAGCATGTAGGTAAAGTGTTGAGCGGTAGATACCGCCTGATGAAACCGATAGGAAGCGGTTCTTCTGCTCACGTATATGCTGCTACGGACGTAACACTTCGGAGAACGGTAGCCATCAAGTTACTTCACCCGGGACTGGGAGGGGATAAGCATTTTGCCAAACTGTTGTTAAGAGAAGCCCATGCCGTAGCAGCCCTGAACCATCCGAACATAGTTCAGGTTTATGACTGTGTAACCGAGGGGGACAACTCTTATCTGGTACTTGAGTATTTGGTAGGAGGCTCTTTGGCCTCCCTGTTGGATAGGGAATTTCGTTGCAGCGTTCCACAGGCCTGTGCGCTGGGTTTAGAAGTAGCCAAAGGCCTAGAGTACGCCCATAGGCGCGGCTTTGTCCATAGAGACATTAAACCTGCCAATATATTGTTCACAGAAGACGGAGTTGCCAAAATAGCCGATTTCGGTTTGGCTAAGGCGCTTGCCGTGGCTTCTGCAACCGAGCCGGTGGGAGGGCAACTGGCCACCGCCCGTTATGCCTCACCGGAGCAAGCGGAAGGACTGGCCACTGATGAGCGTTCCGATGTCTATTCCCTGGCTATTGTGCTATACGAAGCGGTGACAGGAAAGGTGCCTTTTTTGAAAGACACCACTTTGGCAACCCTTACCGCCAGAGTCGGAGCCGTTTTGCCAAAGACCACCGAACTCGGTCCGTTGATGCCCATTTTGGCTCAGGCCGCTATTAGTGAACCTTTAGCCAGGTTGGATTCCAACGGTTTAGTCAAAGACTTAGAACTGCTGAAGTCCTACCTACAAAAGCCGGAAGCATTGCCTATCAAACCACAAAAGCCTGTATTAGAACAAGCCGAACCGGATCAAAAGCGGGTTTTACTTCAAGAGGAAGAAGACCCGGCCAAAGAGCTCATCGCCAACGGTTTTATCAAAGAAAGAACAGTACAACCTACCCATGGGGGATTTGACAGATATCAAACGATTGCCAACGTGGCAGAAAGCAATTTGACAGAATCTGTCAATGAAAAAAACACCGATTCCGGAAAAAAATCAAAAGTCAAGGTGTCGGTACTTCTGATGGTCATAGTTCTTCTTATAGCTGGCGGCGGCTACTATGCCTACTTTAAACTGCATCCCAAACAAACAGTGCCGCCTGTGATTGGCAAAAGTTACAGTACGGCTGTCGCCCTGATCACGAAAAGTAAGCTGAAAGCCGATGTGACCGGTAAGGCGTATTCAAGTATTTATGTTTCAGGCGCAGTGATACAACAGTCGCCAAAAGCAGGGACTAAGTTGGCAAAGAACGATTTAGTTAAAGTAGTACTTTCACTGGGACATGCCCCCGTGAGCTTGCCAACAAATTTAAGTGGAAAAAAGGTATCGCAGGTAGTATCACTTCTTGAACACGTTGGTCTAAAACCCCTGGTGAGCGCAGAGTATCAAAATAAAGTACCGACCGGAGAAGTTGTAAAAACTATTCCCGATAAAGGTCTCATTAAATTCGACTCCCAAGTGAAAGTGATCAGTTCCAAAGGCCCACATCCCAGAACAATACCTTCCCTTTACGGTGACGGGTGGACCGGAGCATCGCAACGTCTTACAAAACTGGGTCTGGTACCGGTGGAGGTCCTCAACTATTCTTACACCGTTGCCACCGGAGAAGTGATTGCAACCTCTCCGACTGCTGGGACAAAAGGTGTTGTGGTGGGATCAAAAGTTACTGTCAGCGTTTCCAAAGGTCCTCTCTTGGTGGCCGTGCCAAGCGTGGCAGGTATGACGATAAAAGAAGCCATAACGGCTATAGACAACGCAGGACTGCAGGTTACAGAGCAGATAGGACCACCTTTTGCTACGACGGCGTCCACAACAAGTCCGGCTCCCGGTACTGAGGTGAGACCCGGGACCTCCGTGACTTTGTATGTAAGCTGACCGTGCAGTTCTTATGCGGTAATTTCTTTTAGCTTTTCTGTAATTTCTAACTGCAAAGCGCTTGGAGGGGTTGTTTGGTAAGCGAGCAACTTGGCGACGTCTCCCTCTACGGCTATTTTTCCGGTCATAAAAGCCTGCAGGGCAGCGTCTCCGTTGCCCTCTATCAGAACGGCTTTGCAGGTTTCATAGTCAATAGTCACTGTGACATCGGATGATTCCAACTGTCCAAGGACAATGGCTAATTTGCCATGACGCGCATCCAGATAAGCCTCAACTTTGCCTTCTTGGAAAGGTGTGTCAGTCACTGTCAAATTCATTGTGACTTCCAACGGGGCTTCAGCTACTTGGTCGCTATAAGTATTTTGGATTGCTTTAGCTGCAGTTATCCACTCTGAACTCAAAAATTCATGTTTTGCCATGTCGGTAAGATACGATAGTTTTTTGTTCTGTGCGGGGAAAACTCAAAATAAAGTTAAAAAATCATATTTTTAGATGAGTAATTTTACAAAATACTAAAAATAGAGTATCTCTGCTTTTGTCGCAAAATACAGTTCGGCCGGCTAAGAACTCTTCATTTTGGGTATTGAGCGCTGTCCGCATTTATTGCAGGTAAACGTGATGTCCAGCCTGCCGTCGCAATCAGACTTCGAACACTTATAGAGTCCTTTTCGCGATGACAGGAAATGAAGGGCTGCCGCTGATGCCGGTGGCACGATTTTGATAAATTTTGATTTTGAACCAGATTTTTTTCTCATATTCCTCCCAAAATTTCAGTATTACTGGTAAGCATGGCTTATTTTAGTAAAAAAATTGCATTCAGGCCATAGCGGGATTTAGATACATGTGAAGATTTGGTGAAGTAATCTTATTGGGTAAGAGTATTTGCCCGGTGGCATGTCTGTATCGTCATGTTTGCGGAGAGAACATACAGTCATATGCCTGCATGCCAACGACTGATCGGATATTGTTTTAGGTGAGTTATGAGGATAAGTTCGTATGAGTGAAAATTTAATAGGGAAAGAAGAAGTTTTACGTATAGCTAAGCTGGCTAGGCTTTCCTTTGACAACAGTGAAGCAGAGCAACTGTCGTCTGAGCTTTCGGGAGTGCTTGAGCACTTTGGTGTTATGCAAAGCGCTGAGACTACTGGAACTGCTCCCATGGCTCATGCCATGGACATCACCAATGTTTTGAGACCAGATGTCATCAGAGATTCTTTAGACAGAGACGAAGTGTTGTCATGCGCTCCGGCTGTCAGTGAAAACAGATTTTTAGTACCCAGAATCATTAGGGAAGCACCATGAGTTTAGGAAAACAGCCGGAGGCTTTTGGAGGAGGCTCACTTCCATCCAGTGCCTGCGAGATAGCAAAGTTAGTCCGGAATGGAGAGCTCAAGGCAGAAGAAGTGACAGAAGCCAGTTTGGCAAACATTTCTTCCCGAGACTCTGAGATAAATGGTTTTAATACAGTTCTGGTTGAGCAAGCCATGGAAGAGTCAAGAAACCTTGATAATTTGATAGCCAAGGGCGGATATGGCGGGCGTTTAGCCGGTGTTCCTATAGCCATCAAAGACAATATCTGTATGAGAGGTATTCCCACAACCTGTTCTTCGCACATACTGCAAAATTGGAAACCACCCTATGAAGCCTCCGTTATTACACAGCTAAAACAGGAAGGCGCCATCATAGTAGGTAAAACCAATATGGATGAGTTTGCCATGGGGTCTTCCACGGAGACTTCATTCTTTGGTTCCACCAAAAACCCTTGGGATACCAAAAGAGTACCTGGCGGCTCATCAGGCGGTTCTGCTGCAGCCGTTGCGGCCGGTATGGTGCCTCTTGCTTTGGGATCCGACACCGGAGGTTCCATACGACAACCGGCCTCTCTGTGCGGTGTGGTGGGTATAAAGCCAACTTATGGGCTTGTTTCCAGGTACGGTCTTGTTGCTTTTGCCAGTTCCCTGGATCAGATAGGGCCTTTTGCCGCATCCGTGGAAGACGCCGAACTTCTACTTGGGGTGCTGGCATTTCATGATGCGAAAGACTCTACTTCGCTGCCAGGGACTATGTATAGTTTGGAAAAATCACCGTCAGAGACGTCTGCTTTGAAAGTCGGCATTATTAAGAACTTTTTGCCAAATGCAGATGAGTCATGCCGCAATGCAGTTATTAATGCAGGAGAGTTTTTATCTGGTCTCGGAGCAAAAGTGGAAGAAACCGAAATTCCGGAATTGGACTATGGCATAGCTGCTTACTATATTATTGCTCCCGCAGAAGCTTCTTCCAATCTGGCTCGTTTTGACGGCGTACGCTATGGGCTCAGGGCGGACGGAAAAGATGTGGAAGAGATGAATGTGACAACACGTACCGAAGGCTTTGGTAGAGAAGTAAAAAGACGTATTATGCTGGGTACTTATGCTCTTTCAGCCGGTTATTATGACGCGTACTACCTAAAAGCACAAAAAATACGTACCTTAGTGCAGGAAGCTTTTAATAAAGCTTATGAAAGCTACGATGTATTGCTGTCACCGACCAGTCCGAGTGTGGCATTTCCTCTTGGTGCTAAGGTTGCCGATCCGCTTAGTATGTATTTATCTGATCTATATACGATTCCCACCAATTTAGCAGGACATCCGGCCATCAGCATCCCCTATGGCACGGGTGAAGACAATATGCCGGTAGGACTACAAATTCTTGGTCCGGCGCTTTCTGAGTCCGTGTTAATTCAAGTGGCAAAACTGCTTGAAAAAAGATAATCAGTCTTTCTAGTAAAAAGGATTCCGCTATGTCACAAGAAATATCCGAGGTAAATAAAACGGATGTTTTGGAAGGTTTTGAAATTATCATAGGCTTGGAGGTTCATTGTGAACTTCTGACAAAGACAAAGCTTTTTTGCGCTTGTAAAAATCAATTCGGTGATGAGCCCAATACAAACATTTGTCCGGTTTGTCTCGGGTTACCGGGGTCACTGCCCGTTATCAACAAGCGGGCGGTAGAGTTGGCAATGCGGATAGGCAAAGCCTTAAATTGTGAAGTGTTGCCTTCAACTTTCCACAGAAAGAATTACTTTTATCCTGACATGCCAAAAGATTTCCAGATCAGTCAATACGATATGCCCATCAATGCCAACGGCTATTTGGAGTTACCTGACAGATCGAGAGTCGGTATCACCAGAGCCCATATAGAAGAAGATACCGGTAAGTCTATGCATTTAGGTGGAAGCGGTAGGATTGCCGAAGCCAGTAATTCTTTAGTGGACTATAACCGGGCCGGTGTGCCTCTGGTGGAGATAGTGTCCGAACCTGAAATTTATTCTTCCCAGCAGGCCAAAGATTATGTACAAGAATTGCGCCAGATACTTGTCGCTATAGGTGCCTCCGACGGTCGCATGGAGGAAGGTTCTTTGCGTGTTGACGCAAACGTTTCCATAAAGCCAAAGGGCTCTGAGGTATTTGGTACGAGGTGCGAAATAAAGAATTTGAATTCGCTCAGATCTCTTGGTCTTGCTATCGAATACGAGGCGAGAAGACAGGCCGAACTAATCAAAGAGGGAAAATCAGTTTCTCAGGAAACACGTCACTTTGACGAAAACAGTGGCAGAACTTCTTCTATGCGCTCTAAAGAAGAAGCCAATGACTATAGGTATTTTCCGGAACCGGATCTGGTGCCCTTAGATCCAGATACTGCTTGGATTGAAGCATCGACGGCAGACGTTGTAGCCCTGCTTCCCATTACCAAGAGAAAGAACTTAGAGGCTCTTTTAGGAGAAGAATACTCGTCACAGGCTGCCCTGTTAGTTGGAATTGGTTTAGATGAGTTTGCCTATAAGTCGATTGAAGCAGGTGCAGATTCTAGATTGGTTGTCAATCGTGTTATAAATGAACTGGCTAGAGATATAGAACAAGCTAAGCAAATTTCTATAGAAGGTTTTGTCGAGTTGATTTCTCTGGAAGCTACCAATAAATTGAGCGCTACTCAGTCAAAAGCCGTTTTGCAGGAGATGCTTAGCTCAGGGGGAAAGCCAGTTGAGATAGCTAAGCGTCTTGGTTATGAGCAGATAGATGCTAACGAGATATATAAAGTAATCGATGAAGTGATCGCGAACAATCCTGCAGAATGGGAAAGGTATCTTGCAGGAGATGATAAAGTTGTGCAGTTTTTACTTGGACAAGTTATGCGTTCTACAAAAGGTCGTGCAAATGGCAAAGAAGTTATGCAGATTTTTGCCGGCAAACAATTAAGCAACTGAGAATAAAGTATTTATTATAGAAATTTACTATTAGTTTATATATAACCTATTGAAGCGTAAAAATTATGGAAAATTGTTGATGCTACCTAAAAATACAAATAAGAAGTTATTTTTTTACCCCTTTTATAAAAAATATAAGAGAATACTGCTTGCGGGAGTTATTTTTGGTCTGCTAGCCCTCGTAGCTTATTTACCAGGATACCCTTTAGATCCAAGCCAGTTGCCTAATTGTGGTTGTGGTGATGTAGCTCAGTCGGCATGGTTTCTGTCATGGTCTCCTTTTGCTGTATTTCATGGAATTAATCCTTATAGCACCAATTGGCTGAATTACCCAGCAGGAGCGAACTTAGCAATTAGTTCTAGTTACTTTTTATATGCAATAATATTATCCCCCATTACCTATCTGATAAATGCGATTGCAACATACAATTTATTGTTATGGTCCTCATTTGTGCTATCAGCTACTGCAATGTTCTATGTTGTGAGCAAAATACCTCATATAACTCATAAATTTTTACCCCCTTTTCTTGCCGGGCTTTTTTATGGCTTTTCCCCGTATATGATTTCAGAGGGTACAGGGCATCTAAATTTAATTTTTATACCTTTCCCTCCTCTAATTTTTTATGTTTTATATAAGATGTTTTGTACTGAAAGTAATCACAAATACCGCTTAGCGATTCTACTAGCAATATTAATAATATTCCAATATATGATGTCAAGTGAGATACTGGCTACGACTGCTATTATCGCTCTTGGTGGCTGCGGTATGCTTTTCATAGCATACCCAAAGGAATCCATTAGGAGATTGTGGAACAACTTACCTAATTTGCTTGTAACTGTAGGTATCTCTGTGGTTGTCTTAGGTTATCCAATATATTATTCTATCTACGGTCCTAATCATCTTATAGCTATGATACATACGTGGAATAACCAATTTCATGCAGATCTTCTAGGAATAGTAGTACCAAACGTTGGTCAATTGCTTTATCCACAAAGCTGGAAAAATATAGGGACATCTTTTTTAGCGGGCGATTGGATTGAAAATGGTAGTTACGTTGGGGCGCCTCTTCTGCTAGGTTTAGCAATTGGTGTGTATCGATTACGAAAAAATAAGTGGGTTCAGCTATGTACAGTCATGGCATTTTTTGCATTTTTATTGTCGTTAGGACCATATCTGACAATTGATAATAAAAATTATTCTATACCCCTGCCATTTGACTTATTTCAGCACGTTCCAATACTAGATAATATTTTGGCATCCCGCATAGCAATGTATACTGACCTATTTATGGCAATTCTGGTAGGATTTATTATAGATTATCTTATAAACATATATTTATCTGAACTACGTGATAAAACTAACAATTTTGTTCAGTCTATAAAAAGATTATCAATAAAAGCTTACGCTAAGATTTTGGCTGTTGTAGCCGTAATCGGCGTTATTATTATAAGCTTAATTCCGAATTGGCCATATCAGCTTTCAAATGGAGAAATGTCAAATTCTTACTCGCACTTTTTTACCACAAGTGATTTAAATTATATACCGACCGGAGCAGTCACACTAGCATACCCCTATCCAATTATGGCAGATAATGAAGCTATGGTATGGCAATTGTTAGCAAATATGCATTTTCGCTTGCTGGGCGGCTATGACCTGTTCACAATTCCACCAGGTTATCCATCAGGCCTTCCGGCGGTGCTGATGCCAAGTAATGTCGAATCAGCATTTTCGTATTTTGCTGACTACGAAACGTTTCCTTTGAATTCACCTCCATCCAAATCAGCATTCAATAGTATAAAAGAATTCGTAGATAAAAATCATGTTCAAGCTATATTGGTGAACACAGAGGCTTCTAATGCAAAACTAGTTACTAAGTATATTACTCGCGACTATGGCAAACCTAGAGCACATGCTTATGGTATCGACCTATGGGTTATAAGAAAAAGATAGTAGATAATTAAATTATAGAAATATTTTATATCTACATTATTTGCTTAATAATGTGGTGTATTTTTTCAGCGTGAATTTTACTATTGTAATTATTCACAATAAACTGTTTGCCAGCTTTACCAAGCTTTTCTCTGAGTGATTCAGAACGCGCTAATTCTTGAATCCACTTTGTGGCATCATCTAAATTCGGCTCTGCCCAATAAGAGTGCTTACCCTTTGGAGCTTGTAATTCTGCGTAATCAAGATAAGAATTAAGGTACAAATCTCCTCGGTTGATTTCGACAAGCTTATAGCTGACAGGACATCCGGTATCGTTATTTAGGAAATCTATGTTTCCTGAGTATGATGTGCCTATTACAGGTTTGCCTAGATACATAGACTCCGCCATGCCAAGACCAAAGCCTTCGGAACGATGGAGGGATATGTAGATGTCCGCTAAAGAAAGTAGGGACCCCATTTCCTTGGCTGTTATATGGTCTTCAATCAGCACTCCATTCACGCTAGCTAGCTTCGCTTGAATTATTTGCCTGGCTTCAGGGTATTTTTCTAAGTTACTTGCCTTGACTACCAATACAGAGTCTGTAATGTGTTCAAGAGAAGCTCTTTTGTATGCCTCAATGGCTCCAATAGGATTTTTTCGTTGGAACGAGGAGTTGGCATCAAAAGATACCAGATAAACGAGTTTGTTTTCTGGGATTCCAAATCTTTGCTTTTTGATCGCGGAATCGTATTCTACGTTGACTACCGGTGGAACTACGTAAGTAGGAAAAGGGAAAAACGTCATTAGGATATCTTTAACAAAATTACTACCTACTGTTATTGCATCAGGATGTAATTCGGTAATAAGTTGGATGAGGCCATTGGGTATTTGTGTTGCTTCCCACCACCAAGATGTAATGAGTTTTTGTCCTTTTCTGGTTGTGAAAAATAGTGATTTATCTAAACAATGTAGTTCATTGATATTTAAGTAACATATATTGATGTCTGGAAATATAAGTCCTCGTTTGAGATTTGCAATTTCGCTAGGAACATTTTTACTATTGGTAGGTACCCCCAGATCATAATTGGACACAGATAGAGGAATGCCTGATTGGTAAAGAGCTTTTATGGAACGTCTGGCTGCTTCTGCTAATCCGGTGCTTGCATCCAAAGCAGCTATAACGTTTATGCCATTATTTAGATCGGGTGTTTCCAGAGTATTTTTTTCTACTTTATTCAAGACAGCAATACTATTAGATCTTGTATATTTCAAAAGCTGTGATGAAATGGCATCCCAATCCAGGTTGTCTTCTGCCCATTGTTTTGCTAAAACTCCAGACTTCAGGAGTTTTTTCTTATCTGATGTTGCCTCAAGTATTTTATCGGCTATATCTTCGACTGTAGTAGTCCTTGGATCATTCCCTATAGGCCAGCAAAACTCATTTGGGTATTCTAACCATTGTGGCAATGGGGAGATGAGAGCCGGTTTCCCCATGGTAAATCCATGTAGCAATACTCGACTTGTTTCTCCGGCTGTGGGCCAACGGAGAAGAATTTGCAAATCACATCTGGCAATACACTTTTGCAACTGGTCGTATGAAAGATTTGTATGTATTTCTACATCTTCTTGGATGGAGGTAGGCAAAGACGCTATTGTGCGGTTTATGCTATTTAAAATATTAGGATCATCTACTCTGCCGGCAATAAGAAGTTTTATATTGTGATTTTTAGAACGAGCTTTAATGAAAGCTTTTAAGACTTCTAATGTGTTTTTGTGTTTAGCTATGCTACCGAACATCCCAAGTACTATTTTTAACTCGCCACTCTCTGCATCTACATTATTGCAGCCCAATATACCTTGGTGAATGTGACGAACATCCGTCCGGTACTTTTTTTCAATGAATTGTTTGGCATATTTTGAGTGCACAATAATCAAATTACTGGCATCTGCAATTCTTCGTAGTAGTGGGTAAGCCAAGCGGTCATGCTGACAATCACTTAATTTTTTATATAAATCAGTTGACGATTTGAGATCTGGAGAATCAAAAAGAATTTCTTCCATTAAAATACTAGAGTCTACGCTATTGCATAACGATACATGAAAGTCGAAAAGCGATAAGTCATGTAATACAGTGATACCGCCGTACTCTAGCAGTGGCTTGTACATATAGCCATGAAAGCCAAAATGATTTCCGAGTTGAAATATATTGGTACTAAATTCAGAATGGATATAGGAAGATGCCTTTATGATTTCTATATTGGTCGGTGGTTTACAACTTTTGTAGTACTGATCGTCGATTACGGCGACGAGTGAGCATTTTCTTTTCATGTGCTCGAGAAGTTCAAAGCTGTAATCTGAAATACCACTTTTTGCCGGTGGCAGTGGGCTCCAAAATGCTATTGGTTTAGCTAAATCACTAAGCAATCTTTTTTCCTATGACAGCGTAATCAGGCGCAGAATTAAATAATGTTGACAGCGTTTCTGTAATAGCAGACATACCGTCATTTGTGCTATGTTCAATGTCATCTATTGTGTCGATCAACGAGTCTCTGTCGTGTCGGAGTATGTCTACATCTATAAATCCTCTTGTGTTGAGGAAAAATTCTAGTAGTGCCGGAGGTATTGGTTTTACATGTGTTGGATCCATATAAAAGTAGCAGCTTCCGACTAAAACGTTTTCTGGGTTTGGGGTCTCAATGATGAGCATACCGCCAGGCACAAGTGCTGCTAATGCCCTGTCTATAAGTTCTATCTGATGGGCTAAATCCAGGTGCTCAATGATGTGTATTGCCGTTATTACACTAAGCGAATCAGGTTTCACAGACTGTAAGTGCTCAAAGGCATCTTCCCATTGAACAGTCAACCCCTTTCGTTTGCAGCGTTCAACATTTTCTTGTAGAGAGTCTACGCCATATGCATTAATTTTGTGTTGAGCACACATCTCCAAAAATTCTCCACGACCGCAGCCAATGTCCAATACGGGCCCAAGATTGGATATCTGGTTAATAAATGGTAAGTAAACCTCCAGTCTCGACTGGATTAGGGTTTCTGGACCTCTAAATGACTCTTCGAATGCGGCGTAAAGTCCTTCAAATGCTGAAGGCAGTTTTGCAAGTGATTCTTTTGTAGGAGGAGCAGGTAGAGATCTCTTTACCTCATTGAGGAAAAGATCTACTTGTGCTAACCGCGGCCAGATCGACTTTATTTCTTTATTAATAGCATTTTGAGCAGTAGAGAGGGTTTTTTGATTTTGTACCTCAGTAAGGTTATTCATCGCATCATATTGCTCTTGAATCCTGCCGTTTACTGCATCATATTGCTCTTGAATCCTGCCGTTTACTGCATCATATTGTTCTTGAATCCTGGTGTTCACCGCATCATATTGCTCTTGAATCCTGCCGTTTACTGCATCATATTGCTCTTGAATCCTGCCGTTTACTGCATCATATTGTTCTTGAATCCTGGTGTTCACCGCATCATATTGTTCTTGAATCCTGGTGTTTACCGCATCATATTGCTCACTTAACAGCCGCTCATGGCTGTTAAGTGTTTCCTGAAGTGGCCCAAGTGTTTCATGAAGTCTTGTAAAAGATTGTTGCTGTACGAGTTCAATCAGGATACTCAACCTGGCATAATGATCAGAGATCTCTTTGATATGCGATATATAGCTCTCGTGGCTTTCTAAGGTCAAATCTTGACGCGTACACACTTCGTCATGGTGTTGCAAAACCCTACCGTATTCTTCGGCGGTTTTGTCCAGTCTGGTTAGGACTACTTGATGGTGCTCAAGATTTTTTGCATTGCCGGTTAGTATTTCTTCGTTGTGGTGAATAAACGTGTCATGTCGGGAAAGTGTCTGTTCAAAACGCTCTAAGACGGAAGTATGATGAGCAAGGGAAAATTGAATTTGATCTAATGTCCCCAAAATACCGTTTACGGCTTGGGTTAAGTTGTCTTCATTCTCCGACAGCTGGCTCATTTGCGACAAAATACTGTTGTTGATTTTAATCTGATGTGAGAGGAAAGGCCAGTTTAATTTGGCGACTACCTTTTTGATGAAGCGCAACCTACTATTTTTGGGTATGGGAAGACCCAGATTAATGTCTTCCGGTGATATCTGACTTGTGACCACTTTTTTCCCTTACCGTAAAACCCAATATGTTTACAAACAACAAATCTATCGTAAAACGCCTATAAAGTTTTTATGTGCGAATCAAATATTTTTTGAAATATTTAGTAGGACAAATGCCTTTTGGTGTCTTTAAGCCTACGCATAGGCAATGATTGCGTAATAATCTTGCTCTGCCAGATCGTTTTTGTATTCCCCCGTTCCGAGTGGGAAAAATAGTTCAGCTCGTTGAAAACCAGTTTCATGACATTTTAGGAGTAATACTTCCGGGGCAATAGGCCTTATCGTGTCTGGATCTGTCCAAGTATTGACAAAGGACTTTATGTGGTATGGATTTTTCATTTCCAGTAGCAGCATCGACCCGGGCAACAAAGCATTGTAGGCCAATTTGATGAGTCGTGTCAGGTCGGAATCAGATAAATACTCAACAATACTGGCTGCCACAATAGCGCTTTTTGTCTTCTTTTTTATTGAGGAGAGGTAATCCAGAAAGTCAAGGCAAATAACATCTAAGCCAGCTCTTTGGCACAGGAGAACTAAATCAGCATCTTTTTCGATACCTTTTGCGGCTATCCCAAAAGTTCTTAGTAGTTCCAATAACTCACCTCGCCCACATCCCAAGTCGACAACACCTTCATAGGCACTGAGGAGTTTTAGATATGATTTTTGTCTTTCAGATACCATGTCACTGGTGTCCCATAGGGATTTAGCACTCCAAATAGGTGAAGAGTCTTGTTCGTCGGATGTCGATTCTAAGGCACTCTGCGTCGTGTAGTTATCGTTGCCGCGGGTCTTCTTTTTGTCCCCTGCCGATATTTGCTGATCGATTATTTCTAAATAGGATTTGGCGTTTTTTTCTAAAACCAGGTCGTAGCCTAAAGTTGAAAATCCGTCAACACCTTTTATCAGGTATTCAGGTTTGTCAAACATTGATGAGAGGGGCATGGTTTTTAGTTGTTCAAGCATTTTTTCTATTTCTAAAAGTTTACGACGCTTTTCTTTTCCGTCAATGATACTTACCTCTTCTGTTAGGCGTTCAAAATGACTTTCCAAAGCGTCCAGTTCGTCTTTTATGGTAAGGAACTTTTTGATATCCGAGGCAAATCTATCTTCTTGAGACTTGATGACAGTTTTTTGACTATAAATTAATTCTCTAATTTCAAAGAGTTGCTTTTCTAAATCATGTATGCGTTGCAAATTGGATTTAGTCTGTTTCGTGTTGAGTTCTATATGACCACTCTTTGGTTCAACATCATCTGTCAATGACTTTCGTATTTCACTGATGTTGGTTTGTAGGTCATTAATGACCTGCCCATATTCAGTTATGAGTCGGGCTACGTGTTCGATACCGGCTGCCATTGCTATGTCAAGCTGTCGTTGGTGTTCGTCGTGGTGGCGTAGCGCTTTATACAGTACTTTTCTGTAGGCCTTGGCAAAAACCCCTTTTTTGCTTGGTGTGGATAGGTTGGGAGTGGATTTTGCCAAAGCGATCAAGGGTGGATCTTGTGGGATCTGAGGCGTATTAATTTTTTGTACCGACACCTTATTTCCTTCCGTCGAGAGGTAGTTTTGTGCAAAATCAAAGCGAGTTTTTATGAATTGAATCCTTGCTTCTAAGCCGTGCATTTGTAAGACCTGACTTTTGGCGAGCAGGCCTTTTTCTTTAGCCAAATCCGGTTTTTCTACTACGTCACGCATAAAGCCGGCCGCCATTTCTAGGTCAGGATCAGCCCACTTCATGGAAGATGGATATGGATCGCAACCAGAAGGTATGTTGACGTGTTCAAATGGGACAAGAAAAGAATTTTCATGTGTCATAAAATCCAAGTTGCCGGAATACTTAGTGGATATTACAGGCTTAGCCAGTGCCATGGCTTCGGCTAATGTCAAACCAAAGCCCTCCGATCTGTGCAGCGAGACATAGCAATCGCACGATTCTATGAGGGCAGCATTTTCTTCAAAAGAAAGATAGGAATCAAAAATAATGATGTCACTGCGTTTAGATGCTGCATACTTCAGCTTCTCCAGGTCGGCTATTTTATGCTCTCCCCCTACGGCTTTTATGACCAGCTTGGGTCCTTCGCCGTCTTGGAATGCCATAGAAAAAGCTTCAATGAGGCCCAGTGGGTTTTTCCTTTCCATCACCGACATTAGGTCAAAGCAAAAGAGAAACATTGGTTCTGAGCCAATTCCCAATCTTTTCCGGTCAAATTTTTTTGTTATGATCGGTTCTTTCACGGGCAGCGGAAAAGAAAAGACCGGCTTGTCAGTAATTTTTGAAATAGCCTGTTGCGTAAAGGAACTGTTGGCCCAAATTTCATCCAAGCACGAAGCGGCTTTTGCAAAGTGTTCAGGCATTTCTTCCAATTCCCATGCCCATAGACCGATATTGTAGCGACCTTCAAAAAATTCCCTACCTACCTTTTCGGCAAAATGGGGTAGCTGGTCTGCATTTATGCAGACCACATTAGTGTTGAGGTCATTTCTGTCCGGATAGTCAAAGGTATGAGATTGTCGACTTATCATATTGTTGTCTATGTATGCACCTGCGGTAATCCCGGCTTTTTCAACAGCCGAGAGAACAAGACGGGCGTGCTCACCGGTGCCTGTTTCTGCTTGGAAATAACCCGTGACACGCATACCGGGTATGAGGTGATCAGAGGAGTCAGCTAAGATAGGTTTGTCATGCCGTCCTCCTGCCCGAGTTTGTGATCGAGGCAAAGGGATATTTGCAGTAGTAGCAGATTGGTGATTGTAACTCTTACCGGATGCGAGTTTTAGGAGTTCTTTTGCAGCCGGTGATCCGGGCACCAAGCGCGGGTCGAGTCTTCCCAAAATTGCTTCGTTGTCGGCCCATTCCACCAAGCGATATTGGTCGGTGCCTAATGGGTCTGGAAAAGCAGCTTGCAAATCGACTCTTGCTTGATGAATGGCGAGTAAGTATCTGCTGGGGTATGCGTTGTTGTATAGACGTATTGGGGATGGTTGATGAACAGACGACGCCATTTTTGCCGTAAGGTCTTCCGGTGGCTCATTAAGCCATATCACAAAGTCATTACCATCTTTATAGAAAGGGCCGGGGGGAGAGTGGGTTTCGGTTTGTGTCCCATGGTTTTCATTTGAGGCTTTCAATAGAGCATCACGGTAAAGGCGCCTAGAAAACTGATCCAGTTTTATACCATTGCCGAGTCTGTCATAAAGGTAGGGCTCTTTGGTGGTCTTATCAAAACCTTGTGCCATCAAATCTTGTCCGTATTCGTCGCAAAGCTTTTTTAACTGAGGATGTTCAGAGAATAATATTCTGGGTTTTTCCCCTTGGTGTTTACTAAGTAGGTGAGGTAAATGCGGGTTATATCCCGAAAAATGGAAAAACGCCAAAGGCATACCATTGACTGTGTAACGGCCATCTTCGTAACCTATTTCTCGGTGGTCCAAGTTCCAATAAGCCACGTTATAGACCGGATTTTTGATAATAGCTACGTCATATATTCCAGGCACGAAATCAATCCAACGTTGATCCACAAAGCGCATATTGGCTATGTCTACGTAGCATTCTTTTTTGAGCCTTTCTTCCCAGAAGGCCAGAAAATCTTTTATACAGGGTTTTTCTTTGTCGGCATTTTTCTTATCTTTACCTAACCCGATAAAGCCCAGGTTGTAAATACCGGACGATAAAACAGCTGTTTCATCAGTTGTTTTGTTGTCCCTAGGCATAGGTTTGACGGCGTGTGGGGTCAATACAATTTTGCCTTCTTTGGCCGCAATGAACAATTCGTCTAATGGAGAGTAAACCTTAATGTCCGGATCCAGATACAGTACAGCCTCTGCCTCATTTAGCAGTGTTTCCAGTAACCAAGGTTTTACAGCGGTAGCTAGTTCCATGACGGTATAGATGGCTGTCATTTCAGTGATTTCTTCTTGGCTGAGACCTATATTCTCCAAGCCAAAGACTCTGAAAGGTTCCTGAGCGGAATCTATAGTACCTGCTCTGTCATCTAAAACAAGGGTGGTAAAAGTAGCACCTTCATGAATGGCTAAAAAAGACTCTGCCAGTACTCTGGCCGCAGCCAAATAGTTTTTAGCTACGATGGTACAGGCATGAAGATTTTTATAAGTCGATAACTTATTAGACAACACCTCTCCAGACTAACAATAACCAGATTGTTTTGTATAAAAACATTTAATTGTTGACAGATTGATAACTTTCATATAACAAGACCTAACCTGGAAAAATTGGTTATCGTCTTTATGGATTTAAAAATACCATGTTGCCGGGACTATAGGCAAATAAGAGTCCCAGCAAACAGCAAAAGGAAATGAAGCACAAAGGAAAGAATATAATATTTTTCCTAGCGCCCCACATACTAAGGGCGATGATCATAGGCGGGGTGTCGTATAAAAATCTGGGTGCGATCCAGGCTCCGCCGTCAAAGGTAATGGCAAAGATGATGGCAATGGAAAATATAAACCATTCAATAGGTGCTCTCATCCGCCATAGGGCATACAGTCCCAGTGCCGTTACTACAATGCTTGCAACAGTCAGTACATAGGATCCTTGAAAAGTAAAAGCATAAGCCGAGAATGCCGTGGGGAATTCCCAAGGCCAACTCAAGCGTACCATCCAGTGATCGGCTTCTACTCTAGACCAGGTGAAAAGGGAACCGGTGCTGATCCAGAGGTAGAGCAGGTAGGCTCCTCCGCCAGATCCAGTCAATACAAGAGTAATTAAAGATTTGAAACTCTTGTTTCTAATGCCGTAAATCAGAATGAAAAGCAACAGTGGCAATAACATGAGTGACAAGGTGGCAGTGGCTAATCCTGCGGCAATGCCAGCTACGATATAGCGTTTCCGCATAAGAAAGAAAATTGCTGCTACTGAAAACATTACGGCTAATGAATCCGCATAAGCCATTACCGATATCACAGAACCCGGGAAAAGAGCAAAAAGAATTCCTGCCCTTCTTGCTGTGGTGGGGTCACTGTACTCTCTTGCTATGAGGGTGGCAAAAACAGATGCGATTCCTCCAGCTATCATGGCAACAACCTCAAGAGTTATGCTGGCGTGTGTAGAAAGTATTACGGTAATTGCTTTACCCAAAAGAGGGTAGAAAGGAAAAAATGCAATGGGTTCAGAATTGACAGACGCAGGATTGACGTGTATGGGGTAGCCTGATTTAAGTATTCCTATGTAGTATGTGCCATCCCATGGTGCCAGCACCCTTGGAATAGGCAAGTTGGTATGCAGAGATGAAATAGCATCAGCAGCTAGCAAAAGCGCTAATCTACTGACGGTGTAAACAACTATTACTGCCGTAACAGCACCGGATGTGGATGTGGCTGGAGTGACAGTTTGTGTTTTATTCACGATATCTAAAGTAAATGCTTTCTTAAAGCCGCTGCCGCCGGGCTTATGTACTCTGCTTCTTCTAATTTGGCTATTTCATCTATTCTGTTTGTCAAGAATTTAATGGCTTTTGCTCTCCCGTGTTCTGCTAGAACTTTGATTTTAGCGCGGTCAGCTTTTTGTTGGGCGGATTTCGGATCGGAAACAATATCTCTCATATATTGAGCTGCTTCATCCAAATTCGGATTTCCCCAACGATCGTCTGGGTCATAAGGAGGGGCAAGAAAGCCAACAGGCACTTTTTCAGCCGATACCAACCAAGCGGTGGTATCGTCCATAAACTCTAGATTTCCGGAATAACCAGTCGCTATTACCGGTTTGGCAAGTGTCATTGCTTCTGCCATACCGAGTCCAAAACCTTCAGACCTATGCAGTGAAACATAGCAGTCACAACTGTTCAGCAACGCTCCTCTTTCTGCTGAAGAAAGATAAGTATCCAGAATGATGATGTCTGACCTATCTAAAGTTTCGTACTTTAATTTCTCTAGATCGGCTTGCCATTTATAACCATTGACGCTTTTGAGGATAAGTATAGGTCCTTCGTTTTCCTGAAATGCTTTTTTAAAAGCTTCTATAACACCAAAAGGATTTTTTCGTTGCAGGGATGAGTTGAAGTCAAACGTATATAAAAACTTGAATCTTGACTTAACTTCTTTTGGGTCAAGACTTACAAGAGAATTTCTACTTTGAGCTTCTTTTTCAAGGAGTCCAACCAAGTCGAAATTCTGATCTACGGGTGGCTCGGTTATCGGATGCGGGAAAGTATATACGGGGCATTCAACATATGGCTCGACGGCATTCATAACGTATTTACTGGGTACCCAAATTTCATCCACCAAGTCAGAGTTGGCAGCCATGCGCTGCGGTAGGCGTTCTGTTTCCCATGCCCAACCCCCGACGGTATATCTGCCTTCAAAAAATTCCGGACCGACCAAAGCAGCAAAGCCGAGTAAGTGTTCGGCATTCATCCAAATGACGTTGATTTTTCTGTCAACTATCTGGGCGTCCGAGTTCAGAGGGTGATTTTGTCTGCTAGTGGGCAATTCTACATTGACGGGACTCACTTCGATTCTGGCTCCCACCAAAGCGTCTAAGACAAGTCGTGCAGCTTCTCCAACCCCAACCTCTGCTCTCAAGTAGCCGGTGAGTGCAACGCCTTTTCGCAACCCATCTGCTCCGGCACAAAATACGGAAGTGGGCGACTTCCACCAAGGTGTTTCTGCCAGGATTTCTCTCAGCTTACCCGGGGGCACCTCTTCTTTGACGCCATGAAAGGCTACCCAGTTTCTATATGGTAAAGCATCTACTGTTGTGAGTCTGGGAAAGTTGAGGGCTAAGTCCTTTCGCTCTTCATAGATCTCCAGTAAATACCCCGGTACTCTCGGTCCGGAGGTTCTCTTGGGATCGGCTGCGGATAAGAAACTATAAAATTCGTCTAAGCCTTCTCGGTTGAACGGGTCACCTACTGTTAAGTTGTCAAACCCTTCTTCGAGGATCGCTCTATGTAATAGACGGCGCATTCTGTCGTCAAGGGTATTGCCGTCACAGAACGTAGTTTGACTGGTGAGGTCTTCTGCCGATTCAAATTTTCCTCCGATGAGTCGGTCTATTTGACCCTGGCACAACTGCCTGAGAACGGGATCTTTGCTGAGCAAGACCCTCGGATGATGAGATGTGGCAGCAGAAAGGATATAAGGCTTATGAGGGTCGAGTCCGGCAAAATGCATCAGGGAAATCGGGCTGTTTCCTGTTGTCACAATACCGTTATCCGTAAGGTGTAATGGTCGTTGGTGCAGGTTCCAAAATCCTATGCCACATCCGGGGTCCGTGACGATAGCCGGAGAAAAAAGAGCCATTGCCTGGTCTAGATAGGGTTGTGCATATGGAAGAGACTGCAGTACTTTTTGGGAAAGTAGCGTGGCTCCAGCGGTCCGGTGCGTTTTATTTGTTGAAGATTGTGAAGTTTCCGGAGTAGCCAAGTTGCGCTTTACGGCATTGTGCCACCAGCGGAGAAAATCAGCCCCTTTGTCCCCTTTGACTCCAACGATTCCGGGGTTGAAGGTGCCGGAAATATCGACATCCAATGCTTCAGGTGTTAAACCGTCGGTTTCTGCATCAAAAAAACCATGAGTGTCTTTATCGGGGGAGTACTGTGTCTGCCAGGGCACTAAGGCTACACCGCATTCGTTTGTTTGCGT
This sequence comes from Actinomycetes bacterium, assembly GCA_021829645.1. Lineage (GTDB taxonomy): Bacteria > Actinomycetota > Acidimicrobiia > Acidimicrobiales > Bog-793 > JAJZMK01. Next base: position 16,025 of record JAKBPI010000001.1, on the reverse strand, counting down.
GAGCAAATTGTTGACTAAGGAAATTACAGCGGTTTCAGGGGAGAGAAGAAGAAGAGGTTGGTTGGGTCGAAGGTTTAAAGTGAAAAGGCCAAAAGCCGGTACAAGCTTTGTGGCTAAATCTTCTCCTGAGGCAAACAGCATCAGTTTGTGTAAGTCTGCTTTTTTGATACCTATATCGTTCGGTCGAAAAGAAACTATATTTTGTAATTCGTCAAAGACGGCGTCTGCAATTTGTTCGTCTGTCAGTAGAACAGCCAATTTGGCTGAAGGATGACATATCGCCATTGATGCGGCGAGACTTTTTGCGTGAGATGTTTGATTGAACGATATGGTTGTGCAAGCCAGTATCGTATCTGTATGCGAAGCGACATCGGCGTTTTCCAAATATTTTTTAGCTGCATTGATAATGTCAAAACTACTTAGGCAAGTATCCACAATATCAAGAAGATTACTTCCATTTAGGCTGTTGTGAAGTCAAATTGAGGAATTTTTTAGATTGCCTTATTGAGGCTACAGAGGGCAAAACGAGAAAAGAATTGAACTGTTATTCCAGTGTAGCGATACCTTGGTTATGTAGGATATGGCTATGGGTCATCGGTAGCAAAAACGATGCTTTTACCAAATGTTTCGTTACCGTCCTTATCTATTAGATAGTATCCGTATTCCGGGAGTTCATCCAATGCCTTTGCGGCCTCTAGTCCTCCAACGGCAAGAGCGGTTGCAAAGGCATCTGCCATTGCCAGATCTGGTCCCGTTACGGTGGATGATATTATTGGGGTGCCAACATATCCTAGAGGGTCAAAAAAATGGTTGCCCCGTTCATACGTTCCCGATGTGGCTACGGCATGACCGGTCTCAACAATTCCCGCCACGGCATCTTTCTTCCATGGATGAGCCACGGCGAACCTCCATTTGTATTCCGGATCACCGGCAAGACAATAGACATCTCCGCCCCCGTTGACCGATACCGCATCAGGTCCGTAGGAAAAAATTAGCCGTGCTACTTTCTGAATAGACCAACCTTTGACAAGACCAGTTGGATCAAATCCCACCGGGCCATGCCATGGGTCAAACCAGCCTTTAGTCAGGTCTTTGGCCTTACGACATAAGGTTATGACTTCTTCTATGTCATCCGTGGTTGATTTCGACACATCACGAGAATAAAAAGTACCCTTTTGTATCTGTGATATTGGACTTTCTGGTTTATATGTGCTAAATATTTCATCGTGGAGATGTAAGGTTTTCTTAGCCTCATCCAAAGCGTGTGTAATATCACGAATTGCTATCTTGCCGGGTATGATATGGAAAGAAAATACTGTTCCCATGGCCTCTTCGGTAACGACCTCAAGATCGTGTGCACTACCCATATCGGTTAGCCGCTTTATTTAAAGTGGAGTTTATTTAAGGCAGACTGCAGGGAATACAGGTATGCCTCCGTAGTGTAAGTCGCACCCGTAAAGCCATTGACGTTGAGGCTTTGTGCTTTCATAACCTCATTTTTCAAAAGGGGGATTACCTGTTGTGCTATGGATTGTGAATAAGATTCCGCGACCTGTAACTGTGCCAAGGTGATGGCAGTGATCTTACGATTAGAAATAGTTACTTTCACAGAAAGTTGTCCGTACCCGTAATTCTCTACGTTCCCGGTAGCGCTCGCCACACCTCCCGGTGCCGGGTTGGTGGTGGTAGACGTGGGTGAGACTTTTGCGGTTTGTGAGGAAGGGCCGGTGGTGGTGGTACTCGGAGAAGAGTTTTTTGGTGGTGTGGATTGGGAGACAGAGGAGGATTTCGATTGCAGGGCAATTCCCACATTAGTCGAAGCCGGATGAAATCCCATGACTGTTCCAAGCCCTGCCGCAGTTGCTGCGATGACTATCGGATAGCGCTTCATTTGTTTGCTGCCTTTCTTCTATGAATTATAAGTTTTTTATTGGTCATGTGTTGCGTTTGTATGAGACTTCAGAGAGCGTATATCTCTGCGTGTACTTGCTCTGAGTTCAGACCTTTTTCGTGCAGTACTTTTTTCAGGTTCTCCACAAAATTGGCAGATCCCGCTATAAAGACATCTCGCTGTTTGATGTCTTCTATTTTGCTCACGATGTTTTCTAAAGGTATTTCTTGGCGTGAACCAAATATTTCATGCACCACTCCCCCTTTTTTGTGGACCAGATCTTTTACTTCTTGGTGTAATGCGGTGTCCTTTTCTGAGGCTGTACGTAAAATTGTCACTATGTCACTCGGAGTAGATATATCTTCTAAGAGCGATCTGACAGAAGTTATCCCTATACCCCCGGCGATCAGGGCGATTTTATTTTTGCGGAGAGTGTTTTTGGTGAAGACGCCATAAGGACCTTCGATCAAAACTTTTACCCCGGGCTTAAGTGAGGAGAGTTGGGTTGTAAAGTCACCCAATTGTTTGACGGTTATCCGTATATAAGGCGCTCTCGGCTTGGCTGAAATAGAGAAGGGATGTGCTTGCCACCACATACCTTTTTTTAAGAATCGCCATTCAAAGAATTGCCCGCCGCGGACTTTCATCTTTTCTATGTTTTTACCTTTGAGAATAATTGATATGGTGTCATCGGTCTCTTTTCTCACCTGATACACTCTGAGGCCGTAGTAAGTGCTTTTTACTATTGGGGTTATGAAGCGATACAAAAGAACCAGTCCGGCTGTCATGGCCCATGCTACCGACCAGATGATTTGCGTCAAAGGATGACCGACAAAAGAAGGACCCAAAACTATTTCGTGGGCAAAAGCCAAAGCCAAAGCGATATAGATGTAGAGATGAATGGTCCACCAGGTTTCTCTCTTTATGCGTTGACGGATGGCGCGTATGGATATGATCCCTATAACCACCATGATTACAAACCCCACAGTGGCCGTCAGCATATCCGGGAAAGAGTTAATGAGCGTGCCCAATTCGTGCAGCGGTCCGGTTTTTGCCGCTTGAGCGTAGGCGATAGTAAGCAGTATGGCATGCGCAATAATAAGAGAAATCGGCCAAGGAGCTAATTTCTTATGCCAAGAGACAAGACCGTCCTGGCCGAGTACTTTTTCGATAAAAGGGATGCGACTCACGAGCAGTACCATGACGAGAGCGAGGTAGGTTCCTACCAGACCGGTAATATTACCCAGAAACATGGCTATGCCGCCTGGTGCTGCCAAAGCGTTGTGGCTTTCAGGTGTCAAGGCTATTCCGACTGTGGCCCCCAACCCGATACCCACTAAAGCCAAGAATACCTCAGGCGTAAAAGATCTTTTATATAAAACCGGAGGAAGGGGTTTGGTGCTTTTTTGACGGGCATGAGTCGTAGATTGATTTCGGTAATATGGCGAAGTGGCAGTGCTCGGTTTATGAGCACGCTTTTGTTTGGCGCTTTGTTTTGGCATACTTATATTGTGACCGGCGTTTGCTTAGAATATTCTGAAAATTTGCCTGCTTTCAGTATATAAATAAAAAACTTCGTGAAGTTCATAAAATGATTCCAGGTAGAATGTAAGAAAATGAAGATATTAATTGTCGAAGATGAAGCCGCACTGGCAAAGAGTATGGCAAATGGTTTGAAAGCGGAAGGCTATGAAGTTGACATAGCTGACTCCGGACTCACTGGTTTATGGATGGCCAGAGAGAACAATTACGATGTAATTATATTGGACTTGTTGTTACCTGAGATGAACGGCTATAAAGTTTGTCAAACCCTGAGAGAAGATAACAATACGACGCCCATTCTCATTCTGACGGCCAAACAGGGAGAACATGACGAAGCTGAGTCTCTTGACACAGGGGCGGATGACTTTTTGCGTAAGCCGTTCTCATTTGTAGTCTTGCTCGCAAGGATCAGAGCTTTGATGCGTCGTTCACAGCAGTCATCTCCGGCGCTTGGTTATCTTGAAGTAGGTAATCTAGTTATCGAGCCCAGAGGGAGAAAATGTATACTTGCCGGTGAAGAAATTTCTTTATCCGGCAGAGAGCTTTCTGTTTTGGAAATGTTGGCCCAAAAACCAGGAGAGACTTTTTCTAAAAGGGAACTGCTTGATGAAGTTTGGGGAGATAACTTTATGGGGGATCCTAATATCGTAGAGGTGTATGTATCATATTTGCGTAAAAAACTTGACGTACCTTTTAGCCAAGTCAGTATTATAACCGTGCGCGGTATAGGGTACCGCTTGGTAGTACAAAATTGACAAAGCATATAAATTTTTCCGTAAAAGGGAAAATGGCTTTTTTGGCTGCTGTAGTTGTAGCTGTAGCACTGTCTGCCAGCGCCTACAGCTTAGTATACATCCTAAAAAGTTCAGTCGAAAATCAAGGTCGCTCTGCTGCGAAATTGGAAACACAACTTATTTATTCCCTCATATCAAAAGGTGATATTCCATTTTTACTGCCTGTAGGACAACAAGATTTATTTGCTCAGGTGATCACGGAACAAAATACTATATTATCAAGTACGCCAAACATATCACCTAAGCAGCTACTGATACGTAAAAATTCTATTGGCGGCAATAAAATTAATTTTTATCATGCCATAAATATACAAGACAATGATCAAAATAAACATCAGGATGCAGACGGTCCGTATATAGTAATGACCACCCAAGAAAGAATTCCTCTCCATGATCAACACATTGCAAAAGACTTTGAAGCAACATATAGACTTAGTAAATATAAATTACATAATAAAAACAATATTTATTTGAATAGCTATGATCAGTATTTGGTTACCGCACCTAAACCACTGGCAAAGCGAGTGGTATATGTAGTTGTTGCAGTCTCTCTTGCCACTGGTTGGAATGCCGTAGATCAGCTGAGAGGTATTTTGTTAATTGGTGTGCCCATACTGGTATTGACCGTTGCCATTATAGTCTTCTGGCTTTCAGCGAAAGCCTTGGCACCTGTGAGGGCAATCAGAGAAGAAGTGGCCGAGATATCTCTGAATGATTTACATAGGCGTGTGCCTGAGCCAGGCACTTCCGATGAAATAGGACAACTGGCTAAAACAATGAACGACGTTTTGGACAGACTGGAGTCTTCGGCAGTGAAGCAACGCAGATTTGTCGCCGATGCTTCTCATGAGCTGCGCACTCCTCTGGCAACTCTGGCTGCCGGTTTGGACGTTGCCGTGACGCACCCAGAAAGCATCAGTCCGGGAGAAACACTGCGGGATGCTTTAAGTGCGGCACGACGCCTTGCCCGTATCGTTGACGAGTTATTAATTCTTGCTCAGATGGATGAAGGAAGACTTGCACTCGACAAAGCTGCCCAAGTTGATTTAGATGATTTGGTTTTGGAAGAAACGGCTTTTAACTTGAAACCAGAGAAATTGACACTCGACCTATCCAAGTTATCAGCGGGAAGGGTGATGGGTGACAAAGACTCACTGCGTAGAGTGGTTGCTAATTTGTTAGACAATGCATATAAATATGCAAACTCTTTTGTCTACGTAGCTGTTTTTTCTCAAAACAATAAAAGCATCTTGGAAATTGGAGATGACGGACCGGGTATTGACGAAAAATCGGCAAAAATGATTTTTGAGCGCTTTACCAGATTGGACGACGCCAGAGGGAACGACAAAGGGGGTGCCGGTCTTGGTTTAGCCTTGGTAAAAGAAATAGTCGAATTGCATGCCGGGACTATTACAGTTGCTAACTCCAAATTGGCAAGAGGGGCATGTTTCAGAGTCGAGTTACCGAGCGCGTAACCAAAGGTTAGATTTTTTGGCAGGTGCTGTTCGTACCTTTTCTGTCAATGGCTTTTGGTCTTGTTGAAATAGCACAAATCTTACAGCTAGAATGGGCATCGGTTTTATGTCAAAAATGGAGTTTTGTAGAGGTTGAAAATGAGCGACAGTTTAAAAATTCACAGTCAAGACGTTACGGAAGGTCCAAGGCGCGCTCCGGCAAGGGCTATGTTGCGAGCGGTAGGTCTAAACGACGAGGATTTCGCCAAACCCCAGGTAGGGGTGGCTTCCACTTGGAATGAAGTCACGCCGTGTAACATGCCCTTATCCAGGTTGGCTCAGCGGGCTAAAGCCGGCATATCGGCGGCCGGAGGAGTGCCTTTTGAGTTTGTGGCCGTATCGGTTTCCGACGGTATTTCTATGGGGCACGAAGGTATGCGTGCTTCCCTGGTCTCCAGAGAGATCATTGCTGACTCTGTGGAGATCGTTATGCACGCAGAGCGTTTTGACGCCTTTGTGGGTTTGGCCGGGTGCGATAAATCACTGCCGGGAATGCTTATGGCCGCCGCCAGACTTAATCTCCCCATGGCTTTTGTGTATGCCGGATCAATACTACCTGGCCACATAGGTAATAAGACTCTGGATATAGTGAGTGTTTTTGAAGCCGTGGGTGCCATGTCTGCCGGTGAGATTACCGAAGAAGAGTTGAACGCCATTGAACGAAATGCCTGTCCGACAGAGGGGGCCTGTGCCGGTATGTTTACGGCCAATACCATGGCAGCCGTAGCCGAAGCTCTAGGGATGGCTCTACCGAGCAGTGCTTCTCCTCCGGCCGTCGATCGCCGACGTGACGATGTGGCCTTTGATTCAGGTCGCGCCGTAATGAATATGTTGGAAAAAAGGATATTTCCCAGAGATATCATGACCAAAGCGGCCTTCGAAAACGCCATAGCCGTAGTCATGGCTTTGGGGGGTTCGACAAATGCGGTTTTGCATCTTTTGGCTATCGCCAAAGAAGCCGGCGTAGACCTAACCATGGCTGACTTTGACAAAATTAGTAGACGAATTCCTCATATAGCGGACATGAAGCCACATGGGAAATATCATATGACGGATCTGGATCGTATAGGCGGGGTGCCAGTCGTACAAAAAGAACTCCTTGCCGCCGGTCTTCTTGACGGGGACTGTCTGACAGTAACCGGGTTGAGCGTGGCGAAAAACCTGGAATTACTATCACCCCCCTCTCCGGATGACGACGTTGTGCACAGTCTCTCCAAGGCCATTCACACGCGCGGCGGAATAGCCGTTTTACACGGATCCCTGGCTCCCAAAGGTGCGGTTGTCAAGATAGCGGGAAGTGATTTTGGTTCTTTTGACGGTGTGGCAAGGGTTTTTGATGGTGAAGACGCTGCTATGGAAGCGATTCTGTCCGGCTCTATACAGCCCGGTACGGTTCTGGTGATCAGATATGAAGGCCCCAAGGGCGGTCCCGGTATGAGAGAAATGCTGGCTGTTACGGGAGCCCTGACGGGAGCCGGCCGCGGCGGCGATTGTGCTCTTATCACCGACGGTCGGTTCTCCGGCGGTACTCGCGGTTTTTGTATAGGACACGTAGCTCCTGAAGCGATGGATAGGGGACCCATAGCTTTCGTGAGAGACGGTGACAGAATCACGATAGATGCTGAATCCGGGAAAATTGACCTCTTGGTCGACGAACAGGAATTGGAAGCGAGAGCCCGTGACTGGCAACCGCCAGAGCCAAGGTATAAGACTGGGGCTTTGGCCAAATATGCCAAACTGGTTTCCGGGGCAGATTTGGGCGCTATTACCAGTTCGTAACTAAGATTGCCAAGTTTTATGAAAAATCTTAAATGAGGACTTGCTTTTGGGCTGTTTCTTTGGCATAATGTGCTTATGGCATATACAGCCCGTAAGTTTGCAACACTAGTAGTAGTAATCTAGCGCACGGCGATTTTTCGCACGTGCGCTTTCAGCCTTCCCTTTTGGGAGGGCTTTTTTATTTCCCAAAGTCAAGAAATTGCCGGAGGGAAAGTAATGAGCATATGTTAAGACGTAGCTCATTAGTCTGATAGGGGTTTTCTTATCAGACAAACAGCTAGTGCTAAAAACACTTTTCGGGCCTTTGTTGTAATGTTGGTAATGAAAGAGTAAAGAAGGGGGAGCTATGGAGCTCACCGGAGCACAATCGTTGATTAAGAGTTTGGAACAAGTCGGGGTCGAAGTTTTATTCGGACTTCCGGGTGGAGCCATTCTGCCCGTTTATGATCCGCTGATCGAGTCTTCCATGCGACACATTTTAGTGCGCCACGAACAAGGGGCGGGACACGCTGCAGAAGGCTATGCTCATGTGACAGGTCGACCCGGCGTTGCCATGGTTACAAGCGGACCAGGTGCGACCAACATAGTCACACCTCTAGCCGATGCCTTTATGGACTCTGTGCCTTTGGTGGTTATTTCGGGGCAGGTAGCCACTTCCGCTATCGGAACGGATGCTTTCCAAGAAGTCGACTTTACCGGCATAACACAGGGGGTGACAAAGCACAACTGGCTTGTCACTGATCCGGATGAGATCCCCAGAATCATTAGAGAAGCTTTTTATGTGGCTACAACCGGCAGGCCTGGTCCTGTAGTGGTGGACTTTCCCAAGGATGTGGCCAACGCCAAAACCGAGTGGTCTTGGTCGGACGAGGTTGACTTACCGGGATACCGTCCTCCTGCACAGCCAGACATGGCCGCAGTTAAAAAAGCCTTGGAGCTGATCTATCAGGCCGAGAGACCGGTTGTCTACGTGGGCGGAGGGGTTATCAAAGCCAATGCCACGGAGGAGCTAACCGAATTTATCGAGATGACAGATTTCCCACTCGTTACGACTCTGATGGCCAGAGGAGCTTTCCCTGACACTGACCCCAGGCACTTAGGTATGCCAGGCATGCATGGGAGCTATGCAGCGGTAACTGCAATACAAAAATCAGATCTGCTCATTTCTTTTGGGGCGCGCTTTGACGACAGGGTGACTGGCAAAGTGAGTGCTTTTGCTCCAAAGGCAAAAGTCATCCACGTAGATATAGATCCAGCCGAAATAGGCAAAGTCAGGAGACCCGATGTGCCGGTGATAGCCGACTGTGCTCTTGCCATAAGGGCCATGGTGGATGAAATGAAAAGAGTATCCGCTTCAAAAAAGAGCGTCTTTGACTCACGCACCAAAAAAGCTCAACTTGCCTGGCGCGAACAAGTGACGGAGTGGAAAACCCTTTTCCCCTTCGCATACGACGGTAAAGGGGAAAGCAACTATGCAGGGCCGATCAAGCCGCAGCAGGTGGTTGAAGAACTGAGTGCGGCATCTGATGAAGATACGATTTTGGTTACCGGAGTCGGACAGCATCAAATGTGGGCTTCGCAGCTGTGGTCTTTTTCCAAGCCACGCAGTTGGGTTTCTTCGGGTGGTCTTGGAACCATGGGCTTTGCCGTACCGGCGGCTATGGGAGCCAAGGTTGGGCAGCCTGCGAAAACAGTGTGGGCTGTTGACGGAGACGGTTGTTTTCAGATGACGGCTCAAGAACTCATTACCTGTTCGCAGGAACAAATTCCGGTCAAAATAGCGATTTTGAATAACGCTTATTTGGGTATGGTACGTCAGTGGCAGCAGATGTTTTACGAAGAGAGGTATTCAGAAGTCTATCTCTCTGCCGATTTGCCAGACTACGTGAAATGGGCCGAGTCCATGGGTTGCGTTGGTTTCAGAGTCGACGATCCGGGGGAAGTCTCTTCTGTGATCGAAAAGGCCAACTCCATACACGACAAGCCTGTTGTCGTAGACTTCAGGACTGATTCCATGGAAAAGGTGTTTCCTATGGTGCCCGCCGGAGCGTCAAACGACGATATCTTAGTTCACCCATCTCTCAGGGAAAGACTTGCCAAGGAAGTTTAGGCAAAACATCAAAAGTTTCAGATAAGGAAAGCAGGTAGTTGAAAATGTCTTTTACAGGTACACAAGAAAAACAGCTTAGAGAAGAAGAGGGAACTGAACTCATTAGGCCAAAGTCCTCACATCATTTGCTGGCTATAAAAGTTGAAAATAAATTCGGTGTACTTTCCAGGGTAGCCGGTCTGTTTTCCAGAAGGGGTTTTAATATAGTTTCTCTGGCTGTGGCCCCCACGGAAGACGAAAGGTTTTCTAGGATTTCAATCGTGGTGGACGCAGAATCAGCTCCTCTGGAGCAGGTCGTCAGTCAGTTGAATAAACTGATCAACGTGGTAGAAATCAAGCAACTGCATCCGGATGACGCTATAGAAGCAGAACTCCTACTGGCAACGCTTAAGGTTGACAAAAGCAGTTTGGTGGGCATCGAGAAAACAGTCACCAAATATAAAGCACATATTTTGGAAAAAAATGATTCTTTGATTACGATATCTTGTGCCGGCACACCCACCAAATTGGATGAATTGGAAAATCTTTTGCAAAGTTATGAGATCGTCGCTCTGCACAGGACGGGTCAGATCGCTTTACCGAAGTTGGAATTTCTTGCCAAATAGATTTCTGATATGGTTGTATAGTTTTAGTTACAAAGGTAAAGAAAGGGAAAAATGACAAAGCTTTATTATGCCAAAGATGCTGACCCCAGCCTGATTAAATCAAGAAAAGTAGCCGTTATCGGGTACGGTTCCCAAGGTCACGCGCATGCTTTAAACTTAAGAGATTCTGGAGTTGATGTTCGGATAGGACTCAGGGAAAATTCTTCCTCAGCAGCCAAAGCAAAAGAAGCCGGTTTCAGAGTGCTTTCCAACGCCGAAGCCGCTGCCGAAGCCGATCTTATCATGCTGTTGCTGCCCGATACCGAGCAAGCCAGAGTATATAACGAAGAGATAGCGCCTCATTTGAATGCAGGTGACGCGCTCTTTTTCGCTCACGGTTTCAACATCAGGTACCGGACAATTACCCCACCTCAGGGTATTGATGTGGCCATGGTGGCACCCAAGGGCCCAGGCCATTTGGTGAGGAGAACTTATACAGAAGGCGGCGGCGTACCTTCTTTGATTGCCGTAGAAAACGACGCCACCGGTAAGGCCATGGCTCTGGCTCTTTCCTATGCCGATGCCATAGGGGCCACAAGAGCCGGAGTTTTGGAAACCACCTTCAAAGAAGAGACGGAAACCGATCTTTTCGGTGAACAGGTAGTACTGTGTGGGGGGCTGACTGAGTTAGTACAGGCCGGTTTTGAGACCCTTACGGAAGCCGGTTATCAGCCTGAATCAGCTTACTTTGAGTGTCTGCACGAACTGAAACTCATCGTCGATCTGATGTACGAACAGGGCATTGCCGGTATGCGCTTTTCTATCTCCGATACTGCCGAATACGGTTCCCTGACTAGGGGATCCAGGGTCATTTCCCCTGCGGTGCGCGAGGAGATGAAGCGTATTCTAGGAGAAATTCAAGACGGAACTTTTGCTACCGAGTGGATCGAGGAAAACAAAAACGGACGTTCCAATTATCACCGTCTTCAAGAAGAAGGCAAAAAGCATCCGGTTGAGACGATAGGCGCCAAGTTGCGTGACATGATGCCATTTATCAACGCAGGTAAAAAGCGTCTGGAGGATGTCTCAGGAGGCTAAAGCCTAAAGGGGTCGTTTTGCCGTATCGGTTTTTTGATAACCGATACGGCAAAGTGTTTTAGAGGTTGCTTACTACGTAGTCAATGCATGCCGTCAGGGATTCGATGTCTTCTGGATCTATACCGGGAAACATGGCTACTCTGAGCTGGTTTCTACCCAGTTTTCTGTAGGGTTCGGTGTCGACGATGCCGTTTTGACGCAGTGTTTTGGCTATTTGCGTGGCGTCTATATCGTCGTTGAAGTCAATGGTGGCCACCACATGGCTGCGGTCCTCTGCCTTGGCGGCAAAGGGGCTGGCAAAGTCAGATCTTTCTGCCCAACCGTAGATGATTTCCGCTGACTTATCCGATCTGGAAGCGGCCCATTCCAAACCGCCGTTTTCATTGAACCAATCTATCTGTTCGGCCATAACTGCCAGTGTGACAATCGAGGGAGTGTTGTAGGTTTGGTCTAGTCTAGAGTTGTCGATGGCCGTATTCAGGTCCAAAAACGCCGGTATGAATCTGCCGGATTCTCCGATCTTCTTGGAGCGCTCAATTGCCGCCGGTGACATCACGGCTATAAAAAGACCACCGTCTGAACCGAAGGATTTTTGTGGAGCAAAGTAATAGGCGTCGGTTTCTCGCGGGTCAAAACGCAAACCGCCAGCTCCAGAAGTTGCGTCAACTAACACTAGTCCCGAAGCCGCTTTACCCGATGCGTCCAGGGGTCTTTTGATTGTTTCCATGGCAACACCCGTGGAGGTTTCGTTATGGGTGAAAGCGTAAACGTCAACGCTTTCGTCGGCAACCGCCTCCGGGTGGGTTCCGTAATCGGATTTTATAACAACCGGGTCCTCAAGATGCGGTGCCGCTTTGGCAGCTGAGGCAAATTTTGAAGAAAATTCCCCAAAACTGAGGTGCTGACTTTTATTCCGGATGAGACAAAACGTGGCGATATCCCAGAAACAGGTAGCGCCTCCGTTGCCGAGTACCACTTCGTAGTCCTCTGGTAGGGAAAACAAAGCAGCTGTACCCTCTCTGACGCGCTTAACCAGTTGCTTTACGGGGGCCTGCCTGTGTGATGTGCCAAGCAGGGTACCGGCCTGTTCGGCTACTTTGGCAAAGGCTTCCGTACGGACCTTAGACGGTCCGCAACCAAAACGCCCGTCTTTGGGCTTCAGCTCTTTGGGGATTTCTATTGTCATTTTATATAACCTCCGTCACAAAATATGGAACGTTTTAGTCATAACTAGCGTTCCTCTGTTTGAATGTGCCAATATGTACTATATGAATACCTTAACCAAAACTAGTACAGGTTCGAAAGCACCTAGGGCAAGAATTTCAGAAAGGATTGCCAAAGTCTCTCCTTCTGCAACTTTGGCTATAGACGCCAAAGCCAAACAAATGAAAGCAGAAGGCGTGGATATGGTACTTTTTGGTGCCGGCGAGCCGGATTTTCCGACTCCGGCACATATTGTGGAGGCGGCGATAAAAGCATGTCAAACTCCTGCTAACTACCGCTACACCCCTACTCCCGGTCTTCCGGACTTACGTGAAGCCATAGCTGCAAAGACAAAGCGCGACACGGGTTACGAGATAAGTGCTTCCCAGGTAGTGGTGACAAATGGAGGTAAGCATGCTATAGCTAACTCGTTTGCCGTGCTCCTCGATCCAGGTGACGAAGTTTTGTTGCCCGCCCCTTACTGGACTACCTATCCAGAATCGATAGCTCTGGCGGGGGGAGTGCCTGTAGTGATTTCTACGGGGGCCTCAACGGGATTCAAAGTCACTCCAGAGATGTTAGAAGAAGCCGCCACGGAGCGCACTAAAGTGCTGCTCATGGTGTCTCCGTCTAATCCAACCGGTGCCGTTTACACCAAAGACGAACTGCTGGCCATAGGACAATTGGCCGCAGAAAAAGGTTGGTGGGTTGTTACGGATGAGATCTATGAGCACCTTATTTATGACGGATTGGAAAGGCTATCTCTTCCGGTTCTCGTGGACGATCTAAAAGATCGATGCATCATAGTCAACGGAGTTGCCAAGACTTTTGCCATGACGGGTTGGCGTGTTGGGTGGATGGTGGGGCCCAAAGACGTCATTGATGCTGCCAATAATCTGCAGTCCCATGAAACCTCCAATGTTTCCAACGTATCACAGAGGGCTGCTGTAGCTGCTCTGACTGGTCCAATGGATGAAGTCTTGATAATGCGGGAAGCCTTTGACAGGAGACGGCACTTGATCGTAAAGATGTTGCAAGAAATCGAGCACGTCGAGTGTCTGATGCCGCAGGGAGCATTTTATGCCTTTCCGTCGTTTGAAGCATTTTTATCTGCCGATTTGGCAGGAAGACATCCGTCGTCTACGCTAGAGATTGCCGATATAGTTTTGGAAGAGGCAAAAGTGGCTTTTGTGCCCGGCGAAGCCTTCGGGGCTCCTGGATACGGGAGATTTTCTTACGCCACTTCCGATGAGGAAATCGTAAAAGGAATCGAAAGATTGGGAAATTTGCTGGGAGCCGCTAAGTTTTAGTTGCCGCCGGCACTTTTGAAGTAAGTAATTGTTTAGATATAGGAGGCATAATGGCAAAAATATTGGTAACCGAAAAGTTGGCAGAAAGCGGTCTGGATGCTATGAGGGCAGCCGGGCACGAAGTTGACGTACAGCTGGATTGGACGCCGGACACCCTTTTGGAGATCATCAAAGGAAAAGATGCACTTGTGGTGAGATCTGCGACCAAGGTGATAGAGGAAGTTCTAAAAGCCGGTAGCGATTTGAAAGTAGTCGGTAGAGCCGGCGTGGGTCTCGACAACGTAGACACTGCTGCTGCCACAAAACTCGGGATTATGGTGGTGAATGCTCCGGAGTCTAATATTATTTCTGCAGCAGAACACGCCATTGCTCTTTTGCTATCTCAAGCCCGCAACATTCCTCAAGCCCACGGAGCCTTAGTTCAGGGACGTTGGGAGAGATCTAAGTGGGAAGGCGTTGAACTTTTTGGCAAAACCGTAGGTATCGTAGGCTTGGGTCGTATAGGGGCCCTAGTGGCTCAAAGATTGAGCGGATTCGGTGTGAAACTAGTCGGCTACGATCCATACATCTCCGAAGACAGGGCCAAGAAGTATGGCATCGAGCTAATGTCTCTGGAGCAACTGGTGCAAGTTGCTGATTTTGTGACCATTCACTTGCCGAAGACAAAAGAGACAGCAGGACTTTTTGGTAAAGAACTGCTCGCTAAAGTCAAGCCGGGAATCAGAATTGTCAATGCCGCCAGAGGCGGAATTATCGATGAAGAGAGTCTGGCAGAAGCCATTCGCGAAGGCAGAGTGGCAGGTGCAGCCCTTGACGTGTTCAGCAAAGAACCCCCCACTGACTCGCCGCTGCTGGAGCAGCCTTCTGTTGTCGTGACCCCGCATCTGGGAGCAAGCACCGGCGAAGCTCAGGACAAGGCGGGAGAACAAATTGCCGAGCAAATTATTTTGGCTTTAGCCGGAGATTTTGTGCCCTATGCGGTCAATATATCAGCCAAGTCCATATCGGAGCAAGCCAGGCCATACCTTGCCGTAGCCGAACAACTGGGCCATTTTATAGCCGGACTGTTCGACAAGTTGCCTAATGAACTGGAAGTAGAATACCAAGGTTCACTGGCCGGAGAAGAAGTTTCTATGCTGACGCTGTCGGTTCTGAAAGGCGTGTTTGCCAGTGCCACCGAAGAGCCGGTCTCTTATGTCAACGCACCGCAGTTAGCCAGTGAACACGGTCTTACGATTAGAGAAGTTCAATCGACTGCAACCAAGGGCAGAACAAGCCTGATAACCGTGAAAGGCGCGGGACATGAAGTATCCGGAACTCTGGGTTCTGACGAGCTACCTAGAATAGTGTCTGTAGACGGACATAGCATAGAGGTTCCTCCGGCTCCTTCCATGCTGGTTGTGCGCAATAACGATAAGCCGGGAATGATTGGCGTTGTGGGAACCATTCTTGGAAATGCCGGCATTTCCATTAAGAATATGGCTGTAGGACAAACGGCGGGCAATGAAACCGCCATGATGGTACTCTCTACCGATCCTGTTGTGCCAGAGCAAATTATTGTAGCTCTAGGCAAGGAAAGCGGTATTTTGGAAGTGCATCAAATCATTAGCTAATTTGATATAAGTGCTACGCTGGCAAGATCTTGCCAGCGTAGCACTTCATGATTTATTTATATCAGTTGAACTTCTTTGTTTGAAATCGTATATTCTAAGTAACGATTATGTCGATAAACATCACGTAAAATTTGCTACCAATTGTTCCAGATAGAGCCAGATTTCGCCATGAGAGCTGGCGGAGTTTCTTTGAGTTTGTACTATCAAATTTGTACACGTATATTTCTAAGCTACTTTATAAGTAATTAATTCTTTACAGATTCGAAGCTAACAAATAATCACACTTTTTAGTGCCAGCTTTATTGTGATCCCACTAGATGGCTGCTGAAGTAAGGGCCAATTCATTCGGGATATTTCATGGAAATTTAGTACATGCAAGATTGCATTTGAAATTGGTTAATTTATAGCGACATTTATTGGCGATATTTGTTGATATTTCTAATTCTTTGCTACATCCGGACTTGTGTTATTCAAGTTGGAGCCACTTTCCATTGGCTCCCATCATGAAATACCTGTAATACGGCAAGCCGCTTTAGATTGATTATTCCGCATCTAGTGTAGAGATCGGTTGATACACGTTTTAAACC